>DBFRVO010000021.1:0-116967 GCA_048503295.1 Collinsella aerofaciens | reverse complement strand
TGGGTTTATCCTTTCTCTTCCGGGCGCGCGGGCCGAGCCACCGTGCCCGCGCGCCTTACCTTTCGGGTTCAACATCTATGGTGGGGCGCGTTTCTAACGAAGCCGTAACGGCCGTTGGGCTCTTTTGGCGCCAGCCCTTCTTGACCCGTACGCCACTCATGGTGTGTTTATCGCGATAATAAGGACGGAGGTGCCCGTGGCACGCAATAAGTGCCCGGAGGAGACGGTCGAGAAGATCAGGGGTGACGCCCGGCGAGTGTTATTTTGCGAGCTATGCGCATTGAAAGCGACCTTTCGTGGTATAAACTACTTGCCGGAAGCCGCGGCTTTCAGAGTACGGCTTACGTGCACGTTTAACCTCCGTGGGCGACGGGGTGCCGCAAGGCGTAGAATATCGCCCACCTGTAGGGGCCTGCAGCGATGCGGGCCCCGCTTCGTATGAAGGGGGGCGTAACCGATGAAGATCGTATCCATCTCCCAGGACTTCTTCGACCTCGTCGATGGCGACCGTGAGCTCATGCTTAAGCACAATCGCCCCTGCATCGTGGTGGTGAGGCTGCGTTTCCGCGGAAAGCGCAGGGACTTCGCCGTGCCTCTGCGTTCCAACATCGCCCCCAACGTGCCCAAAGACCAATACTTTGCACTGCCACCCCGCCCCACGACGCGCCCCGGCTGCCGCCACGGCATCCACTACATCAAGATGTTCCCCATAACCAAGGCCTACCAGCGCCGCTTTAGGACCGAGGGCTCGGCCTACTACGAGACGCTCCAGCGCATCATCGACAGCAACACCAAGCGCATTGTCTCCGAGTGCCAGACATACCTCGACCGCTACGAGCGCGAGGGAAGGCCTCGCTTTGCCGTCGACATCGACCGCATCGTGGGGCTGCTGGAGGGCGAGAAGTAGGGCACCTCGGCTCAGTCTCGAGCCATGCGGAGTCGCTCAGCATTTTTGAACGCCGAGTGTGCGTCCCAAATACTTGAGAAACAAGCTGTGAAGTGCGGTGGCGCGCCCGTGCCCGTGCGTAGCCGTCACCATTAGCGTCTACGCGGCGTCGGCTTCTTGCATGAGCTGACTCCTGCTTCATCGCTTCTCTCTGTGCCGCGAGCGCCTGCTGCGCCTTGGTGCTCATCGCTAGCCGCTTGAGGGTTTTCGCCGCCTTGCGAGCGCGTCGCTTGGGGTTCTTTGCGGGCTTGCTTGCCTCAGCCGGTTTGCCATCGAAGAACGAGAGACTGACTCCCTGAAAATAAAAGGCGCCCATGAGGATACCTACAGGCTATCTTCGAACTACTTGTTTTGGAGCAGACGGAGGAAAAATAGGGCAGAATCGCTTTCACGATTCTGCCCCGCAAACCCGAGGGTTTCTAACTAGTAACTATTATGCAGCTAAACGCCCCATTATCAATCTCGCGGGTATTTGGGTACGCACGCATTGACCGTGCCCTTGCACGCCCAATATGTGCCGTAAAAGCCGTCTTCTTCAACGTCAAAGTGAGCGCGCTTCGTTTTTGCCTCTCAAAATCTAATTTTCACGATTTGCATTTTCATCCCGTTGTCACCGACCCTTGCGAGAAACCGGAAAAAGCCGCTGACAGAAGGGTCCCTCAAATCGTTGTAGCCCAGCATATAGCCGCGACTTGTGACCTGCAGACGGCTGTCCCACGTGCCGATTTCCTTGGCGGCATCCGAAACCGCAAAATATGCCCCCACATCCTTGATTTTTGCAGTCTTAAGCCATGTTTTTGCGATCATCTTTACTGCCGTCCGATTGGCAGCATCAAAGACCAGCACACCGTCGGGAAAAGCGTCCGCCATTCCCCGCACCAGTTCCCGGACCTCCTGGGTTAGAAAGTAATAGAACACCCCGGAGGCAAAGAACACCGCCCCGCCGGAGGCATCGATTTTGCCAAACCATGCGGTGTCTTTCAGGTCGCAGGGGATATTTTGTTCCCGATCCCCGGCGGGCAGCAGCTGCTGCCGCAAGGCAATCACATCCGGGAAGTCCAGATTGTAGATCTTGCATCTACCGTTGTCGCAGGTTCTGCCGGTGTTGTCCAGCCCGCAGCCCAGATTGACCACCGCCGCATTGGGGTGGCCCTTCAGGTAATCCCGCACCTCGAAAGCAAGATCACTCTGCCGTGTGGCCACCTCCAGCGCACCAAAGCGCTGCATCAGGCTGCGGGAGTTTTTCTCTGCCTCTGAAAAGTCGTAGTCGATTTGGTCGAGCAGGCGAACCGCTGTTTCATCCCTATAAAGGTTCGGGTACAGCTCCGTACACAGCTTCCGGGAATACAGCGGGAGGATCAGCGTCTCCTGAACGGTGTTTTTCTCAATTTTACATTTCATAGGTTCCTTCCTCAGTGAATAAAAACTTTCATAATTGCCGCCGCCGCAGCCGCAATCCAGCACCTTGGCATTTGGCGCAAGTCGTAGAAATCGAAGTTCCCACCGCGCCACAGGGCTGTGGCCCAGATTCATCATGGCAACCATAAGCTATCCGCCGAGGCCCCACGGGCTTGCGGGTGTTTTCAAAGAACGACATCTGGCCCCTCCGATTTCGTGCATTCCGCATAGGTCAACGGGAACGAGGCCTTCAGCACCGCGCTTTTCTGCACTGCCCAGCCGTTTTGACGCAGGAAACGTAGGTATTCCTCGCTTGTCCACCTGCTGTGGAGGGGGAATCCCGCCATACTCATGAAAAAGGCTTTTGCCTTGCCGGAAACCGAGTTCCCCGCGTGGGTGAAGGTTGGCGCGATGAGCACGCCGTCGTCCTTCAGCACCCGCCTGATTTCTTGCAGGGCCTTTTCCGGACGCGGCACTATGTGAAGCGCGTTGGACGCGATCACCACTTCGAAGGACTTCTGTGCATAGGGCAGGCGGAACATATCTTGTACGGAAAAGTGCAGCTTTGCGGATTGATTGCCCCGTTTCGCTTCAAGGATCATCTTTGCAGAAGCGTCCGTAGCCTCGATGTGCGTCGCCGCATTCACGATGCTCTTTGCGATAAGCCCCGTGCCGGTGGCAACCTCCAGCACGGTTTTTGCTTTCACCACCGGCCTGATCAGCTCATACATCTTCTCATACGCCGCCCGGTCCTTTCGCATGAAACGGTCGTACCGACCGGCATTCTTGTCCCAGAAGCCCTTGCGTTCGTGCATGGCTATCGCCCCCAAACAGTTAGAGCAATCTAACTATAACACACGAACCATGAAGTAAGATAAGGCTAACCTTATTTCTTGGCCAAGACGCATCTCTCCGACCCTTTGAATCGCCCCTTTTCACGCCACCCGCTACGAACTCCGGCGGAAACCAGGGAGTGATTAAAGGAGCGACCTGCGGTTTTGCGAATCAATTGAGTCATTCCCGAAACCGCGAATTAAGGGCCTGATTCGCTCAAATTGCGCACGAATCAGCCCTCGGGCGGTACGACGCGACACGCATCGACAACACTCGGACTGGATTAGTCATCGAGTGGGAGTAGTAATAGAACATTTGTTCTTGTATTTCATACGGTTTCGTACGGTTCTGATGGCGACCGATGGGGGCGTTTCGCAACCGTCGCACCTGCAAGCCACATGGTTTCACAATCGGGCAAAAACTCAGAAGGCCCCTCGTGAAAAACGAGGGGCCTTCCGGTTTCCTTCGGCGCGGGCGGATCGGGACCCCCGCCGATCTAGAGGCACTCGGTCAGAATCTGGAACACCTCGCTGCGCTCCAGTTTCTTGGCGCAGCCGCCGGTGAGCACGCAGGTGCCCGCAACCTTGTGCAGCGTCTCGTCGGACGCGTCGGAGCCCATCTCGGCGAAGCTCGTGGGAAGCCCCATCTTGCCGATGAACGTCTGCAGGCGGTCGATGCCCTCGAGCGCCGCCGTAAGGTTGTCTTTGCCCTTGGCGTCGACGCCCCACACCTCGCTCGCCCAGCGGGCGAACTGCGCGGGCGCCTCGGGGGCCAGGTGGCGGTAGAGCGCAGGGTGGATGACCGCGAGGCCCATTCCGTGGTTGGTGTGGGTGTACGCGCCGTACTGGTGCTGGATCATGTGCGCCTGGAAGTCCGTTGACTTGCCGATCTTGAGCACGCCGTTCTCGGCCATGGCGGAGTCGTATACGAGCTCGCTTCTGGCATCGAGGTTCTGGTCGTCGTCCGCGATGATCCGCATGTTGCGGATGACGTTACGCTGGATGGCGAGGTTGATGTCGTCGGTGACATTGCGCCCGCGCGGGCTTCCGAAATAGCTCTCCATGCAGTGCGAGAGCGTGTCGAACGCGCCGCTCATGAACTGCGCGTGCGGTACGGTGAGCGTGAGCGCCGGGTCGAGCGCCGCCCACATGGGCATCGCCCCCAGATAGGCGCCCTTCACGTGTGTCTCCTCGTTGGTGATGACGGCGCCGTTGTTCTGCTCGGCGCCCGTGCCGGAGAGTGTCACGATGCAGCCCATGGGGATGAACGAGCTCGGCATCTTGCCGTCGACGTGCTCGAACGTCTCGATGTCCTCGTCAAGCATCGCCTGCGCGGAGACCACCTTGCAGCAGTCGAAGACCGACCCGCCGCCGACGGAGAGAATGAAGTCGACCTGTTCCTTGCGTGCGAGCGCGGCGCCTTCCTGGCACTTCTCGTAGGTCGGATTGGGCATGATGCCGCCGAAGTCCACCACGCGCTTGCCCGCGCTCGTGAGCTTATCGACCACGTGGCCGTAGACGCCGGTTCGTTTGACCGAGCCTCCGCCGTAGGCGAGCATCACTGTCTTGCCCATGGCACCCATCTCGGCGTCGAGCGCCTGGTCCATGGCCCCCTCGCCGAAGTAGTTCCTGACCGGGTAGTCGTACGTGAATGAGTTCATGGCAATTCCTCCTAGTAAGTTATCAGTGCGGTCTAACCGCTCGTCTACACGTTGCGCACGAGCCCGGACATCCATTCGATGGTGGCGGGGTCGTGGTGGTCGAAGAACGCGCTGCGCCCGGTGTCGAGCGCGGCGATGGCGACCATCTCGTCGTCGCCCAGCGCGAAGCCGAAGACGTCGAAGTTTTGCTCCATGCGATCGCGGTGCGTGCTCTTAGGGATACAGACCACACCGCGCTGCAGCAGCCAGCGCAACACGACCTGGGCAACCGTCTTGCCGTGCGCCTCGCCGATGCGAGCGAGGACCTCGTTGCGGAAGAGGTCGTTTCTGCCCTCCGCAAAGGGCGCCCAGCCCTCCATGGCTACCTCCTTGCCGACCATGTACTCGTGCGCCTCGCGCTGCTGGAAGAACACGTTGCACTCGACTTGGTTCACGGCGGGGGCGATGCGGTTGAACGAGATGAGGTTTGCGAGGTGATCGGGGTAGAAGTTAGCTGTGCCTATGGCGCGGATAACGCCCTGCTCGTAGAGCTCCTCCATGGCGCGCCACGCGCCGAAGACGTCGCCGAACGGCTGATGGATGAGGTAGAGGTCGACGTAGTCGAGCCCCAGCCGCTTGAGCGACGCGTCGAAGCCGCGCTTGGCCCCCTCGTAGCTCACATCCGACATCCACAGCTTGGTCGTCACGAACACCTCGTCGCGCGGCAGGCCGCTCGCACGAATGGCAGCCCCGACCGCCTCTTCGTTGCCGTAGCTCGCGGCCGTGTCGAGCAGCCGGTAGCCGACCGAGAGCGCGTCCTCCACGGCGCGCTGGCATTCCGCGGCGTCCGGGATCTGGTACACGCCGAAGCCGAGCTGCGGCATCCTGACGCCGTTGTTCAAGGTGATGTAGTCCATGGTGCCTTCCTTTCTCGCAACTTGACGTATCCACCATACGAGGGGCGCCGCGCCGGCGGAAGTTTCCGTTGGTGAGGGTTCTATAACGCTGGGGTGCGCACGGGGTTATAACCCGCGGGTTCAGGGCACCGCACCAAAGGGGGATTCCGTCGAGCGCTTTGCGGTCGTACGCTTGGCGATGAGGGAGCACAAGCCACCGACAGGGGATGTGCCTAACGGAGCTCGATGAACGGGCGGACGTGGACTTTGCAAACAAATGACGAATATCATAGACAGGGAGAACAGGAATGGACAAGCGCGTTTTGGGAAAGAGCGGCATCGAAGTCAGCCCGCTCGGCATGGGCTGCATGGGAATCACGCACGCGAGCGGAGACCCGATGCCCGACGACGAGGCTGTGAGCGTCGTCCGTCAGGCCCACGAGATGGGCTATACCTTCTTTGACACGGCGGAGTGCTACGTTGGCACGTGCGCTGATGGGACCGAGGCGCACAACGAGGACGTGGTGGGCAAGGCGCTCGCGCCCGTGCGCGACGAGGTTGTCATTGCCACCAAGTTCGGCGTCACGCACGCCCCGGACAAGACCATCCTCGTGGACTCGCGCCCCGAGGTTATCCGTATCTCGGTGGAGAAGAGCCTGCGCCGGCTGCGCACCGACCACATCGACCTCTACTACCAGCACCGAATCGACCCAAAGGTCGAGCCCGAGGTCGTTGCAGACACCATGGCAGACCTCATCAAGGAAGGTAAGATCCGCGCCTGGGGAATCTCCGAGGCGACGGAGGAGTACCTGCGTCGCGCCGATGCGGTGTGCCCCGTCTCCGCCGTCCAGAACCGCTACTCCATGATGGCACGCTGGAACGAATCCCTGTTCCCCGTGCTCGAGGAGCTGAACGTTGCCTTCGTGGCCTTTTCTCCCATGGCGAACGGCTTTCTGACGGGCGCGTACAGCCACAACACCAGATTCGAGGGCGCCCAAGACTACCGCGATGGCATGCCGCAGTACACAGAGGAAGGCGAAAGGCGCGCCGAGCCCCTCATGCGGTTCGTTCGCGAGCTGGCTGAGCTGCACGCGGCGACGCCCGCCCAGGTCTCCCTTTCCTGGATGCTCGAGAAGAAGCCCTATATCATTCCCATCCCGGGTAGTCGCAAGCCCGAACGACTGCTCGAGAACCTCGGTGCCGCCGAGGTCGGGCTCACCGACGATGAGGTTGCCAAGATCGACGGGCTGCTCAACGGACTCGACCTCATGGTCTTCGGCGGGCACACGGTAAGGTAGGGAGCCATGAACATTAGACCCTATGTCGTCTGTCATGTCTTTGCCGGGCTCAACGGGCGTATCGACGGCGCGTACATGCTCGACCCCGCCGCCTCGCCCGCACGCGCCGCGTACTCTCGCATGCAGGTCGAGTTCGGGGCGGACGCCGTGGCGTACGGGGCCGTGACTACGAAGGGCTTCGTCGGGTCGCGCCCCCTTGCGCTCGATACCCACGGGAGCGCGCCCAAGGGGGACTTCGTGGCGCCTCATGACGAACGATCGTTCTACGTCTCCGTCGACCCGCCGGGGAGATTGCATGGGAGTCTGCGACCTATCGTCGCGCCGGCCGTGCGGACGCGCACGTCATCGAGATCCTCACCGAGGCGGCATCGCCGGCGTATCGCGACTATATGCGAGAGCGCGGCGTCTCATACGTGCTTGCCGGCTCGCGCGGGCTAGACCTCCCGCTCGCCCTGCGCAAGCTGCGCGAGCTTTTTGGCATCGAGCGCCTGCTCGTGTGCGGCGGCGGAAAGACGGACATGTCGTTTCTTGCCGCGGGCGTGCTTGACGAGCTGAGCCTCGTTCTCTCCCCGACGGTTTCGGGGGAGCCCGAAACGGCTTCCGTCTTCGACGAGATGCCTCGCTCAGCCGGCGGTTCGCACGTATTCTCGCTTGAGCGCGTCGAGCGCCTTGCCGGCGACGGCCTCCACCTCGTCTATCGAGTGCGGCGATGATGCCGCGCCGTTCGGTTCTGGAGGCTGCCGTGTGGTTGGCCGCTGCGGGCAGCCTTGCCGGCTGCTCGTCGGACGGGACCGCCGGGTTCGCGCGCGGCTCCGCTCCGGGCCCGGTCACGGCGGACACGCCCATCTACGACGTCATCAACAACCCTTTGCTCGATGGCTACGGACGGCTGCTCTTCCCCACAACGCTCCATCCGCCGACGGAGGATATGACGCTCGATGACCTTTCCGCTTGCCTGCCGTGGTACTCGGAAATCCATACGAGCACCACGGTCGACGTCGTCAGCTATCTGCTGTCAGAGCGCGCAGCGGAACGGACGTTCTTCTACGACATCTACACGGATGCCGAGAAGGCCGCCGACCCCTCGCTTGCCAACACGGGGCTCTTCCGCTTCGCTGCCGAGGGAGCGGGCGGCGCGTCTGCACCGTTTGCCGTGGTAAGCGCGGGCGGCGGATTCGCCTACGTCGCTGCCATGCACGACTCCTTCCCGCACTGTCTGCACCTGGCCCGTTCCGGCGTCAACGGGTTCGCGGTCATCTATCGGCCGGGCGCGCAGCTCGCCTGCGAGGACTTGGCCCGCGCCGTCTCCTTCATCTTCGAGCACGCCGACGAGCTCAGCGTGGACACGTCGGGCTATTCGCTGTGGGGCGGCTCGGCCGGTGCGCGCATGGCGGCATGGGTCGGCGGCTACGGCCCGGCCGCCTTTGGCGCGCCAGTAGGAACGCCCCAGCCCGCGGCGGCCATCATGCAGTACACCGGCATGAGCGAACTGACGGGTGCCGACCCCGCGACCTACGCCTGCGTGGGTGATCGCGACGGCATCGCGAGCTGGCGCACCATGCAGGCGCGTCTCGAAGCGCTCTCAGCAACGGGCGTGCCCACGGAGTTTCATGTTTACGAAGGCCTGAGCCACGGCTTTGGCCTGGGTGTCGACACCGTGGCAGAGGGCTGGATCGACGATGCCCTCGCGTTTTGGAAGGCGCAGCGATGAGGATGGCAAGACGTACACACCCCACGGTTATAAGCTGCCTACGAGCAGGAACTTCTCGCCGGATCTTCTCACGCCTATGGTAAAGGCGGTATCAGACAATACGTAAGGAGTGAGACGTATGATTCTCTTCATCAACGGAAGCCCCAACAAGGATGGCAACACGGCGCGCCTGGCGCGCGAGCTCATCGGCGATCGCCCGTACGAGCAGCTGAATCTTGCCGAGCACAAGGTCTACGGCTACGGCCAGAACTACGGCGACGATGACTTCGAGGACGTGCTCGCGCGCATCGAGGCGGCGTACACCCTGGTCGTGGGGTCGCCCGTCTACTGGCACAACCTCTCCGGCATGCTGCGCAACCTGCTCGACCGCTTCTACGGTCCGGTGCGCGAGGGCAGTATGAGCGGCAAGACGCTCTATTTCGTGTTCCAAGGTGGCGCGCCCACGCGCGAGATGCTCGATTGGGGCGAGTACACCATGAAGCGCTTCGCCGCGCTCTACGGCATGACCTACGGCGGCATGGTCGACAACGCGCACGAGGCAAGGGCGCTCTCGAAGAAGCTCGCGTAGTCCCGACTTGCGTAACCCAGTTCGGCGGCGGTGGGCCCGTGAAGACGGAGGCCCACCGCCCCTTTTCGTTCGCCAAGTGTATGATCGGACGGGCGCTGCGGACGACTACCTGCATGAGCAGGGCACCCAGAAACGCGAAAACATCTGAACCACAAGCAGGGTCGCAAGGACTATGTCGACCGTGCGGCGCAGCGCCCTTCTCGTCAGTCCCTTTATTCTCCGCGTCATGAGAACAGCCATCCCATGATGTCCTCGTCACGGGCAAAGAGGTAGCCGCCCGCTCCGTGCTGGCCCGCGTCCGCAGCAAAGCCCCGCTCGGTGAAGTAGCTCGTGGGCTTGACATCGAGCATGACCAGCTCGCTGATGCGCTCCTCGGAAAGCCTGCGAGCTCGATAGGCGGCGCGAATCTCCTCGTACGCCTCGCGCGCGGGTCCGGAGCCGTAATAGTCGTCGTTCTCGCCGATAGCCATATACACGGGAACCTCGGCTGTGGTGAGCGTCTCGATGTCGCCGTCCCAGCGCGAGATGGTGTGAAGCGCACGGCGGTAGAGCTCGGGGCGCGTTCCCAAGACGATGGAGATGGTCTCGCCGCCGCCCGAGCATCCGCTCAGGTACACGTGGTCCGCATCGATGCTGTAGGCGCCGAGCAGCCATTCGGTGAGCCCCACCACGTCTGACGCCGATTGCTCGTCCCAGGCGTCGAGCTGGGGCGAGGCCACGATCATGTCGGCGATGTAGTCGTTCGCCACGAAGGGGTAGTCCTCCTGAAGATTCGCCCCCACGCCCTGGAAGTAGAGCCCCTCCCAGCCGGGGCAGGCCACGTAGAGCGCATAGGGCGCGGGCCCGTCATAGGAGTCCGGCACATGGAGCGAGAAGTGCAGCGGCCTGCCCGATGGCGTCTGCAGGGCGTCGTCAACGACGAAGCCGCGGTCTGTCTGCGACCCCTCCGTGAGGACGTAGCCGCCAAGCTCACGGACATCCGCGCAGCCGACCAGGCCTTCCCCGAGTACCAGCCCGCCCGCAGCGAGCGCGGCAGCCTCGATAAAGGACCTGCGTGAAAGATGGCTCACGTGCATAGTTCCTCTTTCTGAATGAACCAAGCCGAAGCCGCAGGCTTTCGGCTTGGCGAGAAGCGCATCAGCGGCCGCTGTTGGCCTCTTGCAGCTCGGCAAGGGTCACGTGCTCGTTGCGGAAGCGTGCCGCGGGATTCTTGTCGCCCGCCGCGCAGGTGATGGCGTGCGCGGGACAGGCGTGCATGCAGGCGAGGCAGGCGTTGCAGCCAAAGCCCGCCTGCGCGTTACGGACAGCCTTGCCGCCCTCGAGTGCGATGCAACCAGTCGGGCACACCTTTGCGCACGCCCCACATCCCACGCACTTCTCGGAATCAACGGTCAGGAATCCGCCCAGCATCGCCGGCTCGAAGCGCAAGCCCCGGCTCATGAACTGCTCGTGGGCAGCGCGATCCTCGTCGGTCACCGGCTCGAGCCACTGGCGGCGCGCCGCGACGTCCGCGCGGATGCGCGCAAGGTTCTCGCCGATCTTCTTCTCGGGAATGCGGGCGCGCTGCTCGTCCATGTCGAAGTTGGGCAGCCAGTTGTCCACCATGAGGAGTGTGGTTGCGTAGGCAGGGTTGAGCCCCGCCGCCCGCGCGTCCTCCAGGCACAGCTCGACGGCATTGGCGTGCCGGTTGCCGTAGGTGCAAACGAAGTAGAGGTAGGGCGTGTCGAGCGTCGCGCGCTCGAGGAACGTCTTCACCATGTCGGGCATCATGTGCCCGTAGATGGGGTACACGATGCCAACCGTATCGTCCGCGTAGGCGAGCTCGCCCTCGCGGCGCAGCTCCTGCGGGATGCTCAGGACCCTCTCGCCCTCCGCGGCCAGCTCGCGCGCCACGTAGAGGCAGTTGCCCGTCCCGGTGAAGTATAGGATCATTCGAAACTCCCAGATTGTCAGCGGTCTGCCATCTCTAATTGCTTATGCCAGGCCGAGACCGGCGACCCAATCACGAACCCCGGACTCGTCCACACTGGACGAGAAGCGCTGGCCCTCCTGCCACTCCCCGCTGCCCGCGGCCTCGGCGAGTAGCTCGCCGCTCCGGCCAAGACTCGAGGAGGAAGAGGTGCAGAACGGGAGCACCGTCTTGCCGTCCCAGTCGTTGCCTGAGATGAAGTTGTCGATGGGCCAGGCCGCGATGCCCCACCAGATGGGATACCCCACGAGCACGGTGTCGTAGTTCTCCCAGCCGTCCGGCGTGACCTGCGTAAGCTCGACGTCGCGCAGGCTCTCGTCCTCGTGCTCGCGGGTCACGCGGCTACTGTCGTCGGTCCAGTCGAGGTCATCGTCGGAGTAGGGCTCCGTAGGCGTCACCTTAAAGAGATCGGCGCCGAGCTCGTCGGCGATGGTCTGAGCTACGGCAGCGGTGTGGCCCTGTGCCGAGTAGTAGGCCACGAGGACGTTGCCGCCTGCAGCGGGCGCGGCGGCGGGCTGGTCCTCGGCGGCGGCTTGGCCGCCGTCACCCTGGTTGCAACCGGAGAGCATCGTTGCGCACAGCGCGGCTCCGAGTAGGAAGTTTCTTCTGGTCACGGTCGGGTTTGCGGTCATGGGGCATCTCCTCCGTTGGCTTGGTTGGTCCGTTATCGTCTGAGCGCTACTCCTGCGCGTCGAAATCGGGGCGTATGGCCAGGTAGCCCGCGAGTGCTTCCTCAGTGGCGGTGTAGTAGGTCATGGTCCCGTCGAGCTTGGCAATCTCGGCCATCTCGTCTTCGGTGAGGGAGAAGTCGAAGATGTTCGCGTTGTCGGCGATGTGGGCGGGATTCTTGGAGCCGGGGATGATGGAGGTTCCCATCTGCACGTGCCAGCGCAGGATCACCTGGGCCGGGGTCTTGCCGTACTTCTCGGCGAGAGCGACGAAGACGGGCTCCTCCAGAAGACCTTTGTCGCCGTGGCCGAGCGGGTACCACGCCTCGATCACCGTGCCGTACGGCGCGAGGTAGGCGCGCAGGTCGCGCTGGGCGTGGTAGGGGTGGCACTCAACGGTCACGAGCTGCGGCTTGATGTCGGCGACCTCGATGACCTCGGCAATCTTGTCTTGCGGGAAGTTGGAGAGGCCGAGGGCGCGCACCTTGCCCGCGCGGTAGGCCTCCTCCATCGTGCGCCACGCGGCCAGGTAGTCGCCTACCGGCTGGTGCAGGATGAGCATGTCGACGTAGTCGAGCCCTAGGCGCTGGAGCGTGGCGTCCACCGCCGGCATGCCCGCGTCGTAGACACTCGGCCAGAGCTTGGTGGAGACGAAGATCTTGTCGCGTGCGATGCCGCTCTTGGCGATGGCACGGCCCACGGCGCGCTCGTTCATGTAGGCGTTGGCGGTGTCGATGTGCTCGTAGCCAGCCGTGAGCGCGGCGGTTGCGGCCGCCTCGGCCTCGGCCGGGGTCATGAGGAAGGTGCCCAAACCCTCGATGGGCATCTCTACGTCGTTGTTGAGCTTCAGATACTCCATGGTCTCCTCCTTAATGGTGACTTTTCGAATACAAGGCTACGGCGTTTACTGACGCGCGAGAAGTTCACGTTGGAATGATGGATATAACCATGGGGTATATACGGCACATAATGCGTGACAGGAGGATCGATGTACAACCCACAGCTTGACACTTTCATCCGCGTGGCGGAGGCGGGCAGCTTCTCCAAGGCGGCACAAGAGTCCTTCATCACGCCCACGGCCGTCATCAAGCAGATGAACCTGCTGGAGTCGCGGCTAGGCCTTACGCTGTTCCACCGATCGCATCAGGGGCTTTCGCTTACGCGAGCAGGCAGGTCGCTGCTCGCCGACGCCCGCCATATCGTGCAGTACTCTCAAGAATCAATCGCACGCGCCCGCGTCGCCGAGCGCGGAGAGAAGCGCATCATCCGCGTGGGAGTGTCGCTCATGACGCCCAGCACGCCGCTCACGAAGCTATGGCCGAAGGTGAAGGAACGTTGCCCTGGCATGAGCCTTCAGGTGGTCACGTTTGAAAACACACCCTCGGCGGCGCGCGGTTTGGCGAACCTCGGGCAAGACATGGATATCGTGGTGGGGATTTTCGACGATGCCTTTCTTAAAGAGCGCGGGTGCCTGGGCCTCGAGCTTTCGCGCGAGCCGCTCTGGTGCGCCGTTCCCGTCGACAGCGAGCTCGCCAAACGCGACATCGTCACATTCGACGACCTCCACAATCACAGTCTTATGCTTATACGCCGGGGCTGGAACACCGAAATCGACCGCGTACGCGACGAGATACTCTTGCATCATCCTCAAATCGCGCTCGTAGACTTCCCGCAATATCGGGTGGAGGTGTTCAATCGCGGCGCGAACGAGGACCTCGCGCTTGCGACGCTGCCGTTGTGGGCCAACGTCCACCCCATGCTCAAAACCGTCCCTACCGATTGGGACTGTCTCGTGTCTTACGGGCTGCTTCATTCGCCGCACCCCGCAGACCATGTGCGGGAGTTCCTCGATGCGGTGTCTGCCGTGCTCGAGGCAAAGCATCGATAGGCAATCGCGAACAGATGCGCTTATGCCTATGGGAATAACGGGAACTGGCTTCTGAGCTTGCGTTTTGATACCGTCGAGTACCGCCCGATGTTGTTTCGGCGTCGCCATAGAGCAAAGCCATCAGCGAAATGACGGGAATAACAGCCTCCGAACCTTCTGTTCGGAGGCTTTCTTTTTGCATGTCTGCCTAAACGACTCCTTGCCAAAGCCCCTTGAGCATCGGGCGGCATTATTGAGCGTGGGCGCTATCGTAGGTATCTTTGATCTCTTCCGGCAAATCGTCGGGAATCAGCGCCTTCACTCTATCCTCGTTGCCATCTTGGATCGCCTGCTCGTAGTACCAGCATTTGAACTTCAACATATCCAGCGCACGGTTCATGTTCGCGATTTCCGATTCCATGTGGGCCTTCCGCTCCTCGAACATGGCCTTGCGCTTGGGATATGTCGATGGGCCCTCCGCGCACCATTCCATGAACAGCCGGATGTCCTTGATCTCCATCCCAGCCTTCTTTAAGCATTCGATGACCCGAAGCGCCTCGAGTTCCGTATCGCCGAATCGGCGAATGCCGGATGTCCGCTCCAATTCCGGGAACAATCCCTGCTTGTCGTAATAGCGCAGCGTGGAAACGGGCAGACCGAACATATCCGCCACCTGTCCGATTGTGTACATGGTTCTCCTCCGGACAAATCTCGAATTTACTCCTTGACCTAAAGTTAGGTTTAGGTATTACCTTTATTTTCGTCAATATATATAAGGAGTGCAAGGGATTTTCGCCAAAGGCGCGCGCTTGCCGGAACGGTTTTCGCCGGCGGCGTGAACGGCGTGGGCGAAATCGCCGGGCATCCCGCTCTGGAGCAGGCGCATCGAATGGGCATGGAAATCTAGGCGCGGCTTAGCTGCGCGAAAGCAGTTTGTACTCAAAACCATCGACAGGAGGAATCAAACATGACGATTAAGCAGACAGCGGGCAGGGATGCCCTGGGGGACTTTGCCCCCAAATTTGCACAGCTCAATGACGATGTGCTGTTCGGCGAGGTTTGGAGTCGAGAAGACGGGCTTTCCCTTCGAGATCGCAGCATAGTGACGGTGGTTGCCCTAATGGCGCAGGGCCTGACGGACTCTTCGTTTCAATATCATCTGATGTCCGCAAAGAACAATGGCGTGACCAGGGCTGAGATAGCGGAAATCCTTACGCATGCGGCGTTTTATGCGGGATGGCCCAAGGCGTGGGCGGCCTTTCGCATGGCGAAGGAGGTCTGGGCGGATGACAATGCCGCTGATGCAAGAGCTAAGCATCAAAACGAGATGGCCTTTCCCATCGGTGCCCCCAACGACGCATTTGCGAAGTACTTTATCGGGCAAAGCTACCTCGCGCCCCTTTCCACCGAGCAGGTCGGCATTTACAACGTTACGTTCGAGCCAGGCTGCCGCAACAACTGGCACACCCATCACGCCAAAAGCGGCGGCGGGCAGATTCTCGTCTGCGTGGCTGGCCGAGGGTTTTACCAGGAATGGGGCAAACCGGCACAGGAGCTGTGCCCCGGCGATGTAGTAAATATTCCCGCAGGCGTAAAGCACTGGCACGGTGCGGCGCCCGACAGCTGGTTCTCCCATCTCGCGGTGGAGGTTCCGGGCGAGGAGGCCTCCAACGAGTGGTTGGAGCCCGTGGACGACGAGCAATACCTTAAAGCGACTGACAAGGAGGTTTAGGTATGGAACAGTTGAATCTGACGCAGGAATGGGACAAAGTATTTCCCAAAAGCGACAAGGTTGAGCACAGCAAGGCGACCTTCCATAACCGATACGGCATCACGCTGGTGGCTGACGTCTACGTGCCTAAGAACGCGGAAGGCAAGCTGCCCGCCATCGCCGTCAGCGGCCCTTTTGGCGCGGTGAAGGAGCAGTCCTCCGGTCTGTACGCGCAGAAAATGGCGGAGTTGGGCTTTTTTGCAATTGCCTTTGACCCGTCCTATACCGGCGAGAGCGGCGGCACACCCCGCTATGTAGCATCGCCGGACATCAACACCGAGGACTTCTGCGCAGCGGTGGATTTCCTCTCTGTGCAGGAAAGCGTTGACCCGGAGCGTATCGGCATCATCGGTATCTGCGGTTGGGGCGGCATGGCAGTCAATGCGGCGGCCATAGACACCCGTATCAAAGCTACCGCGGCTATGACCATGTACGATATGACCCGCGTGACCGCAAACGGCTATTTCGACGCCGAGGATTCCGAGCAGGCGCGCTTTGAAAAGCGGAAAGCGCTGAACGCGCAGCGCACCGAGGACTATAAAAACGGCAGCTATGCGCTGGCGGGCGGCGTGGTCGATCCGCTACCGGAGGATGCGCCGCAGTTTGTAGCGGACTATAACGCCTACTACAAAACTCCGCGAGGCTATCATCCCCGCAGCCTGAACTCCAACGGTGGCTGGAATGTGACGTCCTCGCTGTCGTTTTTGAATATGCCGATTTTGCAATATAGCGGCGAAATCCGCTCAGCTGTGTTGCTGGTGCATGGCGAGAAGGCGCACTCCCGCTATTTCAGCGAAACCACGTACGGCAAGCTGACGGGGGACAACAAGGAATTGCTCATTATCCCTGGTGCCAGCCACACCGACCTTTACGATCAGATGGACATCATTCCGTTTGGAAAGCTGAAGGCATTCTTTGAGGAATACCTGAAATAAGGCGCGCCTTGATTCAATACCAAGTTTCCAGCGACGATTCTTCTAAAGAGTGGGAGTAGCTGAAACGAGGCGATTGATTAACTCCATTCGTTTTGGCTACAAGAAAACATGCCGCGCGCCTGCGGCATGAAGGAGGGAGATTTCTATGAATATCGTTGTATTGAGTGGTAGCCCGCGCAAGGGCGCCAATACCGACACCATGGTCGAGGCGTTTGCCGAGACCGCGCGCGAGGGCGGTCATACGGTCGAGGTCGTCCGCGTTGCCAGCAAGAAGATCGCCGGCTGCTTGGGATGCCGGTACTGCTTTGCCCATGAGGGCACCTGTGTGCAGAAGGACGACATGACCGACGTGATCGAGTCACTGAAAGACGCCGACATGGTTGTCTTCGCTTCGCCTATCTACTGGTTTGATATCACTGCGCAGGAGAAGGCCGCCATCGACCGCCTGTACGCCTTCGGTGCTACGGGCTTCCCGTTCACTAAGACGGCCCTTTTGCTCGATAGCCACAGCGAGGGCGTCTATGATGCGGCGATCGCTATGTACAAGACAACCTGCGCGTACTGCAAGTGGGAGGACCAGGGCATTGTCACCATCAGCGGTATGACCGAGCGCGACAGCATGGCATCCTCGCCCAAGCTGGAAGAGGTGCGAGAGCTCGCCCGCAAGCTCGCCTAAGGGCAAGAAGAACGCATGGCAATCGGTGTTGGTGGAAAATGCTTGCTATCCTTACCAAGAGGAATGCTGATTGCCATGCGTTGATGCTTCCGCGGACAATTCCGGCGTGCTAAAACGCCTTCTCGTTCAAGAATTCCCTGAACGCGGGAATGTCAAAGCCAACGAGACCACGCCCGCGCTCTCCAATGACGCCGTCCTCCAGGAGGCGGCGTTTGTATTGGCTTGCGTAGTTGCTGGCGACGCCCATGCGTTTGGCTATCTCCGAGACTCTACTGGGGCCAGAATCGGGCAGCATCGCGAGCAAAAACTCAATGTCTTTATCGGAAAGCTCCCGATAGGTCGTTTCGAGAATTCGATCGCGCAGCTCCATGCGGGCAAGCAGAGAACCCTGCTGTACATCAGGTGCACTGATTTTGGGCGAGTTCTCCGAAACATCCCATGTGCGATATCCGACGAGCTGCATCATATAGGGAAATCCGTCGACGGCCTTCACGGCATCCTCGAGCGCTTCTGGCGTGATTGAGCGGCCTCCGGCCTCAACAGTTTTGCGGAATGCGTTTGCAATTTCAACGTCAGTGATTCGTCCCAACTGATGATATTGGGAACGCCTGAGGAACGAGACGGAATCGTTACGCAGCAACGCCGATACTTTGTAGGGCAGTCCTGCCATGAGTAGGGCAACTTTTTTACCTTCGCGTACAAAGTGCTGGTAAACAGAGGCAAATTGAAGCATTTCTTCGAGATCGACGGTGACTTCATCGATGGTGATGAGAAGTCCGATGTCATGTTTTTCGAGTTGCTTAAAGATGCCATTCATGCGCGTGCGCCAGTTGCCCTGAGCCTCTTGAGCATATGTCCAATCGATGCCCACTGGGCCAATTTGAACACCGTTTATGCGCGCGTGAGGCTGTGAGAGGTAGCTATCTGCGGCTTCTTTGGTTCGCTCGATAATATCTTCGAGCATGCCTGGCATGGCGGAGACATTTGCTGCGATCCAGCCGTGTTCAAGCGCCGTTTCTGAAAGGAGTGAGAGAAGCGCCGTCTTGCCCGTTCCCCTTGCGCCAGTAAAAATGGTCGACAGGTTGGGATCTCCCGGGCCGTTGATAAAGCCACGGTTGATGTCACGCAGGATATGCTCGCGACCCGCTAGAAAGGGAGGGACGCTTCCGAACGTCGGGGTAAAGGGGTTCTTGCTGTACTCCATGGTAGCTCCTTTGCAAGTTTTGCTAATTTTTGCAAGTTTTGCTAACTTTTGCAAGTTTTGCTAACGACTGACCAAAGGGTATCGAAGCAGTGACGCTGACATTTTTTACGCAGAAAAATAAGCAGAAATCAATTTATCTGCGTTAAAAAATAGTTGAGAAGAAAAACGACGAGTCCCGGGCGCAATGCCGTTGCGTTCCGGGCCTCGTCGCTTTGCGAAGTATCTAACGATCTCGTTGCCGTGGTACCTAGTCAAACAAGCTCGGCATGTCGTTTTCTTTCATGAGGGCACCGGCGGAGGGTAGGCTCTGTGCAGTGAACTTTTCGGCCGAGACGCCGGCGCCAAGGATCTCCTCGGTTGTGCCGACGGTGGTGACCGAGCGGCCCTTCTTGGCGGTAAAGGCTTGGACGCCCTGCGTGTTAGTAGTCGTCTTGGTCTTGAGCAACGACGTGTTGAAGTTCATCAGGCGATAGTCGCTCGAGACCAGCGCGATGTCGCGGTCCTCCTTGAGCACCTGGGCATACAGCAGCTTGCTGCCGCCGTAGATGGCGTTCTTCAGGCGTTTGCGGTTGGTCTTGGTGACGTATCCGGCAAGTGCGACGCGCACTACGCGGCCGTTCTCAAAGACAAACAGCACGTCGGCCTTGTAGTCCTCGGGGTCGATGATCCAGATGACGCTCTCGTCGGGTTCCATCTCAAGATCGGTCGGCAGGTACGAGCCCAGCTGGGCCGACTTGGTATCCTCAAACGCCGCAACCTTGCACTTGTACACCTGGCTCTTGTTGGTAAAGACCAGCAGCTCGTGGGTGTTAGAGGACGGGAACTCGATAAAGGGTTTGTCGCCGTCCTTGTACTTGAGCGTGGTCGCCTTCTTGAGCACGCGGTCCGTCATCTTCTTAAGATAGCCATCGCGCGAGAGCATGATGGTGACCGGGTACTCCTCGACCTCGGGCTCCAAGCTTACCTCGATAACCTCGTGGGGCTCGATCCTGCCCGTGCGGCGCGGCATCACGTACTTCTTGTTGACCGCGGCCAGCTCGTCGCTGATGACCTTCTTGATGTTCTCCTCGCTGGAGAGGATCTCCTCAAGCTCGGCAATCTCGCCTTCAAGCTTGGCAATGTCCTTGGTGCGGTTGAGGATGTACTCCTCGTTGATGTTGCGGAGCTTAAGCTCGGCAACAAACTCGGCCTGGGTCTCGTCGATGTCGAAACCCTTCATAAGGTTGGGCACGACCTCGGCTTCGAGCTTGGTGCCGCGGATGATGGCGATGGCCTTGTCGATGTCGAGTAAGATGGCTTCGAGGCCGTGCAGTAGGTGCAGGCGCTCGGACTTTTTGCCCAGATCAAAGTTAATGCGGCGACGCGTGGACTCAATTCGCCATTTGACCCACTCGTGCAGAATCTGGCGCACGCCCATAACACGGGGGTAACCATCGACCAGCACGTTGAAATTGCATGAGAACGAATCCTGTAGCGTGGTCGAGCGATAAAGCTTGGCCATGAGCTTGTCGGGGTCGACACCGCGCTTAAGGTCGATGGCGATGCGCAGGCCCGAGAGGTCGGTCTCGTCGCGGATGTCGGCGATCTCTTTGACCTTGCCCTCTTTGGAGAGTTTGACGATGCGCTCGATGATGACATCGGTTTTGGTGGTGTAGGGGATCTCGTAGACCTCGATGATGCGCTCTTCGGGAATCCAACGCCAGCGGGAGCGGATTTGGAAACTGCCAAGGCCGGTCTCGACGATCTTCTCCATCTCCTCGCGGCGGTAGATGATCTCACCGCCGGTCGAGAAGTCGGGCATGGGCATGTATTCGAGCAGGTCGCAGTCGGGATCCTGCAGGTAATGCATGGTGGCGGTGCAGACCTCGTTGAGGTTAAAGCCGCAGATGTCGGACGCCATGGCGACGCCGATGCCCTTATTTGCCGAGACGAGGATGTTGGGGAATGTGGTGGGCAGCAGGCGCGGCTCCTTCATGGCGCCGTCGTAGCTGTCGACGAAGTCGACCGGGTCCTTGTCGATATCCTTGAAGATTTCGGCGCTGATGGGGGAGAGCTTGGCCTCGGTGTAACGCGAGGCGGCGTAGCTCAGGTCGCCCGAATAGTACTTGCCAAAGTTGCCCTTCGACTCAACGAACGGTGCGAGCAGCGCCTCGTTGCCGGTGGCCAGGCGCACCATCGTCTCGTAGATTGCGGCGTCGCCATGCGGGTTGAGCTTCATGGTCTGACCCACGATGTTGGCGCTCTTCTGGCGCTCGCCCTTGAGCAGACCCATCTTGTACATGGTGTAGAGCAGTTTGCGATGCGAGGGCTTAAAGCCGTCGATCTCGGGGAATGCACGCGAGACGTTGACGCTCATGGCGTAGGGCATGTAGTTGACCTCGAGCGTCTGCGTGATCGGCTGGTCGGTGACCTCGGAGTGCAGGCCGATGACGTTCTCGGCATTGACCTGCTTTTTCTTTGGCTGGTTCTTCGTCTTTTTCTTTGCCACGATATCCTCTTGAACTTCTTATGGGCCGTCGTTATCGATTTGCTGCTATTGCAGGTCCAGCTGGTCCAGGTATTCCTTGCCGTGCTCGGAGATATGGCGCTTGCGGCCTGCCTCGTCGTTGCCCAGCAAAAGGTTGAACATGGTCTCCATCTTGGAAACGTCCTCGGGTTCAACCTTGATCAGGCGACGCGTCTCGGGGTTCATGGTGGTGAGCCACATCATGTCCGGATCGTTCTCACCAAGACCCTTGGAGCGGTTGATGGAACATTTCTGGTCGCCGATCTCCTTAAGGATGCCGTTCTTCTCGAGCTCGGTATAGGCAAAGTAAGTCTTCTCTTTGCAGTTGATCTCGTAGAGCGGCGACTCGGCGATATAGACGTAACCCTCGTCGATAAGCGTGGGCACCAGTCGATAGAGCATGGTGAGCACGAGCGTGCGGATGTGGTACCCATCGACGTCGGCGTCCGTACAGATGATGACCTTGTTCCAGTTGAGGTTGTCCAGGTCAAAGGCACCGAGGTTCTTGATGCGCTTGTCCTTGATCTCCACGCCGCAGCCCAGCACGCGCATGAGGTCCATGATGATGTCGGACTTAAAGATGCGCGGGTAGTCCTCCTTCAGGCAATTGAGGATCTTGCCGCGGACGGGCATAACGCCCTGGAACTCGGCATCGCGCGAGGTGCGAATGGCGCCTGCTGCCGAGTCGCCCTCTACGATGTAGATCTCGCGGCGGCTCTTGTCCTTGGAGCGGCAGTCGATGAACTTCTGCACGCGGTTGGCCATGTCGGTCTTCTGTTGCAGGTTGGTCTTGATGCTCTGGCGCGTCTTCTCGGCATTCTCGCGCGAGCGCTTGTTGATGAGCACCTGCTCCATGATCTTATTGGCGGCGTCTTTGTTCTCGATCAGGTAGGTCGAGAGGCGCTCCTTAAAGAAGGCGGTCATGGCCTGCTGGATAAAGCGGTTATTGATGGCCTTCTTGGTCTGGTTTTCGTAGGACGTCTGGGTGGAGAAGCAGTTGGTCACCAGTACCAGGCAGTCCTGGACGTCTTGCCACTTAATGCTGCTCTCGTTTTTGTTGTACTTGCCCTGTTGCTTAATGTAGGCATCGATGGCGCTGGTCAGAGCGCTGCGGGCCGCCTTTTCGGGTGAGCCGCCGTTCTCGAGCCACGATGAGTTGTGGTAGTACTCCTGCATCATGAAGGTGCGCGAGAAGCACATGCACGCGGTGATTTTTACGTTGTAGTCGGGCAGGTCCTCGCGGTCGCGACCGCGACGGTCGGCCTCGATAAAGAAGGGCTCGGTGAGGTAGTCGGTACCGACCTTTTCGAGTACGTAGTCCTCGATGCCCTTGGGATAGCAAAAGTCCTCTTCGGAAAACTCGCCATCGTCGCCCTCGATGCGCAGGCGGAAGGTCACGTTGGCGTTGACCACGGCCTGGCGGCGCATGGTCTCGCGATACCACTCGTGGGGAATGCTGATGGAGGTAAAGACCTCAAGATCGGGACGCCACTTGATGGTGGTGCCGGTGCGGTCCTCGTCGCTGGGTTCAATCTCGAGTGCCTTCTTTTTGGCGCCGACGACCTTGCCCTTCTTAAAGTGCAGAGAGTACTTGTTGCCGTCGCGCCAAACCGTGACGTCCATGTATTCGGAGGCGTACTGGGTCGCGCACGAGCCCAGGCCGTTGGTGCCGAGCGAGAAGTCGTAGTCGCCGCCCTGGTTGTTATTGTATTTTCCGCCGGCGTAGAGCTCGCAAAAGACGAGCTCCCAGTTAAAGCGCTTCTCGGAGGGGTTCCAGTCGAGCGGGCAGCCGCGGCCGTTGTCCTCTACCTGAATGGAGCCATCGCGAAAGGCGGTAAGGGTGATGAGCTTGCCGTAGCCCTGGCGTGCCTCGTCAACGGCGTTGGACAGGATCTCGAAGGCGGCATGCGCGCAACCGTCGAGTCCGTCCGAGCCAAAGATGACGGCAGGGCGCAGGCGTACGCGCTCCTCGTCCTTGAGCTGGCGGATACTGTCGTTACCATAGTTTGCGGTGTTTTTTGCCATACTCGCTCTCTCGGTGCTCCTTTGCTGCGTTTAAGTCATATAGATAGTCAAGGTAGCATAGCCCAGCCCATAGGCGATTCCACCTAACACGAAATCCATCGAACGCGCGTTCGTTATCGGTATGAAAACTGACGGCTTATCAAATGATAGAATTGCCGCCACAAATGTTTTTATTAAGGGAGCTCACAGTGACCGAGAAAGAGAAGATGGAGCGCGGGGAGTGGCATGATGCCAACTTTGACGAGGAACTCCTGGCAAAACGGGCGAGGGCAGAGGCGCTCTGCTATGACTTCAATATGGGAAAACCCGGAAGCGACGCGCAGCTTGACGCCCTAAAAACCTTGCTCGATACCGATCTTCCGGCGGGGCTGACGGTCCTTTCGCCTGCCTACTTTGACTACGGGGACAAGACAACCTTTGGCGACGGCTGCTTTGTGAACCATGGCTGCTACTTTATGGACGGTGGTTCTATTACCTTTGGTGACAACGTGTTTATTGGACCGTTTTGCGGCTTCTACACCGCTTCGCATCCCCTTGGGGCAAAAGAGCGCAACTTGGGTCTCGAGAGGGCTCTGCCCATTGTTGTTGGCGATAACTGCTGGTTTGGCGCGAACGTGTCCGTACTCCAGGGGGTTACCATCGGCAGCGGCTGCGTTATCGCTGCAGGAAGTGTTGTGACGGAAGACCTTCCGGACAACGTGATGGCGGCAGGCGTTCCCGCGGTCGTCAAGAAGATCATCGAACAATAACGGAGCTATTAAACGATGGGGCACGCATGGTTCCGGCAAATCCGGTTATTGGCGTGCGCGTTGGCCATGCCGTGGGCATCGCTTATGAGTAGCCATGTGCGAGGGCCCCGAAAGCCTCGTTGGCGTTGGTCATCTTTGAGATCTCGGCGCTGAGATAGGACGGCACTTCGCTTTCTAGGCGGGCGTTTGAGTATCTTCTTGATGCGGGCGAGTTCACGCTCCCTGCCGAAGTCCCACTTACTCGGTTCCTTCCGACTCGGTTCTGCCCGAGTAAGGTTGAATAGCGAATCGAAATTGTTGTGTCCGCACGGCGATGACGAACATGGTTTTCATAATGACAGATATAGTTGACATCTTTTGATGAATGCAATATATTTCTGTCATGTCGCAACGGATACCTGTCCACATTTACGAAAGGAGCTCCATGCCGGGTAAGAAAAACCTTCGCATGAAGGCGGCGCGCGCGGCGGCTGGCCTTTCGCAAGCCGACTTGGCCCAGGCCGTGGGCGTTACGCGCCAGACCATTGGCCTGATCGAGGCGGGCGGCTACAACCCCACGCTCAATCTGTGCGTGGCAATCTGTAAAGCGCTACGCGTTACGTTGAACGACTTGTTTTGGGAAGACGAAACCGACGCCGACCCTAATACTCTTTAGGAGTTCACTATGAAATTTGAAGATCTGAAACTTGTGCAAAAGTGGCGTGAATATGCCGGCCCAAAGGATGAGCGCCTGGAGGCCGAGAGCGCGAAGATCTACAAGATTGGTTTCGTGCTGCTTTCGTTTGGCATGTTGATGATCTTTTTCTACCAGTTTATAGCTCGACAGGTTGCGTGGGTTCACAGCGACGCCAGTGAAATGCCGCATGGCTTTGCAACGCCGTTCGAGGCAGCCATGTATTTGTGGCTCGTTCTCGTGATGTTGATTTGCGCAGGCCTGCAAACGCGGAAGGGCTATGTCGATACCAATCGTTTTGGGCAAACCGAGCATCTTCCTGTTGGATATTTCCTGCTTGTCAGCGGTCTTAGCGGCGCCGCGTTCGCGCTTGTTATTGCCGCAATGCGCTGTATCGCTGAGGCGCAGATCGTACCGCTCGAAAGCGTCTTTTGGTTGGCGAACCTGGCCACGGGCGTGTTCTGCGGTACGACGATTTTCGCGGCCACGTTTGCTGTCCTGTGCGCAACGTTTTTCACGGCAAAAAGACGCCGTGCCAAGCTCGAGGCAGAACTCGACTCCACGGACGATATCTAATGCGTAATGGGCCGGCTCTGGGTATCCAGAACCGGCCCATTTTGATGTTCGATGAGCCGAGTCGGCGTCTCTCGCAAAGGTAACTGAGAGCTAGTGAGGCTTATCAGAATTGACGTCATCGGCGGTGTCGTTTTCGAGCGCCGTGCGGCGGGCGCTGTAGGCGACAAGGCCGGCACCAGCTGCGGCGAGTGCTGCAGCGGCTGCCATGAGGGGAGCGTTGACATCGCTCGTGCCCGCAAGCACGCCCGCTTTCCCGGAACGCTTGTTATTGCCGTGATCCTTGCCGCTGCCAGAGCCACTGCCGCCACCGGAGCTGCTTCCGCCGGAGCCGCCGCCCTTGTCAGTACCGCCGCCACTCGAGTCGCCACCGCCGTCCGCCGTCATCGGTGCATCGTGAAGCCCCGTCGTATCCGCGCTGTCGCATACGCCGACCTGAACTTCTGAGCGTTCGCATGCCGCGTCGGGCACATGAAGCTCGTGCAGTACGGCACCCAGCGCCGAGTTTGCGCCCGGTCGAATTTCCTCGAGCGCTACGGGATCGAGTGCCACCAGATTACGCGCCTTCGCATACAGCGTTACGCGTTTGCCCACTTCGTCGCTCCAACTTTCGGGGATGGCGAAGCTCATGCGGAACTGTGCCGTGCAACCCGGTGCCAGCACGGCGTTGCCGTTGTCGGCTACCAGCGGGTGCGTTGCAAAACGTGCGCCCAGCGTCTCGAGCGCGTACTTCACATGTGCCATGTCGTTGGCCGAAGCGTCCTCGGCAAGCTCTGGATCGTAGATCGAAGCCATGCGTGCGTTCATTCCGAATCCGATGGATGCGCTGGAGAACGGCTGGCTGGAGCCCTCTCGGTATAGATCGATCGTGCCGGCGGTCAGCAAGGTGTTGCCGTCGTTTCGCACCGTGACCATGAAGGATTCGCCTGCTGCCCCGGGCACCACCGCGCCCGAGGTAGCGACCGCGCCCGTCGGAGTGGCACACGCCACCAAGGGCACTTCGATGCCGTGCAGCTCCGCCTTGCTCTGCTCGGCACTCACAATGTGCGTGGCGAGCGCGGAGAGCATGCCTCCCGACGTCAAAAATGTCGTTATCTGATCGACAGGGTGGTCCAGCTCGCACATCACGAACGGCTCCGTGAACAGATCGCCTGCCAAGGTGCTGGCGAAGATGCGGAAGTGCTTGCCCATCACTGCTACCGGGTTGCCTTCTTCGTCGTAGGTTTGTCCCACCTTGCCATCGGTGTTCTCTACATAGAGCACGCACCTGCCGTTGTTGCTTACGCTAAACGATGCCGGGCCACAGCCTGCGGCACCCACGGGCTGCGTTGCAAATGCCGATGCGCCTCGCGTCCAAGCAATATGCTGCAGTTGCTCGTTGACGGTTGCCAAAAAGCCCGTGTGCTGCGGCCACGGCACCGCGTGGGGTACTGTGGCATCTGGCGACATAACGCCCCAACCCGCGATGGACTGGCCGATCACGGCGTACGACGCGCAGCCACAACCGCCTGCAGTCTCGTATGCAACGGGCACCACCATTTTGCCGTTGATATTCTCGGGCGCGCCCAGCTCGATGCTCGATGGTGCCTGCGGAAAGTGGAGGACCTGACGGAACGTGAGACTGTCGCCCAAATTATCCGACCACAGGGTAAAGCATTCCAGCGCAACCTCGGCCTCGCTGCCGAGCGCCTTCTCTGCGGTGGTTCCGCGGCGGTGGAGGTAAGCGCCCGACAGGCGCCCGTCGACCAGCGTCTTGCCCACCGTGATACGCGGGCACTGCAGGCAATGGTAGCCATCCTCCTGAAGGCGGCCGCGCGAGATGCTGCGCCACGACGTGTGCGATATCACGCGAACTCCGTCGTTGCTTATGCGCAGGCGCACAACGGACAGTATGCCGGATGTGCTCGCCGTATCGAAAAGGGTGTTGTCGCCGGCGGGGCGCTCGCCCGAGACCAGCAGCACGTAGGCGTCCTGGTTTCTCCTCCCGTCTGTATATTCCACCACGTCGAAGTCGTAATCGAATATGCCGTTGCGCTCCACGTCGCCCTCGCCAAACCCAAGGGAGAAGTCCACGGGCGTGGGAGCGGACCACGTGCCGTTCGTCTTTGTATGCACCACCAGGCGCGAGCGACCATTCTCGCCGTAGCGCACCGAGGCGATACGGAATAGGCACTCCACGCCGGCAATCATCGTTAGCTTCATGTGGGCTTCGCTGAGCACGCCGGAAAACAGTACGTTGTCGCTCGAGGGTTTTATGCCGCCACGCTCGTTCTCCGACACGCCGGCAGAATTGGCGTTCGGGTCGGCAACGGTGTTCGTTGCCTGGCCGATGTAGGTGTACTCATACATCGGCGCGGCGTTTTCGTCGTTTTCCATCAGTGCGTGGACGAAATGTTCGACCTGTCCCGTGTCGTCGCTTTCTGCATCCGCCTCGAGCTCAATGCGCGTGACCGACCGGTCCCAATCGCGTACGGTAGGCGCGACATTCCTTGCAGTGGCCTTAACCTCGGCGCGTGCGAGCAGCTCGGCGTTGGTGACGATGGTGGCCGATGCGATAAATTGCGGCACACCACCCGCCTCGGCGTTGCCGGCCGAGCCGAAACAGGCATCCAGCGTGTAAGGCGCATCTCCGCCCAATGCGAGCTCAGAGCGCTGGAGCACATACTGGTTGCCATTGTTCACCGACATATTCCACGAATCGAGGAGTGTGGGCCACGACCCCGACCAAGCCTTGGTGGTCCACTTGAACATTACGAACTGGAGTATCACATCGACATCGACATCTGCACCTACGCGCAGTCGCGGAAGCTGGTGTCCATCTGCCTTCTCGTACCCAATGAACAGCGTGAGGGATGCGGCGCCGCGCACGGCAGACGAGGCGACGCCTGCAACGCCGGCGCCAAAGGTGACGGCAAGTCCAATCTGGATGGTGAACGAGCCAGACGTGTTTGAATAGTCGAGCGAAATGTTTTTAAAAAACGCCGCGCCGCTGCCGTGCGTGTGGGCACCCACGGCGAGCGCCAGCTTCGCCAGCACCCAGGGGTTGACGTTTAGGAAAAACGGCACCGGTCCTAGGGTAAACTGCTCGGTCCAATTGAGGTCGGTTCTTACCTGGAAGAGGGCCTTAATATTGCCGTATGCGGGGTCGTTGTTGTTACCCCAGGTTTTGCCCACCCAATCGTAGGCGAGCGAGCCGTACAGCTGTGTGGCGATATCCATCGTGAACAGCAGCGTGCAATGGTGGCGAAGGAGCTTGGTGTTTCTTGGATCGGTGCCCGATCCGGCACTCATGCTCTTGTACTGATTCCACTTCCCCTCCATCTCGTCGAGGTAGCGGTTTGCCTGCTTGGCGCCCGACTCGCGCGGCGATTTCTTCCAGTATTCCGGATCAGGGTTGCCCGAATCGTTCATATAGCTGGCTGGTTTGTATCCTCCGCCGAACAGCACGTATCCAGCAAACGAGAAATCGAAGAGAATCGGAAATGTGGGCATCCAACACGTGAACTTATTGCCGCCGATGCCGGGAAACGCTGCGGGGAAATCAAACGGAGTGATCTCTTGGTCCATGGTGGTGAGGACGATAGTGGTCGATCCGGATTCCGCCTTTGCCGCCGGCGCGGTAGCAACGGCCATGGGGGAGGAGAGCGTGTAGGTTTTGCCCTGGTAGTCGAGGACAAAGCGCAGCTTGCATCCTTCTTCCAGAAGGCTCGACGCTGCATCGAGGAACTTGTCTTCGAGTGTGAACGTCGCCAGATTGTCCGAACCCGATGCGCTGGCCTTGACTTGGCCGATCTGCGTGACGGTTTCGGGTGAACTGCCCGCGGCGGGCGTCACTTTGTTGATGCGCAGCGTTGCCTGTCCACCCTGTGGCAGATGTGCCTGCACGGTAAAGGCGTGCGTATCGGGCTGCTCGTTTGCTGTGTCGTCCTTCGGCAATGCCATGAACGTAGCATCGGCGTACTGGATGTCCCATTCGTTGAACGTGAGCTGTCGAAAGTACGGCTCGCCGTCGGAAAGCGGACGCGTGGGCGTGGTTATGGCGGTGCCGCCCTGAATACGCGCAAGGGGAATCTCGACATCACGGTAGCCCGCCATGCTAATGGAGATGCCGCCGTTAAAGTCGTACGCGTCGAGAAGCGTTGCCTCGTCCACGTAGCCTTCCGAAAGAGGGGCGACCTCAAAGATGGCCGTACCCTCGTCGTCGGTAGTGGCGGTGAGCTGCTTGCCTGCGGCATAGCGCGATGTGAGCGTGACCTGGGCCCCCGTGATGGGCGTATTCTTGTTGGCGACGTCGACCACGACCACACCGAACATGGTGCGCGAGAGAACGAGCACCTTGAAGGGGTCTTCTTCGTCGGCATAGGCCTCGGTGGGGGCGAATGGCAGTATGAAGGCGTTTGCGCTGCCCGGCACGCGAGGCAGCATAATGCCTGCCAGCGAGGATGCTCCGGCGATAAGTAACGAACGGCGATCAAGCATTTTTGGGCTCCCATCCTGCAAATATCGGAGGAAATAATCCAATTTTGCGAGAAGGTGCCCCATGGCGGTAGTGCCGTTCGATGGTCAAAATGTCCAATTTGAGTGCGCGAAAGCGTCACGCCCCCGGGAGCGCTTTCGATACGCCGGGCAGTCTAGCCACTAGCGCAACATGTGGGCAACCAGCTCGGCGCGTGTGCCGATGCCAAGCTTTGCGTATACGCCGGATAGGCGGTTTTTGACGGTGCCCGGCGATACTCCCATATGGCGTGCGATTTCGGCGTTGGTCCACCCACGACAGGCGAGCATGGCCATGGTGAATTCCGTGGTCGTTAGATCGTCGGCCACGTCCTCGCCCGAATCGGGGTTGTGGATGCGCCGCCAGCCGTAGCTGAAGCGGTACGTGATCTCGATGATGCGTGCGAAGTCGTCAGGGTATTGCGTTTTTAGGCATGCCTCGATAAGCCCCTGTAAAAGGCCGTGATGCTCGCCAATGAGCTCGATAAGGCCGTCGGGACGCGCAATGTTCCAAGCAACTCCGAAGTGCGTTTTTGCGGCGTCGATGTCCTTGAGGCTCATGCATGCCATGGAAGCTGCCAGGTGCAGGAACAGTTCCGAGATCGGATAGCTCCCTTGTTTCATGATCAGGGCGTTTTCCGCCATGCCCAGACTGCGGCCATATTCGCCGCGCAGGTACAGGGCATGCGCCATCACGTAGCTGGCGAACAGGCGCAGGCCTTCGGGCAGATGCGCCGCAAGCGGATAAAACTCTTCGGCAGAATACGGGGAAGACAAGTGCAGCAGGACGCTTGCGGCCGAGGCGAACAGGATATGCGTGGCGTGGACGGCGGGTGATTCCTCGTCAGTTGGCGTATCGAGGATGCCCGCAAGACAACGGCGGGCGTCGGCGATACGGTTGAGCGACAGACTGGCGTATCCGCAGATAAAGCATGCGGAATAGCGCGGTGCGGAATCGGTGGCGTCAAGATAGGGGCGCGCCGTCTTGGCAGCGAGGGCGGCCTGTCCGCGAAAGTACAGCGCTTCTGCCATGGCGATGGTGCGTGAATCGGGGTCGGAAATGCCTGCAACCGCAGCGTCAATCTGCCCCGGCACAAAGGCGGTGCACATCAACGGCATGGGAACGCATGGGTAGCCATCGCAGTCCATCTTCCATCTCCCAACAGCTGGCAACAATGCAGCAATTGTACTCCTGTTGCTCGGTGCTGGAATTTGTGGGTATCGCCTACGATTATGCCGAACGTATAAAGGAAGAGTCTATTGGCGATGCTTCCAAGGTGGCTACCGAAGCCTATCTGACCTTGGGATATAGAAAAACTGCCACCCCTGCAAAAAGCTCTGCCGCAGCGATGGGAAACGCATCTTCTGGGCATTCCGGCGTCTCCAGCCAGCGCTGGACTGCTGCTGTCGCCTGCGCGTTGGCGAGCGGGGCGTGGGGACCGTCCGGCGACCAGCGGTGACGGGCGAGCCCTGCCGCGTACGTGGGACTCCATCGGCGTAGACCCGTGACCCCCATGGCATCGGAGAAGTTCACCATGGCGTCCAGGACTTTACCGTCCGGCACGTCCAGCCTAGCGGCTCTCTTGAACCCAAGGTTGAAAGGGGGCGTTGTACAAGGCGAATGGGGCCGAGTGGAAGTGGATCAAAAGAGCGTTACTTGACGTTTCATGCATAATGCCAACCGCCCCGCGACATCACGTTCGCAGCGCGCAGGGGCCGGAGAATCTTCGCGATGAGAGTTGACGTCTAATACCTTGCATCGTATAGTGTGTATAGCATAGTATATGACGAGAGGAGGTGTGCGGATGGAGGCACAGATGAAGCGCGGCTTCCTGGAGGCCTGCGTGCTCGCGGCCGTCTCCGGCGAGGAGTCCTACGGCTACCAGATCGTGAAGGACGTACCGGCGAGCATGGGGCTCACGGAGTCGACGCTCTACCCGCTGCTCAAGCGCCTGGAGAAGGCCGGGTGCATCACGGCGCGCTCCGCCGAGCACAACGGGCGGCTGCGCCGGTACTACCGCATCACAGACGACGGGCGAGCGCGCATCGAGGAGTTCCTGGCCGAGTGGCCGTCCGTACGGGAGATTTACGCATACGTTGAGGGGGCGCACCATGACGCGCGATGAGTTTCTGGGCCGGTTGGGCGAGCTGCTCGCCTGCCTGCCGGCCGAGCAGGTGGAGGAGACCAAGGCGTTCTATGCGGAGGCCATCGCTGACCGCATGGAGGACGGTATGAGCGAGGAGGAGGCCGTGGCCGCCATGGGCACGCCCGGCGAGGTGGCGGAGGCCACGCTCGACGACCTGCCCGCCGTGCCGCGCGCGATCGCGAGGACGCGCCGGCGCAGCACCACGCTGCTGTGGGTGCTGACCATCGTGGGCTCCCCGGTGTGGGTGCCGCTGCTCGCCGCCTTCGCCGCCGTGGCCGTCACGGTCTATATCTGCATCTGGCTGCTGGCACTCTGCGTGTGGATCGTCGCGGCGGCACTCGGGGGCGTGGGCGTAGTTGAGCTCCTGTTTGCCGTAAGCGGCGTCACCATCGGCCACTTCCCGTACGCCCTCGCCTCGGCGGGCGTGGGGCTCGGCCTCGTCGGCGTGGCGCTCTTCGTTGGTGCTGGCGCTTGGGCCGCCTCAAAACAAATTGCGCGCCTCTCGGCGCTCTGGGCGAGGAAGGCCGCCTCGCCCTTCTGGAAGGGTAAGGGCGAGAAGGGCGGCGCTGCCGCGCATCTCGCGGCGTAGAAAGGAGTGAGTACCATGACCAGCGCGAAGAAGATCTACCTCGCCGTGGCGGGCGGGCTCGTTGCCGCGGGTGTTGTCCTCGCGGGCATTGGCTTTATCGCTTCGGGCTTCGACCCGGCCGTGTTCACAACCCAAATCGACACGCGCGACAGCACCATCGTGCTCGGCGGCGTCGAGGTGGACGACCCGATGGGCCTCCCCCTCATCGAGCAGCTCGCCAATCTGGGCGAGATCGACACCTCCGGCGTCGCGGATCCCGCCGCGCCCTAGGCGCAGCGAGCCCGGGCGCTCTGCCCGCCAAGCTGCGTAAGCCGGCGAAACCCGAACCTCAACCTCTACGCAACTGGCCCCAAGCCTGCGCCGATTCGCTCTCAGCGCCGCGCGGGGGCCCGTGACGCATGCCCAAAAAGGTACGAGGAGAAAGGAACGCGATGACGACAACCACGCCCTTCCGCCTTCACGGGGCCACGCAGGACCGGAAGCGACTGGGCCGTGCGGTGGGGCTGTGCTTGGATTGGCTACACTGATATGGACAGTTCCGTGAGGGGCGCGAGAGACGGGACTCTGGGGAGATCTTCGAGGAGGAGTGTCTCGACTGGAAGCGCGGGTTCAGTGGAGCAGGAACCTAATCTCTGTCTCTCTTGCTTTTTTGATTTGTTGAGAAGCCGGCATTTGGGGGCATTTTGGATAGCGAACAGTTCAAACAAGAAGCTGAGATAATAGAACAAAGCCTGAGTGCCTTGAGAGTCGCCGAGCGCAATGCAGTGATTCCCTTCATGAACGGCGACTTTACCCAATGGGATCTATATCTGGCATCCTCCTCTGAGTATGCGATGAGACTGATAGACGGATTCATCTCCATGCTCGAGTCGAGGAATCTTGTTTGCGTCGCCCAGCTTCTCCGCGCACAGGTTGGAGTCTGCCTGCGGACATTCGCGTTATTCGCCGCGAAAGACCAGGATGACTTTCTCCCAAAAGGCTGCCAAGTACTATGGCGTGAGCGTTGGGGTAGCCATCATTCAGCGTGGATACATCCGGATGCGCATAGATCCAGACGATTCCAACGTTCTCGTATTTCCCGTGCAGGTAATCGAAGAGGGCAGGCGACACCATACAGTTGCCGCCGACGGTCACGACTCTGTCGGGGTTTTCTGCCGCAAGCTTCCTCTGCGCATCCTGAATCCCCGCCAGGACTTCGTCCTCGGCATAGATGCAACTCTCTCCCATTTCTCATGTCCAAGTTTTGGGACGCGTTTCACAATGTCGAGTGGGATTCCTGGACAGTCGGATCACGTGGTGGCCCCCTTTGAGAGGGTCACGAGCATCACGGTCCCGCTCTCGGAACTTGCTTCGACCTCTACCGCGCCACCGTGAAGCGCTGCAATCTCCCAAACAAGCGCTAGCCCGAGTCCTGCGCCGCCGTATGCCCTGCTGCGGGATTTGTCTAGACGAAAGAACGGCTGGAAGATGCTCTCACGGTACTGCTTGGGTATTCCCGGGCCCTGGTCCTCGACTCTCAGGAACACGTGGCTGTCGTTGTCGCAGATGGAGACGTTGACAGTCGAGCCGGGGCGGCTGTAATGGATGGCGTTTTCGGCCAGGTTAAACACCAGCCGATAGAGGAGCGTGTCGCTCCCGATTACTAAAGCGTCTCCAGCAGCACAATTGAGGGCTACGCCCTTATTCTCGGCAAGTGGCGCAAGGTCGGTGAGGACCTCTTCGGACAGGGGGCCGAGTTCAACAGCGTCCCCGCAAGGGACACTGCGGAGCTCACTCATCTCGAGCAATACCTTGGTCATTCGAGACATGCGCTCAGTTTGTTCTTGTAGCAGGCCGAGCAGCTCGGCTGTTTCGGCTTGCAAACCGGAGTGCTCGGAGATGAATAGTTCAATCTGTGCTTGCATAAGGGCGAGCGGGGTGCGCAGCTCGTGTGCGGCGTTGCCGGTAAACTGACGCTGTGCAGAGAACCCTTCGCCAAGACGGGCGATCATGTCGTTGAAAGAGGCGCTGCATCGTTGTAGCTCGGTGGGCACATCTTCGCTGAGTCTGATTTCGCTTAGGTTGTCAGGCTGCACACGCTCAACCTGGGCGGCAAAAGCTCGTAGTGGTTTGAGCGCACGGCCGCTCACAAAGTATGCCAGCACGCCGCCAAGGAGTGTGACTCCGGCCGTGATGCACCAGGTTGTCGTGCCAAAAGACTCCTGTGCGTCGTTTACGACGATCGTGACCTTGTCATCGGGGGTCGCTTTCGTTGGGTCGAACGCCTGGGGCGAATTTTCGCCGGTTGCGTTAAAGGCCGAGATGTCACTGCCGATAGCATCCATGTAGCGCATGCCCGTATAGCCGACCAGGCAGTTCGTCAGCACGCATGCCGCACACGTGAGCAGTGCCGTCGTAATCGTTATGCGCCATTGCAGCGAAAGCCTTTTCATTCGCTATCCTCCATAACGTAGCCCTCTCCAATCCGATTGCGAATCGGGTCGTATCCCAAAGCGCTGCGTAGCTTTTTGCGGAGTGACGAGATGTGAACGCGGGTCGCGTTGCTAAAGCTGTTCACGCTGCTATCCCAAACGTGCTCGATAAGCTCCTCTTGGCTTACCGGTCGCCCCTGATTAAGCATCAGGTATTCCAAGATTCCCGTTTCCTTGCGCGTAAGAGATAAAGCCTCGCTGTCCACGGAGGCGATGCGCGCCTTGGCGTCAAAGCGGAGCTTTCCGCAGGTTAAAACTATGTCGCTTTGTGTAAAGCGTCTGAGGGTAAGGCTGCGGATCCTTGCCGCAAGCTCGTCCAGATGAAACGGCTTGGTGAGGTAATCGTTGGCTCCGGCATCGAGTCCGGCGACTTTATCGGATACTTCGCCACGCGCGGACAGAATCAGTACCTTGGTCTCGCAGTCGGTTTTCCTAAGTTCCCTGAGCACGGTCATGCCGTCGATACGGGGAAGGTTGAGGTCGAGTACTACGAGGTCGAAGGCCTCAATGTCCAGTAGGTCGAGCGCCTCCTGTCCGTCGTGACAGTAGTCGACGCTGTACGCCAAGTTTCGCAAGCTGCGTGCGATTGCATCGCACAGTGCTCGCTCGTCTTCGACGATCAAAATACGCATAACAGTCTCCTTGCACATTTCAAATCGCGCTTAACACGGATTTTATAGTCGATATGGTCCAATGGTCGCGTAACGAAAGGAGTGGTCGTGTTGTTCAAAGCGGTAAAACCCGTGGTACAGGTCGCTTTGTTGATCGTCGGAATTGCCATGGTGTGCTTTGGCGTTATGCGTGGCGAGGCGGATGCCGTGCTGGCCAAAGCGATTAGGCTGTGCTTGGAGTGTATCGGAATTGGATAAAAGAGAAAACACTGCGTCGCATGTTTTGGCCCGATTTCGCGGATTCATTCAGGCGGCGGCGACGCTCATCACCAACATTCACCTGCCAAACTTTGCCAAAGGCGGCATCTATCAGGGCGCGGGAAAAACAGTCTGCGTACCTGGACTTAATTGCTATTCGTGTCCCGCGGCATCGGGTGCGTGCCCCATCGGGTCGTTCCAGTCGGTGGTAGGTTCATCCAGGTTCAACTTTTCCTACTACGTAACCGGTACGCTCATTTTGCTCGGCGTGCTGCTGGGACGCTTTGTATGCGGCTTTCTGTGCCCGTTTGGCTGGCTGCAGGAGCTGCTTCATAAGATTCCCGGCAAAAAGCTTTCGACAAAAAAGCTCAAGGCGCTTACGTATATCAAATACTTCGTGCTGCTGTTTGCTGTGGTATTGCTGCCTGTGCTGGTGGTCAACGACCTGGGGATGGGAGATCCGTTCTTTTGCAAATACATCTGTCCGCAGGGCGTGCTCGAGGGCGCCATTCCGCTGGCCATTGCCAATACCGGCATTCGATCTGCGTTGGGACATCTCTTTACTTGGAAACTTGCCGTTCTCATTGCCGTGGTAGTGCTGAGCGTTTTGTTCTACCGCCCCTTCTGCAAATGGATTTGTCCACTCGGCGCATTCTATGCGCTCATGAATAAGGTGTCCCTACTGGGGATCCGGGTCGATGCATGCAAATGTGTCTCGTGCGGCAAGTGCTCAAAGGTTTGTCAGATGGACGTTGATGTGGTCCGCGCGCCCAATCATGCCGAATGCATCCGGTGCGGAAAGTGCATCGGGGCCTGTCCCGTCGATGCCATCAGCTATCGCTACGGCCTGGATGTGTCGGCGGAAAAGCTCCCCTTGACCGCCGATAAAAAGTAAACAAGCTTCGACAAAACGGAGGAATGACCATGAAGCTTTCTAAGATTGCGGCCCTGTTTATGGTGCCGGTATTGGCCTTATGCCTTGTGGCATGTTCGGCGCCCGGTGGCAATGTGAGCGAATCTGCGAGCTCCGATCCTAAGATCGCAGAACTCACTGCGCAGGAGCCGGCCAATGCCGACGAGGCCGCCGAGCTGTATGCGAAGCTCATGCAGAAGGAGAACGATATCTTTTCGAGTGATAACGCGCTGTGGGAAAAGGTATTCAATGCGGCAAATAAAGACTCGGCAATGATTGAGGACGGCAGCAATTACGGCGATTTCCTGCTCAAGACCATCGACGGCGCCAAGGATGAGTTCACGGCGGATGAGCTTAAGACACTCAAGGCCGGTGCACAGCAGATTAAGGAGATCGAGGACAAGCTCGAGAGCCTGGAGAAGGAGTTCCCCGGCTGTGGAAGCACGCCGAGTGCAGGCGAGAGCGTCGACGCTTCGACCGCTGGCATGACGGCTGGTGCCAATGCTTCGAGCGAGGCGACGAAGTTCCCCAGCTTTACGGGCAAGGACCTGGATGGCAACGACGTGAACAGCGACGAGCTGTTCTCTAAGAACAAGGTCACCGTCATGAACTTCTGGTTCACCACTTGTAAGCCGTGCGTGGGCGAGCTGGGCGATCTTGAGAAACTGAATCAGGAGCTTGCCGAGAAGGGCGGCCAGGTCGTGGGTGTCAATTCCTTTACGCTCGATGGCAACAAGGGCGAGATTGCAGATGCCAAGGACGTGCTGAGCAAGAAGGGCGTGACATATAAGAACATCTGGTTCAAGTCGGATAGCGAGGCCGGTAAGTTCACATCAAATTTGTTCTCGTTCCCGACAACGTATGTCATCGATCAGAACGGCAACATCGTAGGGGATCCAATCGTGGGAGCCATTAGCTCCGCCGAGCAGCGCGCAGCACTCGACAAGCTTATCGACCAGGCGATTGCGAATAGCGAGCAGTAAAAAACGCGTAAAGCATGGCGAGGATCGTGCGCCGCTGTGCGGAGTAGTCCGCTGCCTTTCAAGATAATCTCCACCATATAGAGGTCCCGCTCGGGGCCTCTTCTTTTGGGTGCCGTCCCGTTCGTTTTTTGGCGCGGTTCGTTGCATTCCTCACTGGTGTCGGTGAAAAATGGGGATAGAGTAGGACAAACGCGTCGAATACGAACGGCGGGGGAGAGCGGGCAGGGTGCCTGCGCAGGAGAGGTTGCCGTCCATGTTGGAGCTCAAAGGTATTTGCAAAAGGTACGTTACGCAGTCGTTTACGCAGGTGGCGCTCGACAACGTAAGCCTGTCTTTTCGCGATAACGAGTTCGTGGCCATTCTGGGTCCCTCGGGCTCGGGCAAAACTACGATGCTCAACGTTATCGGTGGGCTCGATCATTTCGATTCTGGTGACTTGCTGATCGACGGCATATCGACCAAGGACTTTCACGATCGCGATTGGGATGCCTATCGCAATAACCGCATTGGCTTTGTGTTCCAGAGCTATAACCTCATTCCGCATCAGACCATTTTGGAAAACGTGGAGCTGGCGCTTACGCTCACGGGCGTGGGGCATGCCGAGCGCCGCCAGCGTGCGCGCGAGGCGTTGGAGAAAGTCGGCCTGGGCGAGCACATGAACAAGCGCCCGAGCCAGCTATCGGGCGGACAGATGCAGCGCGTGGCCATCGCCCGTGCCCTGATCAACGATCCCGAGATTGTGCTGGCCGACGAGCCGACCGGCGCCTTGGATTCCACAACGTCCGTGCAGGTCATGGACTTGCTCAAGGATGTGGCGCGCGACCGCCTGGTTATTATGGTCACGCACAATCCCGAGCTGGCGTATCAATACGCCACGCGTATCGTCAACCTGGCAGACGGCAAGATCACCGACGATTCCGACCCCTTCGATGTTGCCAAGGCCGCGCGTCGCGAGGCAAAGCCTACGCGCAAAACCTCGATGAGCTTTGTGACGGCGCTGGGGCTTTCTGCCCGAAACCTCATGACCAAGAAGGGCCGCACGGCCATGACTGCCTTTGCGGGCTCGATTGGCATTATCGGTATCGCGGCGATTCTGGCGCTGTCCAACGGCGTAAACGGCTACATCAAAAAGGTCGAGGAGGATACGCTTTCGAGCTACCCGCTCACCATCTCCAAGCAGGACTACGACCTGTCGTCCATGATGGGCGGACAGGGGGCTGTGGATGATGAGGCGTCCAACGGCGAGGATTTATCCGACGACGGCACCGACGGCAAGGCTCCGGGAACCGATAAAATCCCCGTGGTCACGGCCGTAAAGGATATGTTTGCAAGTGTTAAGTCCAACGACATGACGAGCTTTAAGGCATGGCTCGATGCCGGTGGCGATGGCATCGATAAAGAGGTCAATGCCATCCAGTACGGTTATGGTGTGACGCCGGTTGTCTATCGTGCGGGTAAGGGTGACGAGAAGCCCGTTCGGCTTGTTCCCAACGCCATGACCGAGGCCATGAGCGGCGGCGCGAGCTCGGCGGCAACGGTGAGTATGGAATCCATGGGAACCTCGGTCTTTAACGAGATGATTGACGACCAGGGCCTGCTCGACAGCCAGTACGATGTCGTCGCCGGTCATTGGCCCACGTCCGCAAACGAAGCCGTGATGGTGCTTTCGAGTCGTGGCACGGTGGGCGACTACACGCTCTATAGCATCGGCGCGCTGGATATCGATGAGCTCAACGACCTGGTTAACAGTGCTATGACGGCTGACGGTGGGGTCGAAACGCCCGAGACCGGCACCGACTTTACCTACGATGATGCGTTGTCCACGACGTTTAAGGTATTGTCGCCGGCCGATGCCTATCGCAAAAACGAAGAGACCGGCATGTGGACTGACATGTCTGGCGACGCCGACTTTATGGCAGCCAAGGTTGCCGACGGTATCGACGTGCACATTGTGGGCGTGGTGCGACCCAACGAGACGGCCAACGCGAGCGCGTTGTCCCCGGGCATTGCCTATACGCATGCGCTGACTCGCCAGCTTATGGAACGCGCCGCCGATTCGCAGATTGTGCAAGAGCAGCTTGCCCATCCCGAGACGGATGTCTTTACGGGCAAGTCTTTCGATGAACTGCAGGGCGAGGCCAAGCAAGGCGTGGATCTGGGCAGCATGTTCAGCGTGGACGAGGCGGCGCTGAAGAGCGCGTTCTCGTTTGATGCGTCTGCACTCTCGGGTGCGGCCGGCGGTATGGACCTTTCTGGTATCGACTTATCCGGGCTGGACATTGACCTTTCGGGCGTTGGCAAGGACATCGACTTCAGCGACATCATGGCAAAAGCACCGGCCCCAGATTTCTCGGGCATCTTTGACGGTCTGGAGCTCACGCCCGAGCAAATGCAGCAGGTGGGAATGCTTGCCAACCAACTGTTTGAGGGCTTTTTGCAGTCTGATCAGTTTAGCGCGCTGTCACCCGAAGATCTTAAAGACGCGGCAAAGCTCGCTGCCGCATTCTCGACGTATCTTGAGCATGATGCCACGGCGCAGCAATACCTGACACAGCTCAAAGCCCTCGGCGGCGATGCCCTGGCCGAGCGCCTGCAGCAGACGATGACCGACTATGTGCAAAAGCAGCTGGCTCCGTATTTGCAGCAGGCTATGGATCAGGTGATGAAGTCGATCAGCGATCAGATTGCGGCGACGGTGTCAGCTCAGCTCAAGGCGGGCGCGGCAGGGCTTATGGACCAGATGGCGACGCAGATGTCGTCGAGTTTTGCCAACTTGGCGAGCGCCATGCACGTGGATGCGAGCGCCTTTGCTCGTGCCATCCATTTCAACATGGACGCCGAGGATCTGAGTTCGCTCATGATGAGTTATGCCAAGGCATCGCAGCTTACCTATGACAACAACCTGACCACACTGGGTTATGCGGACGAGGCGGACCCCATCTCGGTCAAGATTTTCCCGCGTGACTTTGAGGCCAAGGAGCGCGTACTCGACCATATCGATGCGTACAACAAGCAGGTCAAAGCCGCCGGCCACGACGAGCAGGCAATCTCGTACACCGACTACATGGGCATCATCATGGGCTCGGTGACTGATATCGTGAATACCATCAGCTTGGTGCTCATCGCATTCGTGAGTATCAGCCTGGTGGTGAGCTCCATCATGATCGGCATCATCACGTACATCAGCGTGCTGGAGCGCAAAAAGGAGATTGGCATCCTGCGCGCGATTGGCGCGTCGAAGCGTAACGTGGCAAACGTGTTCAACGCCGAGACCTTTATCGAGGGCCTCATTGCCGGCGTCTTTGCCATTGTCGTCGTGGTGCTCGTGAGTTTCCCGGTCAATGCCTGGGCACTTGCGGTCAAACAGGTTCCCAACCTGATGAGCCTGCCCGTGCAGGATGCGCTGGTACTCATTGCAATTTCGGTGCTGCTAACGGTCGTTGCCGGCCTGCTGCCTGCCCGCAGCGCATCCAAGAAGGACCCCGTCGAAGCCCTGCGCTCCGAATAATGTGACAAAAGGGCGGTTCCTTTGTCACGTTCGTTGATATGAGAGAAGAGTAGATGATCCTTTCGCTGGCCCCCATGGAGGGGATTACCGGGCATGTGTTCCGTCGCGTGCATGCGGAGTGCTTCGGTGCGCTCGATTGCTATTACACGCCGTTTTTGCCGCCGCCGCGGGTGGGAAACCGCTTTGGCGGCAAGGCGTTTAAGGAGATCGATCCTGCCAATAACCAGGGGCTCAACGTGGTGCCTCAGCTGATGTCCAAGAACGCGGACGAGTTTGTGTGGGCGGCGCAGGTGCTCGCCGACATGGGCTACCGCGAGGTCAATCTCAATCTTGGTTGCCCCTCGGGTACGGTTGTTGCCAAGGGCAAGGGCTCGGGTTTCTTGCGCAATCTCGACGAGCTCGAGGTGTTCTTAAGCGATGTGTGCGAGCGGTCGCCGTTGCCGGTATCGGCAAAGACCAGGCTGGGGTTGGAACGCGATGACGAGTATGAACGTGTGCTCGATCTGTATTGCCGCATGCCGTTGGCAGAGCTGATTGTGCACCCGCGCGTACAGAAGGACCGTTATACGGGCTCGCCGCGCAAAGAGTTTTATGGCGAGACGCTGGAGCGTGCGCCGTTTCCGGTGGCCTATAACGGCGACATTTTCGATCTTGAGGATATGGACGCGCTGGCGGAGGCCTATCCCGGGACACGCCATGTAATGCTAGGGCGTGGCCTGCTCGCGAACCCCGCGCTGGCTCGCATGGTTAAGGGCGGTCCTGCTGCCACGGCAGCCGAACTGCAGCGTTTCCACGACACGCTGTTTGCGGTCTATGCAGAAGAGATTGGCGGCAACGCGGTCTTTCGTATGAAGGAGTGGTGGTTCTACGCCAAGTGCGCTTTCGCCGACCCCGCTACCGTTCACAAGCTCGTACGTAAGACCAAAAAGGTCGACGAGTACCGTGCCGCCGTCGAGCGGGTCTTTCGCGAGCAGCCACTCGCACCCATAGCTCGCTTCCGCGGCTAGTTAGACATCGGGGACGTTCTTTAACGACTAGTCATTTAAGAACGTCCCCAACGACTACCCCCAATGCCTACTCATTTAAGTGCGTCCCCAATGAGTAGCAAAAAGTTGTACGCCAGCATCCAAAGATGTCGAAAAATGTCGACTTTGGATGCTGGCGTACATGTTTGGGTCGGCGGGGGAGTTGAGTCTAGGCAATCATTGCATCGAGCGTGATGAGCTCCCTGAGTCGCTCCGTGCGTGTTTGCCCATGGCGCTTTGCTTTTGCGTCAAACGCATCAAGAACAGACTCACCCACACGTGCCGATAAAACAACGCTTGGCTCATCGGAGATCGACGGCCTTCCCAGCTTGATGGTGCGACCCTTCGGCCACTCATCTTTTTCGTATGCCTCCGCGGCTTTCTCCAACTCTCCGGGGGCAAACCCCATCATCTTTTCGAGCTGCTTAGCATCCATGGCGCCTCCTATCGATCGACATAATGTCGAGCGCCGGTTCTCGGATTCTCTTTTTGATTACAATTTTGTAGACAAAAATACAAGCAGTTATCGGGCTAATTAGCTTGTTTTGACCCGCCTGTTCGATAGGAAATGAGCATTGACGGCTTCGATACTCCTTCGCTTTTCAGCTTGGAATTTGGATGCTCATTGAACTTCCGGAGGGGAGCGCTTTATTAAGCTATCGAGATTCTGGGCAGGAGCTCTCACTGGTCTTCGGTAATGGGACCAGCTTAATTCGCGACACAGCGTGTCGCGAATGGGAGTAGTCGTTAGGTGTCCTTCAATGGCTACTCATATAAGAACGTCCAAGTGTCGGATTTTGTCATTTAGTGTCGTTCTCAGCGACTATTCTGGAGGGTCGTGGTCAAAAAAGGGCAAATATGAGTAATGTTGCCATTATGGTTGCATTTATTTTGCTATAAATTGTAGCTCCTGATGAGATTTGTTCCCATTAAGAGCTACTTTTATTGAACATATGAGGAGAAATAACGTCGTCTGCGGACGAGTGGAACGTTGAATAGTTCCTGAAGTGATCAAAATCGCTGCTACTAAACAGGTAGCAGTACTCATATTTGCCCTTTTTTGACCACAGCCCTCTCGGAAACCTTTCCAGAGGCGTCAAACAGTCATAATCCAAAGGTCGCCTCAAACAATTAGCCGGCTAAGAGCGTCCATGACTACCCAAAAGCTGTACGCTAGCATCCAAAGATGTCGAAAAATGTCGACTTTGGATGCCGCTGGCGTACATGTTTGGGTCGTATGGGTTGGGGCGAGTCGGTCGCAACGCGAGTGCTAGAGCAGGTTTTCCTGCACCCATGCGATGATGTCGCTTGACTCGTAGAGCGGCTTGCCGTCGATGAACAAGCAGGGAACCTGGCGTTTTCCGTCGACGGCGATGAGTGCCTGCTCAGCATCGCCGTCGATCGAGATATTGCGCTCGGGGATGGTCACACCGTTATCGGCAAGGAATCGCTTGACCTTTATGCAATACGGGCAGCCGGTCATAACGTAGAGCACGAGCTCATGATCAGTAGCCATGGGTCTCCAATCGGTTGCGGTTTTGATTGAAATACCCAAAGCCGCCGCGGTCTATGCACGCGTCAACGACGACTCAATGGCCTGTACCAGAAACGCCGTGGCTCCGGTGCCGCAGGGCTTGTCGTAGTAGTCAACAAAGCGCTGGTCGGCAAGATAACCGTGGGCGAGGCCCAGGTATGCTTCGTCTTGGGGCTCGTGTCCCCAGTTGAGACCAATCCAACGACGATGCATCGCGACGAGCTTGCGAGCCTCGCTTCCATTCGCATCGCCATCGCCCATGGCAATCGAGAGCTGACCCAGAATAGCGCGTTCAAGTTCTTTCATGTCGCTCCATGTCTGAGGGTCCATGTCCAGTAACGTTTCGTTTGCTGCATCGATTGCCTCATCGCCGTAGCGCTTCCGAGCCTCGGCGCCGTAGCGCTCCTCGTTTTCCTGCACGGTGCGCCAGCGCTCCAGTTGCGGCAGGACGGCGCCCATGAGCGAGACGGCTTCGTCGAGCGACATGCCGGTGTTTTGCGCCAGCCGTGGGGCACAGTCCTCGATCATCGCCTCCATCGTGGTCTCGTAGGTGTACTTGCCGTGGTCGTAGCACCACTTGCAGTAATGGTCGGTCGCGGTGCCCGCAGCATCGGTGCCGCAGTCGTCGGGCGTGAGTGTCATGCCGCAGCTCTGGCAATAGTGCTCGGGCATTTCGAGCAGGTGAGACAAGGGTTCTCCGGTTACGGCTGCAATGAGCTTCATCATGTCGATGCCCGGTGTGACCTCGCCACGCTCCCAACGGCTGACGGCTTGGCGTGTGACGAAGAGCTTGGCGGCGAGCTGCTCCTGGGTAAGGTGATGGGCGCGACGGACGGCGATGAGCTTTTCTGCAAAGGCCATAGCGGCTCCTTTCTGCTGGTTGATGGCTTAAGCATACGCGGCAGCAGGTGCCCTTCCAAGCAACCGTTGGTTGCACGACGGAGGACCGCGGCGAAGAATTGCGCGCAACGCCCCACGCCTCCATGCCGTACAATGACCGGCATGGAACCTATCGCACACATACATACCGACCTGCCGCAGAAGTTCGGCATTCCGCGCAACAGCTTTTTGGCGCCCCATCTGCAGGGACGCATCGTCTTTGAGCCGGAATTTGCCTCCAGTGCAGCGGTTGAGGGTCTGGATTCTTTCTCTCACCTGTGGCTGCTCTGGCGCTTCGAAAACGGAACGCCCGGCGGCACGGCTAAGGACATAGCCGCCGATGCCAAGACGCGGGGCAGGTCCGGCACCAACGCAAAATGGTCGAAAACCGTGCGCCCGCCGCGTCTGGGTGGAGCCGAGCGCGTGGGCGTGTTTGCCACGCGCAGTCCGTTTCGCCCTAATCCCATCGGTCTTACCTGTGTCAAGCTCGATCGTGTCGAGCTCACCGACGATGGTCCCATCATCCATGTGCTGGGGGCCGACCTGCGCGACGGCACGCCCATCTACGACATTAAGCCCTACATTCCGTTTGCGGACTGCCACTCGGATGCGACCGGCGGCTGGATCGAGGATGCTCCGTGGCAAGAGCTCGATGTTAAGTTTCCGCAAGCACTGCAGGATATGGTCCCGCCCGCAAAGCTCCCCGGCTTGGTCGAGGTTCTACGCCAAGATCCGCGCCGCGCGGGCAGCAAGCACGAACCAAACCGCGTCTACCATCTGGCCTACGCCGGGCTCGACATATCGTTTACGGTCGACGAAACCCAGCTAACCGTAGTCGCCGTCAACGACGCGCAAGACTAACCATCCGTCCGTATCCGTCAAAAACAACGCCAAACCCCATGCCAAAACCGCCCACGCTGGTGGACAATAACGCCTATCGAAACAGTCTACTTCGCACGGGAGCTCAGCATGAAATACGACTTTAGCTCGCTTATCGACCGCCATGGCATGGATTCCATCGCCGTTGACTCTTGGGGTGAGATCCCCGGTATGGCTCCGAACGCACCCGACGAGGGCTTCGACCGCATTCCCATGTGGGTGGCCGACATGAATTTTGCCACGGTGCCCACGGTCCAGGAGCACATCATTCAGCGTGCCCAGCACCCCATGTTTGGCTATTTCAATCCGCGCCCCGAGTATTTCGACCGCATCATCGAATGGCAGAGCCGCCGCAATGGCGTCGAGGGTCTGCGCCCTGAACATATCGGCTACGAAAACGGCGTGCTGGGCGGTGTCGTGTCGACGCTGCGTGCGTATGTTCAGCCAGGCGATGCGGTGCTGGTCCACAGCCCCACCTACATCGGCTTTACCAAGTCCATCGAAGCCGCGGGCTATCGCATTGTCCACAGCCCGCTTAAGCTCGACGACCAGGGCGTGTGGCGCATGGACTTTGAGGACATGGAGCGCAAGCTCGCCCAAAACCACATTCATGCCGCGGTGTTCTGCTCGCCGCACAATCCCTGCGGCCGCGTATGGGAGCGTGACGAGATCGAGCGCGCCATGGACATCTATCGCCAGCACGATTGCGTGGTGATCTCGGACGAGATTTGGTCCGATATCATCCTGCCGGGGCACAAGCATATCCCGACGCAGTCGGTGAGCGAGGATGCCCGCATGCGCACGGTTGCCCTCTACGCGCCCAGCAAGACGTTCAACCTGGCGGGCCTGGTCGGCAGCTACCACATCATCTACAACGAGACGCTGCGCGACCGCGTGTGCGCCGTGTCCGACAAGACTCACTACAACGAGACGAACGTCCTCTCCATGCATGCGCTTATCGGTGCCTACCAGCCGCAAGGCTACGAGTGGGTGGACGAGCTCAACCAGGTGCTTGCCGGCAATATCGAGTACTTCTGCGATTACGTGGACGAGCATTTTGAGGGCGTGTCCTATTCACGTCCTCAGGGCACGTACATGGTGTTTCTGGACTGTACCGAGTGGTGCCGCGAGCATGGCCGCGACATTCAGTGGCTGCTCGACGAGGGGGCGCGCGTGGGCGTGGGGTATCAGGACGGCCGCCCGTTCCATGGACCCTGCCACATTCGCGTGAATCTGGCGCTGCCGCTTTCGCGCGTAAGGGAGGCGTGCGACCGCCTGGACCGCTACGTTTTTAATGCACGGTAAGTGAGCACTGCATGCGGGGTCTTCTGCCAAGTCGGCTGGAAGGCCCCACACGGTAAAGCGTCTGTAACAATTGGGTGCTCGTGTGGTTTTGTTTGCTATTATCTTTAACCATTTCAGTCTGTAAACAGGATCGTATGGAGCTCGATGAAAAGATCCCATCGCTCGGTTGCCATTTCGTTGTTTGTTGCGCTTGCAGTGGCGAGCGCCTTTGTCGTAGCGATAGCTGGCTGTTCCGGGTCGAATGGCAGAGCCTCGACGTCTGCATTTGAAGGTCTGGACGCCTCGCAAGCCAAAGACGACAACCTCAAGACGCTCAATGTTGGCAGTGACCTCTATCCACCGTTTGTGTATACCGACGAGTACGGCGATATCGTTGGCCTGGATGTTGAGATACTAACCGAGGCTTTGGCCCGCATCGGTTACAAGCCAAAGTACCAGCTGATCGATTGGGAAAAGAAGAACGAGCTACTGGCGAGCGGCGAGCTCGATTGCGTCATGGGCAGCTTTAGCATGACGGGTCGCGAAAACGAGTATCGTTGGGCCGGCCCGTACCTTGCGAGCCGCCAGGTGGTCGCAGTCGATCCCCAGAGCGATATCTACACGCTTGCCGATCTTGAGGATAAGATCGTGGCGGTTCAGTCCACCACCAAGCCCGAGGACATTTTGCTCAATCGCATAAATGAAAACGTTCCGCAGATCAAGGAACTCTACAGCTTTTCGGACGGTTCATACCTGAACCCGGCGCTCGTCGAGGGCCTGGTCGACGCTATCGCCGCACATGAGTCCTCGTTCCTCACCTACGAAAAAGACTATGGTGTGACATATCGCATTTTGGATGAGCCACTGCTAGAGGTCGGTTTGGGCACCGCTTTCGATATCAACGATGCGCGTGGCATCGACGTCAAGCTCACTCATGCCTACCAAGAAATGCTTGCCGATGGCACCATGGAACGTCTGGTGTCAAAGTACTTTGATGACCCTTCGCCATTTTTGAATATGGAGGGCCTGTCATGATCGATGCGCCCGACCACGCCGTAGAGGAGCGGGGCGATCGTTCGACAGGGGCATGGCTCCTTGTCGCCCTGCTGGGGATAGCGCTCTCGGTTGTTGCCGGCATGATGAGCTACGGTTACACGACGGCCCAAGCCGAGCAGCGCTTTGCCGACGTTGTCGATTACGTGGCGACGCAGAGCCTTTCCTACGATGCATTCAATAGCGTCTATACGACCAAAAACCTGATACGCGTTATGGAGATCGCCGGAGAGGCAGCGCGCGATATGGAGCGCGACGGTTCGGTGGATAACGCCATGCTGGAGCAATACGCCGACCAGTTCAACGTGAGCGCGCTGATCGTGACGGACGTATCGGGCAATTTGGTGTCCGAGTCCTCGACGGGCGATGTGGACTACGGGTCGCTCGCTACGTATCTCAAAGAATCACCCGTGCTGGAGGTGGCAACTCATCCGCTTAAGTCCTATACCGCCCGCATCACGCTTGCGGATGATTCGGTCGCAGACGTTGGCTGCGCGACTCGGCAGGATGGCGAGGGCATCGTTATCGCGGTAAGGCATCAGAGCGCGAAAGCGGTTGCAAGCAATACACTCAAACTGCAGAGCTTGCTTGATGGCTATGAAACCATCGATAGCGGCAATATCGTGATCGAAAGCGACGGCAAGGTCGTTGCGACCAATGCCGTTGAACCCACCGTATTGGGCGTGTTCGATCTGCCTGCGACGGATGTCTTTATTGTCGACGGTATTAAGGATCGATGCCTGGCTGGTAAGGTCAGATTGATTAACGCCGACGGCGAGTGGTATTTGGGCACATTTGGAAAAGCGCACAAATTCTATGTGTACACCTATGCCTCGGCGCAGCGCTACTTTGAGGTCGCCGCGGCTGTTACCGCCGGCGTGCTGGTGCTCTACGGCGGTGTTATAGCCGTTGTTGTGACGGTGCGTCGCCGCGCTGATCGTCGACGTTTGACGGACTTGCTGCAGCAGGAGCGCGACTATGGCGACAAGCTGGCAAAGGCGGCGCGTGAGGCCTCGTCTGCCAACTCGGCAAAGACGGAGTTTCTGCGTCGCATGAGCCACGATCTGCGCACGCCCATCAACGGCATTCGCGGCATGGTCGAGGTTGGCGATGCCAATGCGGACGATCTGCAAAAGCAGACTGAGTGCCGCTCAAAAATCTGGACGGCATCGGGACTGCTGCTCGACCTTGCCAACGAGGCGCTCGATATGAGTCGCCTGGAGAGCGGGCAGGTCGACCTGAACCTCGTGCCCATAAATTTGGTGGCCCTCAACTGTGAAGTGCGCGATATTCTGGAGCGCCAGGCCGAGGAGCGTCTGGTGACAATTATCTGCGACCAGCAGGCGCTTGATCATCCCTATGCACGGGTGAGCGTGACGCACCTCAAGCGTTTGTTGCTCAATATTGCCGGCAATGCCGTCAAGTACAACCGCCAGGGCGGCTATGTCCGCCTGGTGTGCCGCGAGGTGGAGCCAGCGGATGGCGTCCCCGTCTATGAATACACGATCGCCGACAACGGTATTGGCATGAGCGAGGAGTTCCAAAAGCACCTCTACGAGCCGTTTTGCCGCGAGGAGCAGCAGGTGGAAGGCGCTTCGTCGGGAACTGGCCTGGGCGCGCCTATCGCAAAACAGCTGGTCGAGCTTATGGGCGGAACCATGAGCTTTACGAGTGTCTTGGGGCAGGGGACGACGTTTACCATTCGCCTGCCGTTCGAGAAGTGCGACCGCTCCGAGATTCCTCAGGCAGTTCCCGCGGATGCGGGAGACGGCGATGCGCTCCAGGGCTTGCGCGTTTTGCTCGTAGAGGATAACGATCTGAATGCCGAGATCGCGCAGTCTACGCTCAGCCGTGCCGGTGCCGTCGTGACGCATGCTAAGGATGGTGAGTCTGCCGTTGAGGTGTTTGCCGCAAGTGCACCGCACGAGTACGACGTGGTGTTGATGGACATCATGATGCCCGGCATCGATGGCCTTGAGGCCACGCGCCAGATTCGAGCACTCGATCGCGAGGATGCCGCGACCACGCCGATTATCGCCGTGAGTGCCAACGCCTTTGCCGACGACCGCAGGCTTTCGCGCGAGGCAGGCATGAACGCGCACCTGAGCAAGCCTGTGAACTCGCAAGAGCTCGTCGAGGCGCTGGCGCACATCGCCGCCGACGCTTCATAAGCATATGGCCCGGTTCCAATGTTGGTTGGACCCGGGCCATATTGTTATTGATGAGACCTGCTGAGGGGCTTACTTTTCCTGAATCTGCTTGCCGCAGAGATGCTCAATCGTAATCTCGTAGAGCTGGACGCCCTTGATGTCTTTGGCGATTTCCTCTTCGACTTCCTCGGCGGAAGGGTAGTACTTAAGGGCGAGCTGGCGGACTTTGTCTTCGATAAACGCGGGAGTGTCATTCGCCAGGCGACAGCGGCCAAAGACCACGGTGCTCATAACGTAGGGAGCCCAGTCACCGTCCTTGTACCGCTCGTTGCCGTAAACGGTAAAGCAGACCTTGTCATCGCGCTTGAGTGAATCGACCTTGTGGCCAGCCTTGGCGCCATGGAAATAAATCTTGTCGTGATCGGTGTCAAAGAAGTAGTTGACGGGAATGGCGTACGGGTAGCCATCGTCGCCGTTGACGGCAAAGACGCCGCGCTTGCAGGTAGCGAGCAGTTCGCGCGCTTCTTCGTCAGTGATGGCGCGTTTCTTTCGACGTAAGGGCCTAAACATCGTTGGCTTCCTTTCTGGTCGTGCGTGGTGGTTGAGCACAAACTATAGCGAAACGGATCCGTTTTTCTTGATGCGGGCGAGTATGTTTTTGAGCTTGTTAAAGTCGAGCGGTTTGGATAGATGGGCATTCATGCCGGCGTCGTGTGCCGCCTTGGCGTCCTCGGCAAAGGCATTGGCGGTGAGCGCGATGATGGGGATATCGGCTGCATCGACCTTCTCGCTCAGACGAATCGCGCGGGTTGCCTCATAGCCGTCCATGTCCGGCATCATAATGTCCATCAGAATCGCATCGAAGCTGCCGGCGGGATGTGACAGGTACAGATCGACGACTTCGTTGCCGTTGGCGGCGCGGGTGACCACGACGCCCTCGGATTCTAGCAGCGCCTGGGCAATCTCGGCGTTCAATTCGTTGTCTTCGGCGAGCAGCACGTTCATGTTGGCGAGCGAGCAGTCGAGCGTACTCTCAACCGTATTCGCCCGCGCCTGGGGATTCTTGTCGATATCGAGCGGAATTTCCACGTAGAACGTGGTGCCCACATGGAGCTCGCTGGTGACTTCGATGGTGCCGCCCATCAGTTCAATAAGCGACTTGACGATTGGCATGCCCATGCCGGTTCCTTGGAACTTGCTGCGCGCATCGTTACCTTCTTGGGCAAACGGCTCATAGATATGTTTTAAGAATTTGGGAGTCATGCCAATGCCGGTATCCGAAACGCTAAAGCAAAAGAGCGCGCGCCCGTTATCGAGTGGCTTGGTCTTTGAGCTAAAGGTGGCGGAGCCGCCGCACCTGTTGTACTTAATGCTGTTGTCTAACAGGTTGATCATGATCTGTCGGATATGGGTGGGACTGCCGACCATGTATGGCCCCGTGGCGTATGGCAGACTATTGTCCTGCATTGTGATGCCGTTATCGGATGCACGGAGCTTGCACAGAACCAGCGTATTGTCACAGAGCTCTTTGAGGTTAAAAGGCGCATGTTCCAGTGTTATCTTGCGGTCTTCGATTTTGCCCATCTCGAGGATATCGTTAATCAGCGAGAGCAGGTGATTGGCGGCAACACGAGCCTTGGCGCGGCTTTCGCGGGCGACCTGGATATCGCCTTCCTTCAATTCCTCGATATCGATAAGGCCCAGGATGCCGTTGAGCGGCGTTCGGATGTCGTGGCTCATGCGCGTGAGGAATGCCGTCTTGGCGGCGTTGGCGGCATCGGCTTTTTTGCGCTCGGTTCGAGCGCGCACGAGCGCCCAGATGAGCAGGACGATGCCGACCGACAACATACCGATGAGGGTAGCTGCAATGGCGGTGCGGTTGCGAAAAAGGAATTGAAGCGTGTCTGATTCCTGGGTCGTGTACGACGTGGATGAGTAATTGCTTGCGGAGAGCGATTCTCCGGCATTGATGATGCCCTTGTTGATGATTCCCAGCAGCTCGGGCTTTCCGCGCGAAATCCAGCATGCGAGGTCACAGGTGTCAGGGAGCTCGACCGTCTCGCAGTCCTCGAGATCATAACGGTCGCCGATGGTTTTTACGCGTGAACTGGGAGCGATGATGCAGTGCGCCGTTCCCTTCCTAAGGGCGCCGAACGCTTCATCGTCGGATTGGTATTCGGTCACGGTCGCTGTGGGGAACAGATTTTCAAGTGCATTTTTGTTGACAAACGATGATTTGGTACAGGCGATGTTCTGAAGGTCTTTGTTCAGGTCGCTGCCGGTGTGGATGGCGGTGAGGGATATGGTCCCCAACGATACCGACTGCGCAACGCCTGTTTGCTCGGCAAACCAGTAATCTCGGTATACCGGCAGCGCAACGTCTATGCTTCCCTTTGACAGGGCCTTTGACATCATCTTGTAGCTATCAAAGGGGACGGTTTTGACCGTAATGCCAAATTTATCGTGCAGCGTCGTCGCAAGCGATGCGAGCGAGCCTTCAATTTTGCCGTCTTCGTCTTCGTTGCAGTAGGGGAGTTTGCCCGTAATGTAGCCGAGCGTGATGGTGTTGTCATTTGCTTTGAGCCAGGAACGTTCGGGGCCGTTGAGCGATGATGAACCGCTGTTTTGGGCCGAGTAGTGAGATTTGACTTCGTCGATATAGCGTGGGTTGACGCGGGCGATTGCCGACATGGCGGCATTGATGTCGTCCATCAGGTCAGAGCGGCTTTTGGGGACGGCAAAATAGTAGTCGCTCGAACCAATGTAGAACATGGGGGAGGCGTTGGGCAACGAGGTCGTGTCGTTCATGATGATGGCATCGACCTCGTTGTTTGCGAGCGCGTCAAAGAGGGCACCGCCAGTGTCGATTTCTTTATAGGTGCAGGTAATGCCTTCGTTGGCGAGCCACTGCTGGCCAACGAAGGTTTGCATAACGCCGGGGTTGCAGCCGATGGTAAGGCCTTGGAGAGCTTGGGGGTCACCCTTGGCCAGATCGTCTCGATCGGGCTTGGCGTAGATGAAGTAGCGCTCGGTGCCCTCGGGGTTCGAGGAAAAGAGCAGCTTTTGGGCGCGTTCCTCGGAGTAGGAGATGTTGGGCATGAGGTCGATTTCGCCTGCCTCGAGCATGTCCATAAGCTCGGTGAAGGTGCCGGAGACGTATTCGTACCGCCAGCCGGGCGTGTAGTACGACAGGGTCTGGAGGTACTCGTAACCCCATCCCGAGAGACGCTCGCCGGGGGTGCCGTCCTGGAAGCCCTCGTTGTTGACGAGCCAACCAACGCGGACTGTTTTGACCAGCTGATCGGTATTGGCGGCATAGGCGGGGGCGGGCATGATGGTGCTCAGTACGGCGAGCACGGCAAGCGCGACGGCCAAGGTGCGATATATAACTGAACGAAGGACAGCGGAAGCTCTCACATGCAATCCTAACGAATCGAGACATTACCGCATAAGGATACCAGCTCAGCCTGCCCAGTCGGCAGCTGCACCGCTAAACGGTCCCGCTCGGCAGTCATTGGGGACGTTCTTAAACGACTAGTCATTGGGGACGTTCTTGTTTGACTAGTCATTTAAGAACGTCCCAAACGACTAGTTTCGTTTGCGGGGGAGGCGTGGGACAATACCGAGCGAACGTGATTGGTTGTCCGTGGAAGGGGTCGCGATGAAAAAGCTCAGGACACTTGCTGACGTACTGCGCCAGGCGGGCTTCGTGCGCATTACGGAGCTGTTCCTCGTCTTCTATCTGCTGTGCTCGACGGCCGTCTGGCTGTCCGAGCCCACGACCCTTACGTTTGGCGATGGCCTGTGGTTTAGCTTTGAGACGGTCTCGACGATCGGCTTTGGCGACATTCCGGCCGAGACACCGGTTGCCCGCGGCATTACCGTCATCCTAAGCGTCATCAGTATCTTCTATATCGCCATGCTTACGGGCGTGGCGGTGAACTACTGCAATACGCTCATCAAGCTGCGCCAAAAGGACACCATGGCGCGCTTTATGGACGATCTTGAGCATTTGGAAGAACTCGACCGCGATGAGCTCGCCGATTTGTCGCGCCGCGTGCGCGAATACCGTCGCCGGCAACGATAGAACGGGTGCCGCGCGTCACGACGAGGGGGATTGCATATGAACATCACGGTGTACCTGGGCGCGAGCGTCGGCAACGACCCGGCGTTTCTGCCCGCGGTACAGGAGCTGGGCAATTGGATTGGCGCCAACGGACACGCGCTCGTATACGGCGGGTCCAAATCGGGACTGATGGGTGCGCTAGCCGATAGCGTACTCGAGGCGGGTGGACACGTGACGGGTGTTGAGCCGAGCTTTTTTATCGAGGCCGAGTTTCAACATGACGGTATCGACGACCTTATCGTGACGAGCGATATGGCCGAGCGCAAAGCCAAGATGATCGAGCTCGGCGATGCGTTCATCGCCTTTCCGGGCGGGACGGGCACGCTCGAGGAGATTGCCGAGGTCATGTCCGCGGTGTCTTTGGGGCACCTGAGTGCTCCATGCATCCTGTATAACCTGGACGGTTACTACAACGACCTTAAGGCGCTGCTCGGGCACATGATTGATAAGGGGCTTTCGAGCCCGAGGCGCCAGCACGGCATCTACTTCGCCGACGATTTGCGCGAGATTGCTTCGATTATCAACGGATAAGTTTTGAGCCTGCCCCACCATGACTCCCAATGGTGCCGTTTGCGGCACAGACGGTTGGCTCGTTCGGGCAACGCTCGCTCTACAATAAAACGTAACTATGTCGATTTTGACCGCGGGAGGACCCGATGGATAACCTTGCCAAACCCACAAACCGCGCGCTGTTTTTAGTTAGCGTTGCCGTGACCGGTGCGTTCGCAGGTGCCGCAGTCTGGCTGTTCTTCTTTGCGATGGAGCACGGCATTGATTATTTGTGGACCGAGGTCCCGCATATGCTGGGTGTCTCTTCGCCCGAACTCGCCAGCGGTCCGTTTGGCTTTTTGCCGTACCCGTTTTTTGTCTGCCTGCTGGGCGGCTTGGTGATTGGCCTGTACGAAAAGATGACGGGCGCCAAGACCGACGACCTCAACCAGGTCATGACCAAGGTCAAGCAAGACGGTCGCTACCCGTACGACAATCTGGGCAAGCTGTCGATTGCGGCGCTGCTGCCGTTGCTGTTTGGCGGAAGTATTGGACCGGAAGCCGGTCTGACCGGCGTCATCGCGGGCCTGTGCAGCTGGGTCGGCGACCGCATGCGCCGCTTTGGTGCCGAGTTTAGGGAGCTTACGCTGCTGGGCACCCAGGCTGCTCTGACGGCGCTCTTTACCGCGCCCGTGTTTGGCTTTGTGGCGCCGCTTGCCGGAAGTACTGACGGCCAGGGCGAAGACGCCGACGATGAGTCCGCGTCCGACGAGATCACGATCAAGCTGCCCAAGGCGCAAAAGACGGTGGTCTACGGCATTGCGATTGCCGGTGGTCTGGGCACCTACCTGCTGCTCGGCCAGCTCATGGGCGGCGGCATGGGCATGCCGAGGTTCGAGGCTGCCGTGGTGGGCAACCTGGAACTTGTCTGGCTCATTCCGCTGGCGTTGGTCGGCACCGTTTGCGGATGGCTGCACTTTGTCTCTGAGCATGCGAGCGAGGCACTGTCTCATGCAATAGGGGAGCGTCCTGTCGTCAAGGCCATGCTGGCCGGTCTGGCACTCGCCATCTGTGGCACGGTCCTGCCCTATACCATGTTTGCCGGCGAGACCCAGGCCGACGTGCTCATGGAAACCTATCTGACCATTCCCGCTGGCGTGCTTATCGCGACCGGTCTTGTCAAGGCTATGCTGACGCCCGCCCTCATCAACCTTGGTTGGCGCGGCGGTCACTTCTTCCCGGTTATCTTCTCGGGCGTAAGCCTGGGCTATGGCCTTGCCATCCTCACCGGCGCAGATCCGGTCTTTTGCGTCGCCGTCTGCACGGCATCGACGATGGGTGCGGTCATGCGTCAGCCGGTCATGGTCGTGGGCCTGCTGCTCATGTGCTTCCCACTCAAGGGTATCGTCTGCATGATCATCGCGGCCGTCATCGCCGCCGGCATTCCACTGCCCAAGCCGCTGCGCAAGTAGCGTATTGCGCTTTACGTTTGTTCAGAACTCGTTTTAAAGAAGCCGCGCGAGGCCGTTTGTTTGCGGCCTCGCGCGGCTATTGTTTAGAGCTTCCTCAGCACGATGGCGATGGTGTTGAGGTATTCGAGCGCGCCGGCTTCAACGGCAGCGCGGTCGCCTGCTGCGCACTCGTTGTCGCAGGCGAGCCAGTCTTCCCATGCTTCGTCCGTGCAGAGCATAGGCTGCATCGAGACAATCTCGACGCCGGGGGTCGGCTCGATCATGGAACGCCACCAAGATATGTCGTGCATATAGTCGAGCTGCTCAGGCGTCCAGGATTTGAGCAGGCAAACGGGCAGGTTGTCGTGGCAGTCGCGAACCATGCCGGGGATGCTTACGTAGAGCATCCCGCCTTGCTTTACGTAGGGGAGTAGGCGCTCGCCCAGATAGTGCGGATTGCGGCCGTAATAGTTGTACGTGTCGATGCTCACGACCGCATCAAAATAGCCGTGCTCAAATGGTAGGCCCTGTGAGACGTCCGCCTGAACGGGATGAATCGTGTCGCGCGAGATACCGAGCGAATCGAAGAACGCGCGGTTTTCCTGTGGGTCGCTCCACAAATCGACGGCGTACGTGTCGAACCCGTATTCGCGGGCAAGCAGGGCGCTGGTGATACCGGTGCCCGATCCAAGGTCGCAGACGCGGGCCCCGCGGGGGATGCTTGCATCGCAAAGCGGCTCCTCGCAGAGCTTGAGGGGGTTCGGCCCCATGATTTTAGAGCGTACGAGCGTCGCGTCGAAGCTGGTTGCTTTTGGGAAGGATTGAGATTTCGCAGAGTTCATTGTTCTTTCCTATCAGGTGCAAAATTGGCAGATGACGGAGGCGGAACGGCGCAACAAACCACGGCCGTTGGACGGCCGTTTTGCGTCTGTATGCGATTGACCGTTCCCTAAAGAACAATGACCAAAAAGACATCCCCTTGGATGATAGAAATTGGGCCGAGGCCCGTAACGCTTTCATTGTAGAACGTCGCGCACAGGCTGGGGATATGCTATTTGTCACGGATTTACGGATGGGCGATTGCGACCGATTGTGGCCAGCATGGGTCAAGTTTCGCGTGGCTACAGATCGCGTGCTCGATAGACCTTGGTGCTGACGGTGCAGCTGATTGCACATAGCGCGAGGGCCAGTACGGCAATTCCTGCGCACAGACCGCCAAGGACGGCAGGATCGGGATTCGCTCCGGCAATCGACATGAGCCAGTTGCTGATGGGGTTGGAGGAGCTCAACGTTGCCATGGTAAGACACCCGAGCATGGCAAACAGGCCAACGGATAGGCGCAGCGCCTCCATGTGTCCAAAACGAAAGAATAACGGCTGTGCCAAAAACACCATCATGAGGGAGATAAGCATCGATGCTGCCGAGGCGATTGCGATTTCAAAGACCGTCTGTCCCGTCGAAGGAATGCCCGCGCTGTTGAAGAGCGGGATGGAAGCGATGCTCAAAAGCGTGGCTGCACATGCCATGACGGCGGAGAAGACAATAACGCTCAGGTAGCGTGCGCAGATGATGTCTTTGCGCGAGAGGGGCAGCGTTGCCCGATAACGCTCCCATCCGTTTTGATTGTCGAAGCCGGCCAGCGAGTTCATGACCATGATAGGCGACATGGCGCTGACCGCGCAGGCGCCGGCACTCATGCCAGAGTCACCGCCCGATGCGTTGGCGAGGGTCAACACGACGAATATGAACAGGCCGACGCCCGCGATGCTCGGGACAAGCGTGCGAACGACGGCAAGCTCGGACATAAAGGCGCGTTTCATTTCGAAACCCCTTTCAGCATGAGGCGAAGATAGTCGTCAATGGTTGCCCGGTCGCAGGGAATCTCGGGGAAGGCCTCGAGCGTTTCGCGACGGTTGGGCACGAGTACGTCCACGCTGTAGGCGTGGCGGGCGGCGCGGGCACCTTCGACGCAAGCCATAAGCTCGGCGGCCTGTGCCTGAGTGCAGTGGGCGATGCCGGCGAGGTCGGTAATGTTCTCGCGTGGCAGGTCAAATACAATCGAGCCGTTATCGATGCAGACGACGCGGTCAGCGGCGCGATCGAGGTCGGACGTAATGTGGCTCGAGAGCAGCACACTGTGCTGGCCGTCGGCGACAAAGGCAAGCAGCTCGTCGAGCAGTTCCTCGCGCGCCATGGGATCGAGGCCTGCGGTGGCTTCGTCCAAAACGAGCAGCTCGGCATCGTGGCTGAGCGCGCAGGCAAGCTGCAGCTTCATGCCCATGCCGCGGGAGAGGTCCTTGACCTTCGTCTTGGGGTCGAGGCCAAATCGGTCGATGAATCCGGCGAACGTTTCGCAGCTCCACGTGGGATATACCGGGCCTACGAGCCTCTCGACCTGGCCCACCTTGAGCGTGGAGGGGAAGGGACACGTGTCCAGGACAAGACCGACGCGGGAGCGTAGATGGCGCTGCGTTTCATCGGGCGCGTCGGCACCACAGCGCTGCCCAAACAGGTGCACTTCGCCGGCATCGAGCTTTACAAGCCCGAGAGCAGCTCGAATCGTCGTTGTTTTGCCGGCACCGTTGGCACCCACAAAGCCGACAATCTGGCCGGGCTCCACAGCGAGCGTGACATCACGCAGCGAAAAACGGTCGCTCACACGGCGTGAGATGCCTTTGAGTTCTAGCAAGTTTTGCATGGTATAGCCTTTCTTGCAGATGGCTACTGCATGGTTTCGGGGGCTACCAGGTCGAGCATTTCGTGCAGCTTGTCGCGCGTGACGCCCAAGGCTTCGGCTTGGCTTGCCGCTTTTGCAAGCAGATCTTCGATATGGCAGAGCTGGTTTTCGCGCAAGAGCTCCTGGTTGCCTTCGGCGACAAAACAGCCCTTGCCCTGCACGGTGCAGATAAACCCGAGCTGCTCCAGGTCGGCGTAGGCGCGCTTGGTGGTGATGACGCTCACGCCAAGATCGCTCGCGAGTGCACGGATGCTGGGGAGTTTGGCTCCCGCAGCGAGCGTGCCCGATAAGATCTGAGCTTTGACTTGCGAGGTTATCTGCTCGTAGATGGGCTTGTCGCTCGAGTTGGATAGGATGATGTCCACGGCGGCTCCTTAGCTGATGGGCTACACGTGTATATAACCGGTAATCACAGTATATATACACTATGCACAGTTATGCAAGAGGCAAATAGGGATTGTCCGCCCGTTCATTCATCTCAATCTGTAACATCTGGAACCGATTTGGACGGCTACCTGTTACAGATTGAGATTTTACTGGCGGGCCCCACCTGGTTGTCTCAATCTGTAACAACTGGAGAAGATTTTGGCTGCTAGATGTTATAGATCGAGACATTGGCCACCCGTCTATCCTTATATCTCAATCTGTAACAGATGGACCCGTTTTGAGTGGCTAGATGTTACAGATCGAGATCTTTCTGGGACGCCCACCTGTTTGTCTAAATCTGTAATAGGTAGAGGTTCAAAAACCGTCTAGATGTTACAGATTGAGACGAACTGCTGCGGAGTGCCGCCATCGACTGCTACCCTAGGCCACAACTGATGAATTTGTCCTGATAGGCACCCTAGAGCGAGATTTCGCGGCTACAATAGTGCGGTTACATCGACGTAATGCACTCAATGCAAGAAAGGATCCGCATGGCAAGCCTGTCGGATGAAATCTCGTCGCGCCGCACATTCGCGATCATCAGCCACCCGGACGCCGGTAAGACCACGCTTACCGAGAAGCTGCTGCTCTATACCGGCAGCATTCAGACCGCCGGCTCGGTCAAGGGCAAGAGCTCGGCCAAGCATGCTGTCTCGGACTGGATGGACATCGAGAAGGAGCGCGGTATCTCCGTTACCTCCTCGGTGCTGCAGTTCACCTATAACGGCGCCTGCGTCAATATCCTCGATACCCCCGGCCACCAGGACTTCTCGGAGGATACCTACCGTACCCTTATGGCCGCCGACGCCGCGGTCATGGTCATCGACGGTGCCAAGGGCGTCGAGGCCCAGACCAAAAAGCTCTTTAAGGTCTGCACGCTGCGCCACATTCCCATCTTCACCTTTGTGAACAAGCTCGACCACGAGGCTCGCGACCCGTTTGAGCTCATGGAAGAGATCGAGAACGTCCTGGGTATCAATACGTATCCCATGAACTGGCCGATTGGCAGCGGCCGTAACTTCCGCGGTGTGTTCGACCGCCAGACCCGTCGCGTTATCGCCTTTGAGGGCGACGGCCACGCCAACGCCACCAAGAAGGTCGCCGAGGTCGAGGCCGAGCTGGGCGATCCTTCCATGGATGAGCTCATCGGCGAGGAGAACCATAAGAACCTGATGGACGACATCGAGCTGCTCGATGGTGCCGGCGACGAGCTCGACTTGGATGCCGTGGCCTGCGGCAAGCTGAGCCCGGCGTTCTTTGGCTCGGCGCTCACCAACTTTGGCGTGGAGCCCTTCCTCAAGGAGTTCCTGCGTCTGGCCCCGACGCCGCGCGCCTATACCGATACGCTCACCAGCGAACCGGTCGATCCCTGCCGCGACGACTTTAGCGGCTTTGTGTTTAAGATCCAGGCCAACATGGACAAGAACCACCGCGACCGCATCGCCTTTGTGCGCATTTGCTCGGGCAAGTTCGAGCGCGGCATGGATGCCTTCCACGTGCAGGGCAACCGCAAGCTTAAGCTTGCCACGGGTACCTCGATGATGGCCGATGACCGCGCCATCGTGGACGAGGCGTACGCGGGCGATATCGTGGGCCTGTTTGATCCGGGTATCTTTAGCATCGGTGATACCGTGTGCTCCGGCAAGCGCCACGTGCAGTACCCGCAGATCCCGACGTTTGCCCCCGAGATGTTCGCTCGCATTACGCAGGTCGATACGCTCAAGCGCAAACAGTTCGTCAAGGGTATGGAGGAGCTTGCCCAGGAGGGTGCCATCCAGATCTTCCGCGAGCTTGGTGCCGGCATGGAGAGCGTCATCGTGGGCGTGGTCGGCGTGCTGCAGTTTGAGGTGCTCGAGCGCCGCCTCAAGGCCGAGTACCGTGTTGAGGTTCGTCGCCAGCCGCTGCCCTATACGGACATTCGCTGGATCCAGAACGACCCCGATACCATCGATATCCCGGGCCTTTCGCTCACGCGCGACACGCTGCGCGTCGAGGACATGCGCGGCGGTAAGCTGCTGCTGTTCACGAGTCCGTGGAACGTGGATTGGGCAACCGATCACAACCCCGATCTTATCCTGTCGGAGTTTGGCAACGTAGCCTTTTAACGCATCGGCGCGGTGGCCCTGTGGGGCTGCCGCGCCGCTTGCTTGCCTGATGCCGTGTGAGCGGCTATCATACCCACCGTCGTCTCAAGACCGGGGCGTCCGAGCAGTTCGGGTCCGATATCCTGCTCGTAAAACCTAAAACCAAAGGAGTACATAATGATCAAGAAGGTCATGGAGGACTACAAGGTCCTGTTGCGGAGCATTCCCGCGGCAACGGTTTCGCTGTTTTTCGTGAGCGTCATCATGATGAACCTGCTGGCCAACAAAGAGCTTATCAGCCTGCCGTATCTGGCACTCGATTGCGGCTTTGTGGTGAGCTGGGTTTCGTTTTTGTGCCAGGACATGATCTGCAAGCGCTTTGGCGCCAAGGCATCCATCAAAATCTCCATCCTCGCGCTGGCAGTCAACCTCGCCGTGAGCCTGTGCTTTTGGGCATGCTCGCTCACGCCCGGCATGTGGGGCGCCTACTACGACACGGGCATGATCGAGGTCAACACTGCCCTTAACGCCACCATCGGCGGCACCTGGTACGTGGTGCTGGGCTCTTCGCTGGCAATGCTCGTTTCTGCCGTGGTTAACTCCACGCTCAACCAGTCGCTTGGCCGTATGCTCAAGAAGAACAACTTCGCGAGCTTTGCCTTCCGCTCCTATGTGTCTACGGGCGTTGGCCAGTTTATCGACAACCTGGTCTTTGCCATTGTGGTAAGCCACACGTTCTTTGGCTGGACGTGGGTGCAGGTCCTTATGTGCTCGCTGACCGGCGCTGTTGCCGAGCTGCTGTGCGAGGTCTTCCTGAGCCCCGTGGGCTACAAGGTCGTGCGCGGCTGGGAGCGCGAGAACGTGGGCGCCGAGTACCTCGAGCGCCACGCAACCGCCTAAGGAGCAAGTATGCGGGTTTTGATCACGGGCGCTTCGGGCGGTATCGGAGCCGCGTGCGTGCAGCGCTTTTTGGACGAGGGCCACGAGGTCGTGGGCTTTGATCTGCTGCCGGCGGCGATCGAACACGAGCGCTACCGCCATCTGATCGTTGATGTCCGCAAGCCGGACTCGTTTCCAGACGATCTTGAACCCCAGGTGATCGTGAACGTTGCCGGTACGCAGGATTCGGCTGACGACATCGCCGCCAACCTGTATGGCACCATCAACGTGACCGAGCGCTACGCCTTTGCGGGGGAGGGGCTTGCCGCCAAGCCGGCGCCGGCTATCAAATCCGTGGTCAATGTGGGGTCGGCGAGCGGGCATACGGGATCGGAGTTTCCTGCCTATGCTGCCAGCAAGGGCGGCGTTATCGCCTACACCAAGAACCTTGCAAACCGCCTGGCACCGCAGGCCATTGCCAACAGTGTGGACCCGGGTGGCGTTATAACGCCGCTCAACCGTTGCGTGATGGAAGACGAACACCTGTGGAACCAGATTATGGAGCTCACGCCGCTTAAGCGCTGGGCCACCGCCCAAGAGATCGCCGAGTGGATCTACTTTGTGGGCGTGACCAACCGGTTTATGACCGGGCAGAGTCTGCTAATCGATGGCGGCGAGGCCGGCCGCACACAATTTATTTGGCCCGAATAGGAAATGCGCCCGATGGAAAGCCGTCGGGCGCATTTTTGATGTATCGACTTTTAGCCGAGGCAAGTCCAGTTGACGGGGGTCGAGCCGTGCTGTTCGAGTAGCTGATTGGCTGCCGAGAAGGGACGCGACCCCATAAAGGCGGGGAGTTCTGCTGTGGCACGGTTGGCCGAAAGCGGCGAGGGGTGCGTAGAGGCCAGGCAGAACTTGCCGGTTGCCTTGCCCGCGCCGGTTGCGGCGAGCTTGCCTTCAACCATCTGCTGGGCAAAGCGACCCCATGCCAAAAAGACGACCGACTGGGGCAGCTGGCAGCAGCGTTCGATAACGTAGTCGGTGAGCGTGCTCCAGCCCAGTTTGGCGTGCGAGTTGGCGGCATGCTCGCGCACGGTGAGCGTAGTGTTGAGGAGCAGGACGCCCTGCTGTGCCCATGGTGTCAAGTCTCCCGTGGCGGGGATGGGGCAACCCAGATCGGCTTTGAGTTCCTTATAGATGTTGCGCAGGCTCGGCGGCAACTTGGTTTGCGTTGCGGGGACCGAGAACGACAGCCCCATGGCCTGGTTGGGTCCGTGATAGGGGTCTTGACCTAAGATGACAACCTTGACCTGGTCGGCCGGCGTGTAGGCGAGGGCATTGAGGATGTCGTCTTGTGCCGGGTAGATGGTCTGTTCGGCACGCAAGAGGGCGATGCGCTCGAGCAGCTGGTTCGTAGTGTCACGTACCGGCTGCGGCGCATCGCCCAACCAAGTTGCTATGTTGCGGTCGCGGGTCGCGGTGTCCATGGGGCTCCTTTATGGCAGATGCTCTGTTGGCATCTATTGTAAAGGCGCACCGGTTGCCTTTATGCCACGGCTGTATGAAGAGCGGGGTCTACGAGACGTGCTCGGGCGCTCCTGCCATGCGAGCCTGTTCATGTGCGCGGAGGCGCGGAAGCTCGACGGTTGCCGCCATGACGCCGGTGAGGATGAGAGCTGCACCCAGGAAGGCGATGGGGCTCAGGACCTCGCCGACTAGGAAGAACGAGAAGACAGCGGAGCAGACCGGCTCAAGCGAGAAGGCGAAGCCGGTGGTCTCGGCGGGTACGTGGGGCTGCACGAGCGTCTGGGTGATAAAGCCGTAGGCAGAGCAGATGAGTGCGAGCGCGACGACGACCACGATCTCGCTGGGCGTACTGGGAAGTGTGAAACCGCCAAAGACGCATGCGGCGATGCCCGAGAACAAGCCGCCGAAGCCCAGCTGCCAAACGCCCAGAGCAAGCGGATCGACTTCTTCGACAAAGCGCTTGGCCACGATAATGTGGCTGGCATAGATAAAGGCCGAGAGCAGCATGATGATCGCGCCGGGATTCAGGCTGGTAAAGTCTGCGCCCGAGAGCAGCAACATACCGCAGGTGACGATGGCGGTGCCGACGAGCACTTTGCGCTCGGGGGCGCGACGCAGCAGGGCGGCGTTGGCAAACGGCACGATCACGACCGTCAGGCTCTGCAAAAAGCCGGCGGTGGAGGCGGAGGTGAGGCTGGAGCCCAGGCACATGCAGGTGAGCTCGGTTGCCATAATGGCGCCGATGATGGCGGCACGGACCATAAGGTCGCGGTTGATGCGCAACGCGTGCTTGTGGAAGAGCAGCAGGCAGACCACAAAGGCGATGATGCAGCGTAGCGCGACGATGCTCGTGGCGTTCATGCTGTCCATGCCGATCTTCATGAGGGGATACGAAAAGCCCCATGCGACGGGAACGGAAAATGAGAGCGCGATTGCTTTTTTGCGATCCATGGGACTCCTTTTGTTACAGAACGGTTTCGCAAAAAGGATTCTGCTCCCAGATGTGGATGTAGTAAAGCGAATGTATCTTCAGTATGATTAAGAAATACTAATGTTTGCAGAAAAAGCCCTGGCAAAACGTTTTACGGCTGCATTGATGTGGAGGTGCGATGGCATCGCGGTATCAGATTGTTTGTATGGTGGTCGATCGCGGCAGTCTTAAGGGCGCGGCGGACGAGCTGGGCTATACGCAAAGTGCGGTGAGCCAGGCCGTCAAGGCACTCGAGCGCGAGCTGGGTACCACGCTTATCGAGCGCGGTAAGCAGGGCGTTTCGCTTACGCGCGACGGTAAACAATATCTGCCGTATCTGCGCCAGATTGTGACGGCCGAGGCTGAGCTCGAGGGCAAGCGCCAGGAGTTGCTGGGGCTTTCGTCGACCGATATTCGCATCGCGACGTTTACCAACGTGAGTCGAACCGTGTTACCGCGTGTGATCCGCGACTTTGGGGCGCTGCACCCGGGCGTACGCTTTACCCTTAAGCAGGGCGACTACACGCGCAACGCCCAATGGGTGCACGATGGCGTGGTCGATTTTTGCTTTACGGCACGCGGGTTTACCGCTGGCCTCGAGAAGCGCGTGGTCTATCACGACGAGTTGGTGGCACTGTTGCCTGTCGCGCATCCGCTGGCGGCAAAGGAAAAGGTGACACTCGCCGACCTGGCTTCCGAGCCGTTTGTGCTTCTGGATGAGGGCGAACAGAGCCTGGTGCTCGATGCATTCGCGGCGCATGGCCTGTCGCCGCACGTGACGAGCGAGGTCACCGACGACTACACCATCATGGCGATGGTGGAGGAGGGCCTAGGCGTGAGCATGCTCTACCGTCGTACTGTGGAGGGCATGCGAGCCGATATTCGTGTGCGGCCCATCGTGCATGCCCCCTCGCGCGACGTGGTGGCGGCCTGGCGCAGCTGGGACACCATGCCTATCGCCACGAGGCGCTTTATCGACTATATGAGCTCGCATATTGTCAACTAATGACTGGCGTGGCGTTGAGTGCGGTGTTTAGCGGGCTGTCGCTTTGGCTTGGGTGGCGCGATAGGTGCGTGCCGGGTGGCAAAGTAGTACCGCCACGACCATAAAGAACGCCGTGGTGCCCAGGCTGATGGGGTAGACCATCATGATGTTCGCAAAGGTGCGGAAGTGCGGGAACACGCAGAACACCCAATAGAAGCGGATGCCGCAGACGCAGATCATGGTGATGAGGGCGGGTGTGAGCGAGATGCCAAAGCCGCGCAGGTAGCCTGACATGTTTTCGTAGAACATGCTAAAGGCGTACGCCGGGAAGATCGAACATACGCGGATATAGCCGATCGAGACGATGTTGGGATCGCTGTTGAACAGCGACAAGATCTCGCGCCCCAGGCCAACAATAACGATAATTGTGGTGAGCGCGACGATACCGCCTTCGACTAGGCAGACCTTGAGCGTCTTGGTGCAACGGTCGATCTGGCGGGCACCGTGGTTTTGTCCCACAAAGGTGGTGCAAGCCTGGCTAAAGCTGTTGAGCAGGTTGTAGCACACGTACTCCAGGCTCATGGCGGCGCTCGAGGCCGCCATGACTTCGGTGCCCAGGCTGTTGATGGCAGACTGGATGATGATGTTGGCGACGGCAAAGACGGCGCTTTGGATGCCGGCGGGCAGGCCGATCTTGACGATGCGCTTGAGGGCGACGGGGTCGATAGCCAGGTCGCGTAGGGTGACGCGGACGACGGAGTCGGTCTTGAGCAGGCGGATAAAGAGCGTAGCGGCACTGACGGTGTAGGCGATGGCGGTGGCGATGGCGACGCCCGCGACGCCCCAGTGGAGTACGGGGACAAAGATGAGGTCCAGGCCAATGTTGAGGATGGTGGACACGGCAAGCGCCTGCAGCGGCATGCGGGTGATGCCGACGGAGCGGAAGATCGCGGCCTCAAAGTTGTAAAGCAAGATCGAGGGCAGGCTGAGCAAAAAGACGCGTAGGTAGAGCGAAGCGAGCGGCATGGTCTCGGCGGGAACGTTGAGCGCGGCGAGCATGGGCTCGGCAAAGATCTCACCCAGCGCGATGACGACAAAGCCCACGAGCGCCATTAAAATCGAGGTATGGACGGCGCGTTTGACCATGTTCTGATCGTTGCGGCCGATAGCGTTGGCGATGACCACGTTGGAGCCAAGCGACATGCCAATAAACAGGTTGAGCATAAGACTGGTAAGCGGAACATTGGAGCCGACCGCCGCCATGGCGAGGGTTCCCTGGTCGCCCGAGAAGTTACCGATAATGACCGTGGCGATGAGGTTCGACAGCTGCTCCAAGATGCTCGTGGCGGCCACGGGGAAGGCGAACAGGGGAATATTGCGCCACAGCGAGCCGGTGGTCATGTCAATGTGCTTAGATGCGGTATCAGCCATACGCTCTCAATCTCTAACATGCTCTTTCGTGCTTATTTGCGCAGATGATGATACTCCTAATCGACTAGTCATTGGGTGTTCCTATCGGCACTTAGGGACGTTCCTTTTCTGTCGGCAGCTGGGGACACTCCTTATCTCTTCTAACTAGTCATTCAAGAACGTCCCCAATGACTAGGTGGGGAAGGCGTGCGACAATGGTGTGCGTTGTGTTGTTCGCGCTAAGGAGTTGCCATGTTGTTGTGTCCCGTTTGCCATGAGCCGTTGGTGGACAATGAACGCGGTGCTGCATGCGCGAGCGGACACCGGTTTGACCGTGCGCGCGAGGGCTATCTATATCTGCTGCGCTCGTCCAAGAGCGGCGACTCCATGGGCGATCCCAAGTCGCAGGCACGCAGCCGTCGTGACTTTCTGAACCGCGGATACTACGCACCGTTGCGCGATGCGATGGTCGAGCTGGTGCGCAAGCAGGTGTCTGGGCGTGCTGCGTCTACGAGCGGCCCCATGACGCTGCTCGATATTTGCTGCGGCGAGGGCTATTACACGAGTGCCATGGGCGCGGTGCCGGGCGTGGGCGCTTACGGGTTCGACTTGGGCAAAGAGATGGTGCGCCTGGCCGCCAAGCGCGGCGATGCGACCTATTTCGTGGCCAACATGAAGGACATCCCCGTGGCGGACGGCGCCTTCGATATGGTGACCGAGCTCTTCGCTCCCTTTAACGAGCGTGAGTTTGCCCGCGTGCTGGCGCCAGAGGGCTCACTCTATACCGTGGTGCCGGGTGCCCGTCATTTGTTTGGGCTCAAGGAGGTGCTCTACGACACGCCATATCTTAATGACGAGAAGCTGCCGCAGACCACCGAGCTCGAGTTGGTCGGAACGCAGCGGGTGTCTGCGAATATTACGCTTCAGACCCAGGCGGACATCGAGGCGGTGTTCCAGATGACGCCGTACTACTACCGCACGCGCCCCGCCGACAAAGAGCGCCTGGCAAACCTCGATGCCCTTCAGACTGACATCGACTTCATCATCGCCGAGTACCGCCACAGCTAACAACCTGCCAAAAAGGGACAGGTTTATTTTGGTAGGTTTTATCTGGGCAAACGTAAAGGGCCGACCGCGGAGATGCGCGATCGGCCCTTTTTAGTTGCTTGGCTGCAGAGGTTATGAGAAGCGAGCGCTTATAGGCGGTCCTTGTTCTCGGCCTTAACGGCGTGTGCCTGCTGAACAAAGAACAGGTCGTACACTACGATGACAAAGGCGCCAAAGTTGATGGCGTCGCCGCCAAACGCGGGAAGCGTGAGCACCGCTTGGGCAAGCGTGGCGACCGCGGCAACAATACCGAGCTTAAACGCGCCGTCCACCTGCGAAGGCTTGTTGGCGCCCTTGATACCGGCGACGCCTGCGGCAAGGTCGACGAGACCCTTGGCGATAAGCACGACCGCTGCGAGCGTGGCGTACGAACCGTACGTGGAATCGAGACCGCCCGTGGCGATACCGACGCCGGCGGTGACGAGGCTGGCGATGCCCAAAACAAAGTAGATGAGAGCAAGGATTTTGAGAGTCTTGCGAGTGAAGCTCATGGCTGGTCCTTTCGATACGAGTACGCCAACTTGGCGCACCCAATGTACTGCACATATGGTGAAGCACATTGTAGTTCAACGCAGCGATGCATGCGCCTGAAAGCGCTTTGAGCCCGCGCGGCCCAACCCAACCTTTCAAAAGGGAAAGCTGGACGTAAGCCAAATCGATGGCAGCTCATGTGCGGCGCTGAGATGATGAGGCCGTAACAAGGAGTTGGTCTCAAGGAGGAGCCATGATGTACGGAGCAGGGCAAGTGCGTGAGCCGCGGTCGTTGGGAAGGCGCATGGGTGATTCTGTGATCGCTGCCGTGTGCACGGGATTGATGGCGGTGCTTTGCATTGGGATGCTGTGGGCCATGTCGCATGTGGGACAATAGCGGACGGTTGGGTGCCGGCATAAACGGCGCTTACGTATTCGTTTTGCTTGTTAAGGAGTACCCATGGGCGTCGTCGATCCCTTTTCTGTTGCTCGGGCCGCGGGGCTTGAGCTGACCGGGAAGCCCGAGGGCCTCACGCTCACCGACGGTACGATGGAGCTGCGCGCCGATTTTGACCGCATGCTGCCGCGGCTCAAGCAGGGCCGTCTGCGGCAAGAACTGCTGGTAAAGGCTGCGCGCGCAAAAGGCATCGAGAGCCCATGGGCGATTGACGCCACGGCAGGCTTTGGCGAGGATTCGCTGCTGCTGGCGACCGCGGGCTTTACCGTCGATCTGTATGAACAGGATTGCGTGATCGCGGCGCTCCTCAAGGATGCCTTGGATCGCGCGGCAGATGATCCGGCGCTTGCGACAGCCGTGGCGCGCATGCGCTTACATGCGGGCGAGGACAGCATTGCCGGCCTTCGCCATACAGCTGAGCTGATCGAGCAGGGCGAGCTCACCGCTCCTGACGTGGTGTATCTGGACCCCATGTTTCCCGGACGCACCAAGAGCGCGGCGGTTAAAAAGAAGTTCCAACTCTTGCATCATCTGGAACAGCCGTGCGCCGATGAGGAGACGTTGGTCGAAGCTGCGCTTGCGGTGCACCCGCGCAAGGTCGTTATCAAGCGACCGGTGAAGGGGCCACTGCTTGCCGGCGTTAAGCCGAGCTATCAACTTGCGGGCAAGGCCGTTCGTTACGATGTTTTGGTGCCGCCGCGCCCGTAGCTTGCGCGCGATGGCTGGCGCTCCGTCAATGCCGTGCCGATGCGGCGCCTATTTCCAAGGGTGCGACGTCAGGTGCCATCCACCGCAGTATTCGCATTTGTAGCAGGCCAAACCGCGCCGCCCGCGGTTTTCGCAGTCGGCCATAACGGCCTCGGCCTCGGCGCGCGTGTCGTAACGGTTTTTGCGCTCGCACGACTTGTAGCGCCAGACCTCATCGCGCTCGGCGTCCAGGGCGTCGCGGCGCTCGTCCTCGCGTGCAAACAGGTCGCTCATATCGCCGCCGGTGGCAGTGCTCAAAAACTCGCTTTTTGCTTTTGACCAGGCGGCTCGCTTTTTGCTCCCCATCTGCATCGCGCCCCTCTCCAAACGTTGGTATCATTGCTCAATCAAAGTGATACCAATAAACGTGAGGTCGCCGCGTGATGATCAGAAAAACCCTCGATACCGACATTCCCGTTGTCATGGCTATCTATGACGCGGCCCGCGCCTTTATGCGCGCGCATGGCAACGCCACACAGTGGCCCGAGGGCACGCCTTCTGCCGAGCAACTGGCTGCCGATATCGCCGCCGGTGGCAGCTATGTGTGCGAAGTCGATGGCCGCGTGGTGGCGACGTTTGCCTTTTTGCCGGGCCCGGACGAGTGCTATGACGTAATTGAGGATGGTCAATGGCGCAGCGACACTCCGTACGCCGTGCTGCACCGTGTGGCGTCCGATGGCACCGTGCACGGTATCGCGGCTGCGATGTTTGCCTTTGCCAAGGAGCGTGCCGATCACCTGCGCATCGACACGCATCAGGACAACCTGCCCATGCAGGGCGCGAGTATTAAGGCGGGGTTCGAGCGTGCCGGCGTCGTGTATGTGTCGGACGGCACGCCGCGTGTCGCGTTCGATTGGCTATGCGAGGCATAAGAGCGAGGACGCGTATCAATAATTCGTGCGAACGAAAATGGTCCCACCCGGGGCTATTTTCGTTCGCTGTGCTGTTTTGAAAGCCGGCTTTCGCAAGGCGCGAACCTACGAAAATCGCCGCGCGGCAACGCGGAGCGATGAGCTCGGTCGGGGGATAGGGCCCGCTTCGCCCGCCGGCCCGTAAATTGTATCATCCAGTGTGGAGCGTGAACGCCCGTTGCCGCGTGCGATGGGCTTGCAATAAGAGGAGAGCCATGTCGAAACAAGCGGTCGTTGGAATTGTGGCGCATGTCGATGCCGGCAAGACCACGTTGGCCGAGGCCATGCTGTTCAACGCTGGTCGCATTCGCAAGCGCGGCCGCGTGGACGATGGCGATTCGCATCTGGACACGAACGCGATCGAGCGCGAGCGCGGCATCACGATTTTCTCGTCGCAGGCCGTGCTCGACCATGGCGATACCCACGTCATGCTCGTGGATGCACCGGGGCATGTCGATTTTTCTGCCGAGGCGGAGCGCACGCTGCGCGCGCTCGACTACGCGATTTTAGTTGTGGGCGCCAACGATGGCGTACAGGGGCACACCGAAACCCTGTGGCGCCTGCTCGCGCGCTATGAGATCCCGACGTTCATCTATATCAACAAAATCGATTTGGAGAATCCCGGCCGCGATGTTTTGCTGGCACAGCTTGGGCAGCGTCTTTCCGAAGGCTGCCTGGATGCCAACGAACTGCTGGCGGGCGGCTCCGTTCAGGAGGACGCTGCTGCGTTGGACGAGGCGGCGCTCGAGGAGTTTCTTGAGGCGGGTGAGCTTTCCGCCGCGACGCTGTCGCGCATGGTTGCCGAGCGCAAGCTCTTTCCTTGCTTTGCCGGATCGGCGCTCAAGGACCAAGGCGTGGACGAACTGCTGGATGGCATATGCGCGCTGATGCGCGAACAGGCATGGCACCCGGAGTTTGCCGCGCGCGTCTATCGTGTCAGCCGCGGGGATCGCGGTGAGCGCTTGGCATGGGTTAAAGTGACCGGCGGCACGCTGCATGCCAAGCAGATGATTGCCGGACGTTTCGGTGCCGAGGCATGGGAGCAGAAGGCCGATCAGGTACGCATCTATAACGGCGAGAAGTATGAGCTTGCCCAAGAAGTTGCTGCTGGCGGTATTTGTGCCGTGACGGGCCTTGCGCACGTTCGCCCGGGGGATGCCCTGGGCGCGGAGCATGCGGGCGATGCGCCCGTCATTGCGCCGGTCCTCACCTATACGGTGCTTCCGGGCGAACACGATGTCCACGCGGTGTTCAAAGCGCTGACTGAGTTGGCGGACGAGGATCCCATGCTCGGCGTAAGCTGGAATACGCATCTTGAGCAGATTCATTTGCAGTTGATGGGCGCCGTGCAACTCGAGGTCGTGCAGCGGGTGCTGGGCGATCGCTTTGGCCTTTCGATTGATTTTGAGTCTGGCGGCATTCTCTATAAGGAGACTATTTCGCAGCCGGTCGAGGGCGTGGGCCACTTTGAGCCACTGCGCCACTATGCCGAGGTGCATCTACGCCTGGAGCCGTTGCCAGCGGGTTCGGGCGTGCAGTTTGGCACCGTGACCTCGACCGACGAGCTCGATCTTAACTGGCAGCGTTTGGCGCTCACCAACGCCATGGAGCGCGATCACCTGGGCGTGCTGACCGGCTCGCCCATCACCGATGCGCGCATTACGCTTACGGGCGGCCGTGTGCATGCCAAACACACCGAGGGCGGCGATTTTCGCCAGGCCACGTACCGCGCGATTCGCCAGGGTTTGATGCAGGCGCGTGAGGCCGGCGCGGCGGTGCTGTTGGAGCCGTGGTACCGCTTTGAGCTCGAGGTGCCGGGGGAGTGCGTGGGCCGGGCGCTCTCGGATGCCACGCGCATGGGTGCCGAGTACGAGCCGCCGACGATAACAGGCGACCGGGCGAAGCTTGTGGGTCGCGTGCCGGCATCCGAAGTGCAGGATTATGCGCTGGAGGTGGCTGCCTACACGAGCGGTCGCGGTCATCTGTACCTGGAGTTCGCCGGCTATTCGGCTTGCCATGATGCCGAGCGCGTAATCGAGACGGCCGCCTATGAGCCCGAGGCCGATCTGCCCAACACGCCCGACTCGGTCTTTTGCTCTCACGGCGCCGGTTACACGGTCAAATGGTACGACGTGCCCGCCGCGGCGCACGTAAAGATCGATCCCGCCACCTTCCGCCCCTGGCGAGCAGCAGACGCCGAGTTTTTCGGCCACATGTGACAAAGGGACAGTTCCTTTGTCACATGCTATTGGTATAACTCGGTACAAGTTGGTATAACTATTACCAGGGTTTGCCAATCCGAGGAGGCCGACATGAATCCAAATCCCTTTAAGCCCACGGCTGGCAAGCGGCCTCCGATACTCATCGGCCGCGAGTCGGTCATCGAAGATTTCGAGGAAGGGCTCGATAACGGCGCCGGAGCGCCGGGTAGGCTCATGCTCATTACGGGAAACCGCGGCTGTGGCAAGACGGTTCTCCTGCGGGAGCTGCAACGTCTAGCCAATGAGCGCGGATGGGCGGTTGTCTCCGATTCCGCTTCGCTTGGCTTATGCGACCGATTGGCCGACGCGCTTCGCTCGAATAAACCCGTTGTGACGTCAATGGAGTTCGGTCCGTCGTTTGGCCGGATGTCAGTCGAGGCGGCGCGAGCAAAGGGTGAAACGTTGCGAGGGCTGGTCAACGAGCGCCTCAAGAAGCTCGGTCCAGGCAAGGGCATACTGTTTGCGATTGACGAGGCGCAATCTGCGTCTATCGAGGAACTGGCGGCTCTTGCCGTTCTCTATCAGCAGGTGCTCGGAGACCAGGATGCCACGGGCTTGCCCGATAGCGACCAGCGCGGTCTTGCGCTGGTGTTCGCCGGCTTACCCAGTATGGTTGACGATCTGCTCGAAGAGCCGAGCGTGACGTTTTTGCGGCGTGCCCAGCAGCGTACGCTGGGGGCGATATCCTTGCCCAAGGTGCGTGATTCATATATCCAGGCGGTCAAAGATGCTGGTCTTTACGTTGACGCGGAGACGGCGGACCTTGCGGCGCGCAAGAGCATGGGGCATCCCTATATGGTTCAGCTGGTGGGATATTACATGTGGCGGTCTGCTGTCCGGCGTAGCTCGCAGGTCATCGAAAGGCGCGATGTCGAGGATGGCCATGCGGATGCCGTCTCCGAGTTCTACGAAGCGGTTGACGCGCCTCTGTATTACGGGCTGCGCAGTCCACAGCGCCTCTTTATCGAGGCCATGGCGGTTGACGAGGGCAAACCGACTCGCATGGCGGATATCATTGAGCGCTGCGATCGCACCCAGAGCTGGGCGAGCAAATATCGCGCAAGCCTGATTCGCGAGCGTGTCATCGAGGCTGCCGGATACGGCCTCGTCCGATTTACCGTGCCCATGCTGGGCGCGTACATTCGCGATCGAGTTTTATGGCATGAGTAGGGTGATAAAGGTGACGGAACAGAAGATGAGCCCGCAGGCGATCGAGGTGCGTGGCGCGCGTGTACACAACCTCAAGGACATCGATATCGATATTCCACTGGGAAAGCTCGTGGGTATTGCCGGCGTGTCGGGTTCGGGCAAGAGTTCGCTGGCGCTGGGAGTTCTTTATGCCGAGGGCTCGCGCCGCTATCTGGAGGCGCTCAGCACCTATACTCGACGTCGCCTAACGCAGGCCGAACACGCCCAGGTGGACGAGGTGCTGCACGTGCCGGCGGCGCTCGCATTGCATCAGCGCCCCAGCGTGCCGGGCGTGCGTTCCACCTTTGGCACCATGACCGAGCTCAACAACAGCCTGCGTCTGCTCTTTAGCCGCTGTGCCCATCACGTGTGCCCGCATTGCGGGGCGCGTGTGGAGCCGAGCCTTAATGTGGCTGCGGGCCTGTCGCTCACGTGCCCCGCATGCGGCCGCGAGTTCTACGCGCCGGGTGCCGAGGACCTTGCCTTTAACAGCGGCGGCGCGTGCTCTACCTGCGGCGGCACTGGTGTCATGCGCGAGGTGGACGAGGCGAGCCTGGTGCCCGACGAGTCAAAGACCATCAACGAAGGCGCGGTGCTTCCCTGGGGTACGCTCATGTGGGATCTGATGAAGCAGGTAGCCGGCGAGATGGGCGTGCGCACCGACGTGCCGTTTAACCAGCTCACGCCTCAAGAGCGCGACATCGTGTTTCACGGCCCCGCGGTTAAGAAGCACATTCTTTACGTTCCCAAAAACGGCGAGGGCGCCACGCCTCTCGACTTTACCTATTACAACGCCGTCTATACCGTCGAGAACGCACTCGCAAAGGTCAAAGACGATAAGGGTCTCAAACGCGTTGCACGCTTTTTGCGCGAGGGGCCATGCCGTGACTGTGGCGGCACGCGTCTCTCCGAGGCCGCACGCCAGCCCCAGGTACGCGGTATCAATCTGGCACAGGCCGCGGCCATGACGCTTGGTGATGCGGTTGAGTGGGTGCGCGAGGTGCCCGCATCCTTGCCGACCGAGATGCAGCCCATGGCGACGGATATCTGCGATTCGTTTTTGGGTGCGGCCCGTCGCCTGGTCGATTTGGGCCTCGATTATCTTTCGCTCGACCGCGCCGGCGCCACGCTCTCCACGGGTGAGCGCCAGCGCGTCCAGCTTGCTCGCGTGGTGCGCAACCGATCGACGGGCGTGCTCTATGTGCTGGACGAGCCCTCGATCGGCTTGCATCCGGCAAATGTCGACGGCCTGGTAGGCGTGATGCGCGATTTGGTGGATGACGGCAACACCGTGGTTGTTGTCGACCACGACACGCGCGTGCTGGCGGAAGCCGACTATCTGGTCGAGATGGGCCCCGTTGCCGGAGCGGGCGGCGGCAATGTGATTGCCGCTGGCACGATAGATGAGGTCGAACAATCGCAGGGCAGCCGCATCGCCCCGTTTTTGTGCACAGAGTCCAAGCGCATGCGTCCGCAGGTGACTGACGAGGAGATGTTCGACCAGGGCCACATCCGCATGGCAACCGATGCCATCCATACCGTCAAACCGCTCGAAGTCGATATCCCGCGCGGCCGTCTCGTCGCGGTGACGGGCGTTTCGGGTTCGGGCAAGACGACGTTGGTGCTCGAGACGCTCATCCCGGCGCTTAAGGCGCAGGCGGCCGGCGAGCGTCTGCCGGGGCACGTGCGTTGGGTCGACGCCGAAGGCATTGCCCGCGCAAACCTAATTGACGCCACGCCCATCGGCGCCAATGTGCGCTCGACGGTAGCGACCTATGCCGACATCCATGATGAGTTGCGCCGTGCCTTCGCCCGTACGTCCGAGGCCAAGGCAGCCGGCTACAAGGCAGGTGCCTTTAGCTACAACACCGGTGCCTTGCGCTGCCCCACGTGCGATGGCACGGGCTCGATATCGCTCGACGTGCAGTTTTTGCCCGATGTCGAAATCGTCTGCCCGGCATGTCGCGGCTCACGTTATGCAGACGCGGCTTCGCATGTCCATCGCGAGGGCAAGGACGGGAGCCTGCTTACGTTGCCGCAGCTCATGGACATGAGTGTGGATGAGGCGCTCGACGCCACGGTGGGACTCAAGAAGGTTCAGGCGCGCTTGCAGACCTTACACGACCTGGGCTTGGGCTATCTCACCTTGGGTGAGCCCACACCGGCGCTTTCGGGCGGTGAGGCACAGCGCCTTAAGCTCGCGAGCGAGATGGGCCGCGTGCAGGACGACGCCGTATTCGTATTCGACGAGCCCACGATCGGACTACATCCGCTCGATGTTCAGGTGTTGCTGAGTGTGTTCGACGGCCTCGTTGCCAAAGGCGCCACGGTTATCGTGATCGAACACGATCTCGACCTTATCCGTAACGCCGATTACGTGATCGACATGGGACCGGGCGGTGGCGACGCCGGCGGGCAAATCGTCTGCGCCGGCACTCCGGGCGACATCGCAGTTTGCTCCAAGAGCATTACCGGTCGCTACCTATAGGCAATGTGACAAAGGGACTGCCTCTTTGTCACATTGATTTCTGTTTCACGCATTGAGCTGCGAGATAGTCGCGGAAGAATGGCAATTCAAATGCGACGAGCCCTCGTCCTCGTTCCCCGATGATGCCGGCATCTATCATGCGGCGTCGGTAGCGGGAGACCTGCTGCGGCGAACGCTTAAGGCGCTCGACAAGGTCAGCGGTGGTGGACTCTTCCTCGTCATCGAGCATGGCGATGAGGAATCGCTTGTCCTCTGCAGTGAGTTCCCGATAGGTTGCCGCGAGGATTCGGTCGTCCATCTCGTCGCGCGCGATTTTGATTCCCAGGTCAAAGTCGCGTGACGAGATTTCCTTCGAATCGCTTGTGAGATCCCAGGCACGGTAGCCTACGAGTTGCAATAGGAAGGGAAAACCAGAGATCGAGCGAACGGCTCTATCGATTCCCTCGGCATCTGCCAGGCGATCGTTTTCCTGGATCGTGCGAATCAAGGCCTCGCGTACGTCATAGTCGGCAATGCGACCCAGATGATATTGTTGGGCGCGGCGAAGGAACGAGACCGTCTTGTGGTTCAACAACGTCGATACGTTGTTGGGAAGTCCCGCCATGAGCAGGGCGACGCGTTTCCCATCGGTCACAAAGTGCTGATACGTCGCTGCGAGCTGAATCATCTCGTCGAGTGTCGGGTCCACCTCGTCAACCGTGACGAGCAGACCGGTACCGGCCCCGTTGAGCTGGTCGATGATATCGCTCATGCGATAACGCCAGGTTGAGGCATCGTGAACGCGATTGACCTCAATGCTGCCGAGCGGTGCAATTCCAAGCCCAGTGACTTCGAAGTTGTTAGACGGGTCGATGAGATGGCCTGCAGCACGTTTCGCCCCGAACTCGATTTCCTCAAGCATTCCCGAGAGCGCGGTCGTCTTTACGGCTATCCAGCCGTGGGATTCCGCCCTTGTCGCGAGCGACGACATGAGAGCGGTTTTACCGGTTCCGCGCGCGCCTGAGAAGATCGAAGTCAATTCCGGACGCCTGCGCTGGCTCAAGAAGGCACGGTCCAAATCCCGAATAATCTGTTGTCTGCCAGCGAGATGGGCAGGAACCTCACCAAAACTGGGGGTAAACGGGTTCTCGAGATATTCCACAAGGCTCTCCTTTCGCACCGCCGTTTAACTTTATTTTATTCTAGTTAATTCTGATTAAAAGCAATGGTTCGTTATTTAGAGCATCAATGAGGCAAAGGGACAGTCCCTTTGCCTCATTGATGCCAAAACCAGCTTGTCAAGAGCTAGAGGGTTTAAAAATCTGCCATTTCTACCCCGTCCCCTAATGGCAGGTTTGTTACATTCCCGGAAAGCCTGTTTGGCGCAGAGCTTCGTAGAGGACGATGGCGGCGCTGTTGGATAGGTTGAGGGCGCTGATGCGGTAGTCGTCCGGATTGATGAAGTTGCCGCAGATATCCTGCTGGAGGATGGCCTCGTGGCTGTCCTCGGTATGCCCCAGCGATTCTTCGTGGGCTTCCCAAGCCTCGGCGTTATCGAGTGAGTCGCAATCGCGCAGCATGGGGATGCGCTCGCAGCGCTCGGGCGCCGCGGCAAGCAGTGGCTCGGGAATGCCCGAGCTCTCGCTGCCAAAGACCAAGTAGTCGCCATCGCGGTAGGCACTCTGCGCATAGGTGCGGCGTGCCTTTTTGGTCAGCAGATGCAGGCGTTCGTCGGCAGGGGAGAGACCATTGCGCGCAAGGAAATCCTCCCAGCTGGCATAGGTGGTCACGTCCAGGTTTTGCCAGTAGCCCAGGCCGGCGCGACGTACCGTCTTGTCGTCGAGCGAAAAGCCCAGTGGCTCCACCAGATGCAGACGGGCGCCGGTGACCACGCAGGTACGGCCGATATTGCCCGTATTGGCCGGAATCTCGGGCGCATACAGCACGATGTTGAACATGAATCTCCTTGGCTCAGAACGAAAAACCACCACGAAGGGGACAGGCACCTTCGTGGTGGTTTGGCGGTTACGTGGGCGGAAAATGCCCGCTTGGATAAACCTAGGCGCGGTGCCAGTCGGTCAGGCAAGCATCGAGGGAGGCGATGAGCGCATCCTTGTCCATGTGACGGCCGATGATGCACAGGCTCGTCATGCGGTCGCCCGTCTCGTCGTCCCAAATCTGCATGATCTCGGGGTTCTCGTCGATGATCTTCTGCTTCTCGCCCTCGGGCGCCGAGTCAACGAACAGGCCGTTCTCCATCAGGCGCATCTGGTGGCCGGCCTGCTCGAACATGTAGCACATGTCCGGATCGCCGGTCTGCCACAGCGGGCCCTTGACGCGAATGACCTCGTCGGGCCACTCCTGCTCAACAAAATCGGTGAACTTCTGCAGGTCAAACGGCTTGCGGCGCGAGTACACAAAGGTCTCGATGTCGTACTCGAGCACCTCGGGGTCGTCGTGCTCCTCGGGATGCTCCATGGCCTCGATCCAGGCGGCGGAGTTGTAGGCGCGCATAAAGTCGAAGCGGTCGGTGTCGAGCAGCTCCTCCATGGGGACCTCGCCGTTTTGGGCCTCGACGATCACGGCATCTTTCTGCAGGCTGCGCACGATGGCCTTGAGCTCGGCGATCTGCTCAGGGCTCACGGTATCGGTCTTGTTGAGAATCAGCGTGGAGCAGAACTCGATCTGCTGGATGAGCAGGCTCTCGATGTCGTCCTCGTCGATATCCTCTGCCAGCAGGTCGCGACCGCCGTTGAACTCGTCGTACATGCGGGCGCAGTCGACCACGGCCACGATGTTGTCGAGCGCGAGCTTGGGCTCGCCGCCCACCTTGGCCTCGTCGCAGAAGCTCGAGATGGTGTAGGCGATGGGGATAGGCTCGCAAATACCCGATGCCTCGATGATGATGTAGTCGAAGTTGCCCGAATCGGCGATGCCCTGCAGCTGGTTGGCAAGGTCGTCCGAAAGCGTGCAGCAGATGCAGCCGTTGGTGAGCGGGATGAGGTCATCGGTCTCGGAAAGGCCGCCGTCGGCGATAAGGCTGGCGTCGACGTTGATCTCGCCGATGTCGTTGACGATCACGGCGGCGCGGATGCCGCCGTCGTTAGCGAGGATGTGGTTGAGCAGCGTGGTCTTGCCGGCACCGAGGTATCCGGTAAGCATGATGATCTTCACGGGTTTGTTGGGCATGTGCCCTCCTTTGTTAGACATGGCTTACAGTTGAATCTTATGCCAAACGCCTGCTCTTATACCCACGCGCCGGCAAATAACACAAGCTACTCCCAGGCTCCCCATACATCGGGGCAATAACCGACGGTGGCCTTCTTACCGTTGCGCACGATGGGCTCGGCTAGAACCTGCTGGTTCTCGAGCAGCTTGTCGAAGCGCTGGCTAGGGGTGAGGTGCTGGATGAGCGCGAGCGTCTCCTCGTCCTTGGCTTTGGGGTTGAGCAGCTTGTCGATGCCGCCGACCGCCTGCATCACGCTCGTGAGCTCGCCCTTGCTCATCTCCTTTTCCTTAAGGTCGATAAACTGCACCTTAATGCGGCGCTCTTTGAAGAAGCGCTGTGCTTTCTTGGTATCGAAGGACTTTTTGGTGCCAAAAATCTGCACGTTCATGTATTTGTTCCGCCGTTCTACCTGATGAAGTTGGTCGTTGCTCGATCTGCCTCGGGTGCGTTGATGCCGGCGGCCTGTCCTGCCTCGATACAGCGAAGGAGCCAGGCCATGTTTTTGCCGATGTTGCGCATGGTGGCAAGGCCCTCGGCGTCCCCATTGGCGTCGCCGGGCACGCGACCAAACACGTTGTTCCAGTACGTGGAGGCAACCACGGGCATCTGGTTGATGGTGAAGTACTTGTTGAGTACGTCGAAGGTCGTCGACGTACCGCCGCGACGGGCGACGGCGATGGCAGCGCCCGGCTTGTGCGCAAAGGCCTTGCTGCCGGCATAGAAGGCGCGATCGAGGGCCGAAAGGATGCGGCCGCTGGGGTGCGCATAGTAGACAGGTGAGCCAAAAACAAAGCCATCTGCCTGCTCGGCGGCAGCGATGAGCTCGTTCACTACGTCATCGTCAAAGGTGCAGCGACCGCCAAGCTTGCCGCACTGGCCGCAACCGATGCAATCGCGAATGGGCTTGGCGCCCAGCTGAAACACCTCGGTATCAATGCCTTCGGCATTGAGCTGCTCGGCGACCTCGGCGAGTGCGCGGGCGGTGTTGCCGTTTGCCTTGGGGCTGCCATTGACCAAAAGAACCTTCATCACAAACTCCCTCTGCTTTTGGTGACTTCTGCAGAGGATTATCGCACGATGGGGGAGGCGGCGCGGGCGCGGTGCTAATCCAGTTTGGTACCTGGCACCTGCACGGCTTTCCCGAGCAACGCTTTGAGCTCGTTCAAAATGGAAACGGGCTGTCGGTCAACGCTGTTCAGATGGAGCGTGGCCACGCGAATGGGCGGCTGATATTCAAATGGGCCAAAGAGCACGGGTGAACCCAGGAACCGCTCGATTTCCTCTGCAATCGCATCGGTTTCTTCGGGATCAAAGTCGTCGAAAAGAGCCACGAACATCGGCCCCGTCGAGCGGAACATACGACCCTTACCGCGCGAGCATTCCACCAGACAGGCGGCACATTCTGCCAAAACGCGGTCGCCCGCATCAAAGCCAAAGCGGGCATTGACCTGAGCGATATCGTCGATTTTGATGGCGATCAAACCAGCCTTGCGCGCCACGCGACGCATTTCGCCAATGGCGTTGACCAGGGCGTGAATATCGCCCAAGCCGGTCACGGAATCGGTCGTATCTGCCAAGCTTCGGTTGATGATAATGCCCACATACATGCCGGGCTCGGTATCGGTGCCGTCCAAGCGGTAGCCCGTGCAGTCGCAAAGCACGTATTTTCCGGTGGCATCCATTACGCGATACTGCATGTAGTGGAAGTGCCACGTGCCGTTTATCACCATGTCGAGCTCGACACGTACGTTGTCGCGGTCCTCGGGATGAACGCGGGCGAGCCACATGTCGAGTGAGTTAAAAGGGTGCTGGGAGGGCAGGTCAAAATCGCGCACGGCGTTAACCGACCATTGCGATTCTCCCGTATCGAGATTGAGGATAAACGGATAGCGCGTCTCGGAGCTCATGGAGATCGCTTGGAACACCCGGTCGTTGCAGGGAAGCTGATCGACGATTGGGCGTTGCGGCGCGTCATCGTCTTTCGGTTGCTGCACACGATGCATAAGCTTATAGCGATACATTTTGCGATCGGCATCCATCGTCATCTGGCGACGCGTGTCGCCAGCAAGTGGATCGACGCGCGAGCAGCCAAAGCTAAAGCTGCCGATCATGGGCGCCTTGCCACCTGAGCTCGCCTCGATCAGCCCGGCACGTACCTGTTCCAAGCGCTGCTCGAGTTCGGTCTCGTTTGCGGAGAGCGAGATAAGCACAAACTCGTCTCCACCGATACGGAACAGCATCTCATCGTGCTCCATGGTTTCGGAGAGCGTGCGGCAGATGCCCAGAATATAGCGATTGCCTTCGGCGTGGCCAAACCTATCATTGCAATGCTTGAGATGGTCGATGTCAATATAGGCGCAGGTGAAGGGGTCGCCTTTGCGCCAGAGTTGCTCGACGTGACGGTCGAATCCGTTGCGGTTGCCCAAGTTGGTGAGTGGATCGATATAGGCGTTGCGCTCAAGCAGCTGACGCTCTTGTTGCAGGATGGCATGCGTCTTTTGCAGTTGCTCACCAACGGCGCGTAGCTCAGCAGGCAGCGCGGCAACATCGAGTTCGGCGGTTGAGACGCCGTTCGCAAGTCGCTGAAGATAGGCAATAATCGATTGCTCGCCCAGGCGATATGACTCGTTCATGATGGATAACCTCCTTGGGCGGAACAACGGTTTGTATCATATCCCCAATTCGGTTTGAATTGGGGATATAAGTTAGCCAATGGGGACAAATGCCCCCTTCGGCGGTGGCGTTTTGCGCGCGAGCGTATCAGTTGTTATTGCCGCCATCGAGCAATGCCTCAAAACTCTTCGCCGGCATGGGGCGGTAGTAGAGGAAGCCCTGAGCGTAGCGGGCGCCCATTTGTCGTAGCATGTTCGCCTGCTCATTTGTCTCGACGCCTTCGACCACGACGGGCAGATGGAGCGACTGCGCCATTTCGAGCATCGATGAAATGATTTGCGTGCTGCGGCCTTGATCGCGGTCGGTGGGCACAAAGGTGCGGTCGAGCTTGATGACGTCGACGTTGACGTTCTTGAGCATCGCGAGCGTGGACTGACCGGTGCCAAAATCGTCCATATAGGTCGAGAAGCCGCGGGTGTGCAGATCTGCGGTCAGCTTATCCACGGCCTCGGATTCTCCCGTATAAGCCGTCTCGGTGATCTCGATACGCATGAGCTCGGGCGGTAGGTTGTATTGGGCGGCGAGCGCCCCCATATGTTCGGCAACGTCGCAGGCAAGGATATCCACGCGCGACACATTAAGCGAGACCGGAACCACGCGAAGACGGCGATCGAGACGCTCGCGAAGCCATATGGCGACACCCTGCCAAATGTACTTGTCGAGTGTCACTACAAAGCCGCTTTCCTCGAGTGCGGGGATAAACGTTGCGGGCGAAATGAGAGAGCCGTCCTTGTCAATCCAGCGGGTGAGTGCTTCGGCGCCAATAATCTCGCCGGTTTCCATATCGACCTGGGGCTGAAGATAGTACGTGATGCGACCATTTGACAGCGCGTACTGGAATTCGGTCAGCGTGCGGTGGAACGCGACTTCGCGCTCGTACTCCGCGGGGCGGAAAATGGCAATGCGCTCCTTAAAGTCGTTTTTTGCGCGTCGATTGGTAAACATGGCCTTTGCCTGCGCATCGATGGTGATTTCCTCATTGGAGTCGATGGGGTAAACGCCCATGGACGGCCAAAAACCTACGCCGTCATCATGCCTGGCTACTGCCTCACGAACGCGATTGTAGATTTGATGGACGGTGATGTGCTTAAAGGGGATAAGTACACAAAAGTCATCTTGGCCCCAGTACCCTGCGACGCCCATATCGGCATTCTCGATGTCCTTGAGGACCGTGCCCACATCGGCGAGTACGCGGTCGCCCTCGGCCTGGCCGCGCCATTCATTAAACAGGCGCATGTGGCCCATGTCGACCGTGGCGATGCACCAGGTGCCGTTGCGCCTTGCCTCGAGAAATGCGTTGGCGCGCCGCATAAACTCGCTGGGTCGATAGAGACCCGTGAGCGAGTCGATACGTTCTGCTATGGCGCTTTTGCGCTCCGCCTCGGGTATGGGGAGGCTGTCGTTGGGAACAAGCCCGCCGGCCGTGCGAAGGCGACGGTCGAGTTCGCCTAAAACGGCGGTCGCTTGATGGGTTAAGTGCTCGTAAAAGGCCGGGACGACAAGGCAGACGGGAGTAATGGTGTCGCCTGCGATTCGAACAGGAGCGAAAACGGCCTCTTTAAGGTGGCGGGTCAGTTGCTCGAATGCCTCGTGGTCTAGGTCGTTGCTGAGCACGACGAACTGAACGCTTCGTGAACGGTAGACCCGGCTCCTGCCGCGAGTGATCGACAGCATGCGGCCTGCGTATTCGGCAAGCATGTTGTCGACAGCCTCGGCCCCGTAGAGCTCGTTGAGCTTTGTCGTGCCACGAACGCGCACCGCTATAAGCCCTGTCTCGCAACGATCGCGGCGGCAGGCGTCGATGGCGTTGGCCAGCATGCGCTGCGTTCCGAGGCCTGTGGCAGCGTCGACGGTTTCGGCAAGTGAGTGGTTGACGAGCTCGCCGACATAGAGCGAGGGGACATTTCCGTCGCCGTCGATACGAAACCCGCGAGCACGGCAAAGGACGTAGTCGCCGACGGCGTTGCGCACACGATACTGCATGACGCGACGGTGCTTGGTGCCGTTGTAGACTTGGTCGATGTCGTTGATGCAGGCCTCAAGGTCGTCGGGATGGACGCGCGTTTTCCAGTAATCGCGACAGTTGTCTATGTGCTCCGAGGGAAGGCCAAGATCGCGCAAGGCACCTTGTGACCAAAGGGTGCGATGTTTGTCCAAGTTCTCGATAAAGAAATATCGGCCCTCATTGAGCATCGAAAAGGCGTCAAAAATACGATCGCTTATTTCGAAGTCGTCGGCGTGAACTTGCGTGATATTACGTCGATCGAGGTGCATGGCGTGACGTAGCTTGTAGTCGTACATGCGATGGTCGGCATCGAGCGTCATGCGATTGGAAGCTTCGCCCAGGGCGGGGTCGGCATGTGACACTCCGTAGCTAAACGAGCGGGGCATCTCGGAATCGTTGTTTTTGAGCAGAACCGTTCGGCAGTGTTTCAGACGTTCGGCGAGGTCGTCCTCGGTTGCAATCGTAGATAGGATGGCAAACTCGTCGCCGCCTATGCGAAACGCCGCTTCGCCCACCTTCATATACAGCTTAAGATAGAGACTTACCTGCAAGATATAGCGGTTGCCCTCGTCATGCCCAAAGACGTCGTTGCAGTGCTTGAGATTGTCGATATCGATGAACGCCATGGTAACGGGGGCGTCCTGCTCCCAGAGCTCCTCGAGGGAACGGGCAAAGCCGCCACGGTTGCCAAGCCCAGTAAGCTGGTCGGTAAAGGCAGTCCTGATCAGATCCTCCTGCCGCTCGAGAAGGTCACGGACGGTCTTTTCGAGCGTTTCGGTGTAATTGCTGACAGTATCCATGTTCTAAGCGGCTTTCTGAGGTCGGGGCGGATTGCGTCGGGCGAGCTCGTTGTGTACACGCGTCGTTGCTCGGCGTTTTGCGTGTGTCCAGGCCCCCGCCTTGCTGCGTTGTTGAGTTAATTTGTCGGCTAATGTTCGCTGTTGATAACAGCTGAGTAGTGTAAACAACAGTGCACAATTATATATGGGTGCACATGCTGTGGGCGGCTATTATTCGACAGGCGGTAGCGCGACGATGCGATGTTCGATGAAAATGCGACTGAGACGATATATGTTGACGGGTATACTTGTTCCGTTTGAATTTGTGGGGACGGAGATGGTCGCATGGCACAGTCAAATACGACGCGCACGGTGGGGCTGGCACTCGAGGGAGGCGGCTACCGCGGTATGTATACGGCGGGCGTGCTCGACGTTTGGATGGAGCACGGCTTAACTTGCGACCATATGGTGGGTGTCTCGGCGGGCGCGGCGTTTGGCTACAACTTTAAATCGCGCCAGATCGGCCGCGCCATTCGCTATAACAAGGCCTATTGTGCCGACAAGCGCTACGCAAGCGTGACCAGCTGGCTGCGAACCGGCGATATGTTCAATGCCGATTTTGCCTATCACGAGGTGCCCATCGAGCGCGATCCCATCGATTTGGAGACATATCGCGCCTGCCCCATGCGGTTTACGTGCGTGTGTACCGATATCGAGACGGGCAAGGCCGTCTACCACGACCTGCCCTATGGCGACGAGCGCGATATCGAGTGGATCCGGGCGTCGTCTGCTATTCCTGTGGCGACGCGTCCCGTTGCTATTGACGGGCATAAGTATCTGGATGGTGGCGTTGCTGATTCTATTCCCAGTGCATGGCTGTTTGCGCAGGGGTATGACCGCAATATCGTGGTGCTCACGCAACCGGCGGGCTTTGTGAAGCAGCCCAACAGCGTGATGCCCATGCTGCGTCGCGTGTTCCATCACTATCCGGAGTTTGTCGCAGCGCTCGAGCATCGGCATGAGGTCTACAATGCCACGCTCGATGATTTGGCGCGTCGTGAGGCCGCCGGCGATATCTTTGTGGTGCGTCCGAGCGAATCGGTGAAGGTGCCGTCGCTGTGTCGCGAGCCCGATGAACTTGAGCGCATCTACCAGATTGGTCGCCGCGATGCGGAGGCGACCTTGCCGGCACTGGAGGCATATCTGGCAGGGTAGAGGCTGCTGCCGCCATCTCGGCGGAAAGCGCATCCCAGTTTGGACGTCCATTCTGGGATGCGCTTTCCGCTATTGAAGATATGAGGCTGCAGAGCGGCTACTCAGCCTATGCCTGCTGCCAGGTGTCGACGAGCTCCTTGGCCGCGGCGTAGGGGTCATCGGCGCTGCAGACGGCACTCACCACAAAGAAGCCGTCGACGCCGGTGGCCTTGAGCTGCGGCAGATCGGCCGTCTTGACGCCGCCGCCCACCACGATAGGCACGGGGCTTGCCGCGTGGAGTGCGGCCAGGTCCTCAAAGCTCTTGGTGATGATAGAGCCGTCGGCCGCGCGTCCGCAGTCGCGCTTGGTTTCGGTCTCGTGGAGTGGACCGATGCCCAGGTAGTCGACTAGGCTCATGTCGGCGGTCTTGACGTACTCGAGCATCTCCTCGCAACGGGCCGAAAGGCCCACGATGGCGTCGGGGCCCAGCAACTTGCGACAGACCTCGACGGGAATATCGCTTTGGCCCACGTGCACGCCGTCGACGGCAATACCCTGCTCGCGTGCGGCAAGCACACAGTCCAGACGGTCGTCGATCAGCAAGGCGACCTGACCGGTCTTGCCGGCCTGAGCGATTGCCTGCGCGGCGTCGCCGGTCAGCGCAATGATCTCGCGGGCGCTTGCCACCTTGGAGCGCACCTGGATGCAGGTAAAGCCGGCGTCGAGCGCCTGGGCCACCACATCGCCCACGGGGCGCCCGAGCGTGTTTTCGGGGCCGAGTACCAGATAGGCCGAGATATCAAGGTTGTCGCGGATGCTCATCGTGCTTCCTCCTGCTTTTTGATCTGTGCTTCCATGCGCTCGAGTTTGCCGGTCATGGTGTCGGTAAATCCGGGTCGAATATCGGCTTTGAGCACGACTTCGGTGCGGATGCCCTTGCTCGCCAACACAAAGGTTGCGTCGCGCACGACCTGCATGACCTCGTCCCAGTCGCCCTCGATCTCGGTGAACATCGAGGTGGTGCGGTTGGGCAGGCCGCTCTCGCGAATGACACGCACGACCTCGGCGACCTCGGCGGATAGCTCATCGCCGGTGCCGCACGGGGCGATGGCCACAGCGACGAGCGTGTTCATGCCGGTATTGGTTGCGGGATCGGACATGGCCTATGCCTCCTCGAGCTCGAGTCGGTTATCGGCAATGTCCTGGGCGCTCGCGCGGTAGAGCTCGTCGATAAAGGCGACCTTAAAGCTCGCCGGGGCATCGGCGACGGCGGCAGCACGCGTGCCAGCGACGTTGTAGACGGCGGTACCGCAGACGGCTGCCGTAAACGGATCGGCGGCGCAGACATACACGGCCAGCACGCCGCCCTGCGAGCAGCCGCAGCCGGTGATCTTGGACATGAGCGGGCTGCCGCCGTGGGACTTGGCCACGGTCGTGCCGTCGGTGATCAGGTCGACTTCGCCCGAGACGACTACGGCGCCACCGGTGTAGCGGGCGAGCGCCACCGCGGCATTGCGGGCGGCGTCTACCGTGTCGGTGGTATCGACACCGCGTACGCGGCTCAGATCGGCCGCCTCGCCCTCAAGACCCCATAGGCCGGCGAGCGCGATGATCTCGGAGGCGTTGCCGCGCACGATGGCGGGCTTATACTGCTTGAGCTCGTTTACCAACTGGGTGCGCAGGCTACCGATGCCCAGGCCCACCGGATCGAGCACCCAGGGCTTGCCGGCGTCGTGTGCCGCCTTCGCCGCGCGGGGAATCGTCTGCTCGTAGATGGGGAAGAGCGTGCCCATGTTGAGATAGATGGCGCCGCCGCCGGCAACGAGCGCCTCGCCCTCGTCGGGCAGATAGACCATGGCGGCCGATCCGCCCACGGCGAGCTGCGCGTTGGCGACAAAGTCGATCGTCACCGTGTTGGTGATGGAGCCTGCCATCGGATTGGTGGCGCGAATCTCCTCCACGGCCTTGACCACATTTTGCTTAAGCTGTTCCGAATCAATCACTGCACATGCCTCCTTGGCATAGAAAAGGGGCGCTGTGCATAGACAGCGCCCCTGTAAAGGCGGCATGCTCCCTACGCCAGCATTAACTGACAGGTTCAAAGGATTGGGCCCCATGCCCTCTCAGCCTTGTGGTTTGCACCGCCGGCACTCCCGCATCGAATCTGTTGTTCCCTATACTAGCGCACCGTTACAATGGTTGCGGTGAAAATGACTGGGGGACTCTATGATCAAACTTGTGCTGACCGATATGGACGATACGCTGATTCCAGCCGGGCATGACGGCGCCAGCGACTACGCCATTGAGGGTATTCATGCCATGCAGGCGGCGGGTCTGCACTTTGGGCCGGTTTCGGGTCGTCAGCCGTCCGCGATGGGCTGGATGTTCAAAAACCGTTCCGAGTGTTTTTCGACCGGTGCGTTCTGTAACGGCCAGGTGATGTTTGTCGACGGCGAAGTAGTCGCTTCGCGCGCAATCGACAACGATGCTCTGATACGTTTGGCTGACTATCTGGAGCAAGAAACCGACGATACATTTCTAAAAGTCTACAGCCTGGGCGATGACTTTTGGGGTAACGATGCCTATTGCGTGACGAGCAATCCCGAGCGTGTACGTCGCGCTATGGAGTCGGGCGGCAATGCGTGGCTCAAAGGCGAAGAGGCCCCGTGCCGTCCCGTTGTCGATGACGCGCCGGTGTTTAAGGCGAATATCTGGAGTGCCCGTTCGCGTGAGGAGCTCGCGGAGCTACGCGAGCGCGTTGCCGTTGAGATGCCGGAACTCTCGCTTGTGTTTCCCAACAACCGAGTGCGCCTGTTCGACATCCTTCCGGATGGTTGGGACAAGGGCTGCGCTGCGCTGGAGCTGGCGCGCGCCTTGGGCCTGACGCCCGACGAGGTGGCCGTATTTGGCGATTCCGATAACGATCTGCCCATGATCGATGCCGTTCCCAACTCCGTTGCAGTCGCCAATGCCAACGAGGCCGTCACGGCTGCCGCACGCTGGCATATCGGCGCTGCGGCAGATGATGCGGTTGCCGGGGCTCTGCATCAGATTGCCGCCTGCGCCGCGACGGGGGAGATGCCGTCGTTTATGCGTCAGGAGGGTGCAGCCGACGCGAATCTCGCGAACAGCTAAGGAGACAGCCATGAAGCTTCAGCAGCTCAGGTATGTCGTCAAAGTCGCCGAATGCGGCAGCATCACCGAGGCCTCGCGCCGGCTCTTTGTGTCGCAGCCTTCGATTACCGCATCGATTCGCGATCTCGAAAACGAGATGGGTGTGCACATCTTTGAGCGCACCAACAAAGGCGTCATTGTGTCCGAGGAAGGCGAGACCTTCTTGGGCTACGCGCGACAGGTGCTCGACCAGGCCGATCTGCTCGAAGGCAAGTACAAGGGCGCGTCCGAGCAGGTGCCGCACTTTAGTGTGAGCTGCCAGCATTATTCCTTTGCCGTTAACGCGTTTGTCGATGTGATCCGTGAGTTCGATGCCGCGCGCTACGACTTTACCCTGCGCGAGGAACAGACCCACGAGATTATCGAGGACGTCGCGCATATGAAAAGCGAGCTCGGCATCCTGTATCTGTCGGAGCACAATCGCGAGGTCATCGAGCGCATGCTGGCGGCCAACGAGCTCGTGTTCGAAGGGCTCTTCTGCGCCACGCCGCATGTCTTCGTGTGCGCCGACCATCCGCTGGCGGGCCGCTCCAGCGTGACGCTCGAGGACTTGGAAGACTACCCGTTTTTGTCTTACGAGCAGGGCAGCTATAACTCGTTCTACTATTCCGAGGAACTGACCTCGACCTTTGAGCGCCGCAAGAATATCCGCGTGCGTGACCGTGCGACACTGTTCAACCTGGCCATGGGCCTCAACGGCTACACGGTGTGTTCGGGCGTGATCAGTCACGAGCTCAACGGCCCCGGCATCATCTCGATTCCGCTCGATGTGGACGAGTACATGGAGATCGGCATCATCACGCGCAAGAACACGACGCTCACGCGCTACGGCCAAGCCTATATCGACGCGATCCGCCAGCATATCTAGGCTGCTGTGCTCCACGCGGGTCAAATCTCATTATGGCGGTCCAGACTGATATAGGAAGTATCTATATCAAACTGTTATAAACGTATATTTTACGATGGCCATATAAGCGCTCATACTCTGTCCCAGTAAAGCAACCAATGCAAAGGGAGATATCTATGAGCACTTCGATTCAACCGAACGCGCCGTTTCGCGCCGATATCGTTGGCAGCTTTCTTCGTCCGCAGGCCGTGAAGGACGCCCGTACCGACTACGCTGCGGGCAAACTCGACGCCGCCGGTCTTAAGGCCGTCGAGGACGACGCCATCCGCGATTTGGTGGACAAGCAAAAGGCCGCTGGTCTGCAGGTGATCACCGATGGCGAGTTCCGCCGCAGCTACTGGCACCTCGATTTTATGTGGGGCCTTAACGGCATTGAGCGCCGCACCTCACGCACGGGTTATATGTTCCATGATGAGGAGACGACGGCCGACACCGCCGTGGTTACTGGTCCCATTAGCGGCGAGAACCACCCGTTCGTCGAGCATTTTAAGTTCGTCAAGGCGCTTGAGGGGGAGGGCCAGGTCGCACGCCAGACCATTCCGGCGCCGATCCAGACGTTCTCTGAGGTCACGCTCGATCGCTGCGACGGCCAGCAGGAGAGCCTGCGCGCTGTCTATAAGACCGATGAGGAACTTGCCGACGCCATTGCGGCCGCTTATCGCACGGTGATCGCCGACCTGTACGCAGCAGGCTGCCGCAACATCCAATTTGATGACTGCACCTGGGGCATCTATTGCGATACCGACTTTGTGTCCAAGACCGGCATGAGCCCGGTTGACCTGCAAAAGGTGAGCGAGCTGGGCGTGGCGCTCAACAATGCCGCCATCGCGGGCAAGCCCGACGATCTGGTTATCAACACGCACGTGTGCCGCGGCAACTATCACTCCACGTATGCCTTCGAGGGTGGTTACGATCCCATTGCGCCGTACCTGTTCGCACATGAGAACGTCGACGCGTTCTACCTTGAGTTCGACACGCCACGCGCCGGTGGCTTTGAGCCGCTCAAGTACGTTGCTCCCGGCAAGAAGGTCGTGCTGGGCCAGGTGACCACCAAGGCGGCTGAGCTTGAGGACGAGGACGTTATCGTCGAACGTATCCACGAGGCCGCAAAGTATGTGCCGCTCGAGAACCTGTACCTGTCGCCCCAGTGCGGCTTTGCCAGCTGCGAGATTGGCAACAAGCTGACCGAGGACGAACAGTGGGCAAAGATCGCGCTGGTCAAGCGCATTGCCGAGCGCGTTTGGAAGTAACGCTACCGCTTGCAGGTGACGGCGCGCGCGAGACATGACGTATCACGTACAATGGTCCGGATCGTATCGTTCGGGCAGGTTATCCGATATGCCTGATCGCCCTTCCATCATGAAAGGACTTCCATGTCCCAATCCTCGACGCCCGCCGTCACCGATGCCATCTACGATGCATCATCGCTCGGCCGCCCGCGCATGTTCCCGCTCGGCCTACATATGCGCGTGGACGCCATTTTTAATGCGTCAGTATCCAGTGGATGCCGCGCGCCATGCGCAGGTCAGTTTGGGCAAAGTGATTGCCGGGGTTGAGCTCCAGCGTTGTTGGAATGTCGCGCTCGATAAACAGCTCTTCCATCGCGCGCGTATCGTCGAGTACGTGCCGCATCATGCGGTTGGGCGTCTTGGTTTCCTTTTTACCGAGCGACAGATAGGCGGCGTCGGGCGTAGCTGTCATCGTGCGCTCTCGCGCGTAGTCGATAAAGCCGGGGAACCACAGCGACCCCGATGCACTTGCCGCGCGCTCAAAGACATCTGTTTGCCAAAGCGCCCACAGTGCAAAAAGACCCGCCAACGAGTAGCCGGCAACGCCGCGCCAGGCGGGCGGTTGCGGGAGCGATGATTCGGCCTCTGGGATTATCTGCTTCAACAACTCGTCAAGAAAACCAGCTGCCTGTCCGCCAAAGGGCTCGGCATCTCGTATAGTTCCGTCGCATTCCCAGGGGCTCAGCTCGCGATTCCAATCGAGCCCTCCAATGGCGACAAGGGCGAATGGCGGGCAGTCGAGCTCTCGGCAGCGCTCGTAGACTTCACTACCGTCGCCCATAACCACAGGGAGGTAGATGACGGGCGTACCTTCTGCACACTCTGAATAAACGGTTATCTGCTTCTGATGCGCTTCCAAGGCAGGCTTCTCTCGGTGTTGTGATATTGACAGCCTCAATTGTCGCACGCTGGCACGGGGGCAGACGCTAAAAGAAAGGCGCGGAGCCGCTCGAAGCGACTCCGCGCCTTGTTGTTTTGCTTTAGCAGACTATGCCGTTACGCCACGAAGAAGTAGACGAGGAAGGCAAGGGCTGCGATCCACATGAGCGGCTTGATCTTGGAGGCCTCGCCCTTAAAGAGCGCGACGATCACGTAGGCGATAAAGCCCAGGCCAATGCCGGCAGAGATGGAGTAGGTGAAGGGCACGCCGGCGACAATCATGAACGCCGGGAAACCCTGCGACACGTCGGACCAGTCGATCTCGGAGGCCTCGCTCATCATGAGGTAGCCGACGTAGACCAGAGCACCGCAGGTGGCGGCGCTGGAAACGATGGTGACGATGGGGGAGAAGAACGCGGCGAGAATGAACAGCACACCGGTGGTGACGGAGGTGAGGCCCGTGCGGCCACCGTCGGCAGCGCCAGAGGTGGACTCGACGAAGGTGGTGATGGAGGAGACGCCCATGAAACCGCCCACAGCGGCGGCGGCGGAGTCGACGATCAGAATCTCCTTGATATTCTCGACGTTGCCGTCGTCGGTGAGGAACTCGCCCTGCTTGGCCACGGCCATCGCGGTGCCCATGGTGTCGAAGAAGTCACTCATGAGCAGCGAGAACGAGATGACGAGGAGCGCGGGGTCGGTAAGGACCTTGACGATGGCAGGCACGCCGCCGGCGTCGGCGATGGGGCCACCGATGCTCGAGAAGTCGAGCGGGGCGATGATACCGGTCGGAGCCTGGGTCACACCTAGGGGGATACCGGCGATAACGGCGACGATGATGCCGATGAGCAGCGAGCCCGGCACGTTGCGGGAAGCAAGGGCAACCGTCACGACGATGGAGATGATGCCGACGATGAAGGTGGGGGAGGTGATGTCGCCCAGACCGACGAGTGTACCGGCGCCAGCGGTGATAATGCCGGCATCGCACAGGCCGATCATGGCGATGAACAGGCCCAGACCCACCGAGATGGCGTGACGCAGGACAACCGGGATGGCGTCCATGATGGCCTCGCGCAGGCCACAAAGCACGAGCAGCAAGATGACAACGCCCTCAAGGAAGATGACGCTCATGGCCACGTGCCAGTCACCGCCGCAGACGGTGGTGGTGATTCCGGCGATCATCGCGTTGACGCCTAAGCCCGACGCGCAGGCGAGCGGGCGGTTGGCGAAGATGCCCATGCAGATGGTCATGATGCCGGCGCCCAGGCAGGTGGCGCAGGCGAGCGCTCCCGCATCGATGCCGGCGCCCGAGAGCACCGCGGGGTTGACGGCGATGATGTAAGCCATCGCCAGGAATGTTGTCAGTCCAGCGCGGAGTTCGGTCCCGATTGTGGACTTGCGCTCGCTGACGTGAAATAGTTCGTCCATGCATACCCTTTCCTTGTTCGGCCCCGAGTTTAGGCCGATTGACACGAACTCACCCACTATAGCCCCTTTACGACGCTGTTGTTCCTCGCATGTTGATGTTCGGCGCTTTGTAGCAGACGGACGGTATTTTTCGCATGAAAATGTGTGGGTACCGTATACTTAAGCAGTTACAACGACCCCTATGGAGGAACGTATGATTAAAGAGCTCTGCCACGACGAGGCTATTCTGTCCCAGCGTTGCGAGGTCGCGACCGTCGAGGACGAGTCGGTGGCACAGGACCTGATCGATACCATCAAGTCGCTCGACGATGCCGGCTGCCTTGCCGCCAACCAGATCGGCGTCACCAAGAAGGTCTGCGTCTATCTGGACGACGCCGGCGAGCCCCATGTGCTCTACAACCCCCGTCTGGTGTTTGGCCTGGGTGCCAGCAAGATGGAGGAGAGCTGCCTGACGCACGAGGAGGTCACCAAGTCCACGCGCTACATCAAGTGCAAGGTTGCCTTTGACCAGATCGTCGACGGCAAGATGAAGGAGTGTCGCCGCGACTACGCGGGCTTTGAGGCGCAAATGATCCAGCATATGATCGATCACTGTCTTGGAAAGTTGGTCTAAGGGGACCAAAGCACCGCACCTTGCCGCTCAATCGTCGCTCGCGTACCTTAAGTACGCTTCGCTCCTCTTTCGTGGCAATCTGCGGCACTTTGACCCCTTAGACGACCTGCGGGGTTAACTTGGTTGAGTTTATCCTGCTTGAATAGCCCGGGCATGACATTGTTGTCATGTCCGGGCTTTTGTGTTTAGCGCCTTTTTGTTTGGAGACAATGAAATTAGCAAGAACGTAAAGCTAGGAGGCGCTATGTGTACGAGTATTCGATTTACCGATAATTCTGGCCACATGTATCTGGGCCGCAACCTCGACTGGAGCTTTGACTACGGCCAACAGGTTCGCGTGATGCCGCGCGGGTTTCACATTCCGTATTCGTTTATCGACGACGCGACAGCGGCGCACGCGGTGATCGGTATGTGCATCGATTACAGGAACTACCCTATGTTCTTCGATTGCGGCAACGATGCGGGCCTCGCCGTGGCGGGTCTCAATTTCCCGGGTTATGCCGAGTATGCCGAGGACCCTGTCGACGGCAAGACCAATATCGCGGCCTATGAGTTCCCCCTGTGGGTGGCAGCGACGTTCTCGACGGTCGATGAGGTCGAGGCCGCGCTGCGCGACACGGTGATTGTCGCCAAATCTGCCGGAGAGGGGCTGGGCGTGTCGCTGCTCCATTGGATTATCGGCGACAGCCAGCGCAGCATCGTGGTCGAGATGATGGCTGACGGCCTGCATGTATACGACGATCCGGTCGACACCCTTGCCAACCAGCCGACCTTCCCGTGGCACATGGAAAACCTGCGCACCTATATCACCGCCACAAGCGATTTTCCGCAGACGGCGACATGGCGCGGCGCCGAGCTCAAGCCCTATGGAGCCGGTGCCGGCATGCGCGGCATTCCGGGCGATTGCTATTCGCCGAGCCGTTTTGTAAAGGCGGCGTACCTCAATGCCAATTACCCGCAAAAGGAGAGCGAGACCGAAAACGTCGTTCGCATGTTCCGCTCGCTCGAGGGCGTGGTGATGATCGAGGGAGCGTCCAGGATGGGCGATGGCAAGTTCGAGAAGACTATCTACACCGGATGCTTTAGCGCGCGCACGGGCAATTATTACTACGCGATGTATGGGGATCCGTCGATTCGCTACGTGAGCCTGATGGATGCCGAGGGCGCGAGCCCCGATAGGCTCGTGGTTCCCGAGCCGCGCCGTTCGTAGCCGTTAGCTTTACTGCAATGCAAAGCGGCCCTGCGTCTCCGCCAGGGCCGCTTGGTCGATCAGAAGTTGAAGGCAAACATGATGCCGATGACTTTGTCAAGATATATTAAACAAGCGGTAGTTTCAATTCATCTTTGGAATAATAGCCGTTCAAAAGCGAATCGATTGGCTCATTTAGATTATATAATATTCCTTTAGTTTTACTTCCGAGCGGCGCGCCGGGCATCTGGCATCAACGGATTCCCTGTTTAGGCGCTTCGAAGGCACGGACTCCGTTTCGTTAATTTCTGATTAAAAACGCTGAAAATCCAGTCAGAAGCGGGCTGGGGAACGGGGCAATAAAAATGGCTTTCGAAATGAGTCGGCGAAGCTTTTTAACGGCCGGTGGGGCCACAATGCTGGCGGGCACCGCCTCTATGCTTGTTGGCTGCGCGTCTGGAAGCGAAAGCGGCGCGGGAAGCGTGGCTGCCGGCAAGGATGATGCACTGAAGGTTGATAGCGACGGCAAATCGGGTGGCACGGATAGCGACGTTAGCGAATTCTACGAGCACGTTATCTCTGTTTCTGCACTTGCGAAAACATATGCAATCGGAGAGAAGATTGTCGGCGTGGCGATTGAATACGACGTGGATGTCGATGCGTCTTCGGTTGATCCCGGACATGGCGGCATCGGTCAACAGGCTCAGGAAAAGGGGCTGGGATCTTTCTCGGTTTTGGGACGCTCGATTGTCACTGCCTATGTAAACGACAAAGCCGAGCTGAGTGATGAAGGGGGCAAAAGCAAGGGAACGTACGTCATCGTCGAGCTCGATCCAGCAGATGCGGGCGCACAGACGTTGATGTTTCAGATGACGCGTGGGTGCGTAGGCTCAAACGGTCCCGTATCCCTTGATAGCGGTTGCGTCAAAATCGCCCAAATAAAGGATCTCAAGGATTCTGCAGGGAAAAAGCTTACAGGCGACGAGACATCCTCCCGATATCTCGTGGCTTCGACTGTTCTCAACTCCGAGGCAGACAAGTTTGTTGCAGGGACCTACGATGACCCCAAAACTGGATTCCATGCTTCGTTTGCCTTGGCACAGCCTGACGACTACGATAAAGCAAAGAAATACCCCATCACGCTCTTCCTGCCGGATGCGGGGGTAACCACCTGCGATGTGAGGGTGAATCTTCGTCAAGGTCTGGGAGCCCTTGCCTGGGCTGATGGATCACAATTTGTGCTGACGATCGCTGGAACTTGTTGCGATATCGAGACTTGCCTGCATGTAATCGAGGACCTGATCGACCAGGGTTACTCGATCGATCCGGATCGCATTTACGGGACGGGCGAATCTGCCGGGTGCATGGCCCTCATCGAATATGCCTCCAAGCATCCCGATGACAATTCCTTTGCAGCGCTTATGCTCGTTGCCGGGCAAGGCAACATGACTCCGATTGCCAAGACGCCCATGGTGATATTCGTTTCTGAAGACGATTCCAATTCCTATGGCGGCATGACGGATCCCGAGAAGGGTGTCGCGAGTATCGGAATTCCTTATGTTGAGAAGCAGCTGAATTGCGCCTATAACTATGACGGCGAAGGACATACGAGTGGCCTGTGGGTTGATTACGACGCAACGGGAGAGAAAAACCCTTCGGGTAACCAGGAAGGAGCCAAGGCGGCTGGCAGCCAGAAGACGCTCGATGAGCTTATGGTCGAGCTCTCGGATGTCTGCTCCTCGGCCTGTAAACAAGCGGTGACCGATGGGGCGCATGTCGTTTTCCTTCATATAGAGAAGGGAACTCTCGATAGCACCGACAAGACGGTCCAGGGTGGAAACACTCATAACTTTACCTGGCAATACGCTTATGCGATCCCCGAACTCATCGAGTGGGTGAGAGACCAGTCTCTATAGCCTGCTTCTTTTTCGATAGCATTTCAATGTGGGCTAGGGTTATATGACCGATTGGGGCCAGGTGGTTGTCTAGCCCCGGAAATGCCGAATAGCAGTCTACGATTACGCCCAGGTAAAGCCTCAAAGGTGTTTTACCTGGCCAAAAAACGTAGACAAAAGCGGCCCTGGCAGTTCAACGTGAGGTGCAGGGCCGCTGTCGTTGATTTGTGACGTCGCTAGAAGTTGGCGTCGTTGAGTTGTTCACTCTCGAGGCCGTCGAGCTGTTGCTGTTCGGGCGTATCGGCGACGCTCTCGAGCAGCTCGGTGGGATCGATGTTCATGTCCCTACCGGCCTCGTTGCCGTTGACCAAGTCGTCCGAGAAGATGTCGACTTCCATTTCCTCGGCCTCTTCGATCTGAACCTCGAGCGGCACCTGGGTGCGCACGAGCTTAACGGCCGGGCGCATGCGGGCAAACAGCGGCACGTACTCGATGATGATGGCCGAGTTCTCAAGACCGTACCAGCGTGCTGGGCTTCCACAGGCGCGGCGGACGGCGTACTTGATGGCCATCACGCGGTGGTCATTGCGGTTGATGTCCGTTTCGGGGGCAAGCATCTTGCGCAGCATACAAAAGCGGAAGTCACCCACGTTGCCACGCGTCTCGTAGATGGAGTAGGTGTGATGTTGCGGCGGCAGCTCGCCCGATGCCATCAAGTCGCCGACGATCTGGCGCAGGTAGGCGTTGATGCGCTGATTGACCTTAAAGCCCAGGTCCAAGCGCACGCGGAACAGGAAGTCTGTGCCAAAGGTCTCAACGGAATACTCGTGCGTATAGGGCTCGTCGGTAACATGCACGTTGATGAACCAATATGCCTTGGCGCGCTTGGGGTGCTTGTCCAGGATGGAATAGAGCACGTCGCGATCGAGCGTGAGCGGGTCGGGGCTGTTGGTGAGAAATACCAGATTGTCAGCGAGCACGGGATAGGTCTCGTCATTGCGCAGGCGATTGAGCTGGTCGATGTACTTGGAGACGGGCAGTAGAATCGTCTGCGTGCGCTCGATGGCGGTGCCGCGGCGCCACACATACATAAGGCCGAACAGCAGTGCGGCCAGGAAGATCATGACGTAGCCGCCGTCAAAGAACATGGTGAGGCACGAGGCGAAGAAGCACAGCTCAATGGCACCAAAGAGCAGGGCGAAGACGCAGGCGCCCAGCCTGTGCTTGAGGACGCCGGCGATGTAGCTCGTCAAAAGCGTCGTGGTCATGAGCATGGTCACGGTAATGGCGAGGCCGTAGGCGCTCTCCATGCGCTCGGAGTTTTGGAACAGCAGCACGATGAAGACGCAGCCGACCCACATGATGTTGTTGACGAGCGGAATATAGAGCTGGCCCTTGGTGTCGCTGGGGTAGTGGATGCGCAGATGCGGCATGAGGTTGAGACGCGTGGCCTCGGATACCAGCGAGAACGAGCCGGTGATGAGCGCCTGCGAGGCGATGATGGCCGCTACGGCCGAAAGCACGATGGCAAAGGGGCGCAGGGACTCGGGGAGCATCATATAGAACGGGTTGACGATATTCATCGCGAGCATCTGGGGGTTGGAGTTATTGGCGAGCAGCCAAGCTCCCTGACCCAGATAGTTGAGGATGAGGGCCGCCTTAACAAACGGCCAGGATGCGTAAATGTTAGCTTTGCCCACGTGACCCATGTCCGAATAGAGCGCCTCGGCGCCAGTCGTCGACAGGAAGACGAAGCCGAGCACCATGATGCCCGAGTGGTTGATGGGCGAGAACAGGAACATGATGCCGCGGATGGGGTTGAGCGCGCGTAGGATGGACAGGTTGCCGAGCATGTTGAACAGGCCGGTGCCCGCCAGGAACAGGAACCATAGCGTCATAAGCGGGCCGAACAGCTTGCCGATTGACGAGGTGCCGGCGCGCTGCATGGCAAACAGACCACAGATAATGATGATGGTGATGATGATCACATTGGTCTGGCCGTCACCCAGCAGCGCATGGCCCCATTCGATGGTGCGCAGACCCTCGATGGCCGTGGTAACCGTGACAGCGGGGGTGAGGATGCCGTCGGCGAGCAGCGCCGCACCGCCGATCATGGCGGGGAGAATCAGCCACGGTGCCACCTTGCGCACCAGGCTAAACAGGGCGAAGATGCCGCCTTCGTTGTGGTTGTCGGCCTTCATGGCGATTACCACGTACTTGACCGTGGTCACGAGTGTCATGGTCCAGATGACGAGCGAAAGCGCGCCCAGGATCATGTCCTCGCTGACGGTACCGATGCCGCCGTTGTTGGCGACGATTGATTTCATGGTGTACATGGGGCTCGTGCCGATGTCGCCATAGACGACGCCGAGCGTTACGAGTAGCATGCCAGCGGAGAGGGGAATGGCTCCGTGCCCGCCTTGACCACGCTGGTCTTGGGGGCTTGCCTCCAGTTTGTTGTGTGCCACGTGGACTCCCTTAGACATCCGGTTATCTGTCTAGGACAGATAACCTTTATGCCGTCTTTATACATACAAGAGCAGTTTGGCACATCAGGTTATTTTAGACAATAATCCCCAGCTGGGGATTATTTATGTACGTGGGTAGCATTTCGAAACAGGGGCTTTTAAGCACGTGCTGTCTGGGCTATGCCAGCCTTGGCGCTTGCGCGTTTGCCGGCGAGTTCGCAAAAGAGCGCACCGCCGATGATAAGTGCGGCGCCCATCAGGCGGACCGGTGTTATGGCTTCGCCCAAAAGGACGGCCGAGAACACGACGGCCGAAAGCGGCTCGAGGTAGCCGACGACCGCGACGGTCTGCACGGGCAGTTTGGCGACGGCACTAAAGTAGAGCAGACAACCGAGTCCGGTGTTGACGACGCCGAGCATGACGACGGCGTGCCAATCAATGCTGGCGGCGACACCGGCGGACAGGAATGAGGGAGCGCCCTGCGTGATGAGCGTGAGGACCAGCGCGGTCACAAAAGCGGCGCTCACCTGGAGCGCGGAGTTCTCGAGACCTTCGATGTGCGGCGCACCCTTGCTAGCGATGACCATCAGCGCATAGCAAAATGCCGAGGCGATACCGCAGACGATACCCGCAATGGGCATATTGCCGCCTAGACCTTGTGCTGCAATGAGAAAAGCACCGCAGGCGACGGCGATAAACCCGGCGATTTTGCCGCCGGTCAGTTTTTCACCAAAGATGAGTGGGGAGAGCGCCATGACAATGATGGGGCCACAGTAGTACAGCAGCGAGGATACGCCGACGCCGATCGTCTGGTAGGCGCGGAACAGAAAAATCCAGCTGGCGCCCAGCGCGGCTCCCGAGAGAAGGAGTGCTGCGGCTTCGCGGGGACGAGATGGCGCCTGCAGTTTATGGCGTTGGGTGATGGCAAGGATAGTGACAAGCGAGAGGGCGCCCAAAAACGTGCGCAGTAGCACGATATCGGAGCTCGGCAGTGCGATGGCGGCGGCGATGATGCCGTTGAAGCCAAACAATAGCAATGCTGCTAAGTACGTAAACAATCCGTTGTTCATGCGCTTCCGTCCCCTCTATATCCGAACAAGTTCACTATGGGTGAACTGGCTTTAGAAGAAAAGCGAATATAATGCATAGTTAACATGACAAAAACTCATGCATAGGTGGAGGCGCCTCGTGGAAACGAATATTCAAAAGATGCAGGTGCTGCTGGAGACGGTGCGCGCCGGAAGCTTTACGCGTGCTGCCGAGCGGCTGAGCTATTCGCAGTCGGGCGTGAGCCGTATGGTGGCCGATCTTGAGGCCGATTGGGGCTTTAAGGTGCTCGACCGCAGTCGCGAGGGCGTAGTGCTTTCTGCCGACGGGCGGCAGGTCATGCCGGCTGTCGAGGCGCTCTGTGAGGAATTCACTCGCTTGCAGCGACGGGTGGATGAGATGCGCGGGCTCATGCGCGGCAAAATCTGCATCGGTACGTTTTCGAGTGTGGCGACCCACGTGCTGCCGCCAGTGATTGCGCGCTTTCGCGCCGATCACCCGGACGTCGATTACGAGTTGCTGATGGGCGATTATTCAGAGATTGAACAATGGGTGTCAGAGGGCCGCTGCGATCTGGGCTTTATCCCGCATGAGCCCCGAGAAAACGGCATGGCATCGCGGCCTTTGGTGCGCGACGAGTTGATGGCGGTAGTGCCGGCAGGCTCTTTGCTTGCCACGGCGGAGGCCGTCTCTCTTTCCGATTTGGCTAACGAGCAGTTTATTCTGCTAGAACGCGGCACCGATGACGAGATTACGCCGCTGTTTCGCCGCGCGGACCTGGCGGTGCGCTCTAAGCTGTCGACTTGGGATGACTATGCGATTATGGCTATGGTCGAGGACGGCTTGGGCGTGAGCATTCTTCCCGCGCTCATCTTGCGCCGCTGTCAGTTCGATGTTGCCGTGCGACCACTCGAGGGACATCCCCATCGGCAGATCAATGCGATATATCGCACGGCTGACGTTTCGCTTGCCGCCGCTCGATTCCTTGAATACCTCTAAACGTGTGCACGTCATTGTCCGCTTTGGGCAAAACTCGGAGTTCCGTACGTTTTCTTATGAAATTGAACTTTCGAATGAGGTACGGCGCTATACTGCTTGCTAAATTGAACCTTGGTTCAATTCGTGTTCTATAAATTGAACTTTGCCAGCAAGGAGGTTCCTGTGGCCCAAGAGACGTTTTGCGATCGCCTGCGACAGACTATGTCCAATCGCGACGTTCGCCAGTCGGACGTAATCCGCGCATCGGAGATGCTCGGCAAAAAACTCGGCAAGAGTCAGATGAGCCAATATGTGAGCGGCAAGACGATCCCGCGGCGCGATGTGGCTGAGCTGCTCGCCCGGATTTTGGAGGTCGATGTTACCTGGCTGCTTGCCGGCGACGCCGATCAAGGCGAGGCATCATCACCCCGCAACGATTCCAAGCCCGAACCCCATCCCTCAGCTCAAATTGCAAGGAGCACCACCATGCGTACTTTTTCTAAATCCACCAAACTCGACAACGTCCTGTATGACGTGCGCGGTCCCGTCGTCGACGAGGCCGCCCGTATGGAGGACGAGGGCGAGCGCATCCTCAAGCTCAATATCGGCAACCCGGCGCCCTTCGGTTTCCGCACGCCCGATGAGGTCATCAAGGACATGCGCCAGCAGCTGCCCGACTGCGAAGGCTATTCCAACTCGCGTGGCCTGTTCTCCGCGCGCAAGGCGATCATGCAGTATTCGCAGATCAAGGGCCTGCCCAACGTTCAGATGGAGCATATCTACACGGGCAACGGTGTGTCCGAGCTCATTCAGCTTTCGATGAACGCGCTGCTCGACAATGGCGACGAGATTCTGATCCCCAGCCCCGACTATCCGCTCTGGACGGCGTGCGCAACCCTTGCTGGCGGTCATCCCGTACATTATCTGTGCGATGAGCAGGCGGATTGGTATCCCGACCTGGAGGATATGGAGTCCAAGATCACGAGCGCGACCAAAGCCCTCGTCATCATCAACCCCAACAACCCCACGGGTTCTGTCTATCCGCGCGAGGTGCTCGAGGGCATCGTCGAGATTGCACGCAGGCATCAGCTGATGATCTTTGCCGATGAGATCTACGACCGCCTGTGCATGGACGGCTACGAGCACGTCTCGATTGCCTCGCTCGCCCCCGATCTGCCCTGTGTCACCTTTAGCGGCCTTTCCAAGTCGCACATGATCGCGGGCTATCGCATTGGCTGGATGGTGCTTTCGGGCAACCAGCGCTGCATGAGCGACTTCATCATGGGCATCAACATGCTCTCTAACATGCGTCTGTGTTCCAACGTGCCGGCTCAGTCGATCGTTCAGACGGCACTCGGTGGCCATCAGTCCGTTAACGACTACATCCGTCCCGGCGGCCGTGTCTACGAGCAGCGCAACTTTGTGTATGAGGCGCTCAACAAGATTGACGGCATCTCGGTGGTTAAGCCGCGTGCAGCGTTCTACATCTTCCCCAAGATGGATGTGAAGAAGTTCAACATCACCGATGACGAGCAGTTCGCCCTTGACCTGCTGCACGAGAAGAAGATCCTGATCACGCGTGGCGGCGGCTTCAACTGGGCTGAGCCCGACCACTTCCGTATCGTGTACCTGCCGCGCATGGAAGTACTCAAAGAGTCCCTCGAAGACCTCGCCGATTTCTTTGACCATTACCGCCAGGCGTAACGGCAAAGGTAGCCTGTAATGAAACGGTCGGCCCGCAACGGATGCGGGCCGACCGTTTTCTGTCTAAGCCCGTGCTGTTAGTGCTTGTCTCGTTGAGCGGGCGAGGTTCGCGTGTGAGCGGTAAGTTCTATTCCAAAATGGAATACAGCGGGCTTAAGCTGGAATTGATGTCCGGGTACCTGCTTTTCTAGAATGTTTTCAACAAGATGAAAGGCGGTTCCAACCAATGATTATCGATGCAAATTCCTACTGGTTCGACGAGCGCATCTTTCATGACGAGACGCTCTGCGAACAGTTTTTGGCCGAGGTACCCCGCGCCTATGACACCGAAGGCTATCTGACCATGAATTCCGCCGGCAAACGACAGATCGTGATCGAGATGCCCGCCGGTTCTCCGGGTCTTAACTACATTGAGGGCGACTACACCCTCGAGAAGCGCTTGGCCGATATGGATGAGGCGGGGGTCGACAAGGCGATCCTCAAGCTCCCCGGCTGTCACGAGTGGATGTCGCTCGAGATGTGCCGGCGTTTCAACGACGGTATGGCTGCTGACACGAAGGCGTCAAGTGGCCGTCTGATTCCGCTTGTCGCTGTGCCGCCCTTTGGCACCAAAGCAAATTTGGAGGAGCTCGACCGCAGACTCGACGATGGTTTTGCGGGTGTGCAGCTCTGCGCTCACTACGGCAAGCGCTATCTCGACGACCAGGTCTTCTCGAGCTTTTTCGAGCACCTGAACGAACGCCATGTCACCGTTTACGTGCACCATGTTCCCGTGCCGGTCGAGAACGAATCGCTTCTCGCGTACGACAACCTTCGCCGCTCTTATGGCCGCTGCGTCGACCAAACTACGGCGATCGGCCGAGAGATCTTTGGCGATTTCTTTGAGCGCTACCCCAATATCAAGATGGTCCACTCCATGCTCGGCGGCGCATACTTTGCGTTCAAGGAGATGCTGCTGCCTCATGGTCCCAAGCGCCCTGATGCTTCTGGCCGTTTTCAGGTCGATACCGAGACCGTTTCCAGGCGCCTCGAGAACAACATCTATTTCGACATGTCCCATGCTCAGCCTTGGGGCAAGACACTCCTTGCCTGCGCGGTTGACGTGCTGGGTGCAGACCATATTGTTTTTGGCACGAGCTATCCCGTTAAACGCGAGTGGCTCACCGAGGGTGTCGCCTGCGTTCGCGCTGCAAATCTGAGCGATACAGACAGCGACCTTGTGCTTGGCGGTACGGCGCAGCAACTGTACGGTGTCGAGTGAGCGGCAATCAGAGGGGAGTATCTGCCATGGACGAAGGAGAGATGAGGGCTGGGGCCGCTCGTGTGGCCATCGATCTTGGGGACGTGTTGCCGTTCGACGGTTTCGACGAACTCCGTCATGAGGTCTTCGCCCGTGCCCTTATCATCGAGGGGACGGGGCGACGCGCCTGCGTCCTTTCGCTTGAGGTCACCTCGATCGCTCCGGCTCTACTCGCCGATCTGCGTGAGGTTGTTGAGGATGCCGCCAATTGCAGCGGTGCTTATTCTTGGGTGGTTCCTACCCACACGTTTTCCATGCCTCACGTCCGCACTCCCGGGCATCTTGCCGACGATGCTACCCGCAATCGCAACGAGCGCTATCGCGCAGCGCTCGTCGCTGCCGCCCGCACGGCTGTCGAGCGCGCTGTTGCGGGCATTCGCTCTGCCACGCTCGCCACTGTGGAGGGCGAATGCCCCGTGAACGTTAATCGCGACATTGAGACGCCTGCCGGCTGGTGGTTGGGCTCGAATCCCAGGGGGTTTGCCGACCACACGATGCCCGTACTCGCCATAAGGGATGCCGGGGGCGAGTATGTTGCCGTGCTCGCGACGGCGGACGTTCAGTCCTCCGTGCTCGACGGGTCGCGCGACTCCGAGGGGAGGCACATGGCGAGCGGAGACCTCTTTGGTTTTGCCGCCATGTCACTCGAGCGCGAGCTGGGCGGCGTTGCCCTGTTGCTGCCAGGCGCCGCGGGCGACCAAGGTCCGGCGGAGCGCGCCATGAACGTCATGTTCGATGCGGCCGGCGTTAAGCAGACGGTCGATGCCCATGAGGACGGATACCGCATGCTACACCAGCAGGGGCAGGCCTTGGGCGATGCTTTGATCGAGGCCGCTCGCATGGCGCGTGAGGATGACGCTACCGGCATCGATGCCCGCACGGTCGACGTTCTCCTGCCCGCTCAGACACGCGCCGATTTTCACTCTTTGGCTCCGCACCGAACGTATGAGTTTCATGCCGCTGGCGAGCAGCGCACGAGGGTCTATCTGCTCCGGCTGGGAAACGTCGAGCTTGTCGGCGTACAACCCGAGGTCTCGAGTGCATTCGGCGCCACTGTGCGCGCCGCCCGGTCCGGCTCTGTGTTCTTTGCCACGCTCGTCAACGGTGGACAGAAGTACCTACCGGCTCCCGACGCGTACGAAAAAATCACCTATGAGGCTATGAACTCCGGTTTTGCCGCCGGATCCCATGAGCGCCTCGTCGAAATCATCATTGCCGCCTTGAATGCGGCGTGACACAGAAGGAGAACGTGCATGAACATTGGACACACGCGCCGCAAAATTACCCCACAGGGCGACATCTACCTGATTGGCTACCGCAATCTTCCCAACCGTCTTGAACCTGCGACGGGCGTCCATGATGACGTCTTCGCCAACGCCATCCTCTTCCAGCAAGGCGAACGTGAAGTGTTTCTCTTTAATGCCGATGTCCTCGAGTTCGAGGAAAGCATGGCCGAGGAAGTCAAGACAATGCTCGCCGAGCGCTACGGCATTGACCGTGATTGCGTCCTGCTCTCGGCGACGCACGACCATACTTCAATCGTCGCTTACCACCGCAGCTGGTGGACGGGAAAATTCGACGAGAACTACTACCGCTGGTTCCTCGATACCATTTGCCAATGCTTTGAGGAGTGCCGCGCCAACGCACAGCCCGCGATTTGTCGCTTGGGCAAGCAGGTCATCACCGGTTTCTACGACAACCGCATCATCCCAGGTGAACTCGCCGACAATGAGGTCATTGTCGTATCGTTCTTCGATACCGAAGGCAAGCCATTTGCGGGCTTTGTGAACTGGGCGGTGCATTCCGCTTGCGTCGGACCCGACTGCACGGAGCTCACGAGCGAACTCGCCGGTCTTACCGGCAAAAAGCTCGCTCAGAGTCTTGGTTACTATCCGGCCATGGTCGTCGGTGCTGCTGGCGACTGTAGCGACCGCAATTTTCGTCAGGGACGCGGCATTCCCGAGGTTGAGCGTGTTTCGACCGGTCTTGCCGAGGCGATTTCCCAGATCAAGCTCGATTGCGAGGTCGTTCTTGACCGCATCGAGCCTCAGACGTTCTATCACACCGTTGCCCATGACGACTTTTCACTCACGCTTAAGTGTGCCGTCATCAGTCTGGGCGGCTTGCATCTCTTTGTGTTCCCGAGTGAACTCGGCAGCGACCTGGGCATTCGCATGAAGCGCGAATGTCCGGTCGAGGGAATAGTCTGCGGTTACACCAACGGCTATTTTGAGTATTTCCTTCCGGCACGCGAGTACGGCCTCTCCTTTGAGACCGAGCGTACTCAGATTCCCCAGGGCGAACCGGAACGTCTGTGTGACAAGTTCTGCCAGACGACGAGACTTCTCGGCGCAGCAGCTTCGCGTCTGTAGGCCTGATTGCGTGGCATGGGCCAATGAGGCTCGCTGCCATGTGATCGGTATCTTCCATCTTCTCTGCCGTTTCCCATCCCGGGCGTACGTGCGTCCGCGGATTTCAAAGGGGGAAGCGGGTTCCTTGTCCTCCCACGTCGACTACGGAGGCATGAAATCGATGCTATACCCCGCTCAGAAAAAGGAGAATTCCATGAAATACCAGAAGCTTTGCGATGAAATCATCACAAAGGTCGGTGGTCGAGACAATGTGTTAGACGTGAGCCACTGCATTACGCGTCTCCGCTTCCACCTCAAGGATGAATCGCTCGCCCAGACCAATGAGCTTAAGGCGACGAAGGGCGTCGTTGACGTTATCCAGGCCGGCGGACAGTATCAGGTCGTGATTGGTGCCACTGTCGAGGCCGTCTACAACGACCTTGTTCAGATTGGCGGGTTCGACTCCAAACCCGCGCTCGATATCGATGAAGGCGACGACGTCAAAAAGAGCGATCCATTCTCGCGTCTGCTTGCCATCATCTCCGAGATTCTGCAACCGGTTCTTGGCGTGCTTATGGCCAGTGGCTTTATCAAGTCGATGCTCGCGCTCTGCACGGTTGCCGGTTGGCTTGCCAAGGACAGCAATACGTATGTGACGCTCTCGGCAATCGGAGATTCGGTCTTCTATTACTTTCCGCTAATCATTGGCTGGACGTCGGCCAAGAAGTTCGGACTTAAGCCCGTTATGGGAATGGCGCTCGGTGGTATCCTCGTCTACCCGACGCTCGTTGCCCTTATGGGCGGAGATCCGCTCTACACGCTCGGCGCCGGCACGGTCTTCGAGTCCAATGTCTACGGTGATATTTTTGGCATCCCGCTGATCATGCAGAATTACTCATCGACGATTCTGCCTGCGATCTTTATCGTCTGGATTGCCTCCAAGGTGCACAAGGCCCTTTCTAACGCGCTGCCCGCGCTTGTGAGCTCGTTCTTCTCCAACATCCTGACGCTCCTCATTTGCGGCATCCTTGGCCTGCTTGTGGTCGGTCCGGTCATGACGGTCCTCTCCAACATCGTTGCCCAGATCATCTTGATGCTCATCAACTTCCAGCCCGCCATCGCCGGCTTCGTCATCGGCACGTTCTGGAGCCTGCTCGTCATGTTCGGCCTGCACTGGGGTATCATCCCGCTGTGGTTCCTCGATGTCGCAACCTACGGCTATGACCTCATTAATCCGCTCGTGTATGCAGGCGGTTGTGCCATCGCCGGTGCTGTGCTTGGCATGATCATCCGAACCAAGGATTCCGAGGAAAATGCTGCCGTCAACATTCCCGCCCTTGTCTCTTCGATTTTCGGTGTCAACGAGCCTGCGCTTTACGCCATCTTGCTGCCGCGTAAGCGCCTTATGTGGGCAACCTTTATTTCCGCTGGTGTAGGCGGCGCCATCGCCGGCCTCATGGGTGCCAAACTCTATGCCTTCGGTGCCTCCGGCCCGCTCGGTTTTCCGAGCTTTATTAACCCTGCCGGCATCGACATGGGCTTTATCGGCCTTGTCATCTCCGGTGTGGTCGCTTTCGTTCTGGCTCTTGTCGCCGCTATGGTGATCGGTACCAGGAAGGACGAGGGCGGTAAGGCGCTCAACATCTCGGTGGACTAGTCTGTCTGCGCACTTTAACTAAATATGCCTCGGACGGCGACGTGCCGCCCGAGGCATATTTGTGTTTTGTGCCGTTGTCAGCGTGTTTGCGGACACAAGTCTGCGGTTGTGGAGCAGCGGGGATTATGACGGTCGTGCCGCGGTGGAAGACGTACGGTCGCCCTGCAGGAGCTGACGGTAGGGGAGGAAGCCGATGAACGAGACGACCGCCTGCGAGTGCGCGGCGTTTCGCTTGAGGTAGAGCCTGACCTCGGAGGTCGTCGCGGGCTCGAGCGGCACCAGGGCTACCTTTCCGCTGGCGAGCGATTCCGCCGGCTTGCGCATGAGGAATGAGACGCCGGCGCCGCGCGCGACAAGGGAGATGATGTTCTCGGCTCGTTTGCCGGTGAACGTAACACGTGGGCCAAATCCAGCTTCGCGACAAAGGGAAAGGACGAGCTCGCTTACGAACGAGCCTTGGGGAAGCATGAGGAAATTCTCGTCGATAAGGTCGTCTATCCCGACGGTGTCACGTTCGGCGAGCGGATGGTCGAGTGGAAGGACGGCCACGAGCCGGTCGGTCGTAAAGGGAATCTTTTTGAACTCCGGCTCGATGGCGCCGCCGTCACGGATGAAGGCCAGGTCAATGTCCTCGTGCAGGAGCATGCGCTTGAGTGTGTCGCCCTCGCCCTCGATGAGCTCAACGGAATATGAGGGGTTCGCCTGCTGAAAATCGATGACGGCGTCCGTGATCCCATAAGGGGCCATAATGGGGATAGAACCTACGGTGAGGTGCTCGAGCGGCTCACCTGCGCCTATTTGAATGGCGGCAAGATAACGGTGCTGAAGCGTCGCAATTTTTTGCGCATAGGGGAGGAGCGCTTCACCTTGCGCGGTGAGTGTTACGTGGCGCTGGCTTCGATCGATGAGCTTGCAGCCGAGTTCGTGCTCCATTGCCATGATGTGCTTGGAGAGGGTTGATTGCGACATGAAAAGCAGTTCCGCCGCATCAAGAAACGTGCGTGACTGCGCTAAGATGGCGAATTCGCCAAAGCGGCTGATATCCATAGGGAGGCCTCCGGTACCCTCATTTTGGCGGGTGGCCTAAACCACGACGCCGTTGCAGTGGTCGATTTCGTGCTGGATGATCTCGGCGGTGTAGCCCGAGAAGTTTTTGATGCGGTGAACGAAGTTCTCGTCCAAATACTCCACCTTAATGCGGCGATAGCGGGTACAGGGACGCTCGCCGATCAGCGAGAGGCATCCTTCGCTCGTCTGATAGGCATTGACCTGCTCAAGAATTTGAGGGTTGTACATCAGGAGTGTCCTGTTGCCGTCCTTTACGCAGATGATACGTTTGCGCACGCCGATCATGTTGGCGGCGAGGCCCACGCACTCGCGCTCATGCTCGTGGAGTGTATCCAGGAGATCCTGCCCGGTTGCGGCATCGTCGGGTCCCGCGTCTTCGGAAGGCAGACGCAAAAAGAACTCGGATTTCATGATGGGCTTAATCATGGCGGGCTCCTCATGTCTTATGCTTTCGTGGACTTTTAATAATAGCGCGGAAGGAAAGCTGTGCGTCCGCGTTACAATCTTTCGATGTTGGACCATGTTGCCAGATTCGTCGTGTACGGCGTCTGGCGTAAGTCTAGGGCTCATTTTTCGCCCTGGACTGTTCCTCTGGGGCGATGCGACTGTCGTTCCAAGAGGAAGGAAATGCATGGGGAGCAAATCTCAGCAACAAGTTCAAGTAACGCCATCGGCCACCGCGGCGATTCTCGTCGTTATGTATATTGCAGCCTTTGTTGCCGCGTTTAACGAGAACATCATTAACGTGGCGTTGCACGACATTATGACAGCCTTTTCGGTGAGTGCCACCACGGCGCAGTGGCTCGTCTCGGGCTACATGATCGTGACGTCGATCTTTACGGCCATCATGGCCTTCCTGTCCGGCCGTTTCTCGACGCGCAAGCTGTTATTTTTCGCATGCGGATGTATGGTCGCCGGCGAAGTCCTGTGCCTGGTCGCTCCGTCGTTTAGCGTTTTGCTGCCAAGTCGTATTTTGCAGGCTGCGGGATCGGGCATCTTGTTCCCGCTCATGATGAACGTGGTGCTGTCTTGCGCCCCGCGCGAGAAGCTCGGTCTGTATCTTAGCCTGGGCGGTGCCTGCATTACGCTAGGGCCGGCGTTTGGACCCGTAATCAGCGGTCTTATGTGCACGTTGTTCGGCTGGAGGGCGGTGTTCGTAGTGCCGCTGGTGGGCGGTATTGTGGTCGCTGCGGCGGGCGTTAAGCTTGTTCAGAATGTCGGAGAGCGCTCGAATACCACGCTTGATATTCTGTCGGTTGTTTTGCTTGCCGCCGGCATTACGGCATTTGTGTATTCCGTAGGCGAGTTCTCGACCAATCTGATTGCCGGCATCGTGGCTCTTTTCGCCGCCATTGTGCTGCTCGGCCTGTTTGCGGCCCGTCAGCTCAAGCTCGAGCATCCGGTGCTTAACGTGCGTCCCATGGCGAGCGTTCGTTTTTGGCCCGCGTGCCTGCTTGTGGTGGTGTCGATGATGACGACGTTCTCGATGAGCGTTTTGTTGCCGCTCTATTTTGAGGGCGCATACGGCATGACCGCACTTATTGCGGGCTTGCTCATTTTGCCGGCGATTGCCTGCAACGCCGTGACCTCGATTGTGGGCGGACGCGTGATGGACGCCCGTGGCGCATGGCCGCTGCTGCCGGTCGGCTTTGCCCTGATTGCCGTGGGGCAGACTGCCATCTCGATGACGGCGGCAAGTATGAACATCGGCGTCGTCGTGGCGCTGACCGTTGTGGTGTATGCCGGAGTCGGTTTGGTGCTGAGCCCCTCGCAAACGGCCGGCTTGGAGACGCTGCCTGCCGCTGAGCATCCCCACGGAACGGCATTGCTTAACACGTGGAACATGATTGCCGCATCGTTTGGCCCATCGCTGTTTATCGGTCTGCTCTCGAGTTCTGCTGCGACCGCCGGCGCAGCTGGCGCTGCGACCGACGTTGCCCAGGCGATTGGATTTGCAGCTGCCGTGCGTGTGGCGGCTGTGATTGCCGTGGTCGGGTTCGCGACGTCGCTGGTGTACGCTCATCGCGAGTCGCACATGTCGCATTAATGTGTGCACATAGATTCTGCAGCTAGATTGGATGGCGACACCATAAACTAATGGACGTTTTGCCGAGAGGCATGAATGTTTAAAGCGCAAAGAGTGCGCGACGGGCCCCGCGAATGGGGCGATGATGCCCGAGAGGGCTAAGAAGGAGTCTCATGTCCGAGAACGAAGAGATCATGAACGAGACCGAGAACGAGACCATGGCTGCCGAGGTTGAGGCAGTCGAGACCGTGGAGACCGAAGCTGCCGAGGTTGAGGCTGCTGACGAGGTTTCCGCCGAGGAGGAGGCCGAGGTTGTCGAGGCCGCCGTTGATTACGATGACGAAGAGCTGATGGACAAGATGCAGAAGGCCGCCCGCCTGCTGCGTAGCCGTCGCTTTGCTATTTCCAAGGAGGAGGAGGCCAAGGCCGAGCGCATGGCGAACATCGAGCGCGCCATCAAGCTTCTTGACCTCAAGCCCAAGATGGAGCAGAAGGAAATGTCCGACCTGCTGGGCATGCGCCTCCGTGAGCTCGATGGCCTGATGGCCGAGGCCGAGGCTGCCGATCTGGTCGGCCGCATCGACGACGCCGAGGGCGATATGCGCAAGATTGTTGTCTTCGCCGCCGAGGATGCCGCTGAGGGCCTGGTCGAGCTTGCCAACAAGAAGGAGAAGCTCCTGCCCGAGCTTTCTTATGAGGAGGCCACCGAGCTGATGGCCGCTCTCGATAAGGTTATCGCTCCGCTCGTCGCCATGGGCCTGGACGAGGACCGCGGTCCTCGCGGCGGCCGTGACGACCGTGGCGGCCGTGGCGGCGACCGTGGCGGTCGCGGCGGCTTTGGCGATCGCGGTGGCCGTGGCGGTGACCGTGGCGGTCGCGGTGGCGATCGCGGCGGCCGTGGCGGCTTTGGTGACCGTGGCGGCGACCGTGGCGGTCGCGGCGGCTTTGGCGGCAACCGTGGTGGCTATGGCGATCGCGGCGGCAACCGTGGTGGCTTCGGCGGTAACCGTGGTAACGACCGCGGCGGTCGTGGTGGCGACCGTGGCGGCCGCAACGGCGGCGGCTTCCGCGGTAACCGCTTCTAGGGGTTACGCGGTTCTACGAACCGCGTAACTAGTTGACGCTGCGCGCCCACCAGAGCGACAACTTGTCATTCAAAGAGGACGGCATGACCAGAAGGTCTATGCCGTCCTCTTTTCATGTCAATTTGTTCGCTCTGGTGGGCGCTCGCTGTCGGTACCAAAACATCGGCATCCCCAAGGGATCATTTGCTATGCGTCCGAAAATCCACGCTCGTTTGTTTTCTGCCTACATTTGGAGGAAGAGCTCGTGGAGGCGCGTGTCGTCGTCGAGCTCGGGGTGGAAGGTTACGCCGAGCTGGTTGCCCTGACGGGCGGCGACGATACGGCCGTCGACTTTCGCTAAGGCCTTGGCATTGCCGTGCACTTCGACGATGCGGGGTGCACGGATAAATGTTAATGGCACTTCACCGTCGATGCCGGACACCTGGCCCTTGGTGCGAAAACTGCCGAGCTGTCTGCCATAAGCGTTGCGCTCAACGAGTACGTTCATGGTTGCTAGGCGCGGCGTTCCCTTATCGTCGTGTGCGGCAAGATCGCGCGCCAATAGAATCAAGCCGGCGCAGGTGCCAAGGACGGGCATGCCTTCAACAATGTGGGTGCGAAGCTCCTCGAGCATGTCCAACTCATCAAGCAGCTTCCCTTGAACGGTAGACTCGCCGCCGGGAAGTACCAGACGGTCAAAGTCCTGCTTCAAATCAGCCGCCTGCCTCAGCTCAATACAACGTGCGCCCAGCTCGGATAGTCTTGCCTCGTGCTCGGCAAAAGCACCTTGGACCGCCAGCACGGCGACCGTTTGGTCTGCATAATCGCTCATGTGCGATCCTTTCTGCCGGACTAGCGTCCGCGCTCCTCCATGATGATTTCGATCTCGTCGGCGTTGATGCCCACCATGGCCTCGCCCAGGTCCTCCGAAAGCTCGGCGATGAGCTTGGCATCGGTGAAGTTTGCCACGGCCTTGACGATGGCGGCGGCGCGCTTGGCGGGGTCGCCGCTCTTAAAGATGCCCGAGCCGACAAAGACGCCCTCGGCGCCCAGTTGCATCATCAGCGCGGCGTCGGCAGGGGTCGCTACGCCGCCGGCGGCAAAGTTCACAACGGGAAGCTTGCCCGTGGCATGGACCTCGCGCACCAGCTCGACCGGAACCTGCAGTTGCTTGGCTGCCTCAAAGAGCTCATCATCGCGCAGGGCAACAACGTCGCGGATTTGCTTTTGGATCTTGCGCATGTGACGCACGGCCTGAACGACGTCGCCCGTACCCGGCTCACCCTTGGTGCGAATCATCGTGGCGCCTTCGGCAACACGGCGCAGCGCCTCGCCCAGATCACGGGCGCCGCAGACAAACGGCACGTCAAACTGGGTCTTGTCGATGTGATAGACGTCATCGGCAGGGGAGAGAACCTCGGACTCATCGATGTAGTCGATCTCGATGGCCTGCAGGACCTGCGCCTCGACAATGTGGCCGATGCGGCACTTGGCCATAACAGGGATGGAGACGGCCTCCTGGATGCCCTTGATCATCTTGGGGTCGCTCATGCGCGAGACGCCGCCCGCGGCACGGATATCGGCCGGAATGCGCTCGAGTGCCATGACGGCGCAGGCGCCTGCCTCCTCGGCGATGCGCGCCTGCTCGGGTGTGGTGACGTCCATGATGACGCCGCCCTTGAGCATCTGCGCGAGTTCGCGATTGAGTTTGACGCGATCGGCCTTGCTGGTCTGTTCTGCCATGGTTGCTCCCTTGGTTGGCATGTGCATTGCTTGACGGAACATCCTATCGGGGAGCTGGGTATGGCAAAATACTCAGTTTTCGAGATAATAATAAGGTCAGCCTAATACCAGATTGAACAGCTCGATAAGGTCAGGTGGCAAACTCATGCTTGACTACAATTTGGAAAAACGCGGCGAAGCATCGCTCTATGAGTATGTTTACCAGCAAATTCGAGATGATATCGTAGCTGGACGCATTGTGGCGGGGGAGCATTTGCCGTCTAAGCGCGCCTTTGCCAGTCATCTGGGAATCAGCGTCATTACCATCGAGAATGCATATAGCCAGTTACTCGCTGAGGGCTATATTTGCTCAATGCCGCGTCGTGGCTACTACGCTTGCGAGCTTCCGGATGCACCGGTTTTGGCTTCGGCTGCGGAGGGCATCGACCGAGATGCCGTCTCTGTGGACCCCAGCGCGCATGATGTCCGCGGGCGGGTCGAGCAATTCGACGCACTTTCTCCTTCCGCTTTGGAGGCGGCGCGGCTTTGGCAAAGCGCGCTACGGGCGACGCTAGCATCCGAAGACGAACGCGAAATCTTTTCGACCGCACCGGCACAGGGCACCGCTCGGCTACGACGCGCAATTGCTCATCATCTGCGTGGGACAAGGGGTATGAATGTCGACCCCAACAACATCGTTATCGGTGCGGGCGCCCAGCTGCTCGATACCATGTTGGTTCAGTTGCTTGGAGCCGACAAGGTGTATGCCGTTGAGGACCCGGGCTATTTGCGCCTGACGCGCATCTATCAGGCTATGGGCTGCAAAGTTCGACATATCCCGTTGGATGATGAGGGCGTGGACTTGAGCACTCTGCAGAAAAGCGGGACCGATGTCCTTCACCTGATGCCGTCCCATCAGTATCCGACCGGCCTTGTGACGAGCATTGCGCGTCGCTATGCGCTTCTGAGCTGGGCCGCCGAGCGACCAGGTCGGTATCTCATCGAAGATGACTTTGATTGTGAGTTTCGCCTTGCCGGCAAGCCGATTCCCGCGCTCGCGTCGATCGATGCCGCCCAGTCGGTTATCTACACTAATACGTTTTCGAAGAGCCTGTCTTCGGCGTTGCGCCTAGCGTACATGGTGTTGCCCGACGAGCTGATGGAGCGGTTTAGGCGCGACCTTGGTTTTTACGCCTCGTCGGTTAGCTCCATAGATCAAGTTGCATTGGCTCGCTTGCTGGAATCGGGTGATTACGAGCGTCATGTGAACCGCGTGCGCGTTCGTGCCCGCGAGGCGCGTGATGGCCTAGTGGCGCTTGTACGGAAGGCATTTCCGGCAGGGGAAGTCTCGATCGAGCATGCAGACGCGGGCCTTTACTGTATCGTGGTTGCGGAGCGTAGAACGGGCGGAAGCACTTTTGCACGGGCCCTCACGCGCTCGAGTATCCCGTTTATCGATATCAGTGACTGTTATTGGTGTGCCGATGGCGCATCTGTCCCTGAAAACTCAAGTCAAATTCTTGTTCAGTATGATGATCTGAGTCCAAAAGTGCTTAATACCTTGGAATTGCAGCTAATGGGGGCGCTCTGCAATCTAAGTGAGTAGACTTTTAGCACTTTGGCGACCAGGCAGTTTTGTAACAAGCTATCTACCTGCGGTTTTGAAAAGCAGGATGACCGGCCTGCTCGGGATGTTCAAAAAAGTCTACTCACTTGCCGCGCAAAGCTTCTACATGAGAAAAAATGGGGTTTTCAACAGGGTTTCGTCCAGCTCTCGGCAAGCTTTTGGCCAGTTGGGGAGGGCTGTTGGGTAGCGCGCAGAGATGTGGTGTAAGAGGCGGGGCATGCCCCGCCTCCGCCCTTTCTTGAAAGGGAGGGGACACCGCCTAGAATTCGTCGTTGGAGTAATGAAGGTGACGAAAGGAAGGAAAGGCGATGCCCCAAGAAGAG
>DBFRVO010000020.1:0-13462 GCA_048503295.1 Collinsella aerofaciens | reverse complement strand
CTTGCTGAGCTTCGCCATATTCTTCTTGAGGGTGATGACCAGATCCTCGGCGTTCATACCTGCTCCAATGCCGTGGTTGCTGGTTTCATTATACCACGGTGGCATCACCTATATGTCAATTCTGGTCTAACAGAGCCTTTTATATAACAGTTTTCGTCTCATTACCGATGAAATCGGCTCAGCCCCTTTGTCGCATTCTAGAGCGTGTGGAGCAGGGCGATGAGAAAGCGGATGCCTTGGAGGTAGGCGCGACGGGTGACGCGCTCGTTGGTGCCGTGGACGCCGCGGTCGCATTCGTCATCGTCGACCACAAAGGCGGAGAAGCGGATGCACTCGTGGCAAATGCGCTGGTAGTTGGCGGCATCGGTTGCGCCAATCACGGTCGAGGGCACGATGCCAATCGGCTCTTGGCCCACCGCGGGCGATCCGTTTTCCTCCGTCCCCTTGGGATCACGGAAATAGCGGGCGGCGATGGCGCGGACGGCCTCGAGCCCCGGGCCGCCCACGCGCGGGGACGGCGAGGGCTCGGAACTGCCAGGCCCCAGCTCGACCTCGACTCGGCCATCGAGCCCAGCGGTGGCAACGGCCTCGCGGCAGCAGGCCACGACATCGGCCACGCTCGTACCCTCGAGCATGCGGAAGTTGATATTGGCCCACATATCCTGCGGCATTACGTTGGCACCGGTACTGCCGCCTTCGATTTGCGTGGGCGCACAGGTGGTGGTCACAAGCGGGTACAGCTTTTTGCTGGCGAGGCAGTCGCGCACGATGGCATCCTTGCTGGCAGCAATCTCGTCTGCGGTATAAAGCCCCAGCTCGACGAGCTGCGCGGCAAGCAAATCGGTCACACGCGCCGGCCACTCGATATCGCAGATCGCGACAATGGCGCGGCTGAGCACTTCGAGCGACGTGCCACCGTAGGGGTTGGAAGAATGCCCGCCTTCGCTTCTCGTCTTGAGCACGATATCGGCATAGCCCTTCTCGGCAAGATCGGCATGCATAAGCCAACCCTCACCTGCGCTGTACTCGGCAGCCGCAACGATACGATAGTCGCCCTCGTCGATCAGGTACTCAAGCTCTACGCCACGCTCCTCGAGCGCGCGGCCAATGGCACCCGCGCCGTACTGCGTGGTCTCCTCATCCTGGCCAAAGGCCAGCAGCAGGGTTCGTTCGTGTTGCCAGCCGTGCGCCAGCGCATACTCAACGGCCTCCAGGATGCCCGCAACCTGGTCTTTCATATCGATGGCGCCGCGACCCCAAATATAGGTGTCGTCCACGTGCCCGCTAAAGGGATCGTGCGTCCAGTCCGTCTCGGTGCCCGGCACCACGGGAACCACGTCCATGTGGCCCATGAGCATGACCGGCTTGAGGGCGGGGTCGGTTCCGGCAAGCGTCACGAGCAGCGAATGGTCGATGAGCTCGACCTCGCCCGTCGCAAACACGCGCGGCCAGGCCTGCTGCATATAGGCGCGCAGGTCGTCGAACGGCTGCCAGTCCACTGCCTCGGCATCCATGCTCGAAATGGTCGGAAACGACAGCACGCGGCCCAGGCGCTCGCACGCACCAGCTTCGTCCAAATCGGCAAAATCATCCTCATGCGCAAAGAAGCGCCAGACCTCGGCCATGACATCCTTTCGATTGTGATGACGAGGGCCGCCCCACCGGAGCGGCCCTGCCACGTAAGCGTTTGCGGTCGGCTATTTGTCCTCGAGATAACGCGAGAGGAACTCGCGGGTACGCTGGTGCTTGGGGTTGCCGAAGAGCTCCGTCGGCGCGGCGTCCTCGAGGACCACGCCCTTGTCCATAAAGACCACGCGGTCGGACACCGTGCGGGCAAAGGCCATCTCGTGCGTGACGACGACCATGGTCATGCCGTCGGCAGCGAGCTTGCGCATGACCTCGAGCACCTCTCCCACGATCTCGGGGTCGAGTGCGGAGGTCGGCTCGTCGAACAGCATGATCTGCGGATTCATGCATAGGGCACGAGCGATGGCAACGCGCTGCTTTTGGCCGCCGGACAGGCGACCCACGGCGGCGTGCGCGAACTTCTCGAGCCCCACGCTCGTCAGATGCTCCATCGCGACCTTCTCGGCCTCGGCCTTGCCCATCTTTTTGAGCGTGACGGGCGCGAGTGTGCAGTTGTCGAGCACGTCCATGTTGTTGAACAGGTTAAAGCCCTGGAACACCATGCCGATGTCCTCACGCAGCTTGTTAATGTTGCAACGCTCGGCCGTGAGGTCCTGGCCATGGAACCAGATGTGGCCCGCGTCCGGGGTCTCGAGCAGGTTGAGGCAGCGCAGGAAGGTCGACTTGCCCGAGCCCGAGGCGCCGATAATGGTGACGACCTCGCCGGGATTGACGGACAGGTCGATGCCCTTGAGCACCTCGAGCGAGCCGAAGCTCTTGCGCAGGCCCTCGACGCGGATGAGCGGCTCATTGGTCTGTGCGGCGGCCGCAACGCCGGTAATGGCGGTATCTGCCATGATGATTCTCCTCGTCTTGAGCCTAGTTGGAGCTGGGCAGCGTGACCGGAGCCTCGGCGCCGAGCTTTTTGCCAAAGGCCTCGAGCAGGCGGCTCGCCACGAGCGTCAGGATCAGGTAGACCACGAGCGCCACGCAGTAGACCTCCATCTGGCGGTAGTACACGCCGGCGACGGTGGTGGTGGCGTACATAAGGTCGAACACGCCGATGACCGAGAGCACCGACGAATCCTTGATGTTGATGATGAGCTCGTTGGTGAGCGCCGGAATCGCGTTTTTAATGCCCTGGGGGAACACGACTTTGCGCATGGCTTGCCACTGCGACAGGCCCAGCGAGCGTGCTGCCTCGGCCTGGCCGGGATCGATGGACTCGATGCCGCCGCGCAGGACCTCCATCATGTAGGCGGTGGAGTTGAGCGAGATGGTAACGAGGCCGGCGGTGAAGGTACTCCAAATCTGGTTGGCCTGAGCGGTCTCGAAGCCCATGCCGCGCAAAACGGTGAAGCCCGCGTAATAGATGAGCAGACCCTGGACCATCATGGGCGTGCCGCGCACGATGGTGGAGTAGATGGTCGCAAAGCCGCGGCCGATACTCTTAAAGAAGCGCACCAGGTCGTTGTCCACGCGGTCGAAGGTCTGAATACGCAGGAACACAAAGAGCAGCGCCAGGAAGAATGCGATGACGGTGCCGAAGGTGGCAAGCGCGATGGTGATCTCGATACCGCGAATGAAGAAGTCGCCGCTCTTGTAGGTCATGTAGACCAGGCTCGACAAAAAGTCGCTGGGGTTGGAATCCGAGACAATGCTCACCTGCACCAGATCGATAAACGACATGACGCAGCGGTCGATAAAGAAAACTGCCGCGATGGCGACCACGACGTAGCTGCCTAAGCGTGCTCCACGACGGAAACGCTCAGATGCGAACGGCGATTTTTCGCGATAGTCGCTCCAGTGCATAAGCTTGGTGACCAGCGCCGCCGCCGACACGACGAGCCACGCCCACAGGATTGCCCAAAGGCAATCTTGAAACACGCCCGTGGGAGCCAAGAAGCTCAGCGGTGTGGGGTTGCGCTGGCTAAACGCCAGGCCGAGCGCCGCGATAACGCTCGTGCCCAGGTACACATAACGGTGGTCGGCCTTGATAAAGGAGGCCAGACGATTGATGGTTTTCATGCTGCCTCCCTATGCCGGCTGGCGGTCGAGGCACGCGTCCCACATTTGGTCGCGCTCCTCTTGGCTAATGCCCTTGAGTGTCTTGTCGATGAGCTTAAGGAGCTTGTCCGAGCCCTTGCGGCAGCCGACGTTTGCCGCGACCTCCTGCTTAAAGCCCTCGCCCTCGGCAAAATGAATGGGGACGATGCCCGGGTTTTGGGCCATATAGCCCTTCTCGTTCTCGGTGTTGTAGGTCACGGCGTCGCACGTGCCCTGCAGCAGGTTCGAGAACACCGTGGGGACGGAGTCGACCGGGTTTTTGTGCACAACGCCCGGAATCTCGTCGATGACAGTATCGAGCATGGTGTCCTTTTGGCCGAGGACCGTAGCGCCGCTAAAGTCGCTGAGCTTGGTCGCGTTTTGGTAGGGCGAGCCCTCTTTTACGAACAGGCCAAAGTAACCGATAAAGTACGGGTCGGAAAAGCCGACAGACTCCTCGCGCTCGGGCGTGGCGCTCATACCGGCGATGATGAGGTCAATCTGGCCGTTGTTGAGCGAGTCGATAAGGCCCGAGAAGCTCTGTTTGACGGCAACGGGCTCGCCGCCGAGGGCCTTGCAGACGATCTTGGCAATCTGCACGTCGTAACCATCGGCATAGGCGCCCTGCACGTTGTCGATGGGGATGGTGTACTCGCTGGCTTCGGAGACCTGCCAGTTGTACGGGGCGTAGGCCGCCTCCATGCCGATACGGATCTTGTCCTTGCCGATCACGGAATCGGACAGGTCGTCGCGACCGCCGCCCGTCGTGGGCTGAACTACTTCCAGCGTGGAGGGACGCTGGCAACCGGCAAGTGCGCCGGCGACGACAGAAGCGCTCGCAGCGAGAGCGCTACCCAAAAAGATGCGACGGCTGCATACCGGCTGTGGATGCGCGTCGCGTTGATGGGGAGAATGCATAATCTGCCTTCCCTGTTGAATCGTATGCTGACGAGTTAACAGGATATACGCCAGCGACCAGCAGCGCAGCACAAGCTCGAAAAATAAATAGACACACGGTAGTCATTGGGGACGTCGATGTTTTGGCAATGCCGGCGAGCGACGTCCAGAGCGAACAAGTTGGCATGAAAAAGGCAAGGCATAGACCTTCTGGTCATGCCTTGCCTTTTGAATGACAAATTGTCGCTCTGGGTGGCGCGCAGCGTCGACCGGCCCGCCGTTCGTCAGAACGGCGGAACCTCTAGAACAAGGTGACGCTAAAGCTACGTTTATCGGTAGCGCCGGGAGCCAAGGTGATGGTGTTGACCTTGTGCTCAAAGACATCGTCCTCGGTGTCCATGGTGGTATGACCGGTCCAGGGCTCGAGCGCCACAAACGGAGCGTCGTTGGCGGCAGACCACACGCCAATGTACTTAAAGCCCTCAAAGTCGATCTTGACGCCGTGGCCCGACTTGCGGCCGCGCAGTGTGAGCGTGGAACCCGGAGTATCGGTGAACATGATGGCATCGTTATCGAAGCTGCGGTGCGTGATGGGCAGCACGTCCGAGTTATCGGGAGCCTTGTAGCTACCCTCGAACGTCATAAGACCGTCGGGCGTGATGATGGGAGCCTCGTTGGTCCAAGCCTCGGTAAACGCCAGCTCGTAATCCTCGAACGCCTCGTCCTCGGCACCGGGGGCGGGCACGTTAAATGCGGGGTGGCCGCCCACCGAGAACGGCAGGTCCACGTCGCCGGTGTTGGTGACGGCAAAGGTCTGCGTGAGGGTGGCGTCGCCGGTCAAGGCATAGGTCATGTTGAGCTTAAAGTGGAACGGGAACGCCTTGAGCGACTCGGGTGTATCGGTGATCTCGTACGTTACCGAGGAGCCGTCCTCCGAAACCTCGACCAGCTTGTGCTCGACAATGCGCGCGAGTCCGTGGCGCGGCATCTCGCAGATGCCGGCCGCAGACGTTGCCGTGTTGTTGCGCAGCGAGCCCACAATGGGGAACAGGATGGGCGCGTGCTTGCCCCAAAAGGCGGGGTCGCCCTGCCACAGATACTCGTTGCCGTTGAGGGCAAGGCTCGTGAGCTGGGCACCCATGGAATCGATGGCCGCGGTGAGGCCGCCGCGCTTGATGGTAGTGACAGTAGACATGCTACTTCCTCCAAAAGTAAACAATAGTGTCGAGGGCTATTGTCCCACTCTTGGCGGCGGGACGGGACGGCAGGCGATTATTGAGTAGCCATAGCGGAATGAGCGGCGAGTGCCTACTGGGTATCCACGTAAAGGTCGAACCCGCCCTGCGGTGTGGTGTCGACCGTGTCGGGCGCCTGTGAGTTAAAGCTCACGGGGACCATGCGCTTTGAGGCACGGAAGCGCGTGCCGTCGGTGGCGACGGGCGGTTCATCGACGGTGAGCTCGTAGTCGCCGGGCTTAAGTTCGATGCCGTCACCAGCGGAATTGACGTATTGATACTCGTCAATCGTCTGCCCTTTGAGCGTGCGCCCCACGATGTAGATGAGCATTTGGCTGTCGCCGCGCGCGGTGTCCCACGTCGCGCCGTCCTTGACCTCGACCGACACATGTACCGAGCGCGTGCGGCCGAGCGATTGCTCGATAGACATCTCGACCTTGGCGGCGTCTTTTCGCTGTTGTTCAACATGGCTCCAGACGTTTCCAATTACCGAGCATGCGATAACGCCGGCCATGAAGGCGATAAGGATGGGGCCGAGCGGAGAACGGCGGCCCGCGTCTTCCTCACGAGCCAGGTCGGGGCGATGTGTGGGCGCAGGCGCCTGGGCGCCTTGCGCGGGCACGTCGAGAATGCTGAAGGATGCCGTGCTGTCGGGGTCGATGGTGTGACGCGGCTGCGGGATCTTTGCCGGCGAGATGGACATGTCCGCCGGCTCACCGAGTGTGGCCGTGGCATCGGCCTTAGCCTCATCGGCCTCGGCTTGGGCCCAAGCCTGCTCAAAGGTCAGGGGCTCGGCGGCATCGGAGGCGGCATCAGGCTCGACAGCGGCATCGTTGCCGGTCTCGTCCTCGTCGCTCGACACGTCACGCGACGCGGGCTCGTCCCACTCCTCGTCCGGAGCCTCGCCCTCGCTATACCACCATTCAAAGTTATCGATATCCATACGGGGCGCCCCTTAGGCCTCGCAAATAAACACTCGCTAGTCTTATACCCCCAGACGGCACCGAAGCTCACCCGCGCCGGACACGAAAACCGTCACAACATTCGACGTTTTTCCTCGTTTTCGAGATTTTCATCGAATGTTGTGACGGTTTAGGCGGCAGCCACGCCGCGAATGTGACAAAGAGACTGTCCCTTTGTCACATTCTGTTAGAGTTGCAGGGATTGAATCCCGCTTATTCATGCGACATTGGAGTGACAATCTTGACCGCCGCAACCACGCCAAAAAGTAAGTCAACTGCCGCCGCGCTCTCCCCCGCACGCACCAAGCTCTGCCTGGCGCTGCTCGTGTTGTTAGGCTTTTCGCTCGGCTGCTCGGAGTTCGTGGTCATCGGCATCGAGAGCGACCTGGCGACGGAGCTCGGCATCTCGCTTGCCACCGCGGGCCAGCTCATCAGCGTGTTCGCACTGATCTACGCTATCGCGACGCCGGTGCTCGCGCTCAGCACGGGGCGCTTCCGTCGTTACCAACTGCTCGTGTACTATAGCATCGTCTTTGTGCTCGGCAACCTGGTCATGGCGTTGGCGCCCAACTTCCAGGTGCTGTTCATCTCGCGCATCATCCTGGGCTCCGTCTCGGGCGCACTGCTCGCCGTGGGCGTGACGTACATCCCCGAGCTTCTGTCTCCGCAGCAAACTTCGCTTGCCATCTCGGTGGTATATGGTGCGTTTTCCGTGGCAATGGTCTTTGTCACTTCGATCGGCAAGTTTGTGGCCGACACGCTCGATTGGCACGTGGCCATGTACGGCACGCTGGCCTTTGCCGTTCTGATCTGCGGAGCGCTCGTGGCGTTTATGCCGCGCGCTGGGCAAACCGACGAACCCGCCACTTTTCGCGAGCAGGCGGGTCTGCTACGCGAGCCGAGCATCATCACCGGCATGCTCATCTTTTTGTTTGGCGTGGGGTCGGTCTACGTTTTCTACGGCTACGTGACGCCTTATCTTGAGCAGGTGCTGGGCATGGGCACGGTCGAAGCCAGTACCACGCTCATGGCCTACGGCGTGTTCTGCCTGATCTCGAACATCCTGGGCGGATGGATCGATGCGCGCTTTGGCATGAAGGCGCTACTCGTGACGTTTGTGCTGCAGGCTGCAGCGTTACTCGGACTGTTTGCTGTGGGCGGCACCATGCCGCTCGCGCTGGTCTTTGTCTTTAGCCTGGCGCTGCTCATGTACCTGTTCTCGGTGTCGTGCATCACGCACTTTATGGACGTGGCACGCAGCCGCCATCCCAAGTCGATGGTACTCGCAAGTTCGGTTGAGCCCATGGCGTTTAACGTCGGCATCTCGTTTGGCACCGCAGTGGGCGGCGCCGTGGTAAGCAGCGTTGGCATTGCATATGTAGGCGCGGTCGGTGCCGTGTTCTCGCTTGTGGCCTGGGCGCTCACGCTGGTGACGATTAAGTTGGCTCGCTGGGAGCGCCGTCGTCAATCAGCACAGCCCCGGATGCAGGCATAGGGGCGAACATAGCCCAAGGTGGCGAGCAACCGGTGAAAACCGTCCCATACGAGTAGTGTTTATCCGCCTGCAAGCTCCAGCAGTGCAATTTCGTGTACTTCAGATACACACTTTTCTACTATTTCGTGTATTCCAAGTACATGAAATCGTACTAAACTATGTATCTGAAGTACACGAAATTGGAAAGGCGGCCCCATGCGCAGATCAATCGAATCCGTTATCGAATCATGGGCGACAAAGGACGCGTCGCGCCCCCTCCTCATCCGTGGTGCGCGACGCGTAGGCAAAACGTACGTTGCCGAGGAAATCGGCAGACGAATCGCCGGCGATGCGTTTGTCAAACTCGACTTTCAGACCGATCTTGAGCTGATCGCTCCGCTGTTCGACTGTCCCACCGACGACGTTGACGCCATCGTGGCGCGAATCTCAGACTATAAACGCACCCCCATTCGCAAAGAAACCGCCTTCATCCTGTTTGACGAGGTGCAGCTCTGCGAACGGGCGCTCAACTCGCTTCGCTTTTTTTCGGGTTCGGGCTGGCGCATATGCGCGACCGGCAGTCAGCTCGGCGTCGCCACGCGCAAGCGCAAGTTGCCTTTTCCCAGCGGCGTTCGTCAAGAGACCATGCATCCTATGTCGTTCGAGGAGTTTCTCTGGGCGCTCGACGAGGAGCAGATGGCCAATGCCATTCGTACCCACGCCGGCACGCTCGAGACCTACGCCGCGCACCAAGCCGCGCTCAGCCTGTTTCATCGATACCAGATCGTGGGCGGCATGCCCGCCGCCGTCAACGCATATCGCAAGACGTTATCCATCGAGGATGCGCGCGTCGAGCAGCGCGAAATCGACGAGACCTATACCGCCGATATGACCGACCCCGAAAACGGGATCAGCGGCGTGGCGGCGCGCAAGGTCTGGCGCTCCATTCCGTCCCAGCTGCTGAGATCGTCCACAAAAAAATTCAAGTACTCCGAGGTCGAACGTGGAGGCCGTCGCGCCAAGCTTATCGAGCCGCTCGACTGGCTCGAAGGCGCCGGCATCATATCGGTCAACAACCTGACCGAAGGCATCGAGCCTCCCCTCGTTCCCTTCGACGACGAAGATGGAAGTTTCTTTAAGGTCTATCTTCTCGATACCGGCCTCATGTTCTACAAACTCGGCATCAACCCGCGGCTCTGGCTCGACCTCAAAGAGGATTCCGCCATAGCGCTATCTTCCGACTTCCGAGGCGCCCTGGCGGAAAACTCGGTCATGCAAGCATTTTCGGGCAATAGCTTGCAGACGTATTACTGGGTGCCGCCGTCGTCTTGGAAGACGACCGGCGAGCTCGATTTTTTACTTCAGACCGACCGTATGGAAATTGTGCCCGTCGAAGTAAAGTCCGCACGTAACGTGCGCGCGAGAACCCTCGGGTCGTTTATGGACAAAGCCCGATCGCCATATGCCTACATTTTGTCCGAGAACAATTTTTCCCGCAGCGAAACCGATGACGGGCGCGAGCTGCGCCACCTCCCCTTGTACGCAGCGGGCTTTATTGGAGCAAACTGCCTCAAGAGCAGTCTGTAAGCCCTGCGCGACCGCCTAGAAAGGAAGCCGCTCATGCAACGCATTCTTTTTATCTGCTATGGAAATATCTGTCGCTCGACGATGGCTGAGTCCGTGTTTACCGAGCTAGTGCGGCGCGCCGGGCGCGCGGGCGAGTTTGTCATTGATTCCGCTGCGACCTCGACCGAGGAGATCGGCAACCCGCCACACCACGGCACCATTGCCAAGCTACGCGAGGTCGGGATTCCCGTCGTCGCACATCGCGCACGTCAGGTGCGTCGCGCGGAGTATGGCGACTGGGACCACATTGTCTATATGGACGACGAGAACGCCCGCGCCCTGTACCGAATTTTTGGGAAGGACCCCGATGGCAAGATCTCGCGCCTGCTCGATTGGACCGATCGCCCCGGCGACGTGGCCGACCCCTGGTACACCGGCAATTTCGACGCCACCTACCGCGATGTACTCGCCGGTTGCACCGCCATGCTCGAGCAGCTGTAGGCGCTCGGGCGGCGCGGGCACACGGGCCACGCCATCGGCATAAAACGAGAGTGGGTTTTCTCCCACTTTGAGCGCTCGAGTGCGCTCTAAACGGGAGAAAATCCACGCTCATGAATGTGACAAAGGGACTGCCCCTTTGCCACATCCGGGACTGGCCCTAGACCGGCTTGACCTCCAGCTTTATCCCCTCGGCGCAGGAGTCGCCCAAAACATCCGAAAGGGCCCAGGTCGCATATAGCGGCAAATAGAGAACCGCTCCGTTGCGCTCAACGTTGCCTCTCGAGAAAACAATCCCGAGCCTTACGCCATATTCAGCCGTATCAAGCACATGACCGAGCGCAGCGTGCGCGTGGTAATAGGAGCCCGATTTAACCTCGATCGGAACAGCCGTCCCATCCGGCCCATCGACCACAAAGTCCACTTCACCGCGCTTTTTTGTCTGATAGTAGTAAAGCTGGCGATTTTGGGCAGCCAGCTGCTGGGCCACCACGTTTTCGTAAATGCCGCCCAGATTGGGCTCCTTGCTATCAAGATACGCCGCTTGGGCGACTCCAACGGGGTAGCGCGCCATCAACATGCCCGTATCCGATTGGTATAGCTTGAACTGCGATGGCCGTGCCGTCTTGAGCAGGGGCGACTTTGGCTCGGTTACGATATCGGCTTTGAGAGCAACGCCGGCATCGACAAGCCAGACAAAATCTCGCTGGTACTTCTCATAATGCGCCTTGGGGTCAATGGAATTGAGCACGAAACGCTTGTGTTCGCCCTCAAGCATAATGGGGAGCTGATCGTAGATGCTCTGCACCTGAAGGGCACGCCCGCTTGCATACTTGGAAATATCCCGTCGGTACTGTTCGTTGAGCTCGGACTGTAGCTGACGAACAGAGGCAAGGTCGCCCTGCGTGTCAAGGAAACGCTGCACGACCTCCGGCATTCCGCCGACAACGGTATAGGTCCTGAAGTTTGCCATCATCGCGTCATGAATGTAATCAGGAATGGGCCTCTCGCTGATACACGCGTCACGTATCGTTTGGCGAGCCCCCTCGCTCACCCCGGTTGCCCAGCAAAACTCCTCAAAATCGAGCGGGAACATCCTAAGCTCGTGGACATACCCCACGGGATAGGACCTGACGCCCTTGAACTGGGTCCCGAGCATTGACCCCGAAAACGCCCAGCGGCACCTCCCGTCCTCTACAAGGAACTTTGCCATCGTCATGATGTCGGGGGCCTCTTGGACCTCATCGATAAACACGAGCGTTTTGCCTGGTGCAATCGACTTTCCCGAAAGAAGCGTCACCCTGCTGATGAAATCATCGGCATTCCGCGCCTCGAGAAGAGCATCTTTTGCCTGGCGATTTTCCATGAGATTGAGCTCGATGTAGGTTGCATGGCTGGCTTTGCCAAATGCGCGAATCGAATAGCTTTTGCCGATCTGGCGAGAACCCGTGATGAATAAGGCCTTTTGCTCGGCAGACTTCAGCCAACGCTCCAGCTCTGCCGCTATTTTCCTGCGCAGCATAGGCTCTCCCCTCAGTGTCATCAAATGAAATGCAAAGTTTTATGCGCTTAATTATCGATGAAATGTAGGATTTTTAGAACCTAAAATCGGATGAAATGCAGAGATTTAGGATTATAAGCAAAAAGAAGGGGCAGCCCCGGCGAATGTGACAAAGGGACTGTCCCTTTGTCACATTGCGCTCGACTACTCGTCGACGATCTCGGCAAGCCAGACGTTCAGCGTATCGACCTCGGGGCAGCAGAACTTTGCCGTGCCGGGCTCGTTGCCAGGCACGGTTCCGCCATAGCGCAGGATATCGATATAGGGAAAGCCCACATGGCAGGCCATAGCGCACATCTTGCCGCGGTCTCGGTCGAAGTCAAAGACGTCGCCCGGCTTGTGACCATGGTGGCAGCGGCACGCACCCAGCTGGTCCACGCAGCTCACGCGGATACGCGGACGCTTGCCACGCGGCGCGCCGAGCGGCTTGTTCTCGCCCGCAGGCTTGACGCCGCCCTCATCAGCATTACTCATGGTCAATCACATCCAGGCAGGCCTCGATGGGAAGGCCGGCGGACTTATCCTCCTGGTCGGCATTGCGCTCGATAAGCTCCGCTACCACGCGCATGGCATCGCTCGTCGCACGCTGCAGGCTCCAACCGGCCATAACGCGGCCGACGAGCACCGCCGAGAACGTGTCGCCCGTGCCCGGGAAATAGACCGGAATGAGCTCAAAGGGAATCGTGAAGTACTCCCCCGCCACATGGTCGTAACCGATAACCGCGTTCGTGCCATTGACCACGGCGCTCGTAATGACCACCGACTTGGCACCCAGCTCGCGCACAGCGTCCACAAGGGCGCGGGCCTCATCGGGCGTGATCTGCTCTGCAATAGGCGTATCGGCGAGCAGACAGGCCTCGGTGTAGTTGGGCACCGCGTAGTCTGCGCACTCCAGCAGGTGCCGCATAAGGCCAATCGTGGACTCGGGCACACCGGCATAGAGCTTGCCGTTGTCGCCCATGATGGGATCGACGAACACCTTGGTGCCCTTTTGCGCGCGGCGGTGGCAAAAGTCCGAGATGATGCGCGTCTCTTCCTCGGTCACGATAAAGCCGGTCGAGATGGCGTCGAACTCAAAGCCGAGCTCCTCCCAAATGGCAAGACTCTGACGCACGTACTCCGTGGTGTCGTGGATGTAGAACTTGGGGTAGTTGAGCGTATCGGAAACAAGGGCCGTCGGCAGGTTGTGGATGCGATAGCCCATATGCGACAGCACCGGCAGCATGGCGGAAAGCGCGACCTTGCCGTAGCCGCACATATCGTTGATCAACAGCAGCTGAGTGTTCTTCATGAGAGTCCCCCTTGGGTCGGGCGCGGCGCGGCAGCGCCACAGTGCGACTAAGTGTAGCGCAGGGAACGTTACGAGCGAAGTCGGGCAGCGTGAAGGGCAAATTGTTGCGGAAAGGTTACGGGAAGGAAGTTAGTCGTTGGGGACGTTCTTAAATGACTAGTCAAACAAGAACGTCCATTACAGTCGAAATTGTCAGCCCGGGACCGTCTCGGGCTACGATTGAGGCGCGCCCAGAACGGGCCGCCGACCGGGCGCCCGCGCACGGCCGAACGTCCCTGCCCCGAGAGGGCCCGTTGGGTGCTGCCG
>DBFRVO010000019.1:0-36164 GCA_048503295.1 Collinsella aerofaciens | reverse complement strand
CAAATGGTGCACCGTTTGCGCATCTCCTCGAACCGAGGTGTGCGCAGTCGGCACGATCATCTTCGTTAGGATACCACGAGCGGTCTAGGAAACAACCAGGCGCATGCCGGGATAGATCAGGTTCGGGTTCGAGATGCCGTTCTTGGCGGCGAGATCCTGGTACGTGGTGCCGTACTTTGAGGCGATTCCGGAAAGGGTGTCGCCGCTCTGCACCACGTATACCTGCTCGGTTTCGGCCTGGCCGTTGATGACCGCCATAACCTCGTCGTAGCGCGGCCCCAAAACAGCCTTGCGGCGGCTGCCGTTGCCGTAATCGCCCGCCCAGGTCTCAGCGGCCAGATCCTCGGCGGATGCCGAGAGGATGTGGTTCACGAGCGCCTGCACCTCGGAGTAGCGGTTGTCCAGCGCGTGCTTGCGGTCGTCGCCGTCGCCGAACTCGCCCGCGAGCACCTTTGCCGCGAGGTCTGCCGCAGGCGTCTCGTCGATGCCGTGGATAAGCGAGTCGGGATCGCCGTTGGAGCCGCCTGCCATTGCCTCCCACTCGGCGCGGGAGATGTAGCACTTGTTGATGTCGAGGTTGCCCGCCCAGCCGTCCAGACGCCCGCACGAGGAGTACTGGCGGATTGCGCAGTCGTAAGCGCCCTCGTTCCACGGCGCGTCCTGGTAGCCAGTGGGGTTCATGTCGGCGTACTGCGCCACCCACGTCTTGGCCGTGGTGAGGTTCCACGGGAACACGCTCTTGCTGGCGTAGATGCCGATGCGATCCATGCTCACGCCAAGAAGCTCGGCCAAACGCTCTGCCATGGCCTTGAGGTAGGACGTGTCGCCCCATGCCTTGTTGCCCTGCTCCTCCCAGTCGATGAAGAACGCGGCCTTGCCGACGTAGCCCTTGCAGTGCTCGTAGAAGTACTCGGCCTCCGCCTCGGCATCACCTCCGTTGACGTAGTGGTACACGCCCACGAGCTTGCCAAGGCCGACCGCTTGCTGGATCTGGCGGTCGCAGTCGGGCGACACGTAGCGTGTGCCCTCGGTAGCCTTGCAGATAACGAAGTCGAACGGGACAGCCGCGAGGTTGATACCGTTCTGCCAATTGCTGATGTCGATTCCGTTCATTCTATTCAGCGCTCCCTATCGCTATGAAATAAGCCCAATCAACTTGTTCGTACTGCTCGCGGCTCAGCCGCACCACGCCCTCGTAGGGGTCGTGGAAGGTCGCCGCCTCGCCGTCCCATCCGCAAAGCAGGACGATGTGCCCGCCGTAGTTCTTGCCGCCTTCGCGGAGCTGGCCAGTTAGGCTGCAAAACACCATCCAGCCGCCAGCCGCCTCGTCCAAGGCGTCATCGGCGTTGTCGTGGATAGGCGTGTAGCCCAAAGCCTGGTCGTTCGCGTTCATCCAACGGCAGAACTTTTCCATGTCGTTCACGCCGTCCGTGAGGCACGATTCGCCAACGAAGCCCAGCATCTGCGCCGGCGTGCATGCCTGTCCGTAGAGCCATTCCCACGCCATGGCCGCGCACGTGAGGCCGCAGCCGGCAGCAGCCAGGTCTTCGCCCGCATACGAAAGCCCGCCCCAGCGCTCGTCTGCTTGGAGGTAGACGGGCACCTCGGCGGGCTTGTCGAGCGGCTTGTCGTAGATGACGGGCAAAGGCTCTTCCTTCGGCACCTTCGGCACGTTAGAGGCTATAAGCGCCACGTCGGCGAAGGCGGCGAGCAAAGCAAGCAGCGAGATGGCGGCGGCGATGCGCACGAGGCGCTTGCCGCCCATTCCTAGTCGTCCTTCTTCGGAGTGCCCATGGCAAGCAGCGCGTCGAGCCACTTGTCTGTCACGCCGACCGCCTTGAAGGCTGCATATGCCACCTGCACGCCGCCTACCGCGGCGAAGATGGACGTAACCCACGCCGTGGGGTCAGTCGGCATACCCCCGGCCATGGCCGTCAATGCGCCGCACAGCGCCGATACTGCGATGGCCGTCCAGCGGGCGACATTGCCGGTCATCGCCTTCGTCTTGATAGCCTGCACGATATAGGGCACCACGAGGACGGTCAGCACCGTGAGTCCTGCCTGTATATCAGTCATCTTTATCTCCCTGTCTCCTTGTTGTACATGAGGTCGACTCGGTCGTAGATATGGTCGACCTTCTCGGCCATGCCCTGGCTACGCGCCTGGCTGTGGACCAAGTCCGCGTGGAGGACGTCATTTGACGCGACAACCGACTCCATGAGCGTTTTCATTCCTTCAATCAGGGTGTTGCTGCGCTCCATCTGGGCGGCGATGCGCCCCTCCATTTGGGACCGCTCGCGGTCGCGCTGCGCCCTCTCGTCGACTTCGGCCTGCTTGCGCTCCTCGCGCTTCAGGTCGAGCTCGCCCTTCCGCTGGTTTTGGCGTTTGTACTCCTCAAGAAATTGTCTCCCGAAGTAGAACGCAACGAGCGTCAGGAGCACGCCGCCAAGCCAAGCCGGTCCGTAAGGCGCAAAAAGCTTGAGCACTTCCATCCTGGGCGCCCTCCTTCCGCCTATTCGGCCGTGTACTCCTCGCCGGTGATTTCCTTGTACTCGTCGGCGGTGATCCATTTGCACTCGACAGCCTTGTAGACGCGCGCCTTGCTCCAAAGGTCTTTGTCGTAGTACTTCTTGACCTTCGCGAAGTGCTTGGAATGCTCAACGGTTTTCTTCGTAGCCATTACTGGTCACCTCCCACGGTCATGAGCAGGTAGTCGATGTTCGCCGTGTTGGTCTCGGTCTGCGTCGGCTGGGACGCCTGCTCGCGCATCTGTTCGAGCAGCGCCGGGAGGTCGGGCACCTCGCCGTTGGCGTAGGCGGCGAGCGCGGAGGTGTAGGCGAGCTTTCGCGCCTTCCGCTCCACGTACTCGTCATCGTCGATAACGCCCGCGTCGTGCGCCGCGTCGGGGTCGCCGATCTGCGACAGCAAGTCGCGCAGGGCGTTGACCTCGGCCAGGGTGCCGTCTCGAAGCTCGTCGGGGCGCGGCATGTCTTCCTCAGTGTCCATGCGGACTCCTTCCTTATCGGGGAATGTGCCGCCATCGTATTAGCGCCGTGAGATTGCCTGGCCGTTTGGGCGGGCGCGAAGAAAGAAGGCGCGCCGCAGCACGCCTTCGCTGTCTTGGTTATTTCGTTTTCGACCCGTCTAGGCCGCCGTTTTGAGTTGCCGCCCTTCCGCTATGGCGAGGGCGTTCCGCCCGAATCGTCTCTCGGGCTTGATTGCATTGAGCAACCCCCCCCCGCGAGATTTTCGAACAGGCTGCGGTACAGCGCGTCCATGGCCAGCACGCTGCGGTGCGCGTCCAAGTGAGCCATGCCGCCGCGCCAGCTCTGGTAGCTCTGCTGCACCTGCTCGGGCGTCATGACCCCCTCGGCCACCATGCGCGCCATCTTCTTCAGCTTGCGTCGCTCGCGCGTGATGGAGTCGCGGCACGGCTTCATGACGATGCGGCCCGTTTCGGTGTAGAAGATGCGCTTCTTCAGCCACGTGAAGCCGCGCGTCAGCTTCACCACGCGGGTCTTGCGCGGGTTCAGCGCGATGCCGAGCTTCGCGCACTCGTGCTCTATCAGCAGAAGGCACACTTGCAGGTACTCCTTGGACTCGTGGATCAGGTAGAAGTCGTCCATGTAGCGCCCGTAGGCCTCGGGGCGCAGCATCTCGGCCACGTAGTGGTCGATGCGGTTGGGGTGCGCCACCGCGCATATCTGGTTTGGCTCGCTGCCCAGGCCCAGGCCGACCTCGCCCTGCGCGTCTATCAGGCGGTGCTCAAGGGCGACCACGCGCGGGTCGAGCAGCGCGTCGGCCACCTGCCGCTTGACCGGCTCGTGGGCAATGCGCGCGAAGTAGTCGGAGAAGTCGCCCAGCAGTATGTAGCCCTCGCGCCCATGCCGCCGCCAGTGGTCGGCCAGGTGGCGCTTGAGCAGCTTAAGGGCGTAGTCGGTGCCGCGCCCCTTGATGTTGGCGGAGTTCGCGGATACGAGCGTGGGGACTATCGCGGGCACGAGGGCGTTCTGGGACAGCGACTTCTGCACCACGCGCTCGGGGAAGTGCACTGCACTGATGTGGCGCAGCTTGCCGCGCTCCCACAGGTCGAAGCGGATGAAACCCCGGCATATGTCGCGGCCCTCCAAAAGGTCTTGGCGCGATTTCACGGCGTTTCGCAGGTAGTCCTTCATGTACCGCTGCGTCGAGGCCTTCCACATGACGCCACGCGCGGCCTGCTTGGAAGCCTTGCACAGGCTGTTGAGGTCGGCCACCGTCTCAAGGGTGCACGCCTTGACGCGCTCGGCCTTGGCCCTGGCGCGCTTCTCCTCGCGGCGCTTCCGGCGTGCGGCCCGCCTTTGCTCCGAGTTCATAGAAGGCACCCCGCACGGCTTGCAATGTGGCTCTGACAGCCGCTTGAGGTATGGCCATGAAACGCGGCGAAGCCACGGAGCGCCGCGCCATGCAAGCAGCGTCCGGCCACCCTCGCGGGGTGCGTATTTACGGGCTCGCGCCCGATGGTCGCGCCCTCCTTCCTCTCCGCGCTCTGCTTTCGGCCCGCTGGCCTACTCGGTCTGGCAGTAAGGGAATCCGGGGCGGGGGCGAACCCAGGTGTTCGTCGCCGAATTGTAGTTGGCATTGCCGTTGTTGTTGACGTAGCACACGTTGGACGAGGAGCCACCCATGACGGAACGCAGCCACCAATTGTACCGATATACAAGGCGGGACCGCCGCCCATTATAACGAACGCAGGCGCTCTAGCTCGGCCTCGGCCTCGGCTATGCGCTCGTCGGTCGTCTTCTTGCCGGTGACGCGTACGTTCTTGCGCGCGCCCTTGAGCAGTTTGATCTCCTCCTCGACCATGCCCGCCAGCGCCTCGAAGCGGTTGGCGTTCACGGGCAGGCCGATGTCCATGAGGCACTGCATGTCGAGCATCAGCTGCTCGCAGTCGGCTATCGCCAGCGTCAGGTAACGCTTGCGCTCAAGTGCGTTGAACGAACTGTTGGGGTAGAAGCAGTCGGCGCGGTTGACGTTGTATACGATGCTGCGCGCGGTCTCCACCGTGGGGACTGCGTTCAGCAGCCTGTAGGCTTTCGGCACGACCGACGAGGAGGCCATGAGCTTGTTGACCTCCACGCGGATGGCGATGGCCTGCGTGAAGAACTTGTACTCGGACACCTCGCGGTTTCGCTGGTAGACGCCGCTCATGGCACCTCCCGGAAATAGTGGCGAAAAAAACGGCCCGCTGCGCGGGCAGGGATGCGACCGCGCAAGGCGGTCGCACCGAAAGAGAAGTATAGAGCACTCGGCTGGCTAGCCGACGAGGAAGCCGGGGCGGGGGCGAACCCAGGTGTTCGCCGCCGAATAGTAGTTGGCGGTGCCGCTGGTGGTGACGTCGCACACGTCGGACGAGGAGCCACCCATGACGGAACGCAGCCACCAACTGTACCGAGTTCCGTTCAAGCGGTGCGCGGTATCGCGGAACAGGCCGAACTGGCAGTCGAAGCCCACGCTGTAGCCCTTGGTGCCCCACACTGGGCAGCCGTACACCTCCATCTCGGAGGGCGACCACACCTTGCCGATGTCCTGCCAGCTCCAGCTGTTGGAGTCGCTGAGCGCGCCGCTCGCGCTGTAACGCTCCTCAAGCAGCACGCGCTGGGTGAGCAGGTACTTGGTCAGCCCCTCGGGCAGGCACGCCTCGAACAGCTTCTCCCACGCCTTGAGGTTGCTGTTCAGGTACGGGTTCTTCACGTCTGCGGTGCCCTGGTTGGTGTTCGCAGTGTTCCACATCAGGTAGCTGTCGTTGGCCACGCCGGTGACGGTCTTGGCCACGGCGACGGGCGCGGACGCGATGAACGCGATGTGGTGGCCCTTGGCGCTGTCGCCGCACTGGTAGTACGGGTCGAAGTGCGCAAGCAGGAAGCGCACGGACTGCTGGGCCGCCACGTTTGACGCGCTCACGAGCGGCACGTCGATGTAGTCGCCCACGCGCATGCCGCTGAAGTTTGCTGCCTGCACGCGCTTGTGCAGCGCGTCGTAGATGGTGGCGGAGCCGGAGACCTCGCCCGCGAGAAGCGTTGCGAGCGACTGGCCCGGGTACTTGCCGATCAGGCCCTGTCGGTTGTACTCGGCGTTGTTGAGCGCCGTGGTGGCGTTGGTGCGGGCGGTGTCGTCTATCATCTCGTAGTTGGTGCCGCCCACTGTGAGGATCTTAGCTTGAGCCATTTCGTTTCCTTCTTAAATCAATGTGATGGTGTTGCCGCTTGCGGAGCATGTTGAGCCGAACGTTACGGTCACCCCGCTCGCCGATGCCTTTGAAGCCGGGCAGTAGACTGTTCCGCCCATGTATATGAACTGACCTGTCGAGTTCGCCAAAAGCGTTGCGAGCTTCGCGTTCTGGGCACGCAGCTCCGCGACGTCCGAGCTTCCTGCGCTGCCTTGCGCCACGGAGTTGGCGATCTGCAACGCCTGGTTCGCCGCTGCGTCCGCACGCGAAGCCGCGCCGTTCGCCGCAGAGGTCGCGTTGCTCGATGCCTGTTGGTCGGCGATATGCTCGTCATGGCGCTGGCTTTCGGCCTTTTTGCGTTCGATCTCGGCGTTCGATCGGCTCGTCTCGTTGTTCTGGCGCGTGGTTTCGGCATTCTTTCGCGCAGTTTCGTTGTCTTGACGTGTTGTCTCGGCGTTCTTGCGCGACGTCTCGTTGTTCTTGCGGGTTGTCTCGTTGTTGCCGCGCTCGGTCTCAGCCGTTTTCCGAGCGTTCTCGTTGGACACGCGCGTCTTCTCTGCCGCTTCGGCGCTTTCAGTCGCGGTGTTGCAGTTCGCCGCTGCCGTCTTGGCCTCTTCGGCGGCCTCCATCGATAGCGTCGACTCGATGCGGAAGATCGAGCCGTCGGTGGTTCTGGCGCGGTCGATGTTGCCCGCATCGTTGAGCAGCAGCGCCGCGCCTTTGTTGGTATCTGCCATCGCACCTCCTTTACTTAGCTAGCACGCCGATCACGATGGCGTGCGGGCCGATTGCCTGAATGATGCATCGGTCGCCTGCCTTGGCTCCCGAGCATGAGGTGGTGTACGGGAGCTTCAGGGATGCCCCCTTCACCGATACGGCCATGGTGGCTCCGGATACGGAATTCACCGTTCCGTAGCACGCCTGCTGGCCGGGAGGGTCGTTGGCGGTCGCATCGGCCATCGCGGCGCCGTATCGGCGCATGGCCGACATGAGTTCATCGCTCATACCTCTTCACCTCCATCTCGATTGGGCATCCTCCCACGAGCGTGAGAGTCGCAGTCCTCACCGCGAACTTGCCGCTGATGCCGGCGCTTGCCCAATCGACCATCACGGCATCGCCGCACGCGATAGGCGCGTACGTCCGCTTGACCGTGACTCTACGGATAGCGCTCTGCTGTGTTCGCAGCATCTCGTTAGCCTTGGCATCGGCGTTCCTCTGTCTCTCGGCATCGGTAGACCCATCGGGCAGGTCGCTGTAGCTGTACGTGGCCGTCTTGCGCCAACCGCGCGAAACCGTGGAGTAAGGGCTGCTCGGGTCTGAGTCGATGGCCGTGCCACGGTAGAAGGCGTCCTGCGTTTCGTAGTCGCAGTGCACCACGTTGGCGACGCCCGAGCGGTCAAGCTCGTCGACTACCTCGTTGATGAAGCGTGCGCCAGAGCCCTCTCGAAGGGTCATGGAAACGGGCCTGTCCTGCGGCTCCCTATATCTGCGAAGTACGGGCCTTCCGTAGGCGTCCTCGTCGACGGCGCGGAAGCCCGCCACGTCGAGCAGCGCGTTGCACGCCGCCAGGCGCTTCGACAGTCTCATGTCGCCCGAATCGATTCCGAGCGTCCAATCCTGCGCCAGCTTGTAGTCGGAGCCGTCGGCGATCACGTCAGCGAAGCCAGCCGCCTTGAGTAGCTTTACGACGTAGGGGACAACCACGGTTCCAGCCGCCACCGTGAATGGGGCATCGAATTCGTCCTCCGCAACCTCCGACAGCCTGCCCGACAGGCCTGCCGTGCCGGTTGAGTTGACGCCGCGCCTGGTCCTTTTCGGCGCTGAGACAACGAAAGTCCCCAGCGCCTCACTGACTGACGCGCCACCGAAGTCGGCATCGAGGTACACCCGCAGCAGATCTGCCCCGATATCGAGCGCCCCGGAGTAATCGACCTGCCCTGTGGTGTAGTCCTTGTCCTGGTTGCGCTCAATGCACCCGCCGTTCTTTATGTTCGTGATTCTCTCGACCTCGTTGCCGCTTGCGCGGTCTACGCGCATGAAGCGGAACGAGGTGAGGAACGGTTTTCCCCAATCAGCCATTTATCGGCTCCTCGAAGACGTTGTGCGTGACGTTGGCCGAACCCTTCCAGATGCCTGCACCCTTCACAGACATGTCGAAGTCCATGGGGCCGTATGCGCGTTCGCCCGCATGTCCGCGCCACCATCCCCTCCACTGCTCGTCCATAATCCGTATGTACCTGTCGTGGCCGTCGCGCTTCATCTCCCATGAGAGCGAGGTCTTTTTGTTCAGCTCGTCGAGCATGTACGAAATGGGCAGGTCGCCGTTCTCGCCGCCATCGGCGAAGTGGTATGTCTCCACGGATCGCTGAGAGCTTGTCGAGTAGTCGCCGTTGTAGTCGAGCACGAGCACGGTCGATGCATCCTGGCCGAAGTTAAGCGCCATCCCGTGCGCGAACACGTTGGCATCGGTCACGGTCTGCGACGAGGTGCCGTTGTCGGCGTACCCGGTGACCTTGTACTCGTAGTCGGTGTTTAGCGGCGGCACGCGGTCGATCGTCTCTTGGGAGTCAAGCACGCCGGATGCTATGACGGCATCGCCGCCGTACGCCACGCGCTCCACCGTGAAGGCGGAGCAGCGGGAGGCGTTGCCGAGCACCAGCGCGTCACCATCGACTGTGATCGTGCCTAGCATGGAAAGCTCATTGCTCACCTCGTCGACCGTCATGGGGCCTACGAGCGTGGTCTGCTCGATCTCGTATGACGAGAGGCCGTTGCGCACCTTCACGTGACACGCCAGCGCATCGTCGTACGACAGCGACACGTCTGGGATGGCCGGTTCCGCCCAGTGCGTCTTGAAGCGGCGCATGGCCGTCTTGGACAGGCCGGAGCCGCCCTTGACCGTGAGCATGAGCAGATAGTCGATGCCGTTGCGTATGGTGGCGTAGCTGCCGAAACTCACTGGCTTCAGGTTCGTGACGTCTGCCGTGGCGACCGTCGCGCCGCCAACCTCTGCGAGCGTGAGCGTTGCCTGCGCGATGCCAGTTTCGTCGGTTGCGGCGACTTGCACCGTGAGCGGCACCGCATCGACGAGCATGCCGTCGGTAGCGGGGGAGGCGACCCAGCACTGCGGGTAGTCGGCGACCGTTATCGCCGCATAGCCAGACCAAGCGCCCCAATCGGCGTGCAGTCCCTTCGTGCGAACGCGAGCTTTCCAACTTCCCTTCGTGAGTGTGATCGATGCGCTTTTCTCGGTCGTGTACGACTTCGTTATCGTCTCGCTGCCGACGAGCTCAAGTTGCGCGGCGGACTGCGCCGAGCCGTCGGGGTGGTTGGGCACCCACGAGACGGATGCCGCCGACCCCGTTGGCACAACATGGTCGGCGGTGACCTTCGGTGCGAGAGGCGGCGTGATCGTGGTCACGGAATTCGATTCGACCCACGAAGACGTTAGGCTACCGCGCTTGGCCCTGACGCGGTAGACGATCGTGCCGGCAGGCGCGGAGGTGTCGTGCAGGTCTACCCATGCGGGGTCTTCGCCCTCGGTGGTGGTCGAGACCGCCGCCCACGTCTTCCCGTCGTCGCCTGATCGCTGAACATCCCATGCGCTGGCGTACCACCACGCCCCGTAGACGCGCAGCGTCACCTCGGACGCGCCGGCCTTGATGGCATCGATGCGCGAAGGTGCCGACGGAGTTGTGTACGTGGTTCCGCAGGACACGTGCGTGGAGTTGCCGCCAGGGCCGTGGGCGCAAAGGCGGTACTCGTACTTGTGGCCTGCGGTCGTCGAGTTGTCGGTGTAGTTGGTCACGTCCCACGAGACGTCGGCGATGTTTACCCATGAGCCGTCGTCGGCGCGGCGGTCTACGTACACGCCAGCCCAGGGGTACGCGCCGTCCATGCCCGTGTAGTCGACGTCCCACGCAATCTTGTGGGATGTGTCGGAAACGCGGGCCAGCTTCGGGTTCTTGGGAGGATGCGGTTGCGAGTATCCGCGCTGGGGAATCCAAGCGTACTCCGTTGCCCAGGCGTCTCCGCCGGCGCTGCCGTAGTAGTTGTTGTATGTCTTGCCGTAGACGTGGATCTGCACGGAGCAGTTCCAGCCGCTGGCCCCGCGCCCGACGTCCACGGTGAAGGTCACGGCGTCGCGCGTGGCCCAATTCCCGTAGTTGTTGAGCAGCACGTCGCGCGACCTGTAGGTGGTGCCGTTCACGATCACGTCGTAGTGCGTGCCGTACTGTGCCGCATACTTGTCGTCGAGCGCGGCGGTGATTGTTATGCGCGAGGTGGTGTCGTTGACCGTGCTCACGCCGTCAACGGAGATATAGCCGCAATACCAGCGGTTGCGCCCCGCGATCTGAATCTCCCTTGTATAGGTTCCCATTGGCTACCTTCCCGACCCTGCGGACCGCTTGGCTGCGGAGACCAGAACGTCAACCGCCTGCATGATCCGCTGGTCTGCGTTTAAGCTTTCCCCGTTGACCGTGACGTTGTAGGTCGTGCCGGCAGCGCCTGCCCCGGCAACGGCAACCGACGGAGCGACCGTGATGCCCGAGCCGATAAGCGAGCTTGCGGAGGCTAGCGCCGACGTGATGGCGGAGCTGACCGCCCCAGTGCCGCTGCCGATGCCCTCGGCCCATCCCTCCATGAGCGCCTTGCCCGAGTAGGTTGTATAGCCGTGGCCGCTGAATGGGCCGCGCTTTGCGGGCGAGAACGGGAAGAACGAGCGGATCTGCGAGACGGCGCCGGACACGGCGGAGAGGGCGCCGCCGATTGCGTTCTGGATGCCCCGCGTGAAGCCGTTGATCAACGCGCGACCGGAATCGACGAGCCACGACCCAGCGCCTGCGAAGAAGCCCATTACCTGGCCTGGGATGCTGGAAATGGTGTTCATGAGGCTCCCGATATGGCCAGACACAGCGCCGACAAGCGCCGAGAAGGCACCCGTCACTGCCGCGTACACCTGCTGCGCCGCGTTCGCCGTCGTCGACACCATGGTCGAGAAGTACCCGGCAATCGAGGACACGAGGCCTGATACAAACGCGAGTGCAGAAGACACCATCGAGCCTATGAACGACACCACCGCGCTCACGCCGCCTGAGACGGCGGCGACCACGGTAGCTATCCCGCCGCCGACAACGGATACGATCGAGCCGATGAACGTGGTAACCGCAGTCACGAGGCCGCTCACGACCGACATGACGAGGCCAATGGCAGAGGCTACGACGGATGCGGCGTTTACCACGACCGAGATCACCTGGCTTGCCACCGTTATCACGACGGACACGATTGAACCAACTACAGACAGCGCTATCTGGATTACCGGTATGAGCATCTGAGCCACGGAGAGCACTATCTGCATGCCGCTAGCCAATATCGGCAGCACGGCGTTGGCGAGGTTTGCGAGCGCCGTGCCGATAGACGTGATTGCCGGCATGAGCGCAGCGCCCACCTGCGACACGAGCGGGCTTACCGCAGCGAAAAGCTGCATGGCGACGCCGATGACCTGCGAAATGATCGGGACAATCATCGCGAAGGCGTTGTGTAGCACGGGCAGGATGGCCTGGCCGATGTTCAGCAGCGTCGAGCCAAGCTGCTCTATGACAGGCCGCACGGCGCTGAACGCGCCGACTGCGCCAGATGCGAATGACGCGATGGCGGGCAGCATCTGCGATGCGAAGTACGTCACGAACGGCGACACCGCCGAGATGGTCGTCGTCACGGCTCCGCTAATAGTCGAGACGATGGTGCTCCAGATGCCCGGTATCTGCTCGCCAAGCTGCCCGAAAGCGGACTTGCACGTGCCTACGACGGATGCCGCAGCGTCGGCGATCGCCTGAAACGCCCCCGTTATCTGGGAAGCATCGACTGTTGGCAGCTGTATGCCAAGCTCAGCCAAGGCTCCTACGGCGATGTTCCAAGCGGTCGCGAGCGCTTCCGAGATCACTGGGCCAAGGACTGGGCCAAGGCCAGACAGCACAACCGGGAACGCCTCGACGATTCCCTTGCCAATCTGCGCAACTCTAGGGGCCACGTTCGTGGCTACCGCGCCGATCGACTCAAGCAGCTGCTGCGTGAGCTGCGAGAAGTCAACGTCGTCGCGCCCGAGTCCTGTGATGAAGTTCTCCCACGCGGCCTTCGCCATGCCGATGGAGCCGCTGATCGTGGTAGCGGCCTCCTTGGCGGTGGTGCCAGTGATGCCCATGTTCTCCTGCACGGTATGGATGGCCTCGACCACATCGGCATAGCTGTCGATCGTGAGGTCGGCGTTCTTGCCCTGCTCCTGGCGCAGCTTGTTGGCATCGGCGATAAGGCGCTTCATCTCAGCCTGCGTGCCGCCGTAGCCGAGTTTCAAATTGTCCAACATCGTGTAGTTCTGCTTCGCAAAGCCTTGGTAGGCGTTCTGCACGTCCGTCATGTCGGAACCCATCTTGTTTACGTTGTCCGACATGTCGCCCATCGCCATGTTGGCGTAGTCAGCCGCCTTGGCCACGTCTCCGCTGCACGACGAGACGAGCGAAGCCGCGAAGCTCGTGGCCTGCGTCATGTACTGGTTGGCGGACATCCCGCAGGTCTTGTACGCCTCTGCGGCATAACCTTGCAGCGTCTGCGACGCGGAGCCGAACAGGGTGTCGACGCCGCCCACCAGCTGCTCGTAGTCGGCATATGCGGAAAGGGCCGCGCCGCCAATCGCGGTCACGGCCCCGGTGAACGCTGTGAACCCGGCTAGCGCCGCAGTGGCGACGCCCCTGGCTACGGTTCCAAGCCCGGCCAGGATGCCCGAGGACTTCTTGACCCCGCCGTCGATGCCGACGGTCATGGAGTCGCCGAAGGCCTTGCCTGCGGCGTTGCCCTGGCTGCCGAACTCCTTGCCGATCTTGCTCGCGAAGCCGTCCATCGACGGCATCAAGGACACATAGGCCGACCCGACACTAGTCGCCATCTTCCCCTCCTATCCCCAGGATCTTGTCTATCTCTTCCTTGGCTTCCAGCGCGTTCGCGCGGTGACGCTCAAGCTCTGCGAGCTGCGCCGGCGTCTTGATTGGCTCGGGAGGCTCCGTGCTCCTGTCCTTCTTGTCGGCCATGCCCCAGGCGATGCACCGAAGCTGGTGCTCGATACGCCAGAGCATGTAGTCGGTCGTGCTCCACCTGAGTTGCGGGTACTGCGCCTTGGCGAGGCGCGAGTTGTCGGGGAGGTGCTGCCAGAGGAGCGCCATCCGATCGAGGTCTTCGGGCGCTCCATCCAATGGCAGGGCTATGCCGTAGAACTGCTGGAAGTCTGCTATCGCTTCGCCGCGCCTGTTCTCGAGGTCGCTGGCGAAGCCTACTAGTTTTTTGTCTTTGCCGCCTCGAAGGCCGCGTCGCACAGGCGGCGCATGTCGTATGACGTTCCGCCGAGGGCTTCGATATACTCCTCGTCTCGACCCATGAAGATGCGCTCCATGGCGTCCATCATCCCCGCCGGGTCGGTTTCGCTTCGGGCGAATTGCTTCACGGTTTTGTAGGACTTCAGCTCGTCGAGGTCTGCGGCGAACTCGCCGTCAACGCCGTCGACGGTAAAGGTGATCTCGGTCATTCTCTTTCCCCCTAGGCGTTGTTGGTCTCGGTTGACTCGATGTAGTCGTAGCAGGTGTTGCCGTTGCTATCGACCAGGTATTTGAACGTGATCTGGCGCCCGGCAATCTCGCTCACGGCGAGCTTGATATCGTCGAGCTCAGAGGACTTGGCGGCTGGCACGACCTTGCGCCAGCGGCGACCGTTCTTGAGCACGAGTTCGAGCACGATCGACCACGCCTCGTCCTTGTTGCCGTTGTGCTCTACGGTGATAACGCCGTCGAGGTCGGTCACGTTGTCGGCGCCGTACATGACCTTGAGGGTCTGCGCCTTGATCTCTGCGAGCGTGAGCTTCGCGGACTCCACGCGCGAGGTCGTGGCGGAGTCCATGAGGTCGCCGTTCATGTCCTTCAGCTCGTTGGCGTCGGTCTCCTCGGACTCGGTGTATCCATCCTCGGAGATGAAGCCGAGGTTGAGGAAGGCTTCGGCGAGATTGGTCTTGATGTCGGTGGGGAGGGTGGTGCCTGTCGGGGCCACGAAGATATATCCGCCCTTCACGCCCTTGGTGGACGAGACGTTCTTGGTCTCGTTTTTCTTGAAAAGTGCCATGTCGGCTCCTATTCGCAAATGGTTACGTTTACGTTGGTCTGGTATCGGCGCTGGCGGCTGTCCGGGTCGTCCCAGCGGTACGTGTCTCCGCACGTGGCCTCGAACACGCACTCCTCGTCCATGAGACTCGACACTGCGTGCTCCACGGCTTCGGCGATCTCTGCGGCGCGTCTGCGGGTCTTCGCCCATGACTGCGCCACGAGCTGCACACGGTTGATGCAGCCGCTGCGGCTAGATCCGGTCTGCGACACCGATATGAACTCGCTGGGCCTGTCGGCTGGTACGTCGAGCACGGCCTTGATGCCGGTCTCGTCCATGAGCCGCTGCGCCACCATGCGCTCCACGTCCATCACTCACCGCCTCCGAACATGGATCTGAGGCGGTTGTGCTTGCGCTCGCTCGCATGGGCGTGCGGAGTCGCCGTGGTAACCACGAAGCCGTTTGCGAGCTTGCCCTTGAACTTGCGGACTATGTAGCCGGCACCCTCGCCGGGGTGCCGGGAGAAGGACGAGTTGCACGATGTCGCTGCGGCGTCTGCCTTCTTCTTAAGAAGCGTTTGCACCGCGCCTGAGTTCATAACCTCGGCATAGCCGCCGCGCTTCCAGCCCTTCCACTCGAACTTCACCTTGCACTTAGCCATCGGTGCGCCCCACTTCCACGGTGAGGTTCCAATCGCCTGGGGTGTTTTCCGGGTCGTAGCGCTGCGGGTCGCCTATGACGCGGTACTCGGTGCCTCGAACGTTCACGCGGCACCCCTTGAGCGATGCGGTGAAGCTCTTGGGGAAACACAGCGTGTAGGCGACCTCAGTGCCATCGGGGCGCGATGCGTCGAGTTCCGACGTGGCCCCCGGGCACACGATCACGCCCTCTATAGCGGTGTTCACGCTGCCGCGCTCGATAGGCTCGCCGAGCGAATCGAAGTCGACCACTGGTGTTGTGACCGTCACCGATTCGGTGTTTATGAGTCCCATTCGGCATCACTCCCAACCGGTTGGAGCGCCCCGATGCGCTGGTCGAGCAGCCCGAGGCGCTTCAGCTCCGTCTTTCCCAGGTACATTTCGCCGAGGGCAGACCCGTACGACACGCTGGCCGTGTAGCCGCCTGCGCCCTGGCTGTACTGCATGGCACCCGCCAGAGCTGCTGGTGCAGACAAGACCCTGTTGACCACGAGGCAGCACACCGCTGCGGCAGATCGGTCGAAGGCGGCTACTTTGCCGCGCTCGTAGTCGCCCACGTTTGATTCGTAGGCGCTCATGAGCAGGTCTGACGCGTCTGAGAGCAGGGTCGCGGCGCGTGCCTCGTCGGTCGGGTCGCCGTACCTCGCCCTGTAGTCTTCGATGGTCGCTAGCGGCTCCATGCGCCTACTCCTCGCTAGCAGGCTCTTCGGCCTTGCCGGAGTCAACCGGCTTCGCGGCATTCTCGCCGGCCTTCTGCTCGGACGCCTCGGAGGTCGCGGCCATCACGCCAGCGTCGACGAGGCACTTGACCACCTTGGCGATGGTCGGGTTCGCACCAGGGTTTGCGGCCTGTTTGGAGATGCCGACAGGCTCGCCGTCGGCGGTCACGAAGCAGACGTGCTGCGGGAGGATCGGGGATGCCTTGGATGCGTCCTCGACGATGAACTTCTGCACAAGGTTCGCCATGGTTACCGCCCCCTAGGCCGTCTTCAGGATGGCGAAGGCCTTGGGGTCGAGAACCGCGTAGGCAAGGACCGCCTCGGTGCGGTACGCGACCTGGTTGTATCCCTTCAGGTCCTGACCGGTGTTGTCGGGGTCGCCGTACTCGATGATCTCGGAGGTCATGTCGCGCACCATGCCCCACTTGATGGTGGAGAAGTCGCCCATGATGCCCGCCACCTTCGGGTCGGTCTTGCAGCGGCGACCGTTGACGGTGCCGGAGGTCGCGGCGGGGATGCCGTCGATGTTGCCGACGTTGAGGGACAGCGGGATCTCCGGGTAGAGGCGCTGGCCGGTGGCGGGAATGCGCAGCTTGCGGAGGTCTGCGGCGAACTTGCGGGAGAGCGCGAAACCGTTGATGTCGTAGTCGATAAGCGCGTCGGCCAGCGCGTCGATGTCGTCGACTGCGGATGCCGAGGCGGTTACGGCGTTGGCCCCTGCGGTGAGCGCGGTGTAGCCATCGAGCGCGGTGCCCGTCTTGGGGGACACGGCGTGGTAGACCACGTAGTCGAGCGCTCGGCCAATCGCGGCGGTCTGGTCGGCGATGATGTTGGTCACGATCTCAAGCTGGTTGTCCTCGTCGGCCCAGCGCAGCTCGTCGGAGACGCGTGTGGTCGTGACTACCTTCACGCGCTTTGCGACGATCGGCGTGGTGGAGACCTCGGAACCGCTCTTCTTCGCGCCCTCCGCAACTACCTCGGCCTCGGTTGTCGGGTTGAACACGATGTATGTGGTGTCGGAGAACGTCTGCGGGGTGCTGGGGGACAGCGCCGCGATGGTGGAGGTGTCCTTTGCCTTGTTGATGATGGAGGTCACTACCTTGTGCGGGAGCTTGACCTTGCTGGTGTCGTTAGCCATTTCGGCTCCTTACTTGTCTCTAGTTGTTACCGAGGAGCTGGCGCGTGAAGTCGCGCAGCTCAGATTTGTCGCCGTCGCCCGGCTTCGGGAAGCTTCCTGGCTTCTCGACCTTGGGCGCGGGCGGCTTTTTGAACGCGGCGAGCATGTCGTCTGCCCACTTGGACATGCTTTCCTCGTCGTCGCCGACGATCAGGCTCGCCGGCACGCCCTTCTCCTGCGCGACCTTGGCCGCGATCTTCGACCGCTTCTCTTCCTTCTCCTTGTCGTCGAGCCTCTTCTTGAGGTCGGCGATCTGGTCTTCGGCGGTCTTGTTCGCGTTGTTGGCCTCCTCAAGCGCCGCTGCTGCGGTTCTGTTGGCCTTCGCCTTCTTCTCCCACTCGTGCGAGTGCTTCTTCTCGGCCTCGTACAGCGCCTTGTAGTCGACGGGCGGCTCCTGGTTGGCGCCATCTCCGCCTTCTGCTCCCGGCACTTGCGTGGGTTCGTTTGCTTCTGCCATGTCGCGTCCTTTCCCGTGCCGTGCGGCACGCCTGAGCTGCCGTGCGGCTGCTCAACGGTCATCAGTTGGGCCGTGCGGCCCGTCCGCGACAGTTTCTTATGAGCGTGAGATTCGGCATGAAAAAGGCCACCCGTAGGTGGCCCTTGCTGTTTTTTGCGGTTATAATCTGGTTAGCCAGCGGGTTGTTTGACTCACCTATAGAGACATGCAGCCGCTGGCTATTTCTTTATTCGCAGGAGTTTCCCATCGTGCCCGAGCATCCTGACCTCGCTGATGTGATAGCGGGCCATGTACTTGCTGATCCACTTTATCGCCTGCTCGTCCGTCACCTTTTCGTTCTCGCTCACGTCGACGACGGTGAGCTTCACGCCATTCTTGCCGGGTATTGACTTGATGTGAGACTTGAACGTGTTCTCAGACCCAGCTCCGTAGATCGTCTTGATTTCGATACCCGTTGATAAATCCGCTCGGCTAATCGTTGTCTTCCCATCGGAGTTCGGTGCTGTCAGATGCGATTCGTCTTCCCAGAACTCCGCCTTATAGCCAAGCGCGTTCAACTTCTCGGCGGTAATTCTTTCGCCGGGGTCTTTCTTCCAGCGCTTTAGCTTCTCGCCTTTCACGGCGGAGTCCGTAAACTCGATGCCGGAATGTTCTCCCGATGCGTACCACTTCGGATCGCGCAGTTCGATCTCCTCGACCATGCGCTTGTTCACGTACTTGTCGAAAGCCTTGCCGGCCTTGTTTCCGTGGGCCTTGATGTACGCCTCTCGCTCCGCGTCGGGCATGGCGTCCCATTCCGCCCACAGCCCGTTGCGACCGCCCAATGTGTCAAGGCACTCGTTGAACCTGTCGTACATGCCGTCGGGGTCGTAGCCCTTGACCTTTGATCCCTTGCCGAAGCTCGGCACGACGCGGCAGTCGCACTTTGGGTGCGAGTGGCTTGCGGCCTCCTTTGTCTTGTAGTTGAAGCCGAACGAGGAGAGCATGAGGCAGAAACCGCACGTCTCGCCAGACGGCACGCGTGCGTACCTCGGTTTCGCCGGGTCTTTGGAGACGTTGTGCGCCACGCACATGTTCGCGGCCTTGCGGATCTCTGCATCGAGGCGGCGAACGCACGCGGCCACGAACATGTCGGTGGCTCCCTGCTTCACCACGCTTACCATGAACGCCTTCACCGAGCCGTACGTCGCCTGGGGGTCGCGCAGCGACTCGGCGACGGCGGCGTACTTCCCGGGAGCGTCCTGCGCCTTGCGCACGGCGTCATAGAACTCGGCGGCGCGGCCAGCCGCAACGGTGTCGGCGTAGTAGCCGCAAGCCGTCTCGATCACCTCGTAGGCCGCCTCTCGCAGCGCCGCTATGTCGTCGTTCCCGCTCGCCTCCCAGTCGGCCACCAAGCGGGTGAGCGCGTCGCCGGCTTGGCGCTGCGCCATTCCAGATAGCGCGTTGATCTCGTCCGTAAGCTCGTTAAGCAGGCTGCGAGGTATCTCCGCCATCCTCGCCCTCCTTCGGCTCGAACAGCGAGGCCACGGCAGCGCTCGCCTGTGCCTTCTTGTTGTCGCTGTTGATGCGCTGGATCTGCTCGTCTGTGTAGTCGAGCATTTCGAGCATCACGTCGGAGTTGGCGAGCTTCGGCAGACCCTGCACCTGCTTCAACGCGGCGTCGGACAGGCTCACGATTGACGGGTAGGCCGGGGACATGAAGCGCGGGTTGAGGTTGTAGCCGGCATCGCGCTCGGTCTCGTAATCCGTGCCGTTCGCCACAGCGAGCGCCATGTAGGCCACGTTGCGCAAAGCGTTGCCATTCTCGCGGTTGAGGTTCTTCGCATCGATCACGAGCGGTTCGAGCGATGCAGCGATGGCATCCGAAGAGGATGGGTTGTCGTTGCTCACGCCGAAGAAAGACACCGGAACATTGGTGACCGCCGACATTTGGCATGCTAGCTGGCGCAGGTACTCGGTGAGCGGCGCCATCTGCAACTGGGCCGACTGCCACACGGTCGGCGAGTCTCCGTCAGGGTCTTTGGTGATCTCGTTGACCGCCCCCATCGACGCGTCGTACTTGTTCTGCCCGTTGATCATCTTCTTGTATGTGCCGAGCAGCCAGGTCTGCGGCAGCGTCGCGGCCTCAGACGCCACCTCCATGCGGGCGCGTTGGCGTATGGCGTCGTCTGTGATGCTCATGACCGAACGGCTGATGCGCGAGGAGCCGAACGGTCGCTCAAGCGTGGCATCGTAGGGCATAGGCTCCATGAGACAGCGACCCATGCCATGCTCCATGTAGTCGGCCACCCAGTGGCCGCTGCCGCGCGTAAGCACCACCAGCGCGTCTTCTGTGAGCAGGTGCACGACGGTCGGCACGCGCTCGGTGTCACCTGGCATCTTCTTCGACTCGGCCACAACGAGACCGGCCTTGATGCGCTTCTGCGCGTCATCCCAGATTGCCGCCGCTGCGGTTGCCGGGTACGCGGAGATGATTGGCTTGCCGCCGCCGTCCGTGACAGTCCAGAAGCCGCAGCAGTGCTTCAGCTCACCGATAAGGTTCTTGCGGTAGAGAGCTTCGAGCTGGTTGTCGGCACATATGTCGCGCAGCCGCATGGTAACGGCATCGTCGTCGGCAGTGAAGCCGTTGAACACCGAGCGGTCTGCCAAGGCGTGCACCGCCTTCTTGGGCCAGTCAACGCGCGGGTTGATCTTCTTTGCGAGGGCTTTCGGCATGGCGATGCCTAGGTCTTTGACGCCGACGTGTCCGAGGTAGTAGTCCTCCCGCAACATGTTGCGGGATCGGTGGGTGCGCCACGTGTCCATAAGCTCGCGCACGAGCGCCTTGTCCTCGTGTCGCAGGCCTTCCGCCGCCGCGACCTGTCCGGCCAGTTCCATGTTCACTGCTGCCATCAGAAGCTTGCCTCCTGTTTACGTCTCGGGTCTCTCTTGGTTGTCCTCGCCGCCCATAGGGCCAGCGATGCGCTCTCGATCGGCGCTGACGAAGAGTCGGGGCCGTCACCGAAGCCCCAGCCGTCGCGCCCGATGTCGCGCTTGATCGACTTCGTTGCGGAATCGTCCAACGCGGGCGATTCGATGTGGCTCGTCGTCCCGGCGTTGACCTCGTCGGCCAGCATCGTCGCAGCGGCCTGCACGATCGCGGTGCTGCCCATGACGATCGCCGACTTCGGCATCCTGCCGTCCAGAAGCCGCTGCTTCAGCGCGTCCGCTCCGCTCTTTCCGTCGATGCAGACGCACGCGATCTCCTCGCGGTTGCGCAGCAGCATGTCGGATATGCCGACAGTGCCGCCCTCAGCGCCCATGAGGTCGTAAAGCTCGACGTAGGAGCCGGCACCGCGCTCTGCCTTCGCCCAGGACACGGCAACGCGCGACCCGTCGGGCGAGAACTTCACGCCGAACGCGAGCTTGCCTTCCTGCATCGGCCCCGCCGCCTCGCACGCCTTCCACTTGGCGCTCGAAAGCGCGTATGAGTCGGCTCCTCCGATTGGGCTCCACCAGCCAAGGCGCTCACGCGCGAAGACGTCGGGCTGCATCTGCTCGGACTCGCCGCGTACGGCCTCTATGTCGAGGATTGTGCCGAGAGACGGGTTGTACTCGAACCATCGCGACTCGTCGTGCACGTCGCCGATCTCTGTAGCGCCCCACTCGATCCATCCCATCTCAGACCTGCCGTTGTGAACGTCCTCGTGGAGGTCGCGGAACACCGTGCCAACGTTGTCGGGGCCTGGCGGCGTGCCCAGGTAGATTGTCTGCGGGTTGTGCTTCGACCCTGCCGAGATGGCGGGCAGAGAAGCCGCCTGCTGCTTGGCCGTAAGCTCCTGTGCTTCGTCGTAAATGAGCACGTCGTAGGTCTTGCCTCGCGCCAGCGAGTCGGTGCGCGTGGTGAAGCGGATAAGGCCGCCGTTCTTGAGCTTGATGGCCTGCTGGCCGTTGGTCTTGCGCACGGCGAGCAGCAGGGCGTTAAGCTCAGGCTCGTCCTCGTCCTCGAATGGCCTTGAAAGCTCCTGGAACATCTGGTCTGAGGTGTCGCCGTGCTGGCATGTGTACAGAATCTTCTCGCCGTTGAGGGCGCCGTGGAAGCAGCGGGCGCGAACGTCCCAGCTCTTGCCGTTCTGTCGCGGGATGGATATGCCGATCGAGCGCAGCAGGTACTTGTCGCGTCCATCGCGGCCGAGCATGGCGTCGAGCAGGTGCGGCTGCCACGGCAGCGGGTCACCGAAGTACGCGGATGCCAGTTCTGCCGCCATGGGGCCGTCCCCGTCGAGCCTTTCTGGGATGTTCGCCTCGTATGTCGGGGTCTGCCTCGCCTGCATCACGCGCCTGCCGCCTTGGCACGCGTCTCGCGGTCGTCGAACATGAGCGTGAGCAGCTTGCCGTGGGCGCTCGCGGGTCGCGCCTGCTGCACCGTGACGTTGCGGGCCGACTTGGACAGGCCGAGCTGGTCTGACAGCGCTCTGATCTCGGTGCTGGCCTCCTTCAGCACGGTCAGCGCCGGATTCTTGCGCATCATCTTGAGCCGCTTGCCGCCCTTGCCTCTGATCGGCTTGTATGCGGTGGCGTCGAGTATTTCGATCTCGTTGCCCCCGATGGCCATGGCCTCGCGTGCCTGGTTCGCCACGGCGTGCCAGTAGCAGAGCAGCGCCAGCGTCGGCGCATCCTCCTGCGCGAACGTGCGCCTCGCGGTCAGCTGCTCCCAGATGGCGGCTTGCACGGGGTCGCTAGCCACTTCCTGCGGCATCTCGATGTTCTCGGCCATGATTCCCTCCTTCTTCGCGGGGAATCGTAATGGCGGCGTGAGATAGCGAAATCGTTCGGAACGGGCGGGGGGAAATCGGCCCTAGGCGGCCGGGGTGGCCTTCCGACCCGGGGGAGGGGCGACCGCCCCCGCCTCTTTTCGGCGCTTGGGGCCAAAAGAAAGGGCGCGACCGCCGAAACGACCGCGCCCCTATTGGTGCATTGTTATGTTTTGCGCTAGAACAGCCGCGTGCGGCGTATCTGGTACTGCTTGGCGTCGCCCGGCATCCTGTTGCCGCGCCGCTGGTTGCAGATCCTGTGGGCGGCATCCACGTTGGAGTAGTCCAGCGGGCTGCCTCCCCTCGACACGGGCAGCAGCTCGTCCACCTCGAAGCTCCACGGGTCGCCGCTCGGCAGGCTGTAGTCTATCGGCTGGCCGCATATGTGGCACGGCCTTCCCTCTGCCCTCAGCCTCGCTCTCAGCTTGCGCCTTGCGTTGCCGTTGCGGTTGCGCGGGTTGCCACTCATGCCAACATCGCCGCTATCCCGCCGATGCACCACACGATGCCGTAGCACACGAGCAGCACCAGGAAGAGCATCACGAGCATGGACACGACAGCACCGGCTGCATCCATTAACTTCTTGTATCCCATGTCAACCTCCAATGATCATGCGGGCCAGCGATACCGCCGCCCACAGCGTCAATCCGTCTATTAACAGGGATGCCGCTATTATGAGCAGGCATCCCCAGTTGCATCCCGGGCGGCTCATTCGTCCCACCTTATCGTTCCGTCGTCGTATTCGGCATGCAGCCACGCCGCGTACTCCTCGAAGGACGCGAACTCGCCGACGCGGCGCGAGTGCTTCGCGCACCTCGTGTGCGGGTCGACCTCGTCCACGACTATGAGCAGCGGCCACGTCATCATGCGCACACACATGCGCATGGCGGCCTCGGGCGAACCGAAGTAGCGTTCCCAGTTTGTCAATCTGCCACCTCCTACCCGCAGGCGAGCAGGGCCAGAACCACCAGCCCCGCCGCCAGCATGCGGATCACATAGAACTCAAGGGCCAGCACCGCCAGCAGCAGCGCCACGGCCAAGGCGGCTAGGGCTTGAAGTGCTCGCAAGCGATCTCATCCCCGTCCTTCAGATGGTCGAGCGCCCAGTCGACGGCCTTGTTGGCCGCGTCGGCCATGCTCTTGCCCGCAAGCTCCTCGTTGGCTATAGCCGCCTCAAGCTCAAGGCCGCACACGCCGTCGTCGCCGTCGGTTGGCTTGAACCACCTGCACTCGCAGCATGGCTCCGGCTCCTCCTGGTTCCACGGCGCGTTCGGGTCTCCCTCGAAGCAGCCGGGCGGAAGGTTCCACCCGCTGGGTGGTTCGTAGACGACCATGCTCATCGGGCACCGCCCGTGCACGGGATGTCGTGGCCGATGATCTCAAGGTCGTATGCCACGGCTGCGGCGCGCTCAACCCTGCAACCCCTGGCGTTCTCCCATCCCTCGCAGAGGAACACGGCGTCGCAGCAGGCCATCTTCGCGAGGCTCTGGCTTAGGTAGTACAGCGGCTCGTTCACGACCTTGTGCGGCACCGCGAGGCCGTCCTTGAAGTACGTGTCCACGACCTCGTATCCGCGCCGCTCAAGCTCTGCGACCGCCTTCGTGCGGGCCTCAAGTATCTGCCCCTCGCCAAGCCCGTTCATTGGCTGGACGATCATCGCCTTCTTCATTTAGGTTCCTCTCAGTCGCCGTCCCATACGCCGTCGGGGCGCATCCTCGCCATGGCGAGCAGCTGTAACAGCGCCCGCTTGGCGTTGCCCTCGGTGGCCTCCCAGTAGTCGTCGGAAACATCGTCGCCAAGCCTCAAGGCCGCTGCTTTGAGCATCGGTATCGACTCGGCCCCGGTCTTCCCGTAGATCTCGCGGATGCCGCGCTCTCCCAAGCAGTGGTAGTGCCTGGCGTAGTTGTAGGTCACGTTCAGCCAAAGCTCGGTCGTGCCTCCCAGGGCATATGTTCCGCCCGCCATGAGATGCGGAGAATCGACCTCCAACGTCTCGTGCGTCACGGGGTCGCACAGCCTTATGTCGTAGCTCATGAGGCCTCGCCTGCCTTCGCTTTCCTGCGGCGAACTTGGTCATAGTCGATTTCGTTGCGGCACTTTTCGCAGACCTCGCCGACACACTTCTTGTTGTCCTTCCAAAATTCGCGCGGGTAGCACGTGAAAAACGGGCTGCAGTGCGTTTTGCCGCACCTCGCGCACGTCCATTTATACGGGTCGCAGCTCATGCGATCTCACCCGCCTCGGCCATGGCGATCCTCTCGCCGATCCACCGCATCACGGGGACGGCCATGCTGTTGCCGATCGCCTTGTATCGAGGCCCATCGGGGCACTCGTCGGCCGGCTTGCCGCGATAGGGTATCTTCGTCCAATCATCGGGGAAGCCTTGCAGCCGCTCGCACTCGCGCGGCGTGAGCCTTCGCACAACCATGCCTCCTCCTTCCTCGCTGAAAAGCGTCTGAGTGTTGCTGGTGGAGAGGGTGAGCGACACTTCGTCGCTCACCAGCGCTCCTTTGCCCCCGCCCGCGCATCCGCAGCGGACGAGCAGCGTGCAGGCGCTCACAGGCACACCGACGGCGCGTCGCCGCCAACCTTGAGCGTGCCAACCATGTCGTATCCGATCGCCGTGTTGGCGTTGAGGTCGGCCATCGTTATCGGCTCGTCGATGGGGTAGACGGCGGGGTTGTGCCAATCGGCGGTGAGCGTGGGAGACTGCTCGGGCTCTGCGCCTACTCCTCCCGCGCCTGCCCCTTGGTGGTACTTGAAGCCTGCGCTGCGAGGGCTTCTTCCAGCCTCTTCGGCAAGGCTCGCCCTCTTTTCCGCGCTCGATTCAAGATCCCCCCGCATGCTCTCCGGCTCAATGAGTACGCCGATGGGGGGGGGCAGGCTCCAAGATGTCCGACAAGAAAGAGACGGCGGCGTCTTTGGGCCACTCCGAAGAACTGCGCATCGAGTATGCGCCACGCCAGGCCGTACCCGAGCTTGTCCATTTCGGACAGGAGCTGTCGGAAAGCCTCCCCATTCTCGCTTGAGAGCGCTCCCGGGACGTTTTCCCAAAGAAACCATCGAGGACGTATCTCACGTACCGCCCGAATGTACTCGAACATAAGTCCTGACTCACCTTGCAACCCCTCCCGTTTGCCCGCGATCGAGAAGGATTGGCATGGGCTTCCGCCCACCACCATATCCACCTTGTTGCGGTACTTCTTCCAGTTCATCTTGGTAACGTCGCCGATATTCGGCACCTCGGGGTACCGCTCGGCCAAAACGGCGCTGGGGAACTCGTCGAACTCGGCGAAGCACACAGGCTTCCAGCCCAGCGGCTCCCACGCCACGGTCGCGGCCTCTATACCGCTGAAAAGCGAGACGTACTTCATTGGTGCGCCCCCAATGCTTGCTCGACGAGCATGAAGAAGCGGCGCTCGGCGCTGTCCGACGGGTTGCGCTTGCGCATGTCGGCAATCTTCAGCAGCTCGTCTTCCTCGTAATAGGTGGCGTCCCAATCGACCTCGGGCCAGTCGTAACAGGAGCAGTGCCAGCCCTCCAGCAAGATGTAGCCTTTGTCGTAATAGTCGTCGCTTCCATCGCCGGCGTAGATCAACATGTAGCGCTCTTCGCTGTAATCAGGCTCGCTTTGAGCCGCGCAGATGATGCGCCACGGCTCGATAGTTTTCGGCGCCTCGATGGCCTTCATGACTCGTCACCGTCCTCGGCCTTCGGCGGTTTCTGCTCGAATCGACACCACCTGGTTCCGCGCACGTCTATTGCAACGAAATTGTCGTAGCGCTTGCAGCACGTGCGCTCCACGTGGTCGATGTATGCCCCGCTGTCGCACAAGATGGTCACGCTGTTGAAGGCCTTGAAGCGCGAGTGCACGCATTGGGTGCACGGCGGTGTCTTGGCCTTCCTAATCTCCCTGATCGGGTTTTTGAGCTTCATCGTAGGCGCCTCGTTCCTCTTCGCTTGCTAATCGGTAGCTGTTCCGTCCCATGCATCCCGCCGCCTCGATGACGACGGCCCTCTCGAAGCACTCGTCGCAGAGGTCAATCGTCTCTTCTTTAACGTAGGGAGTGCACGGCCTTCCTTCGTTCTGCTCGGTCGTCCACCTCACGGGGAGGGTGATGGAATGGGCTCGTTCGATCTCTCTTCCGCACACGTCGCACTTGAACGTGTCGGGATGCTTAATCGTCGCCATAGGAACCTCCGCAGGCGATGATGATCCCCGCCGTGATGGTCTGCACCATGTAGGCCAGCTCCTCGGCGGCGGGCGTGTCCTCCCCGATGCTGGCAAGCATGTCACACGCCGCATGCGTCGCCTCGTGGGCGGCGAGCGCGTACAGGTCCGGGGCCTTCACCTTGCGGCTGATCCACACCACGCATCCCTTGCCCGGAATGCAGCTGGTGAGGCCGTCCTTGCCCTTGGTGTCTCCTGGCTCTTCGCCCATCCTGCGCACAGCCTCTCGATACTCGCGCTTGCTGGTGGTGACCCAAAGCGGGTTGAACGGCATGATCAGCGGCTCAATCTCGGTAGCCATCGCGTTCCTCCTCACCGCCCATCTCCACACACCCGGGGAACCGGCCCCGAAGGTCGAGCACGGTCCCGTCTTCCAGCAGCGCGAAGCACTGGTAGCTGTCATCGGTCAGCGACTCGACGATCGAAAGCGCCTCGGCCTCGTCGTCGGTCTTGGCGAGCAGGATGCCCTGGCGGTAGGCGCTCGCGTAGCTCTGGCAAAGCGAGCGCTCGTAAATGCGTATCATTCCTGGCCCGCCTTCCACTCGTTGACCAACTCGTCGTACTCCTCTCGGAACTCAGGCTCGAAGTAGGCGATGAACTCGCTCTTGGTCATGCCGCAGCGCAGGCTTGAGTAGCCGACGTGCTCGATGCACCAGTCAGAGAACGGGATGAGCTTGCCGCCGTCGTCCACGCTCGTGCTGTAGCCGGTGCCGTCGCGGTAGAGCTTACGGCGGCCCTCCTTGCGGATGGCCTGCTCGACCTTCGAGGCATCGCGCTCGCCGCGCTCCATGAGCTTGCCGCGCAGCTGCTCTGCCTCGTCATGCGCCTGCTCAAGCTCGCCGCGCAGCCAATCGCGCTCCGCCCGCGCCTGCTCCAGCTGATCGAGCACGTACTGCTCGCATGTCTTGATCTCCATGGGTCATATCCCTTCTCGTATCATCTCGTTGCCGTCACGGTCTGTGATCAGCCAATATCCGTATTCGTAGAGGCCAGGGCTGTGCGGCTCGTACACCTCAAGCAGCTCGCCGCTCCACCATGCCTCCTCGTAGACCTTCGAGCGCCACGCCCACTCGGCCTTGAGCCGCGCCCCGCCGTGGAACTTGTCGTGGCACCCGGTGGTGCCGCTGCCGCAGAGGCAGAACAGCGGGCTTCGCAAGTCCCAGGCGCCGCACGGGGTCACCAGGCGGAAGGTCTCGCCCCAAGACCGGTGCGCCACGTGGTGCACGCTTCCCGCACGCCTGCCGCAGACGCAGCATCGGGGCGAAAGCGCCTCGTAGGCCTTGCCGTGGGTGTAGCGAGCGCCCAGGTGCGGCTTGCCGTAAAGCTCGGCGCGTTCCTTGGGGTAGCCGCGCAAAATGCCCGCATCGAGGATCATTGCAGCCTCCCGTCCGGGCCGTCGAAGTGCACGACCCTCGCGCCGCCCCTGAGCCGCGACACGATGGCCTTGGCGGTGTCGGGGTCTCCCTGCTCGGCGAGCCTGCGCACGAGGTCGCTCGGCTTGTACTGCGTGGTCACCAGCGTTGGCAGCATCGCCGAGTAGCGCTGGTCTATCAGGCTGAACAGGCTGTCCAAAACGAAGCCCGTGGGCCTGCGCTTGCCCAGGTCGTCCACGATCATGTAGCGCACCTCGGCGTAGCGCTTGAGCGGGTCGCCGCCATCGTGGAAGCTGCGCTGGATCTCGTCGAGGATGCGGTACATCGGGGCCATGAGCACCGACCGCTTGCCTCCCGCAAGGCGCTTGGCCACGGCTGCGGCGCACGTGGTCTTGCGCGTTCCCACGTCGCCCCATAGGTACACCCACTGGCCGTTCTTCATGCCGTCGGCGATCTCGGCGGCCAAGGGGTGGTCGAGGCTCATGTAGCGCTCGGGAACGCCGGCGCGCTTCCAGTCGTGCATGGCCTTGTCCTGAACCGCCTTGCGTGCGGCCTCCGCCTCGACCTGGCGCTCCTTCTCGCGCTCGGCCTCGGCGCCCGCGCAGCCGCACTGCTCGTAGCCGCAGAACAGCGTCCGCCCAGCGAGCCGCGTGGTGCGGGCCTTGAGGGTCGCGCCGCAGTGCGGGCACTCAGTCGTAGGCCGAAAATCCATCGTCTGGCACCTCCTTCGCAATGCCGTTTTTGGGCTTCGAGGTGCGCAGCCATCGGCGCACCGTTGCCTTCCAATCCTTCATCGGCTGTTTGCCGACATGCCATCCGTTTGACTCGTAGTAGTCGCAGAAGTACTCGGGATCGAAGTCGATGGCGCGGAGGTCGAGGTTCTTCGTTGCGGCGTATTGCTGGGCATACTCGGACACCTCGGCGGTGGAAGGGGCGCGGAAACGCGCCGCCTTCCTTTTCTCCTTAGCTCCTTCCTTATCTACTTCTCTATCTCTTTCTCTATCTGGGAGGGGTTTCGTAGACCCTTCCGCAGCATCGTTCGTAGCGTCTTCCGTAGGCTCGTTCGTAGGCTTCGAATCGCTGTACCGATTAGCCACGTTTGCGGCGTTCGTCCTGCTTTTCGAAATGCGCCCCTCGCAGCCCTTGAAAACCTTCATTCCGCTCTCGCTCAAACCCTTCGGTTCGATGCCTTCGAAGAAGTAGTCGAGCAGGGCCGTGTTCACCTTCCTTCGTTCGGCCTCCGGTAGAAGCGTCGTGAGGTCGTAGAAGGTGCGGTAGAAGTTCATCCGCTTTTCCTCAGCCATCGCCTTCACCGCCGATTTCCGCTCGCACGATGGCTCCTAAAACGGGATGTCGCCGTCGTACAGGCTTTCCTGGGCGGGCGGCATGGGCGCTTGCTGCGGCGCCGCCTGCGGGGCGGGCTGCGGCGCGTACTGGGCGGGTGCCTGCTGGTATCCCTGCGGTGCCGCCGGGGCTTGCTGGTAGGCCTGCTGCGCGTTCCACTGCTGCGGCGCCGCCTGCGGGGCGGGCTGCGGCGCGTACTGCTGCTGGTATCCCTGCGGTGCCGCCGGGGCTTGCTTCTGGCTCATGAACTCGATCTCGTCCACGATCACCTCAAGCTTGGATCGGCGCTGGCCGTCCTTGTCCCAGCTCGAATAGCGCAGCTTGCCCTCGATGGCCACCTTCATGCCCTTGTGCAGGATGCGGCCCATGCTCTCGGCGCGGTTGCCGAACATCGTGCAGTCCACGAAGTTCGGGTAGTCCTCCCACTCGCCGGTTTGCTGGTTGCGGCGGCGGTCGTTGACGGCCACGCCAAAGCCCAGAACCTGCATGCCGCCCTGGGTAGCCCGCAGCTCGGGGTCGCGGGTCAAGTTGCCGCTGATGTTCACTCGGTTGATCGACATTTAGTAACTCCCTTCGCCCGTCCCGTTGGACCAGGTGCGCTTTATGTCCTCGTCGACGGTTCGGATCTTGAGCTTGTACACGTTTATCGCCTCTTGGCTCGCCTTGTAGAGCGCTTCGGAGCAGTCCCTGCGCTGCTTCAGCTCGGCTATGTCCTCCCGGCCTCGGCAGAGGTCGCTTATCACCGTCACGGGCGTTCCCTTGGATCGCTCCTCAAGAATCGCGATGCGCAGCGCCTTGCGGTACTCGGCCTCGTTCTCGGCGTACTGGCTTCCGCTGTTGCGCAGCGCCTGAAGCTCGTCCATGAGCCTGTCGAAGAGCTGCATGCGCTCGGCGTAGAGGTCTTGCATGGCCTACACGACCTGCCATGCGGGGGACGGGCAGCACCCGGGGTTCGCCTTGAACTGCTCGTACTGCTGGCGGCTCTCGAAGACGTAGGAGGTGCCGCAGCTCTTGCACTTGGCGATGAACTGGCCAAACTCTGGCGGCTCCTTCTCGGCGTGCTTCTCGGTTCCCATGAGCGTGTCTGGGTCTGAGGTGCCGTCGATGTCGAACGCTCCGCAAAGCGCGTACTTTCTGGCATAGCTGGATGCGCTGCCCGTGACCTGCGCCTCGTTCATTCCCTTCTGGCTCAAAGGCTCGCGGGCGTAGGCCGTCACGTCCATGGGATCGCCGTGGCCGTCCTCGAAGAACAGGCGGCACGTGGCCTCGACGTAGTAGCGCTCGCCGATCTGCACGATGCTGTCGTTGAGCGTGAAGGCGATTTCCGCCGCCTTGCACGGCTCCTTGAGCGCCGCAACGATGTCCTCCATGCTGCGGTAGTAGAAGTTGCCGTGGGCGTTGTAGCGTGCCTTGGGCACCACCACGGATCGCTGCACCTGGGCCACGGCCTCGGCCAGCGTCATGTGCTTGTCTTCTGCCATCGTCTACTCCATCCTCGCTGCCACCTGGGCTGGCGTGCCCCGGCGGATGCTTCCGGTGATTCCCTGCGCCTTGAGCAGGGATGCGAGCGCCTGCATCTGCGATCGCGTGGCGCTCGGCACCTCGACCGTCCACGCCTCCAAAGGCTCCGCGACCGGTGCTGGCATGGGTGCCGGCATTGGTGCGGGCATTGGCGCTGGCGCGGGCATCGGCTCAGGCTCGGGCGCTGCGATCGGCTCTGGCTCAGGCTCTGGTTCAGGTTCAGGCTCCGGCTCAGGCTCGGGTGCCATGGCCGCCTTCAGCTCGGCGATTCGCTGGTCTTCCTCGTCGGCCAGACGCGCCGCGTTCAAGGCGGCTCCGAGGTCGAGCGTGCGGAAGAACTCGCGCTCCGCGTCGGCGTAGTGCGGCATCGCCTCCTGCTGGGCCTTGAGCGTTTCCCAGTCTCTGGCCACGTCGGACACCTTGGCCTCAAGCGCCTGCTGCGCCTTGATCTCGCCGAAGGTCTTGTTGAGCCACTGCGGCTCATGCAGGCGCTCGTAGGGGACGACCGGCGCGAGCAGCCCCGCGAACTCCTCGTAGTGCTGCTGTAGGCGCGAGTAGAGCGCGTCCTTGCGCATCTGCTCGGCCTCGTCGAGCTGCGCCTTGATGGCGTCGGTTGATTCGTCGATGATGGCCGTGATCTGCTTGCAGCGCCTCTCGAATGCGTCGAGCGGCTTGTTGTACTCGCGCTTCACGGCCTTGCGGCGTTCGTCGATCTCCTTCTTGATGCCGTTGAGGTAGCTGCGGTCGTGCTTGGCCTCCTTGATGGCCTGGGCGCTCGTGAGGTCGTAGGTGGCGCCCTCGTAGTCGGCCACGACCTTCTTCACGTGGGCCTCCAGCGCGTCCATGTTCGAAGCGATGGTGGCCTCGGTGTAGGTGACCTCAAGCGTGGTGGCCTCGGCCTCGATGACCTCGGCCTCGACCTGCTGCGGTTCGGTTTCCTTAGCCATAGATCTCGCCCGTCTCGTCGTCGAAGTCCATGGCCTGCTGCTGCTCGGCCACGGTGAGCAAAACCGTCTTGCCGCTCTGCTTGATGATGCGGAAGGCGTCGGCGTTGTCGGTCAGGATCTCGAATTGCAGGGTCGCAACGCTGCCCTTCACGGTGGCCTGCTTGAACTGCGCCTGGATGGTGGCTTCGTTGATCATGTCGTTACCTCCTATTTGATGCCGAGAACGGCGGCAAGGAACGCGCGACCGAACTCGCGCTCTTCCTCGCTGACGGGCTTGATCTTGTCGGCGATGAACTCGCGGCTCTTGGCGACGCACTTCTCGTCGATCCTGGAAAGCCCGGCCTCGCAAAGCGCGATCATCACGTGGTAGGCGTTTGCCGCCGTCTCGCCGTCGTTGTTGTCAGGATGCGTGGCGTCGAACATGAGGTTGTTCGCGATGCAGGCGGCGTGGTCGAGCACTGCTTTGTGGAACTTGGTCCCGTGGAAGTCCTCAAAGCCGTTCTCTTCGAAGTATTTGGCGTTCATTTCTTCTCCTTCACGTACTCCTCGACGAAGTACTCGATGTAGATGTCTATGCGTGGTTTGGTGCCGTATGGCGACCTCGGGCGCTTGGTGACGGCTCCCATGTCGACCTGCGAATCGTCCTTGAAGGCGATCCCGTTGAGCGCGTCGCAGGCGAGCTTGCCGAGGTTGTCCCAGTCGGGCTTGCCGAGGTCGGCGCGGCCCTCCCAGTACTTCGGGTTGCTCTTCGCGAGCGGCCTGGTGGTCGAGATCCGCATCACGACCGGGCCGTCGTGGTCGGCGAAGGTCTCGCCGTATGCCGCGCGGAACGCGTCCTTGATGGCCTTCTCGGCCTTGAGCGTCTTGGTCGGCGTGTAGGTGCGGTGGTTGCGGTAGTCGGTCATAGGGCGCTGCTTTCCAACAAGCTCTGCTGGGTGCATGGTGATGTGCGCCGTGGCCGCAAGGGTGCGCTGCCAGCTCATTCGCTGAACCCATCGCTCTGGCTGCGGTGCTTGTTGAAGGCTCCGCGCAGCTCCGGGTACCGCGCCTCCATGATTCGGGCAAGGGCTGGGGCTATGCCGTTCTTGCAGCCAACGTGCAGCTCGTTGCGCACCATGTTCACCAGGTAGTTGATCGACACGTAGCCCTTCTCCTTGAGGCGGCGGGCGTTGGAGAGCATGAACCGCCACGCCTCGGGGTTGGCCTCGATCCACTTCTTGGCCTCGGCAACGTCCTGCTCGCCCGCCATGCCCAGGCCGAAGATCTCAAGCTGGTTGCTCTGGGGCTTGGGGCGGTATATCTCGTCGTTACGCATTGAGCACCGCCATGCTGCCCACGGCTCGCTGGGCGTCGGCCACGGCCTGGTCCATCGTGGGGATGACCCAGAGCCAGAGCACGGCGAGGAAGATCATGAGGGCCGCGAGGAAGCCGACCATGACGCCCGCCTTGAACTGGGAGCGCTCAAGCTGCTCCTGCGCCGTCGGGCGCTTGCCCTCGAATGGTATGATGGTCGCAGCCTCTTTCGAGGCGGCTACGTAGCGGGTGCCCGATGTGTGGAAGCTGGGGGCGCTCGCTTTCTTTTTTGTCTGCATTTCCGTTCTCCTTTCGGTGTTTTCGCAGGTCATTGCTAGGGCGCTTTTTAGGGCCTCTTTTTTGCCGCTTTTTTCGCCCTGCTCTTCTGGCTGTAGTAGCGCTGGCGCTGCCTGCCATTCCTCTTCTCCCTGATCGCCTCCTCCTTCATCGCGTTGGCCTGCTCGGCGAGGTCTGCCATGTGAAGCTCCTTCGTGCACTCGATGCACCAGCCGTTGACCCTGTTGAGCGGTCGGAACGTCCATTGGCCGCAGCGGGGGCACTGCCTGCGCTTGCGGAGTGAGAGTCCGCACTTCCGCGCCATATGCTTCACTGAGTCGATGGAGCGCCCGAGGTCCTTGGCTACCTGCTTGGCGCCGTCTCCGGCGTGCTCTTCGAGGTATCTGAGTTCACGTGTAGACCACTGCTTCACGCCTTCGCTTCTCCCTTCTGCTGGCGTTCCCACTCGCGATATGCTTGGCGGATCGTCGAGCACATGCCGTCAAAGGCAACTTCGCGGGCCGTCTTCTGACGCTGCTCCTGTTGCTTCTCGTCGCTCATTAGGCCACTGCCAGCTCATGCAGCTCGTCCAACGAAACGCCGAGGATGCGAGATAGCGCGTAGGCTTCAGACAGGCTGAACTCGTACGAGCCTCGAACTTTGTTAAAGAACGAAGATCGGCTCATACCGAGACTGTCTGCCAGCGCGTCACGTGTAACACCATTCGTTTCGGCGTACTCGTTGACCTTCTCCGACAGGTTCATGCTTCTCCTTTCTCCCGTACAAAACTTTGTACTCCTACAGTATTGTACAAAGTTTTACACCGTGCAATACTTTGTACGTGTAAATATTTGGACTGTAAGGGGAGGCCATGGAGTACCGGTTTGTTCTCGCACATTACTTAGAGGAACAGGGAATGACTCCAGCTGAGCTTGCTCGCGCTATTGGTTCCCCTAGATCGACCGTTTCTGCCCTTTTGAGCGGAAGGGCAAAAGAGCCAACACTTGGTAAAGCTAAGGCGATAGCGGACGCTCTTGGCGTGTCCCTTGAAGAGATGGCTCGGATGACATACGAGGAGGAATAGGCATGGGACTTCTTGGTGATATGGCTAAAGCCGCTGCGAAGGTCGCTATAAATCAAGTTTCAAACACTGCGCACGAGAAGGTTTCCGAGATGTTCCCAACAAAGGAGATCGTTCTATCCGGCTCACACGAGCGCGATGTCTACACCTACTACGGCGGGCCATTGAAGGGAATAAGGGTCGGGCAGACATTCGATGCTGAGGTCGCTAGGAAGCCTGTCACCCTTGTAAGCGAGTTGACGGGAACAGAATGGAATACTGCCGAACACGGAAACAACGCGCTTATGTATAGGGGCAAGCCATTTGGCTCTTTTAGCCCAATGAGCAAAAGCATTCGAAAAATGATCCGTATGGGATACCGGGTCAAGATTAGGTGCAAAAACGTTGGATGGTACGCGCAGGGGATACCTGAGATTGTTGCCATGATTCCAGATCCAGAAGCTGTGTTCTCTTGGCTTGACGAGTGCGAGAGAAGTGGTGAGGAGGTTCCGTTCAATGCCAACAGCTAGAACTGCGGTGATATACGCCCGCTTTTCGTGCAACAAGCAGCGCGAGGCCTCCATCGACGACCAGCTGCGCATCTGCCGCCAGTGGTGCCAGCGCGAGAGGTACGCCATCGTGGCGGAATACTGCGACTATGCCATAAGCGGGCGCACCGACGACCGCCCCGAGTTCCAGCGCATGGTAGCCAACGCGGGTGAGAGCGACATAGTGCTTGTGTACATGATGGATCGCTTCAGCCGTGGGGAGTACGACGCGCCCATATATAAGCGCGAGCTTGCCCAGCACGGCGTGAAGCTCGTCTCGGCGCTTGAACAGATACCAGATTCGCCCGAGGGCATCATTTACGAGAAGCTGCTTGAGGGCCTTGCGGCGTGCGAGTCGAAGAAGACCGCGATCCGCACGAGGCGCGGCATGGAGGGCAACGCGCTCAAATGCAAGACCAACGGCGTGCGCGTGTTCGGCTACGCCAGCAACGAGGCCGACGAGTACGTGATCAACGAGGACGAGGCCGCTTTCGTGCGCGAGGCGTTCAAGCGGCGCATAGCAAAGGAGACCACCAACTCGATAGCTCGCGACTTCGCGGCACGCGGGGTCAAGACCTCGCAGGGAAACCCGTGCGGCTACTCGATGGTCGAGCGGATGGTGAAGAACCGGAAGTACACGGGGCGCTACGAGTGGGGCGGCGTTGTCAAAGAGGGCGGCATGCCCGCGATTATCGACGAGGTGACGTTCATGGAGGCACAGGGCATACGCGCGGCCAAGGAGCGCAGCGCGGAGAGCTGGGGCGACTTCGCCCTTTCCGGCAAGGCGATCTGCGCGGGCTGCGGGCGCAACCTGCAAGGCGTGAGCGGGCGCGGGCGCAAGAACGTGAAATACGAGTACTACCGCTGCCATGACGGCTGCGTGAGGCCCGTGAGGCGCGAGGAGCTTGAGGGCGGGATCGTCGAGGCGCTGCGGGCGCTCCTGCAAGACCGCGAGGAGGCCTTGCGGATAGCCCGCATGGTGGCGGAAAGCTCGGACGGGGCAGAGGTGGCGGCGAGGCGCAAGCAGGCCGCCCAATCGCTCTCGGCCGCCGAGCGCGGCCTGAAGAACATCCTGAACGCCATCGAACAGGGCATAATCGCCCCGGGCGCGAAGGAGCGCATAGCGGAGCTTGAGCATCAGCGCGACCGCGCCAAGCTCGACCTTGAGGCGATCAGGGACGATCAGATAGACCCCGAGCGGCTGGCCGACTTCCTGCAATGCGGCTCCGCCCTGGACGACGCGACTCTATTGAAGGCGTTCGTATACCAGGCGAGCGTGAGCGACGAAGAGTGCATAGTGACGCTGAACTACGACGTGGGAAACAACGAACCCGCCAGACTTGACATCCAGCGGGTTCGTACAAAATGCAAATGGTGCCC
>DBFRVO010000018.1:0-34349 GCA_048503295.1 Collinsella aerofaciens | reverse complement strand
TCCGCCTCGCAGCTGTGGCGCGTCTCGGCCCTGGGCGGAGGCCGCTACTCATTCACGTCCGCCTCCGGGCTGGCGCTGGACGACCGGGGGCAGCGGACCTCGGAGGGCAACACGGTATGGCTCTACGAGCCCAACGGGGGGCCCGCCCAGGCGTGGATCCTTACCTAGTCTGCAAGATCTTTCAAATACTTTTTGACAATCTCCCGAAATGATTCAGGGAGAAGCCTTCGTGCTATTTTCTTAGTATAAAAAAATATTCCCCGCTCACGCCTTTTATACATACACTCAATGGCATGCCAACCACCTTCGACAAATGCGTCAATATAGAGCTGTCTGTCTTTTGGAAGGGTGCTCGGGCGGCGGAGCTGATCGTTGCCTTTAGCAATATCGTCAAATTCGACAGGGTACAAGTCCAGAGCGTTGCTGGATTCAATAAACTCCCTGCCGCGGTCGTTATTCACCAGCAAGCAGGAGACACCTTTCATCTGATTAAACTTCTCAGCATCTTTCAAAACGTCGGGCCTATTAACGTCGACGCCCCAAAAATCACCGATGGTAAGATCGCCGGCGCGAAATCTCCCTGCATAGGGGCACCTATAGCAGCTATCGCGAAGAGTCTTGAGGTTCAGGAACATGTCGTAGTAGGGGGATTTCGCCGCAGGAATGGTGACCTCTCTTCCGTCCTCAAGAAGAAGAAATAGAAGAAGAGAGTTGTCCCACCCCTCGCGCTTGCACCTAAACCGGAAATCAACCACGGGAGACCCAAGCTGTCTGCCATAGCCCTCAACGCAATCCGCGAACATGCGGCCGGAAGGGACGCCGTGGCAGACCAGGTCAACGGTTGTCAGGTTCTCATAATCGCCTCCGAGAAAGCCCCTAAGGCCGGCGACTTGGCAAGGCGTACCGCAGAAAAGAACCCGCCTCCCCTCGCGAAGGTCCGCCTTCACGTCGGCAAAACAAGCTCCTGCATCACTCTGCACATATTTTGAGTTAAGCAGTGGACGAAGCCCGTCAACGCTCGCCGCGCGACGGTGCCGCACCCGAAGGATGCTCCCCTCGCGCTCATAGGCAGCGCCATATGCGACCCCACCAGAAGCAATAAGCTCACGCGCAAATGCACCAAAAACGCCACCGGAGGCGGACTCCGAGACATCGTCCCTACCGGCGGCGGCAAAGAACGGTCCGGCGGAATTAGAGCCTATCCCTCGGTTAAGACCGCACGCCTTAATGCACGCGCCGCAGCCAATGCAAAGATCACCATCAATTACAGGAAGAACGAACCCATCCTTACCCTCGGACATGGTAACGGCGCCTCTAGGGCAACTAGCGGCGCACGCTCCACAACCGCAGCAATGCGATGGCGACTCAAACAGCGTGGGAATTTCTCCCCTTTTCACAGTAGACATGCAGTTACCCCCCCCCTTATTTATGAACCGAAAGCAACTTGCGCAGAATGTCCGCATTCATATAACCGAAAAAAGCCAACGCAATTGCAAGACAGGCAATAGCGCTCAAAAAGCCAGCACCGTAGGCTGACAGATAATAAAAGGCGAACACTCCAAGAATTGAAACCAAAGTCAGAATCTGCTCAGCCCGGTCTTCGACAAGCTTCGCAAACTTAGCGACTTTAATCCTGCGGTACTCATTCACCACGATCATCGCCAAGAGGGTTGCAAAAGACGCTCCATATAGACCAAAGCGTGGAATCAACAAGACACACAGCAGGGCGCAAAGAGCAGCAGACACCGCAGTAGTGGTTCCCATAATTCCAGTCTCTTTATGTGCGGTGAAGATACCGCCATAAAAACCGGAAATATTGCTGAAGTACGTCGCCAAGAGCAATATCGGTACATACAACATGCCCTCGCCGAATGAACCCTTAATCAGGACGCCATACACAAGAGGCATAAGCGCGGACATAAGCAGAACGACGCTCATCATGAAACGCCTTAGCGCCCGATACACAGAGTTATAGAAAGCCGACTCATCCTCATCAGAGTTTAGGGCTCGAGCTGAACTCTCCTTCCAAGACTGATAGAAAAAGCCATACACCTGATCCATGATACCGGGGAACTTGTACGACACTGCATACACGCCGGCAGCAGAAGGCCCAAGCGTACTCATGATAATGAGCCTGTCCAGCAAGTTATTAATAGTCCAGGAAACCTTATTAGGGATGAGCGGAAATGAATACCGTAGAAGGTTTAAAGCATAGGAGATAGAGAGAGCCGACGGATCGATATAACGCCAGAGCCTCCGCATTACCATGAACACGAGAGCAACACCGCCCTGCGCAATGACCGTTGCAGATAGCATACCCACAACGCCCCAGCGAAGAACGGCGATAAAGAGAACATTGAGCAAAATGGTAAAAGCACTCGCGGCAAAGTTCATGACGGAATATCCCACGGTATCCCCGAAACCACGAAGGACAGCAGAAGCCATCTGCAGAAGCGCGCCAGCAACAACAAGTCCCACGACCCAGCCAAGATTTTCAGGCTCAAAAAGCAACCATACCAGAATCGCCATGACTGCAAAGCATACGCATCCGGCAAGAAGTACAGCGCATGACGCTGTCACGGCTGTAGACCGATCCTCATCGGTACGGCAGTCAATGAGAAACCGAAACAGCGCTTCATCCATAAGCAGCGAAACCGCAGGAACGCAAAATAAAGCAATAGTATTGATGTAGTCTACGGTGCCGTAATCAGCAGTGGAAAGAACCGATGTATAGAGCGGAAGCAGAAGAAACGACACGAGCTTTGTTGCCATGCCGCCAACTGCGATAATGCCGGTATTTTTGATAAGTCGGCTTGTCTCTCCCATTACGAAAGCGCCTTTCTAAGATAAGCCCACGAATGCTCACGCAGAGAATCAAGAAGAGAGTCCACATCACCCCAGTCACAAGGGGGAACATCGTCGGCACACATAACGTTGACGCAACGGTCAGACAGCCCGATATTGCCCAACAAGTCGCGCATACGCGCACCAGACTTATCTGTTGCATATACGCGGAAGGGCTTATGGAAGAGAACAGAGAATACAGTTGCATGAAAGGAATTGGTAACGATGAGGTCTGCGTGTGCGATAAGAGAAACGAACTCTTCAGGGCCAACGCCAAACAGGTTAATTGAATTTGGGATATCTAGATTATTCTCAGATATATAAGCCACCTTCATGCCTGTTGCCTCCGTCATCGCGACGGTGCTCTCGATAAGCTCAGGACATTCACGCAAAAGATACATGAAAATATATTCACCTTGCAAGACATCTTTAGATGCCATGTCGGTATAGTCATCGGATTCCAACAAAAGTGTGGGATCTAAAACAACGTCGATAGGCGTATCGACAAGTGGCTGAAATAGCGGAACCGTCTCCTCCTCGCGAACAGACAAAAAATCAAACCTTGAAAGTAAATCGGATACAAGTTGCTCATCAAAATTCTCCGGTCTAAAGAAAGTGTGAGCAAGACTGGGAGCGTAAGCAACTCGTCGACTATCTCCGGCAAATGAAAGGAAATAGGGGCCAACAACACCTTGTGTGCAATCGAGATTCCAAATTTGATCGCTTCCGCAAATAAAACAATCAAACTGCTCAGCGAGTTCGTACATATCACTTTCTTTTTTCCAGAAATACGGTCTCTTTGTAAGCCTGAAATACTTTTTAGAAAATTCCGCGAATGCAGCCTTTCTAGACGACTGCTTACGCCAACAGCGCATTGCGCGCAGCGTCATCTTCGGGTGGCGAGGTTGGAAAAACCTATATTGCTCATAGTCACGAGAACGATAGTCGATTATTCGCACCTCATGCCCCATGCCTTTCAAGACTTCTTGAAGCGCATAAGACTGAAGTGCAGACCCGAAATTTAAAGCACCGTGGAAAGTAATCGTTCCAATCTTCATTATTTATCTGTTCCTGTTCACCCAAATATGAATAGCATCTGAAAGGCTGAGTCCAGTTACCCCATCAGCAGCTAGAGAAAGCGATGCGAGAAGATAGCGGCTGTAATCCGAAGTGCGCAGAGCCTTCTCAATATCCTTCCATCTACCATTCATCGAAGTACTCACCCTGCTGAACTCATCAATTGAATTGAACGTGTCACAACAACAAGCAAATAAAATCTTACGAGCGCAGTTGTCCAGAGCGACAGTTCTCCCAAGCAAGAGCGGTCCGAACAAAGGAAAAATGCGATTGAAGTCTTCCTGACTATAATTAATCCCCAGCTCTGCACGTAAAGAAATCAACTCATCAAGAACCCAATACGAATCAAGCCCTTTAACATTCGTAGGGGTAGACTGCATTATGGATCCAGGACGGATTCGGTAATAATAGCCACTCAAATCATAACAAGGTTCATCGTTAAAGCGACAATCTATCCATACCGGATGAATCAGATCTTCGTACCATGCACCAACGGGAAAACCTAGTCGATTCCAGACTTCACGACGATATAGCCTGCCCCACGGCACCATCCAACTAGCTCTATCGTTCTCTATCTCGCCAAGCAAACCATCATCAGACATATATCTAAAAGTCGATGTAACGAAATCCGCAGATGTTTCATCGAGTCTGCTCCGCATATCCTCAAGATACCCTGGCCCGATCATGTCATCAGAATCCACGAACATGATGTACTTACCGCGAGAAACTCTAAGACCCGCATTACGTGCTGCGGAAAGGCCGCCGTTTATTTGGTGAATTACAAGAACATTAGGCATTAGTCCATACGAATCGGCTATAACGCCAGAATCATCTTTAGACCCGTCATCTACAATAATAACCTCAAACTTGCCAGAAAACTCCTGTGTCACAATGGAATCAAGGCAAGGTTTGAGGTATTTTTCAACGTTGTATACAGGCACAATAATAGAAATGTCGTAAGATATGCCTTCCTTAAAAACAATAGGCATGAACATATTGGATGGTCTCTTGGAAACCATGCTAAGCTTCGCCTTAGACGCATAGGATATAGCATCGGAACGACGACATAACCTAAGTAAGCCATCATAAATAGGGCTAGAAAGTAGAAGTTTTATAGCCTTCTTAATTAAATTAAGAATATGCAACAACTGACTCCTCCCATCTTCAAAGTCGAATAAATATGCGCTTCCATCAATTCGGACATTTAAGTTATGATGCCCCAACATGCAATCAACAAGACCAATCGCAGACGGCACCCCATAGAGGAATAGACTACAAACAATAAATCACAAACGAAAGCGTCTATTGACTCACCCAGACCATGGGGGCGTTGAAGAACTTCTTTGAAAAAACGTGCAAAGACCAGCTTCTAAGCATCGACCGAAATAACGAAAGCCCAAGGAATGAATACACCGCACGACAAGACTGAACCTTTGATATCGGTTCAATCGTAAATTCTTGTCACTTAATTGAAAGCTAAGGACAAGCTCGGTCAAGACTAATAATGCTCCAACTAAATATATTAGAAAAAAGCAATAATGACCTGCATTATACAAATAGACGACGGAGACATTTAAAGCAGCTTAGTAAGTGCCGAGCAGAAAAAGAAACGATACTGCAATTTGACAAAACAAGACTATGAACTAAGTCCGGACAATTGCTGATTCGACTCTGATACTCGCTTTTAATTGTTTTACCAAATTGCCTTTTCACCTCTTTATCCACTTCACAATGCCAAAGAACTTCATCAAGATCACAATAGTGTCGACAGATACCCCTTTTGGCATTTTTTACTGAATCGCTCGACCATTCACTCGCATAACGAATCAACTCGTCGCTTACAAAGCTCCAATCAGTTATCTGATCCTCTTTAAACTGCTTCGTACTATTAGCGCCATGCTGACGATAGTAGTAAAGCGGCTCGTCAATGTGAAATAAACTCTTTGCAATATCGAAAACAGGAAGAAGTTGACAAAGATCCTCACCGTGCATAAGGCCAGCTCGTTTCGAGTACCACTCATCACTGGCAAACAAATCTCTCCGAATGACCTTATTCCAAACGCTATTGAAATCGCATCCGCACAACAGGTTTTTAACAGCATCAAAAGATTCGCCCGTATGCATACCAGAACAGATATCAACTTTTAACGAGGGTTTAATAGGCATCAATCCCATGGTAAAGTCAAATGAAATGATATCAGCACCAGTCGAGGCAATTACATCGCATACCTTTTTGATGCAGCCTTCAAGAAGAGCGTCATCGGAGTCGAGCGAAAGAATATAACGCCCACTCGCCTTACGAAGACCGTCTCGACGTGCAGCGAGAAGACCTTCGTTGTCCTTATGAATAACGAAGGCTCTCTCACGCTTATCGCAATAAGCATCGCAAATCTCGGGAGATCCATCGGTGGAACCATCATCCACAAGAATCACCTCAAAAGAGCCGGTCCCTTGAATATCAATAGATTCCAGACAAGCGGGAAGAAAACGCTCGGTGTTATATACCGGTACAACAATACTGATGTCAGGCGTTTCGTCATGCATAAATAACTCCTAATAGCGCCGACGAATACGGAAAAAGATCGCAGCTGCCGCCATATACAAACGTAATGACAAAATAAAACACGAAAAATAAAAAGCCCAGAGTTCCAGTTAGAAACCGCTCTCTACCAAGGTTTTCAGATAAAAAGGGGTAAACCAAACCTGAAATGAAAAGAAAAGGGAAACTGAGTCGAATTAGCTCAGGACTGATGCTCGCAAATTGAGCGAATAAGGAAGAAATTATGCCACAGCTCGTATAAAAATTAAGTGTCCATCGATCAATGCTCGTGGTCAAACCCTTACTACCCAACATCCATATAGCAAGGCAAAATAGAAAATAAATAAGCATTGTGATATTAAATGAGCCCATTCCAGCGTGTTTGATCTGAAAGCTATATGACGACGTAAATAGAGACACGAGCTCCATTACATCCGGTCCAATCATAATCACACAAATAGCAAAAATGATAACGCCAACGCATGCAAGAAGTGCAACGGTCTTGTATGAACGTTCGTGTCTGCGGTTGAAGCATGAAGTATAAATAATCCAAATTAAAAGTCCTATGATAGACATTTTGTGAAAGCCAACTGCAAGAGCCAAATAAACAATAGCGGGGACGCGCTTCTCACGGAACAGCTCATAGAGCATCATGACGAGCATGCTAGTAGCAAGACATTGCCTAATTATGTTTAACGTATAACCGAACACAACGAAACAAAGAAAGAAACCTACGACAGGATACCCGCGAGGATACAACTTCCTAACAACTAAAATATAGGGAAGGAGAACGATGGCTTCACAAAGAAAAAGAACAGCGTGGAAATCACCAGTCAGTCTCCCCAGGATCCAGAAGAGAATTACGAATAGCGGCTCTTGATCTGAGCAAGCACCCATAGCACCTGTGAGCGAATAATACTGCGAGGCGTAAAAACACCTGAGAGGATATGCCGAGGTATCGGTACCGACAGATGCATCGCGCAGCCCCGCCACCAAACAAAGGGGGAGAACCGCGATAACCGCTAGAAGAAAACTGACGCGCTTATTAGGTATCTTTACCGAAAAATATAGCAATGCAATATGGGACACAAAGGCAATGAAATAGATTGGCATCTCTACACCTGCTTTGCATATCGTTTGTAAACCGTCGATTTACCTCCGGTCGAAACCACGTCGAAAACACCAACACAGCAGTTAAACACATCTTGAAAATAGATGTTATACAAAAAGCTGCCATGGCATTCAGTAACGTTAAACAGATGCGCGCTAATAGAAAAACTCACCTTATCAACCTTTTATCACGGGAGTTACCCGATAGCCTTACCAGAAATTGCAGCATATAACGCATAGAAAGCGTTATGAACCCTAGGAGAGATAGAAAAGAGAGCACAGCGTAACCTCCATTTTGAACAAGCATATGGGTTCCTCGACGCCCTCCAGGCAAGCCCTCGAGCATTCCTCAAATATTTCTGGGCGTCAGCCTTACTATCAAATCCGTCCGGATCAACCCTCATTGCAACGCGGAGCGTACAGAATGATTGAAAACACTCAAACTCGCCCTGAAATTCAGACCCGGCAAATCGTCGAACAGTCTCAATAGTCCTGTCCATGTCTTTAGCATGCTTGGAACCCTGCTTTCTGAGCGTTGTAATGGAACCAGGTCTCGTCACGTATGCATAAAAGCACGCATCAGAGAATGCAACCTTTTGAATTTTGGAACAAATTTTAGCAATTACGCCCATGTCTTCGAAGAGCTGCCCCTCAGGAAAGACAAGGTCGTTAATAAGAGATCGTTCAAAGAGCTTTCCGCACGCAGAGCCGCTCTCACCGCTTAATAAAAGTAATTTTCGTAAATGCTCAATTCCAGATTCAACATGGAATTCTACATTCTGCCCCATCTTATAGTTATCAAGAACAGGCGTCTTCGCAAAGGAGCCGATAACGAGCGAAACTTGATACTTGTCAGCCGCTTCGACCATCAACTCAACAGTTCGCGAATCAATCAAATCGTCCCCATCAACATACATGACATAATCGCCGTGGCACCTTTGAGTACCGAAGTTACGAGCAGAAGAAAGACCGCCGTTTTCCTTATGCAAAATCTTAAATCGCGTGTCTGATCCAACGGCATCTTCAATAAGATCAATAGTATTATCAGTACATCCATCATCCACAATAATATATTCGATATTCGAATAAGTCTGACCAAGCAATGAGTTTACGCAAGGAAGCGCGAACATACCCACGTTGTACATGGGGACAATGACACTAACCAGAGGCTTAGAAACATCAGAAGCCATATATCTAAGACCTCCTGAGAACAAAACGATATATCAACGCTCTAACGGAATTTGGCATCAGACAGACGACGGCATGCGGTAAATAAGAACAGATATAATCGCATTTTGTGAAATAGCCACGCTCAACTTGAGCACGCTTAAATGCTTTAGCGTACTTAAGATACTGCGAGCCCCCCCTGCGAGCATAGAAATCCCCACTAACGCGCATCGCAACAAGCGGTTCCTTCAGGTTATCCGCCTTGCAGCCACATGCGAGCATCCTGTTAAAAAGGTCCCAATCCTCAAAGTAGAGAAAATCGGAACTGTAGTTACCAGCCTCCATGACTTTCGACTTTCTAAACGTCATAGGAGGATGACGAAAGGGATTTCGCCTTTTGGAATAAGAACGTATAGCGTCGATGCCCTTGGGAAGATCTGTGGCCGCAACAGGTTCATTGGGAGTAGTGACGAATTCGATAACATCGCTTCCGACCATATCGAGACCACTATCAATAGCGGCAAGCTGTTTCTCCATACGATCCGGACGAGCTATATCATCAGTGTCCATGCGTGCAACAATTTCGTTAGAGCAAGCAAGGATGCCTTGGCGCAGTGCATACCCAAGTCCATGGTTTTTTTCATACGAAACAAAATTGAACAGTCCGGGATGCAGGAAGTCATAATCTTGGAGCACGTCTTCAAGCTCATGCGTAAGCGGACCATCCTTGACCATGACGATCTCGGCAGGAGAAACCGTTTGATTCAGCATGCTGTCTAAAGCTTGAATTAAAAAGGCAGGATTTTCTTTTTTGTAAATGCTCATCAACACACTGTAAGAAGAAGAAAAGTTTGTCTGCATCTATCGTCCCGTTCTCTTCTTTCCAAACATGGCACCAAAAGTGCCAGTAAAGCACTTCCAATCCATCGCAAAACAACGGTTTTGGACATAGCGAAGCTCAATCTTCTGGCGCAGGCCGCTCTCGAAGGTTGCCTCGTTACGATCGGTTGCCTGCCACAGACCAGTAATACCGGGCTGAACAGAGAGCAGCTCAGCCTTTTCCTCGTCGGAAAAGTGCTGTTCAAGCTCATCCCTTGTAATGGGACGCGGTCCAATAACGGAAAGATCGCCGTTAAGCACGTTCAGGAACTGAGGCATCTCGTCGATAGAGCACTTACGAATAAACTGACCAATCTTGGTAATACGAGGGTCATCGTCAACCTTGCGTTCGACTTCCCACTGATGTAGCTGCTCGGGACTCAGATACTTCTGTACATCGCCAGCATCGGCGACCATACTACGAAGCTTAAAAATCTTGATAGTCCTTCCGCCTCTGCCGACGCGCTCTTGCGTATACATGGGGCTGCCGGGCGATTCGAGACTAATGAGCACGCACACGATGGCGATAGGAATAAGCAGCAGTACGCTCATCAAAAGACTGAACACCAGATCAAACAGCCTCTTAATAAAGCGGTAACCAAGCGTACCGCTCGGCTTAATCTCTTTAATAGCTAGTGCATCCCCCATTGATGCACAGCTCTCTGTCATTTCCTTAGCAGCCACAGTCAAACCTACGTCCCCGTTCCCCAGGGATCCCCCAATCGGTAAATTAAAAAATGCGAACGAATAGCTGGTGCAACGTCTCCCTTACGTTTTGCTGGGGACATCGAGCGGCAGCAGCTCCCTAAATGTAGAGTCACCCTCGCCCACGTCTACCAGGCACCAGCGCTTATGGCGGTAGATCTTGTGCACACGGGCCTCTTGCCCCACCAAGGGCCCCTGTTCTATGTGCAGTACGCCGTCTTCTATGCGCGCAACGCTGTTACGCACCACGCCGTCGTCATCGAGCACGCTGCGATACCAATCCTGCGCATCGTCCGGCATGGGCATGTACGCCCGCTCCCTACTGCCGGCGATGCGACAGCCAAAGCTCAACTGGGCCAAAGCTCTATCGAGCGCGGCGGCATCGTGCGTGGCGACGAAGAAGTATTTCTTGTACATAGGTTTGGTTTGGAGCGACCATACGCCGTCCCGCTTAAACCAGAACTCCTTCTGCATCACAAAGGCGTCCTGCATAAGGTTGTGCGGGATAATACGGCGAACCTTTTCGCAGGTCTCGTGCTCTTTTCCATGGGGGGTGTGAACCAGATACCAGCGGACGCGGCCGTACTGGCTGTTGGTGGTGGCGCCGTTAAATGCGCCCGGCAGCTGCTCTTGGCGCCGTGCCGTCTGTTCCATGTTCTCGCCCCCTCTTTTGGCTTTGCGATGCGCGCAAATGCAGGGACGTTTAGAACAGGCTTCTCGCTCGCAGCTAGGCGCAGTCGCAAAAGTACAGGTTTTTGTATCTTTCGACAGACGACATTATACGAGCAATTAATCAGCGTTTGCCCAGATTACGCAAAATTTACTGCCAGTAGGTGCATCTCCATACCCCTCTACAAAAACCTGTACCTTTTTGTGCAACAAAAAAAGCCGCTCAACCAGCGGCTTTTCTTATTTTGATAAGAAAAAGGCGACCGCCCTTTGTGGACGGTCGCCTTTGTTAATTGTTGTGAAGTTTGCCTTAGGCGCGAGTCTTGATTTCCTCGGTCACCTTGGCAACAAACTCGTCAACGCTCATCTGAACGGTCTCGTTGGAGCGATCGCGGACGGAAATGTTGCCGGCCTCGACCTCCTTCTCGCCCAGGATGAGCATGTAGGGCACGCGATCGATGCTGCGGGCCTCGCGGATCTTGTAGCCGATCTTCTCGTCGCGGTCGTCACAGACCACGCGAATGCCGGCCTCCTCCAGCTTGGCGCACACCTCGTGGGCGTAGTCGCGGCTCTTCTCGGAAACCGGAAGTGCCTTGACCTGCACGGGAGCCAGCCAGGTGGGGAACTTGCCCGCAAAGTGCTCAATCAGAATGCCGATGAAGCGCTCGATGGAGCCAAAGCACACGCGATGCAGCATGATGGGGCGCTTCTTGGTGCCGTCGGCGTCCACGTACTCCAGGTCAAAGTTGAGCGGCATCTGGAAGTCGAGCTGGACGGTGCCGCACTGCCAGGTACGACCGAGCGAGTCCTCCAGGTGGAAGTCGATCTTGGGGCCATAGAAGGCGCCGTCGCCCTCGTTGACCTCGTAGTCCATACCCAGCTTCTCCAGAGCGGTGCGAAGGCCCTCTTCGGCGCGAGCCCAGTCCTCGTCCGAACCCATGGAGTCCTCGGGGCGGGTGGAAAGCTCAACGTGATACTTAAAGCCAAACTTTTGGTACACGGAGTCGATGAGGTTGACCACACCCACGATCTCGTCGGTCAGCTGGTCGGGACGCACAAACAGGTGGGCGTCATCCTGGTTAAAGCAGCGCACGCGGAACAGGCCGTGCAGGGCGCCGCGCAGCTCGTGGCGGTGCACCAGGCCAATTTCGCCGGCGCGAATGGGCAGCTCGCGGTAGGAGTGCGGCTTGGAGGCGTACACCAGCACGCCGCCCGGGCAGTTCATGGGCTTAATGCAGTACTCTTCGTCGTCGATGACGGTGGAGTACATGTTGTCCTTGTAGTGGTCCCAGTGGCCCGAGGTCTTCCACAGCTGCTTGTTCATGATGAGCGGCGTGGAGATCTCCACGTAGCCGGCCTTGTGGTGGATCTCGCGCCAGTAGTCCAGCAGCGTGTTCTTAAGGATCATTCCGTTGGGCAGGAAGAACGGGAAGCCGGGGGCCTCGTCGCGCATCATAAAGAGGTCCATCTCGCGGCCGATCTTGCGGTGGTCGCGCTTCTTGGCCTCCTCCAGCATGTGCATGTGCTCGTCGAGCTCTTCCTTGGTGGCAAAGGCGACGCCGTTGATGCGGGTGAGCATCTTATTGTCCTTGTCGCCCTTCCAGTAGGCGCCGGAGACGCCGGTGAGCTTAAAGGCCTTGAGCGCCTTGGTGTAGCAGATGTGGGGGCCGACGCACATGTCGATGTAGTCGCCCTGCTGGTAGAAGGTGATGCGGGCGCCGTCGTCCAGGTCGCCGATGTGCTCGACCTTGTACTTCTCGCCGCGCTCCTCCATAAGGGCGATGGCCTCGGCGCGGGGCTTCTCGTACACGGTGAACTTGAGGTTCTCCTTGACGATCTTCTTCATCTCGGCCTCGATCGCGGGGAAGTCGTCCTCGCTGATCTTGACGCCCTCGGGCAGGTCGACGTCGTAGTAGAAGCCGTTGTCGGTCGCGGGGCCGTAGGCAAAGTCGGCCTCGGGGTACAGGCGCTTGATAGCCTGCGCCATGATGTGCGCGGCGGAGTGGCGGATGACGTGCGTGACCTCGTCCTGCGGGAGCTCGGCCACCGAACCGTCATTGTAGAGTGCCTTCATGGGTATGTTTTCTCCTCTCGGATGCCTGATGCAAGTGTGTGCGATGCGTTCGGCATTTTAACTTGCATCATTATAGGCAGGTTGCCTTGGTATACAAGCGCCCGCCGCACCTTAATGGCACGGCGGGCGATTTTCTACGCATGCTTCATCGTGTGGGCGGGGGGTGTGGGGCGCGCGTGGCTTGCGGTGTGCGCGAGATGCGCGGTGCGCGTGGCTTGCGGCCGGCCCGGCGATGGATGCGTTACTGGATGCGAGTTCGGCAGTAGGGGCAGACTTTCCAGTGCGCATCGAGCGGGCGATGGCAGCTGGGGCATACGTTGCGAACCTGGGTATCGCACACCGGGCAGACGACGAAGTCCTTCTCGATGGGCGCGCCGCACTGCGGGCAGGTGCCGTACTGGGCAAGCTGGCGCTCGCGCAGGGCCATGTCCAGCTCCTGCTCCTCGCGGTCAGACGCGTAAGAGTGCGGGCGCAGGACCAGGTAGGCGATGAGGCCCACAAACGGGATGAGGGCGATGATGCCCCATGCCACGTAGGCGCTGGCGCCGCGGCGGCGAGCGTCGATAAACACATAGACGACCGACAGCACATACAGGGCGATGATAAAACCAACGAAGGCATAGACGACGCCCATAAGCTGCGGCGACATGAGCTCGGAGATGTACTTGGACATTGGGGTGTACCTTTCGGAATATTAACAGTCCGGTCAAGTTTACCACGGGGTTTGTTTATATGGGACCACGGCTAGGGGCGGGGCTGGCGCGGACACAAACATCTCAATCTGTAACAGGTGGGAGCGGAATCCAGGTCCAGATGTTACAGATCGAGACAAACGGAGGACCCGCCAGACTAACGTCTCGATCTGTAACATCTGGAACCCAAATCCTCGTCTAACTGTTACAGATCGAGACAAAACTTCAACGTGGTAGCCGGCAGACGAGGTCGTCCACGTTACTAAGTCTCCCCTCGCCTGCCGTTGGCGGGTGTTGCGGGGCTGTTCGCCGCATTGCCGCCGCGCCGAGGGCACGCAGACCGTAGGATGGTCTTATTGACAGCCTGTCAACTCGTCTGGGAGGCACAGTGACAGAAACGTTTGATATCGCGATTGTCGGCGCGGGCATCACCGGATGCGCCATCGCGCGGCAGCTCGCGCGCTATGACCTATCCATTTGCGTGGTCGAGGCGGCCAACGACGTCGCCCTGGGCGCATCGAAGGCCAACGGCGGTCTGGTGCACGCCGGCTACGATCCGACACCGGGCACCGTAAAGGCACAGGTCAACGCCCGTGGCTGCGAGTTGTACGGTACGTGGGCGCAGGAGCTGGGCTTTCTGTTCTGCCGCACCGGGTCGATGGTGTTGGGCTTTAACGACGAGGACCGCGCGCATCTGGAGCAGCTGCGGTGCAACGGCCATGTCAACGGTGTGCGCGAGCTGTCAATCGTCGGACCCGACCGCATCCACGAGCTGGAACCGCGCGCGAGCGCCGATGCAACGTGCGCGTTGTGGTGCCCCTCGACTGGGTTTGTCGACCCGTTTGAGGTTGCCATCGCCGCGCTGGAGAACGCCGTGGCCAACGGGGTGACGTTTATGCGGTCCGCGTCGGTGGAAGCGATTGAAGTCGCGGGCTCGGGCGAGGACGCGCGCTTTACGCTGGCGACCCCCGCTGGCAACGTGCGCTGCCGCTACCTGATCAACGCCGCGGGCAACGGCGCCGCCGAAATCTCGCATATGGCGGGCGCCGAGGAGTTCCAGATGGTCTGGCGTCAGGGCAACATCGTGGTGCTGGACAAAGAGCCGCGCACGCTCATGCCGCTCTACCCCGTGCCGACACCGGTGTCGAAGGGCGTTATCGTGACGGGCACCGTGCACGGCAACACCGTGATCACCGCAACCGCCGCTGTACGCGAGCCGGGCGACACGCAGACCTATGCGAGCGATGTGAACGCGCTGCTGACCGGTGCGCGCAAGCTGGTGCCCGATCTGGATACGCGCCGCGTAGTGCGCGCATTTGCCGGCGGGCGTCCGGTCATTCAGGAAACGAACGACTTCTTTATTGGACAGTCGGCCGTGGTGCCGGGGCTTTTCCAGGCGGCGGGCATTCAGTCGCCGGGTGTGGCGAGCGCGCCGGCCATTGCCGAGCGTATGGAGCTTGTGATGCGTGAGGCGGGCGTGGAGCTGCACGAGCGGGCAGACTGGAACCCAATTCGCCGCGCGCCAGATGACTTTGACCGCGCGTCCTTGGGTCGCAAGGAAGAACTGATTAGGTCCGATCCCGCGTGGGGACAGATTGTCTGCCGCTGCGAGACGGTGTCCGAGGCCGAGATTGTGGCCGCGATCCGACGCCGTCCGGGCGCAGTTTCGGTCGAAGGCGTCAAGCGCCGCTGTCGTGCCGGCATGGGTCGGTGCCAAAGCGGCTTTTGCCAGAGCCGTGTGGTGGCGATTCTGGCGCGCGAGTTGGGCTGTGACCCCAGCGAGGTGCTGCTGGAGGATGCCGGTTCTTGGCTGGTCGAGGGACCGCTGAAGGGGGTGCGCTAGGATGGCGACGTTTGATATGCACGACGGACGCGCGGAGGCGAGCGCCGTCGCAACGCAAGCCTTCGACGTGGTCGTCATCGGAGGCGGCCCCGCTGGCATGGCGGCCGCGCTTGCCGCGCAAAAGGCCGGCGCGCGCGTGGCCATCGTTGAACGTGAGCAGCACCTGGGCGGAATCCTCCGCCAGTGCATCCACCCCGGCTTTGGCCTGTCGCACTTTAAACAGGAGCTAACCGGTCCCGAGTACGCGCAGCGCTTTATCGACCAGGTGCACTCAACCGACATTGTGCTGTTCCTGAACAGCATGGTGATTGGGATTGATTCGGGCGAACCTACGGAAGACACCGCGGTCCATACCGTCACGCTCATGAGCACCGCCGGTATGCTACAGCTCACCGGGCGCGCGATCGTCCTTGCCATGGGTTGCCGCGAGCGCACCCGCAGCGAGATCAAGATTCCCGGTAGCCGTCCCGCCGGCGTGTTTACGGCCGGCCTAGCGCAGCGATACATCAATATCGAAAACCTCAAGCCCGGCTCGCGCGCCGTCATTTTGGGCTCGGGCGACATCGGGCTCATCATGGCACGCCGCTGCACCCTCGAGGGGATTTCGGTCGAAGGCGTGTACGAGCTTATGCCGTACGCCAACGGTCTGCGCCGCAACGTAAAGAATTGCCTGGACGATTTTGGCATTCCGCTGCATCTGTCCACAACCGTCACGCGTGTGATCGGTCACAACCGCGTGGAGGCCGTCGAGGTGAGTCGGGTCGACGAGCATCTGGCACCCATTCCGGGGACCGAGCGCATTGTTCCGTGCGACACGCTACTGCTTTCGGTGGGCTTGATTCCCGAGAATGAGCTTTCGGTTGCCGCGGGCGTAGAGCTTGACCCACGCACGCGCGGCGCCGTGGTGGACCAGAGCCTGCAGACAAGCGTGCCAGGCATCTTTGCCTGCGGCAACGTGTTACACGTGCACGACCTGGCCGACAACGTGACGACCGAGTCTGAGCGCGCCGGCGCGGCTGCGGCGGCGTACGCGCTGGGGACCGGCGCGGGCGCCGTTCCGGACTGCGAGCTCACCGTCTCCCCTGCCGGCGTTGCGGGATACGCGCTGCCGGGACGCATTACGGCCGTGGCGCTCACCAAGCTCAACTTCCGCGTGCGCCGGCCAGTCGATGCCGCCCGCGTGAGGATCTTGGCCAACGGCGAAGAGTTGTTCGCCGGCAAGGTCCGCGCGTTTAAGCCAAGCGTTATGGAAAGCTTCCCGCTGCCGGCAAAGGTCATCAAACAAGCGCTCGACCTGGGTGCCAGTGAGATTGTCCTATCCGTCGATCCCGTTGAGGAGGCATAAACCATGAGCAAGAATGCGACCGAAACGCTGCAGTTCAACTGCACGACCTGCCCATCCGAATGCCTTCTGACCGTAGAAGTCGAGCGCGACGCTAATGGCGCCGTGGTAGAAGTGCGCTCCGTAACCGGCAACAACTGCCCGCGCGGCGATAAATTCGCACATCAGGAGCTCACCTGCCCCATGCGCGTACTCACCACCACCGTAGCGGTATCTGGCGGCGACGAAGCCCTACTCCCCGTCCGCACGATCGAGGCAATCCCACTCGAACTCCACGCCCAAGCCATGAACCTCATCCGAGGCCTAGTCGTCAACGCCCCCATCTGCATGGGCGACGTCGTGCTAGAGAACCTCCTAGACACCGGTACCGACCTCATCGCCAGCATGGACATCGAGCCAGCCTAAGCAGCTAATTTAGGACGGGCCTCTTTTAGCTATCCCGCCATCCACCCGGCCCTCCTCCGCAGTTGCGGTGAAATACGGACTGTTTAATGGCTTCAGGCCGCTAGACAGTCCGTATTTCACCGCAACTTGTGAGGGCGCGCATGGGATGCAAAGGAGTGTCCCGGAGTGCCGGCATAAAAGGAACGTCCCCAACTGCCGGGCTTGGGATACCATGGTGGCACCCTAGCGAAAGGATGTTTCATGGCGCATGTCGATGACCAGCGTGTGGCGCGCGTGCTCGATGCGCTCGAGGCTCAGCACCCCGGCGCACAGCTGCTCGTAAACGACTCATGGTCGATCTATTACCTGACCGGCTTTTATGCCGATATGTTCGAGCGTTTTTGTGGCGTGCTGCTCGCGCGCAATGCCGAGCCAGTAATCCTGGTCAACGCGCTGCACCAGCTGCCCGAGTATGACAATGCCCGCGTCGCCTACCACACTGATACCGACGTCGTAGCCGACGCCATCGCGAGTGAGATCGATCCGACCAAGCCGCTCGGCATCGATACCGTCATGCGCTCCGGCTTTTTGATGCCGCTCATGGAGCGCCACGCCGCCAGCGAGTTTTTCCTGGGCGACTTTGCCGTCACCGCCGCACGCACCCACAAGGATGCCGCCGAGCAGGAGCTCATGCGCGCGTCCTCGGCCGCTAACGACGCCGTGATGGCCGATGTCATCAAGCTCGTCCACGAGGGCGTGACGGAGCGCGAGATTGCCGACCAAATGCTCGGCCTGTATCGCAAGCACGGCTGCGAGGGCTTTAGCTTTCCGCCGATCGTGAGCTTTGGCGCCAACGCCGGAGACCCGCACCACGAGCCCGACGGCACCGTACTCAAGCGCGGCGACGTGATGCTATTCGACATTGGCGGACGCAATCGCAACTACTGCTCGGACATGACGCGCACGTTCTTTTGGGGCGAGCCGGACGAGGAGACGGCGCGCATCTACGACATCGTGCGCCGCGCTAACGAGACCGCCGAGGCGCTCATCGCACCGGGCGTTCGCATGTGCGACCTGGACCGTGCCGCGCGCGACGTGATTGAGGACGCTGGCTACGGCAAGTACTTTACGCATCGCCTAGGTCACTCGATCGGTCTACAGGACCACGAGCCGGGCGACGTCTCGCTCGTCAACGAACAAGTCGTAGAGCCTGGCATGACATTCTCCATCGAACCGGGTATCTACCTCCCCGGCCGCACCGGCGTCCGCATCGAGGACCTAGCCCTGGTGACCGAGAACGGCGTCGAGATTCTCAACGCCTACCCCCACGATCCGGTCCGCCTAGACTAGGCACGCCACCAAAGCTTCCCTAGAAGTTGCGGTGAAATAGGGACTGTTTAAGGCTTCTAGCCCATAAAACAGTCCCTATTTCACCGCAACTGATGAGGGGATGGGTTAGCGGAGCAGGCCGGCTACTTCGCCGGCTAGGGTGATGGTGCCGGCTGCTACGAAGGGCTCGCCTGCGGCCTTGAAAGCTGCAAGGGCCTCGGAAACGCTGGGGTATACGCCCGCGAGCTTATCGGCATCAACAAGTGCGGCGAGCTCCTCCGCCGGCAGGGCGCGATCGGAATCGGTCTGGGTCACGACCACGCGCGGGAAAGCCGGGATCAGCACGTCGACGATGCCCGCCACGTCCTTGTCGGCCAGCGCGGCGCACAGCAGCGTGGGGCGATTCTCCACGCACGGATTAATCTCGTCCAGCGCGCTCACAAAGTTCTCGCAGCTCTGGGGGTTATGACAGGCGTCAATCAGCTTAAGCGGATCGGTCCCCAGCACGTCAAAACGACCCGGTGTGGGGCAACCCATAAGCGATGCATCCAGCGCATCGTGGTCGAGCTCGCGACCCAGATACCCCTCGCAAAGCATAATCGCGCACGCGGCATTCTGCGGCTGATAGGCCGGCTTGACCATGCTCGACGTATAGATCGCACGTGGCGTGGTGCAGCTAAACTCAACCGTGTCGCCCACATGCACCGGCACCTTAGTCGTGGCATGCCTCACCACGAGCGGCACAATGCCGCACTCTCGACAACGGGCATCCATCACGCGCTGAACGCTCGCCTCATGCGTGCCCTCGCCCAGCACAACCAGGCGTCCGGGCTTAATGACCGCAGCCTTCTCCCCCGCAATGGCCTCGAGCGTATCGCCCAAAATACGTGTGTGATCGAGCCCAATGCCTGTAATGGCCACGGCGACAGGATCGGTCGCACTCGTAGCATCCCAGCGTCCGCCCATGCCGACCTCAAGCACGGCCACGTCCACGCAAGCCTCGGCAAACACCACCAGTGCAGCAGCCGTCAGCAGGTCAAACGGCGTGATGGTATAGGCGCGCTCCCCCGCCGCCACACGACGGGCATTCACTCGATGCCCCGCCTCAACAGCGGCCGAAACGCCACGGGCAAACGCCTCATCGCTCACAACGCGCCCGTCAACCTCCATGCGCTCGGGATAGCGCACCAGCTGAGGCGACGTATACAGCGCGGTCTTGAGCCCCTCGCCGCGAAGAATAGCAGCCGAAAAACGCGTAGTCGAAGTCTTGCCATTGGTACCGGCAACCTGAATGCAATCGAAATACTCGTCCGGACGCCCCAACTCATCGAACATATCGACAACCGTCTCGAGCAGAGGACCAGCATCCCCAGAAATCCGCCCCGTATCAGCAGCCAAAGCAACAGCCTCATCAAACGAAAGCAACTCAAACGAGAACGGCACAGAATACGACCCAGAACGCTTAGCCATAACCCAAAGTCCCCTCAACATAAAAAGAGGCCCGCAATAAACAACGAGCCCCTCCCATTCAAAATATCAGCCAAACACCGCTTTGCAGCGAGATCAAGGTCACAACCAAGTGGCCCTACCAGGCAGCGAACGCCCCCGTAACCGCTATGGGAGCGGTTTGGGGCTTTGCTCGATACAAGTTCCGCACGAGCCGAAGGCCACTTAATGTGGCCTTCGTGCGAGCAGGACTGTCCGCAGTAGCGAGCAAAGCCCCAAACCGCGTCCCCCAGTACCGCCTACGAGAAGTCAGCAACCTGCGAGTTCAGCGCCGCCAGGATCTCCTTGAGCTCAGCTGCACGGTCCCTCTTCTTCTGGACCACCGCGGGCGCGGCCTTGGCCACAAAGCCCTCGTTGGCCAGCGTCTTCTCGCAGCCGGCGAGCTCCTTCTGCGCCGTGGCAATCTCCTTCTCCAGGCGTGCCTTCTCGGCCGAAAGGTCAACCTTGCCCTCGAGCACCACAAAGACCTCAACGCCGCTGTCGACCACGGCGATGCTCGCGGCCGGCTTCTCAACGTCGGTACCCATGACCAGCGAAGCGGTGTTGGCCAGCGGCTCGATGGTCGAGCGCAGGCTCTCGAGCTTCTCGATATCCTCGGCACCGGCGCGCACGACCACGTCGAGCTCGGCCTTGGGGCTCAAGCGATAACGCGAACGCGTGGCGCGGGCGGCGGAAACGACGGCGCGGCACAGCTCAAATGCGCGCTCGGCGTCCTCGTCAACATACTTGGCATAGTCGGCGGGCTCGGGCCACTTGGCGATCATGAGCGCCTCGGCGCGATCCACGTTGCCCTCGGCATCCAGGTCGAGCACGCTCGCCGGCATATTGTCCCAGATCTCCTCGGTAACAAACGGCATAAGCGGGTGCATCAGGCGAATGGAGGTGTCGAGCACAAAGATCAGGTTGCGCTGAGCCTGCAGACGGCCCTCGCCCTTCAGGCGGGCCTTGGTGACCTCGACGTACCAGTCGCAGACCTCGTTCCAGAAGAACTGCTGCACGCCGCGGGCCATATCGCCAAAGGTGTAGTTCTCAATACCCTCGGTGACCATCTTCACGGCCTTGGCCAGGCGGCTGAACATCCAGGCGTCGGCCGGCGTCTCAACGACGGGCTCGCCGGGCGTGTAGCCCTCCATGTTCATGAGCAGGAAGCGGCTGGCGTTCCAGATCTTGGTCACAAACGACTTAGCCTGCTCGGTACGCGGGCTGTCGATAAGCTTCTTGGTCTTCTTATCGATGTTCGCGTCGAACTTGACGTCCTGGTTGTTGGTGCAGAGCGTCAGCAGGTTGTAACGCATGGCGTCGGCACCGTACATGCCAATGAGGTCCATGGGGTCAACGCCGTTGCCCTTGGACTTGGACATGCGGCTGCCGTCCTTGGCCAGAATCGTCGGGTAGATGACGACGTCCTTAAACGGCACCTCGTCCAGGAAGTACAGCGAGCTCATGACCATGCGGGCGACCCACAGCGCGATGATGTCGCGCGCGGTGACGAGCGCCGTCGTGGGGTGATGGCCCTCGAGCAGCTCCGGCTTATGCGGCCAGCCCTGCGTGGCGAAGGTCCACAGCTGCGAGCTGAACCAGGTGTCCAGCACGTTCTCGTCCTGATGCACGTGATGACCGCCGCACTTAGGGCACACGTCGGTGTCCTCGGTAAGAGCATCCTCCCAGCCGCAGTCCTCGCAGTAGAACACGGGGATGCGGTGGCCCCACCAAAGCTGGCGGCTGATGCACCAGTCCTTGAGGTTCTCCATCCAGGTGGTGTAGGTCTGCGTCCAGCGCGCGGGGTGGAAGGTGACCTTGCCGGAGTTGACGGCGTCGAGCGCCGGCCCCTTGAGTTTGTCGACGGCCACAAACCACTGCTCAGAAAGCCACGGCTCAAGCGCGGCGTCGCAACGGTAGCAGTGCATGACGGAGTGATCGAGGTCCTCGACGTGATCGAGCAGGTCGTGCTCCTCGAACCACTTGATGACGGCCTCGCGGCACTCCTCGCGGGTCATGCCGGTGAACTCGCCGTAGCCCTCAACGACCACCGCGTGCTCGTCGAAGATATTGATCTGCGGCAGGTCGTGGGCCTGACCCATGGCGTAGTCGTTGGGGTCGTGGGCCGGGGTGACCTTAACAAAGCCGGATCCAAAGTTGGCGTCGACATGCCAATCCTCAAAGATGGGGATCTCGCGGTCGACGATGGGGAGCTTGACGGTCTTCCCCACGAAGGCGGCCTTCTCGGGATCCTTCGGGGAGACGGCGACGCCCGTGTCGCCGAGCATGGTCTCGGGGCGCGTGGTGGCGACGACGATGTAGTCCTGGCCGTTGACCGGCTCGGTCAGCGGGTAGCGCAGATGCCACAGGTGGCCCTTCTCGTCCTTGTACTCGGCCTCGTCGTCCGAGATGGCGGTGGTGCAGTTGGGGCACCAGTTGACGATGCGCTTGCCGCGGTAGATCAGGCCGTCGTGGTACCAGTCGCAAAAGACCTTGCGTACGGCCTGCGCGTAGTCCTCGTCCATGGTAAAGCGCTCGTTGTCGAAGTCGACGGAGCAACCCATGCGCTTGATCTGCTCGACGATGATGCCGCCGTACTCGTGGGTCCAATCCCAGCAAGCGTCGACAAACTTGTCGCGACCGATCTCCAGGCGGCTGATGCCCTCGCTCTTAAGCTTCTTGTCGACCTTGGTCTGCGTGGCGATACCGGCGTGGTCGGTACCGAGCACCCAGCGCGTGGACTTGCCGCGCATGCGGGCCATACGAATGATGGCGTCCTGAATGGAGTCGTCGGTAGCGTGACCCATGTGAAGCTTGCCGGTAACGTTGGGAGGCGGAATGGTGACGGTGCAGTCGCCCACGCCCTCACGGCGCTTGTAGTAGCCGCCGTCGAGCCACTTCTGCAGGATCGCCGGCTCGTTGGTCGACGGATCGTAGTTCTTGGGCATTTCTTCCATATATCTCTCCCTGTCCCGCCGGCGTGTCCGCCTGCTTGGTTTTCGCTCGGTCAGGTCCTGGCTCGCACGAAGAGCACATTTAGTGCTCTTCGGCTCGTGCGGAATCTACGAAAACCAAGCAGGCGGACACGCCTTAGGTATCGATTACTTCAGTCTGAAGGTACTAACTTGACAATCTCACAGAATAGCACAGGCATACCTGCCGAAAAGGGACAGGTTTATTTTGGTAGGTTTTATCAGGGGAAACGACATTTGCCCATATAAAACCGACCAAAATAAACCTGTCCCTAAATGGCAGGCCCCGCGGTGGTTGCCGCGGGGCCTGGATTCAAACTATTTACCCGTAGATGCGTTGGGGCTGTTCTTCGCCCTTTACGGAGGCTTCGGTCACGACGACCTTGGAAACGCCATCCTCGCTGGGGAGGTCGAACATCGTCTGCTGCAGCACGTCCTCGCAGATGGAGCGCAGGCCGCGGGCGCCGGTCTTGCGGGCGAGCGCCATGCGGGCGATCTCGTGCAGGGCGGCATCCTCAAACTCAAGCTCAACGTCCTCGAGCTGGAACATCTTACGGTATTGACGCACCACGGCGTTCTTGGGCTCGGTCAGGATCGACACCAGGTCATCCTCGTCGAGCGCCTGCGTCTGGGTGACGACGGGCGTACGTCCCACGAACTCGGGGATCATGCCAAAGGCGTTGAGGTCCTGCGGGAGCACCTGACGCAGCAGATCATTCTCGTCGACCGAGGTGGGGCCGGCGATCTCGGAGTTAAAACCTACGCCCTTGTTGCCCACGCGGTCGGCGATGATCTTGTCCAGGCCCACAAAGGCACCGCCGCAGATAAACAGGATGTTGGTCGTGTCGATCTGCAACAGTTCCTGCTGGGGATGCTTACGGCCGCCGGTGGGCGGAACGCTGGCCACCGTGCCCTCAAGGATCTTAAGCAGCGCCTGCTGAACGCCCTCGCCCGAGACATCGCGGGTGATGGAAAGGTTCTCGGCCTTGCGGGCAATCTTGTCGATCTCATCGACATAGATGATGCCCACCTGCGCGCGCTCAATGTCGCCATCGGCAGCATTGATGAGCTTGAGCAGGATGTTCTCCACGTCCTCGCCCACGTAACCAGCCTCGGTGAGCGCGGTGGCGTCGGCGATGGCAAACGGCACCTCGAGGATGCGCGCGAGCGTCTGAGCCAGCAGGGTCTTACCGGTACCAGTGGGACCAAGCAGCAGAATATTGGACTTAGCGAGCTCCACCTCATCCATATCATCGTCGAACTGGCCGTCCATACCACCAGCCTCGTCAAAGGCCGAAAGCGCAGCGCCGCCCTCGATCACGCGGCGATAGTGGTTGTACACGGCAACCGACATGGCGCGCTTGGCGTCCTCCTGGCCCATGACATAAGCCGAAAGCTCGTCATAGATCTCATGCGGCGTCGGCACGTGCGTAATGACCTGACGGGCGTCGTCCTCCAGCTCAAAACCCTCGGCCTCGGGATCTACAGCAGGCTGGCCGGCAGCCTGACCGTGGTCGTTGAGGAAGCCCGGCAGCTTGCCGTTGCGGGCGGCGTCCATAAAGTCCGAAGCCAGCGACTCCTCAAGAATCTCGGAGCAGGCGGCAACGCACTCGTCGCAAATGAAGATGTTGGTCGGGCCCTTCACCAGGCGGCGAACCTGACCCTGCTCTTTTCCGCAGAAGGAGCAGCGGATGGGGTTGCCGTTCTCGTCGAAGCCGTCCTGCATGTTACCGGCCATCCTAGGCGTCCTTCGCGGCGAGGTCGCGCGAGGTGACGATGCGGTCGATCAGACCGTAGTCGAGGGCCTCGGCAGCAGTCAGGTAGTTGTCGCGCTCGGTATCGGCCTGGACCTTCTCGATCGGCTGGCCCGAGGCGTCGGAAAGAATCTGGTTGAGCTCGCGGCGAGTCTTCTTGATCTCCTCGGCCACGATCTCGATCTCGGTCTGCTGGCCCTGGGCACCGCCGCTGGGCTGGTGAATCATGACCTTGGAGTGCGGCAGGCAGAAGCGCTTACCCTTGGCGCCGGCCGAAAGCAGCACGGCGGCCATGGACGCAGCCATACCGACGCAGATGGTGGAGACCTGCGGCTTAATGAAGTTCATGGTGTCCAGAATCGCCAGGCCGGAGTAAACCTCGCCGCCGGGCGAATTGATGTAGAGCGAGATATCCTTCTCGGCATCCTGGCTCTCAAGATGCAGCAGCTGGGCAACGACCAGGTTGGCGCTGACGGAGTTGATCTCCTCGCCCAAGAAGATGATGCGGTCGTTGAGCAGGCGCGAATAGATATCGTAGCTGCGCTCGCCGCGCGGCGTCTGCTCGATAACGTATGGCACGAGGGCGGAATCGAACTTAGCGATCATACGCATCTCCATTTCTCTCTTGCGGACCAATAGTGGTTCTAGATAAACGTACGGTGCCCGCATGCTATGCATTGGCTGGCACCGTACGAAGCAACCGGATAACCGGTGTATAACTTTACCCCATCACGGGCGCACGCATGCGCTCGCGGGCAAGGTGGCGAGAATTACTCGGCGTCCTTGGCGGTCTCGTCGACCTCGGTCACCTTGGCGTTCTCGACCAGGTGGTCAACGGCCTTGGAGCGACGGATGGACTCGCGGACGGCAGGCATGCGGCCATCGGCGATGAACTCGGCCTTGGAAGCCTCGACGTCCTTGACGCCGGCCTTCTCGAACTCGGCGTTGACGTCGTCCTCGGTGACCTCAATCTTGAGCTCACGGGCGAGGGCGTCGAGAGCCAGGGACTCACGGGCAACGTCGTTGGCCTGCTTGTGCAGGTCGCCGATGAACTGCTCCATGGTTAGGCCGGAAGTGGGCAGCCAGGTGTCCAGCGTCATGCCGCGGGCAGCGAGGTTGGACAGGAAGTTCTGGCCAAGCTCCTCAAAGACGGACTGCTCGTAGTCAGCATCCATCTCGTCGAGCTGCAGGCGCTCGGCGAGAGCGGAGACGCAACGGTTCTCCTTCTCGGCCGGCAGGCGGGAAGCCTTGTCCTGCTCGATCTCGATCTTGATGGCGTCGCGCATGGCGTCGATGCTGTCAAAGCCAAAGTCGGACTTGACGAGCTCATCGGTGAGCTCGGGGGTGTTGCGGACCTTGATGCCCTTGACGGTGACCTCGACGGTGTGGGTCTCGGCCTCCTCGCCCTCCTCGACCTCGTCGGTCCAGGTGACGGTCTTGACGTCGTCAACGTTAGCGCCGATCAGGGCCTCGTTGAACTCCTTGGGGTTGCTGTCGCTACCGGCGATGAGCATGCGGCCCTCGGCGGCAAAGTTGTCGGCGTTCTCGACGGCCTTGAGGTCGACGGTGACGTAGTCCTCGGCCTCGACGGCGCGACCCTCGACGTCCTCGAAGGTGGCACGGTAGTTGAGGAGCATCTCGACCTGGTTGTTGATCTCGGACTCGGTGACCTCCGCGGGAGGCATCTCGATCTCGACGGCGTCGAAGGAGGAGAGCTCGGCAGCAGGACGCAGGGAGAACTCGACGGTGTAGGTGTAGTCCTCGTGATCCTTGGCGAGGTCGAGCTCCTTGTAGTCACCGCTCTTGGTGGGGACGATGTCCAGCTCGTTGAGGACGGCGGGCTCGTTGGCGGCGATCAGGTCGTTGGTGGCCTGAGCGAGGGTAGCCTCGGCGCCAAGAGCGGAATCGATGACCGGACGGGGAGCCTTACCGGCACGGAAGCCCGGGAAGCGGTACTTCTTGGCGGTGTCCTTGTAGGCCTTCTTGATCGCGGCGTCGACGTCGGCGGCCGGGATGGTGACCGTAGCGGTGAGCTTGGCGTCCTTGACGTCAGAAGCGGTGATGTTCAACACGTTCCTCCTCATACTGCCCAGCTTATCTGAGGTGCTGGTACCTTTATGCAACAAAGAGTCGCGACGGCCGAAGCCGACGCAGATGCGTTGGTGCGGGCGAAAGGACTCGAACCTTCACGGGAATCCCACCAGAACCTAAATCTGGCGCGTCTACCAATTCCGCCACGCCCGCATGAGCGCACAGACTAGGAATGATAGCAGATACGAACGGCAAGCGCACGCACACCTTTTACAAGCTCACGACCTCACCACGAGTGCAAAAGGCGGGACGAGTTGCCCCGCCCCGCCAATTACGACTTGTTCGCTGACCTGTTACTCCCCCAGCAGGGCCTTCTCGGGCGTGATCGGCAGCGAGCGAACCTGGTGGCCGGTGGCGTGCGCCACGGCCGAGGCAACGGCGGCGAGCGGCGTGTTGATGACGACCTCGCCGATCGACTTGGCGCCAAACGGGCCCGTCGGCTCGTAGCTCGGCTCAAAGGCCACGCGAATGCTGCCGATATCCAGGCGCGTGGGCAGCTTGTAGCTCATAAAGTTGCCGGTGCGCAGGCGACCGCGGTCGTCGTGCTCGACGATCTCGTAGAGCGCGTGACCGATACCCTGGGCAATGCCGCCCTCGGCCTGGACGCGCGCGAGCGCCTCGTTGATCACGGTGCCGCAGTCCACAGCCGCCGCGTAGTCCACCACAGTCACCTTGCCGGTAGCCTTGTCGACCTCGACCTCGGCAATACCGGCCATAAACGGCGGAGGCGAAACGGGCAGGCAGGCAGAGGCGTGCGAGGTGAGCGCGTCGCCGCCCGCGATGTTCTTGACGCACAGGTTGGCAAAGTCGCGCAGCGTAAGGTAACGGTTCTGCTCGCGCGCGGCACGCTCGTCGGACAGACGCACGTACTGGCCATCGAAGACCACGTCGGCGGCGTCCACGTCCCACATCTGGGCTGCCTTGGCGCAAATCTTCTCACGCAGCTCGGTCGCGGCGTTCTTGGCGGCAAGGCCCGTCACGTACGTACCCGAGCTCGCGTACGAGCCGGCATCGAACGGCGACACGTCGGTGTCCACGCCGCGTACCACGATCATTGAACTCTCCACGCCCAGCTCCTCGGCGGCAATCTGCGCCAGGATCGTGTCGACGCCCATGCCGTTATCAGTGGCGCCGGTGCCGATGGTAATGAAGCCGTCCTCTTCCAGGCGCATGTCGATGCCGGCGATGTCCACGTTGGAGATGCCCGAGCCCTGCATGGTGAGCGCGCAGCCCAGGGCGCGCACGCGGTCGCCCAGGTCGACGGCCAGCGGCTTATCGCGCCAGCCGATCATGTCCATCGCACGCAGCAGGCAGCGGTCGAGTGCGCAGGCGCTGAGCTTCTCGTTATAGTACTGCGGCATGGTCTCGCCCTCGCGCACGATGTTCTTAAGGCGCAGGTCGGCGGGATCCATGTGCAGCATGTCGGCGAGCTCGTTGACGGCGCTCTCCACGGCAAACTGGCCCTGGGTGGCACCGTAGCCACGATACGCGCCGCCGCGGTTAGTGTTGGTGTAGACGGCGTCCCAGCTAAAGCGGCTCGCCTTCACGTGGTTGTAGATGGGCAGGCTCTTGTGGCCCGAAAGGCCGATTGTCGTGGTGGCATGCTCGCCATACGCACCAGCGTTGGACAGCGTATGCAGGTCGATGGCCGTGATGGTGCCGTCGTTCATGGCGCCCAGCTTAACGGTCATCTGCATCTGATGGCGCGAGTTGCCCGCGGTGATGGTCTCCTCACGGGTGTAGCAGCAGTAACTCGGACGGCCGGTCTGCTGGGTCACAAACGCAACAAAGATCTCGCAGCAGCCCGTCTGCTTGGAGCCAAAGCCGCCGCCGATGCGCGGCTTAATGACCTGCACCTGCGACTGCGGAATGTCGAGCGACTGCGCGACCATGCGGCGCACGTGGAAGGGCACCTGCGTAGAGGTGGTCACCGAAATGCGGCCGAACGCGTCGGTCGTCGCGAAGGCGCGGAAGGTCTCCATGGGCGCGGTCTGCGTGGCCTGGCTGGTGTAAGTGCGGGTAAAGACAATGTCGCTCTGGGCGAAGGCCTCATCAAGATCGCCAAAATCGCTGGTACCGCTGCAGACCAGGTTGCGAGGGACATCGCCACCCTGCGGGAACATAAAGGTCACGTCGCCCTCGGGGTGGACCACGATGTCGTTATCGAGTGCCTGGGTAAAGTCGAGCAGGGGCTCGAGTACCTCGTAGTCGACCTTGATGAGCTTGAGCGCCTTGTCGGCGGCCTCCTCGGTCTCGGCGGCGACGATCGCCACCTCCTCGTTTTGGTAGCGCACGAGGTTCTCGAGGATCAGGCGGTCGTAGGGACTCGGCTGCGGATAGCTCTGGCCGGCGATGGTAAAGCGGCGCTGGGGCACGTCCTCGTAGGTGTAGACGCCCACCACGCCGGGCACCTTCAGGGCGCGCGACGTATCGATGGAGCGGATCTTGGCGCGGGCATAGGGGCTGCGCTTGAGTTTGACGATGAGCGCGCCGGCGGGCACCATGTCGCCCGTGTAGACGGGACGACCCTCGAGCAGAGACTTCGAATCCTTCTTGGGCTGCTTGTGAGTGATCTGCTTGTACGCGACACCATCGGAGCTGGTGTTATTGACCGGCAGCTCGGGCATCTCGAAGCCCACCTGCACGCCGGACTCGTTGAGGAAGCGCACGATGGCGCGCAGCTGGCTCTCGTAGCCGCTGCAACGGCAGAGATTGCCGGCAAGCTGGCGCGAGAGCTCCTCGCGCGTGGCGACGAGGCTCGGGTCCTCCTTGGCGGCGCGGGCAAGCGCCAACACGTTCATGATGAGGCCGGGGGCGCAAAAACCGCACTGCTCGGCGCCTTCGGCAGCCATCGCGCGGGCCAGTGCCTCGGACTCGGCCTTGAGGCCCTCGAGCGTGGTGATGGAGCGGCCCTCAACACGGGCGGCGGGAACCGAGCAGCTCAGCACCGGATCGCCGTCGAGCCACACCGTGCACAGGCCGCAGTTGGTGGTCTCACAGGCGCAGCGCACCGACGCACAACCCTGCTCGCGCAGCAACGCGAAGAGCATGGTATCGGGGGCAATCTGAACCTTGACCTTACGGCCGTTGAGCGTAAAGGAAAGATCGATGAGTTTGGCAGCCATTAGCGCACCTCGCTAGAATCGACGCCGGGCACGCGGCGGCAGGAATACTCGTCCGTGGCAAACTTGGGGACCTGCACGGTCTCGAGCTCGCGGGCAAGCGCGGCCGAAAGCTCGATGCCGGCGGCGCGACGCACAGCCTGGATGGCGAGCGGGGCCGAGATGCGGCGGCGGTAGTCGGCCGAGCCCCACAGGTTGGTGCCATAGCTCAGCGCGCGTACGGACGCGGCCAGGGCGCGTAGCTCGTCCTCGGAAGGCTGCTCGGCGGTAAGGCCGCATGCCTCACCCTGCAGCAGGATCGCGCGCAGCGGGCGGGCACCCACGGTGACATGCCAGCTGTTGTCCCACCAGGCGGCGGTGACGTTCAGTGAGGGGAAGTCCGTCGCGGCCTTGCGCACGGCCTCGTAGCTCGCACGGTAATCGTGCTTGACGACCACGACATGCTCAATAACGTCGCGCACGTAGCCCATGTCGACGAACTCGGCGAGCGGCACGCGGCCGGCGCCCGTCAGCTCAACATACGAATCGAGCGCCAGGAACGCCGAGAGCACGTCAGAGAAGCCAAAGCGACCATAGATGCTGCCGCCCACCGTGGCGGTGTTACGCAGCTGCACGCCCACGATATCGTGGACGGCGAACTCAAAGACATGGTTGACAAGTGCGTTGAGCTCGGCATGGCGCTCGAGCTGGCGCAGGGTACACATGGCACCGATGCGAAACTCGGTCTCGGTCTCCTCGATTTGATCGAGCCCGCAGGCCGAAAGGTCAATCGCCGTCGCCACTCGACGCGAACCCAGGCGCATCCAGATGCCGCCGCCCACAATCTTGTTGTTGCGGTTCTTCTGTAAGAGCTCATAGGCTTCGGCCGCGTTTCCAACACGGACGTAGGTACCGAACTTGAGCACGTTCTCCCCCATCTCTCCACTTGTCCAGTACCTTTAAGTGTACCAAACGTGAGCGCACAGCTCGTGTCGGGACAAAATGATCCGTTTTCCTCCGTCGCATGCGGATCAAAAAAAGGCTCCCAGCCAAGATGACTGGGAGCCTCATCACATGCTATGTCAAGCAAAGATTTAGCAGACGCCCTGGGCGAGCATGGCGTCGGCGACCTTCAGGAAGCCGGCGATGTTGGCGCCCATGACAAAGTTGCCCTCCTGGCCATACTCCTTGGCGGTGTCGTCCACGTTGTGGAACATGCCGCGCATGAGCTGCTCGAGCTTGCCGTCGACCTCCTCGAAGGTCCAGGACAGGTGCTCGGCATTCTGGCTCATCTCCAGACCGGACACGAGCACGCCGCCGGCGTTGGCAGCCTTACCGGGCATAAAGGCGACGCCGTTCTCCTGGAAGTAGGTTGTGGCCTCGATGGTCGTGGGCATGTTCGCGCCCTCGCCGACCACCTTGCAGCCGTTGGCGACGAGCGCCTGGGCGTCCTCGAGCAGCAGCGTGTTCTCGCGAGCGCAGGGCAGTGCGATGTCGCAAGGAAGCTGCCACACGCCGCGGCCGTCGCCCTCGTGCCACACGGCGTTGGGCTTCTCGTCAACGTACATAGCGAGCGTGACGCCCTTGTCGTGGCCAGAGCGCTTCTTGTTGTAGACGTGCTCGAGCACGGTGTAGTCGATGCCGTCGGGATCCTCGACCCAGCCGTGGGTATCGGAGCAGGCCAGCACCTTGCCGCCGAGCTGGGCGACCTTCTGGACCGCGTAGATAGCGACGTTACCGGAGCCGTGAACGACGACGTTCTTGCCCTCGAAGGAGTCGCCGCGGCTCTTGAGGTACTCGTCCACAAAGTAGACCAGACCGTAACCGGTGGCCTCGGTACGGGCGAGCGAGCCGCCAAAGGAGAGGCCCTTGCCGGTAAGGACGCCGGTCCACTCGTTGGTCAGGCGCTTGTACTGACCGAACAGGTAGGCAACCTCGCGGCCGCCAACGCCCAGGTCGCCGGCGGGAACGTCGGTGTTGGGGCCGATGTGGCGATAGAGCTCGGTCATGAAGGACTGGCAGAAGTGCATGATCTCGTTGTTGGACTTGCCCTTGGGGTCAAAGTCGGAACCGCCCTTGCCGCCGCCCATGGGAAGGGTGGTCAGGCTGTTCTTGAGGATCTGCTCCAGGCCCAGGAACTTAAGCATGCCCAGGGTGACCGTCGGGTTAAAGCGCAGACCGCCCTTGTAGGGTCCAATGGCAGAGTTGAACTCGACGCGATAGCCACGGTTGACCTGGACCTTGCCCTGGTCGTCGACCCAGGGAACACGGAACATGACGATGCGCTCGGGCTCGACGAGGCGCTCCAGCAGGGCGGCCTCCTCGTACTCGGGGTGGGCGTCGAGCGCCGGCTGGATGGTACCGAGGATCTCGGTCGCGGCCTGGATGAACTCAGGCTGCTCGGGATAGCGGGCCTTGAGCTCTTCGAGAACTTTCTGCGTGTAGCTCATGCTTCCTCCAATGATGGGAAACGAAAATGTCGGTCGCGGCACCCTATGCGCCGCGAACTTTATCGAGTATGGATAATATCGCACTGTTGCGGCAAAGTTTCGCATAAGCCGACGAGCAGATGTTTCGTTTTGATTACGATGCAGGTAGAGGCGTTTTTGAGCACCTGACGTGCAAAACCCGTGTTTCAAACCTGTTTCGTCCACGTGTTCAAAACCACCACATTGGGGACAGGCACCTTTGTGGTGGTTTTGGTGATTAGAGGACGAGCTGGTGATAGTCGGCGGGGGTTACGCGGCCCTCGGTGGCGGCGCGGAAGGCGGCGAGGGCATCGCCCGAGAACGGCATGGCCCAGCACAGCCCGCAGCCGGCGGTGATGGAGCCGGGCAGCGGCATGATGCGCCCGGGCACACCGGAGGCAAGACACAGCTGTTCGCATTCCATCACATCGAAGGTGCTGTCGAACGACACGATAATCTTGCGTTCGTGATCAGAGGCATCGCCAAACGAGGCCTCGCGGTGCGACTCGCGATACGCGGCCGCCGCTGCCTCTTCCTCGGCCGTATGTCCACAGCCGCCACAGCCGCAGGTGCAAGGCTCGGACCCATCGCAAGTGCAAGGTTCCCCGGTATCGGGGCAAATATCATGTGACACGGCATCTCCCGTCATTGATGTGTGCAGATCTAGGCGAGCAACTCGGCCGCCGCAAACTCCTCGGGCGTATTGACGTTCTCGAAGCAGAGCGTCGAGCCTGCGACCTTAACGATCTGCGGCTCATCCATATAACCAGCCTGAACGCGATTAATCAGGCAGCGAATGCGCTGACGGTCGCAGGCGAGCAGCTCTTGGGCGACCGGCGCACACGCGTCACGGCGCCAGACGGCGCAAAGCGGCTCAATCCCCCGCTCCTCGCGCGGCACGCACACGTCGAGCGCCTCGGCCTCGACACAGCCGGCAAGGGCACCGATTAGCTCCGAAGAGACAAACGGCATATCACAGGCGACGATAGCAACGAGAGGCAGCCGGGCCGCAGTCAGCGAACTCGCGATGCCGCGCATGGCGCCCGCCGGCCCCTCAAGGTCCGACACTATTCGCGGCACCAGACCGCCAAACGTGCGCTCCTCAAGATAGGCAAGCTCGCTGGGGCGCGAAGTCGTCACGACCAACTCGCCGGCAACTGTCGCCAGCCGACCCAGCACGCGCTCGATGAGCGGTTCGCCGCAAAACGTCATGCGCGCCTTATCGCGGCCCATGCGTGAGGACAGCCCGCCCGCTTGGACGACGCAAGAAAGATCGGCACGTCTTACGGTAGTCATACGGCAAAACACCTCCATCGGCATGCTCGAAACCCGGTGCACGATGCTAACTGCAGCCGCCGAAATAGCGGCGCTACGAAAAACTCGTGCAAAAACAAAACAGCGCCTTTGCGGCACGCAGCAAGACCGCGAGCACAAAAGCGCTGGTAGCGTATGGCGGGAACGTATGTGAATCGAACACATCCAAGACGTTTTGCACGCCTCGCAACGGTTTTGAGGACCGCGGAGCCCACCGGAGCCCATCCGTTCCCAAGTGCGGCGGTATTTTACCAAACCGAAACGGCTCCATCCCAAAAAGACGAACAAGAAGTTGCGGTGGAATAGTTCCTGTATTTGCTGCCAAAGGGGGGTGCGGACAGAAAGTTGGACCGTGAAGCGGTCCGGACTGTGGAGTGGGAAGGATAAACTGGACTTTCTTTTAAGGATCCTCAAGCGTATTGCCGCTCGTATTCCACTGGAGACATGTAGCCCAGGGTGGAATGCATGCGCACCCTATTGTAATAGAGCTCTATGTACTTGAAGATGTCC
>DBFRVO010000017.1:0-36831 GCA_048503295.1 Collinsella aerofaciens | reverse complement strand
CTCCGGCACGTCGGTGAGGTCGGTCAGGGCGTCCAGGCGCGGCGACGCGAGGCTCAAGTCCCTGCTGATCTTCTCGTGCAACAGCCTGGTGAGGTCCTCGGGGCGCTACGGCGAGTACTACCGGGCCTGCAGGGCGCGGGGCATGGGGCACGGGCGGGCGCTCAAGGCCGTCGCGAGGAAGCGGCTCAGGGCGATATACGCCGTGATGCGCGACCGGGTGCCCTACCGGGAGTAGCCCCGACGGTTGACAAAACTATAGGAACACCCAACGACTAACCCAACGACTATCAGCGCAAGGAGTGTCCCCAAGTGCCGGCACATAAGGAACGTCCCTAATTGCCACCTAAGTGCCAAAACGACTGGTCGGGCAACACCGATGTTTTGGCGAAGTCAGCGAAAACCCGCCAGAGCGAGCAAGGTGCCTTGAAACGAGGCGGCATTGACCTTCTGGTCATGCCGCCGAAGTTGAAAGGCAGATTGCCGCTCTGGCGGGTTTGCAGCGTCGAGCCGTTACGCGGTTTGGTAAAACCGCGTAACCACTAGTTTGGTACCTTGACATTCATTTCTCATGCTCCTAGATTGGTTAGGCACAAAACAATTCCACTACCTAACTAAAGAAAGGAGCAACACTAATTCATGTGCGATGAACCTCTTAACCTTTGTTCGCACGAGCCCGGCGGCGACCCGTCACAGCCGGCGGATGCACCCGAAGCGGTTAGCTCAGAAGACAAGCTTGCCAAGCGCATCCTCAATGGCCTGGGCTTTTGCGGCCATTACATGCATTTTCATGGCGGAGGCGTGTCCGGCAAGGCGCCCATCATCTGCCTGCTGGCCAAGCAACCCGGCGGCGAGATGTCGCAGCAGGAACTCGGCATGCACTTTGACCTCAAGCCGGGGTCACTTTCCGAGATCCTGTCCAAACTCGAGCTCAACGGCCTCATCGAGCGCAGCCGTAACCCCAAGGATCGACGGCAGCTCACCATTCGCCTGACCGAAACCGGCCGGGAAAACGCCCGCATCGACCAGGCAGCCCGCATTCGCTTTAGAGAGCAGGCCTTTGGTGCCCTCACCCACGACGAGCGCGAGCAGCTCGCCGAAATGCTCGAGAAAATCCGTGTAACCTGGGAGGAACTGGATGATTAAAACCCTCATGGGCAGCATCCGCGACTATATAAAAGTCACCGTTGCCACGCCGTTGCTCGTGCTTGGCGAGGTGCTCTGCGAGATGCTGATTCCATTTATCACCGCCAACCTGATCGACGCCATCAAAGATGGCACCACCGTAGCCGAGATGCTTCCCACCGCGGGCTTTTTGGTGCTCATCGCGCTGACGTCGCTTGCTTTTGGCGCCGCTGCCGGCGTCACCTGCAGCCATGCGAGTTGCGGCTTCGCTAAGAACCTGCGTCACGACCTGTTCTACAAGATCCAGACGTTCAGCTTTGCCAACATCGATGAGTTCTCGAGCTCCTCGCTCGTCACGCGCCTGACCACCGATATCAACAACGTGCAGCAGGCCTTTATGATGATCATCCGTATCGCCGTGCGCGCGCCGCTGGTATTGATCTTCGCCTTTACCATGGCATTTATCATGGGCGGCAGCGTCGCCATGGTCTACCTGGTCATCATTCCGCTGCTGGGCTTTGGGCTGTTCTTTATCATCTTTAAGGTGCGTCCCATCTTCTCGCGCGTGTTCCACAAGTACGACGCCCTTAACGAGTCCGTCGAGGAAAACGTCACCGGCATGCGCGTGGTCAAGAGCTACGTGCGCGAAGACTTTGAGAAGGAGAAGTTCGCGACCGCCGCACGCGACGTCCAGATGGACTTCACCCGCGCCGAGAAGCTGCTTGCCTTTAACAACCCCATGATGAACATCTGCGTCAACGGCGCGTTTGTCGTCATCATCTACCTGGGCTCCAAGCTCATCATCACGAGCCAGGGCACGCTGTTCGACGTGGGCCAGCTCTCCTCGATCTTTACCTATGGCTTCCAAATCCTCATGAGCCTGATGCAGCTATCGATGATCTTTGTCATGGTGACCATGGCCGACGAATCGGCGCACCGCATCACCGAGGTGCTGGCCGCCGAGCCCACGATCGCCGATCCCGCCGAGCCCGTGCTCGAGGTCGCCGATGGCTCCATCGACTTTGACCACGTGAGCTTTAAGTATTCCGCGCATGCGAAGCGCCAGGCGCTCGACGATATCGACCTGCACATTAAGAGCGGCGAGACCATCGGCATCATCGGCGGCACCGGCTCGGCCAAGTCCACGCTCGTAAACCTCATCGCCCGCCTGTACGACGCCACCGAGGGTACCGTGCGCGTGGGCGGCGTGGATGTACGCGACTACGACTTGGACGCCCTGCGCCACCAGGTGGCCATGGTGCTGCAGAAAAACGTGCTGTTTAGCGGCACGATTGCCGAGAACCTGCGTTGGGGCGACCCGAACGCCACCGACGAAGAGGTCCGCGAGGCCGCGCATCTGGCCTGCGCCGACGAGTTTGTCGACGGCTTCCCCAAGGGCTATGACACCTGGATCGAACAGGGCGGCTCCAATGTTTCCGGCGGTCAGAAGCAGCGCCTGTGCATTGCGCGTGCCCTGCTGCGTCGCCCCAAGATCTTGATCCTGGACGACTCCACGAGCGCCGTCGACACCAAGACCGACGCCAAGATTCGCGCAGGGCTGGCAAGCTATCTGCCCAACACGACCAAGCTCATCATCGCCCAGCGCATTAGCTCCGTGCAGGACGCAGACCGCATCATCGTCATGGAGGGCGGCCGCATCGCGCAGATCGGTAACCACGACGAGCTGCTCAAGACGAGCGAGATCTACCGCGAGACCTTTACCTCGCAGAACAAGATGTCTGCCGAGGGCGAAGAGGCCGTCGAGGCCGACACCGAGGCATCCGTAACGCAAGCTCAGACCCAGGAAGGAGGCGAGGCACATGAGTAAGGCAACGACCGCCGAGCGCGCGCTCAACCGCAAGGGCGGCACCATATCGCGCCTCATCAAGACGCTCTTTGGCTTTTACCCCGTGCTTTTGCCCCTCGTCGTCGCCGGCGTGGTGCTCTGCGCCATCATCAACTCCATCGGCGCGACCTTCCTTCAGAGCGCCCTGCAGATTATTAGCGAATCGTGGCAGTCGGGCGATTGGGGAGCCGCGCAGCCCAAGATCGCACAGCTCGTGACCACCCTCGCCTGCATCTACGGCATCGGCATCCTGTCCTCGCTCTTCTGGAACCGCGCCATGGCCATCGTCACGCAGGGCTCGCTGGAGAAGCTGCGCGAGAAGATGTTCAACCGCATGCAGGACCTGCCGATCCGCTACTTCGACACGCACCAGCGCGGCGACATCATGAGCCACTACACCAATGACATCGACACGCTGCGCCAGATGATCAGCCAGTCGCTGCCCAACCTGCTCATGACGACCATCGTCATCGTCACGGTGTTCTTTATCATGCTGTACTACAGCGCGTGGATGTGCCTGATCATTGTGGCCGGCGTCGCCTTTATGACCTTTATGACCAAGCTGCTCGGCTCCAACTCCGCGCGCTTCTTTATTGCGCAGCAGACCGAGCTCGGCGTGGTCGAGGGCCATATCGAGGAAGTCATGAACGGCCAGAAGGTCGTCAAGGCATTCTGCCACGAGTCTGCCGCCGAGGCCGATTTTGACGAGCGCAACGAAAAGCTCTTCGAGGTCTCACAGAAGGCCAACATGTACGCCAACATCCTCATGCCTATCCTTATGAACCTGGGCAACCTGCTCTACGTGTTGGTGGCCCTTGCCGGCGGCATTTTCCTGGCGCTGGGCGTGCCCAACCTGAGCATCTCGGGCATGGCGCTGTCCATCGCCGTCGTGGTGCCGTTCCTCAACATGACCAAGCAGTTCTGCGGACAAATCGGTCAGATCTCGCAGCAGATCAACGCCGTGGTCATGGGCCTCGCCGGCGCCGACCGCATCTTTGAGCTCATCGACGAGAAGCCCGAAGCCGACGAAGGCTATGTGACGCTCGTCAACGCGCAGGTGAACCCCGATACCTGGCAGCTCGAGGAAGCCGACCACCACACCGGCATGTGGGCATGGAAACATCCGCACCGCGCAACCGGCGAGATCGAGTACGTACCGCTGCGTGGCGACCTGGTCATGGACAACGTCGACTTTGGCTACACGCCCGACCACGAGGTGCTGCACGGCGTGTCCGTGTTTGCCAAGCCGGGCCAGAAGGTCGCGTTTGTCGGCGCCACCGGTGCGGGCAAGACGACCATCACCAACCTCATCAACCGCTTCTACGACATTGCCGACGGCAAGATCCGCTACGACGGCATCAACGTCAACAAGATCCGCAAGGCCGATCTGCGCCGCTCGCTGGGCGTGGTGCTGCAGGACGTGAACCTGTTCACCGGCACCGTGATGGACAACATCCGCTACGGCAATCTGGACGCCACCGACGAGGAGTGCATCGCGGCGGCCAAGCTCGCCGGCGCAGACGACTTTATCACCCGCCTGCCCGACGGCTACGACACCATGCTCACCGGCAACGGCGCTCAGCTGTCGCAGGGCCAGCGCCAGCTGATCTCGATCGCGCGCGCCGCTGTTGCCGATCCGCCGGCAATGATTCTGGACGAGGCTACGTCGAGCATTGACACCCGCACCGAGGCCATCGTGCAGGCGGGCATGGATAAGCTCATGGAAGGTCGCACGACGTTTGTCATCGCGCACCGCCTCTCCACCGTGCGCAACTCCGACGCGATTATCTGCCTGGACCACGGCCGCATCATCGAGCGTGGCAACCACGACGAGCTGATCGCCAAGCGCGGATACTACTATCAGCTCTATACCGGAGCGTTTGAGCTGGAGTAGCTCAAAACAGCCCCTACGCTCCCTCGGGGAGCTCCTACGCGCAGCCTTTTCTCGCAGCCTGAAAAGAAGTGGTGAGGCCCTGGCCAAACGGCCAGGGCCTCATTTTGTAAGTAGTCAAAATAGCCCGTCCCAAATGAGCTATTTGAGGAGTTGGGCCATGGCGTTGACGAATTTTTGCACTTGGAGGGTTGGCTCGAGCGGATAGTGCAAAAAGACCGGCACCTCTCGCCCGCACAGGAACGGCACGCCCACAAAGGCCGGGTGTACCCCCGACCACGCTCCGCAGGTGAGCACCGCGTCGCCCTTTTCCTCGGCTTCGTTAAAGAGTGCAAAGTCGAAGCTATCCACATCGATCACGTCCACGCCGCCGTCGGCCAAAAGGTCGATGCGTAGGCTGTCCATGGCGTCGTTACCGTGGCGCAGTACGCGCAGACGCATACCCTCCAAGTCGGCGACCGTAATGCGTGTCTTGCGCGCCAGCAGGCTCGTGCGCGGCAGGTCGATATAAAACGGTACGTTGACGATGCGGAGCTTTTGGCAGGCATCACCCCAGCGCGGGGTCGAAAAACTCGACTGCACCACATCGACCTCGCGACCGAGGTTGCGCATGACGGATTCGCGTTCGTCGTAGAGGTCGCTCACCGGCACAATCTCGAAGCGCAACGATGGCTCCAGCTCGTGTACGCCCGCCCACATCGACAGCGTCTGGCGCCCCGGACACATCATCGACACGCCCAGACGCACGGCCCCGCCATCGCCCGCCGCGCGTCGGGCGCGGCGCAACGCATCCTCGGACTGGCGCATGATCGAACGCGCATCGTCCACCAGCAGAGCACCCGCCGGCGTCACCTTAACACCCGAATGCGAGCGCTCGAACAACGTGATGCCAAACTCGGCCTCGAAGCCCGACACCTGCTTGACGAGCGCTGGGGCCGACACGCGCAATTTTGCCGCCGCACGCGAGAAGCTTCCCAGCTCCGCGGCGGCCGATATGGCCTCAAGTCTTCGATCGTACACGTCAATCTCCCGTTTTCGCGCCCGTGGCCACATGGTGCCACAGGGGGTTGTTTTCGCAGGTCACACGTTCAATTGAGAATAAACTGCATCGCACAGTATAAACTTGCGGTTAACACCATTCTAACAAATATGCAATTCACCTGCGCAAACGCAAAGCATACGATAACCAGCGAAAACAACGTGGGTCGATTAATGGGAGCGACCCACCGGGAGGCACAAGAAGGGAAGTTCCTATGAGCAATTGGCTTAAGCTCGAGGGCGATGTCTGCGCCGTGACTGGCGCGCTCGGCGGTATGGGCGTCGAGATTTGCCGCGAGTTCGCCCGCAACGGCGCCAACGTCGTCCTGCTCGACCTGGACGAGGAAAAGGTCAAGGCCGCAGCCGCCGACCTCGCCGCCGAGTTTGGCATCCACGCCGAGGGTTACAAGATGAACGCCACCGACGAGGCCGAGGTTCAGGCCGCCGTCGACGCCACCATCGCCGACTTCGGCCGCATCGACGTTCTCGTCAACACCGCCGGCATCCTGCGCTTCGCCGCCATGGAGGACCTGCCGCTGAGCGACTGGGAGCAGGTGCTCAACGTCAACCTCACCGGTTACTTCATCACCTCGCAGCGCTTTGGTCGCGAGATGATCAAGGCCGGCCAGGGCCGCCTGGTGCACATCTCGACCGTTGCCAGCCACTCCCCCGAGACGTTCTCGGGCGTGTACAGCTCCACCAAGGCCGGCGTCAACATGATGTCCAAGATGCTCGCCGCCGAGTGGGGCCCCTACGGCGTCCGTTCCAACTGCGTCGAGCCCTGCTTCGTCAAAACTCCGATGTCGGCCAATTTCTACGCCGACCCCGAGGTCGAAAAGAGCCGCAGCCGCCTGATCGCCACACGCCGCATCGGCGAGGTCAGCGATATCGCCAACGCCGTCATGTTCCTGGCGTCCAAGCGCTCGGACTTTACCACCGGCGACGCCATCAAGGTCGACGGCGGCTTCTCCAACATGATGGGCGACCTCACCGCCAAGCCCGGCGGCCGTCGCGCCTATGCCGACAACTACCTTAAGAACAAGGGTGTCGAGCTTTGGTCCGATGAGTCCGGCGTCGCCAAGCCGACTGACCAGTAAACCAACCCGACAGGGAGGACCCGCAGACACGCCCGCTCCTCCCCCGTATCGATTAGAAAGAGTCCAATGGCTTCCACCAACTCCAACAAGGGTCGCGCCGTCGTGCTTTCCGCCGCATGCGTCACCATGTTCTTCATCAGCTCCATCGCGCTGTATTCCGTCGTGTCCAAGAACCTGCTCGCCGTCTACCCCGAGTGGTCCAGCGCTCTTACCTGGGCCTTCCCGGTCTTTCAGACCATCATGGCCGTGACGGGCATCTTCGCCGGCCGCATCTCCGATAAGATCGGCCCGCGCAACGTCGTGATCGCCGCCGCCGTGTGCTACGGCCTGGGCTGGTTCATGTCCGGCACCGTCACCGAGCCGTGGCAGTTCTACCTGTGGTTCTCGCTCGTCGCCGCCATCGGCAACGGCCTGGGCTACAACCCGGCGCTCACCACCGGCCAAAAGTGGTTCATCGACAAGAAGGGTCTCGCCTCCGGCATCACCCTGGCCGCTTCGACCGCCGGCCCCGCCGTGCTGTCCCCGGTGCTCGCCTCGCTGCTCATCCCGAGCCTGGGTATCTTTGGCGCCCTCAAGGCACTCGGCGTCATCTTCTTTGTGACGATCGCCGCCTCCGCCCTGTTCCTGAAGGCCCCCGAGGCCGGTTGGCTGCCCGAGGGCTTCGAGGCCCCCAAGGGCGGCGCGCACGCCGGCACCTTCGGCGACCTCACCCCGGGCGAGATGGTCAAGACCCCGCGCTTCTGGGTCCTCATCGTCACCTTCGCCTTTGCCGCCACCGCGGGCACCCTGCTCGTGGGCAAGGTTGCCTCCATCGCCGCCGTCCAGCTCTTCGCCGATCCCACGAGCGCCGCGGCCGTCGCCCTCGGCGGTGTGGTGGTCTCCGTCAACACCTGCGCCAACCTGGTCGGCCGCCTATCCTTTGGCCAGATCATCGACAAGCTCGGCGCCTACAAGTCGCTGCTCATCAGCCTTGTCGTCACCATCGTCGCACTCGTCATCATGTCGATGAGCTTTACGCAGAGCATGTTCTTTGTTGCGCTCGCCCTGCTCGGCTTTAGCTTTGGCGCTCTGCTCGTCATCTACCCGCCGCTCACCGGTGGCGCCTTTGGTACCAGCAACATCGGCGTCAACTACGGCATCATGTTTTTGGGTTACGCCGCTTCCACCTGGATCAGCCAGCCCATCACCGCCGTGCTGTATCACGCTGAGGCCGGCAGCGCCGCCTACCAGCAGTCCTTCTACGGCGCCATTGTGATCGCCGCCATCGCCGTCGTGCTCACCGTCTACATGATGGTCTCCGACAGCAAGAAGAAGTCCGCCTAGTTTTACCGATGCGACAAAGGGACAGCCCCTTTGTCGCATTCCACCGGTCACCAGTATTAAGGAGTCGAAATGTCTGAGCTCAACCCCGTCCGCATTGCCGTTATCGGCGCCGGCGCCATGGGCCGCAACCACATCCGCTTTGTCACCGAGGAGCCCGAGGCCGAGCTCGTCGCCATCGCCGACGCCTTTGAGGGCGCCCGCGCCACGGCCGAGGCCGCCGGCGTGCCGTTTTACACCGATCCCGCCCAGATGATGGACGAGGTCAAGCCCGAGGCCGTCATCATCGCCACCCCCAACGACCTGCACCTGGGCGTTGCCCGCGAGGCTGTGAAGCGCAATATCGTGCCGTTGGTCGAAAAGCCGATCTCCAACGACCTGGAGGATGCCCAGGCCTTCGCCGCCGAGGCCGAGACCGCCGGCGTGCCCGTGCTCGTGGGTCAGCACCGTCGCCACAACCCCTTCGTCAACAAGGCCAAGGAGATCATCGAGTCCGGCGAGCTGGGCAAGCTCACCGTGTCGAGCTTCCACTACATGATCTATAAGAATGACGAGTATTTCGATGTCGAGTGGCGCCGCAAGAAGGGTGCCGGCCCGATCCTGGTCAACCTGGTGCACGACGTCGACCTGCTCCGCTACCTGCTGGGCGAACCCGTTGCCGTCCAGGGTATGCAGTCCAGCGCCGCCCGCGGTTTTGAGACCGAGGACTCCGCCGTGGTCAACGTCCGTTTTGCCGATGGCGCGCTCGCAAGCATGACCATCTCCGACGCCACCGCCAGCCCCTGGAACTGGGAGGCCACCGCTCGCGAGGATCCGCAGTACCGCCCCTTCGACGCCGACGCCTACTTTATCGGCGGAACCTTGGGCGCCCTGTCGCTGCCCCGCCTGCACCAGTTCTCCTACGACGGCGCCTCCAACTGGCACAAGCCGCTGCAGATGGAGATTCCGGCTGTCGACCCGGCGCTGCCGCACAAGATGCAACTCAAACACTTTGTGAAGGTCGTCCGCCGCGAGGTCGAGCCCGTCGTGACCCCCGCCGATAACGTTAAGACGCTCACGCTTCTCAACGCCATCAAGGAGGCCGCCGAGACCGGCCAGCTCGTCGAGCTGTAATGCCTTAGGGCAGACCGCGGCAGAAACCCCATGCCGAGCCCCTCGGTCCGCCACCAATAAGCCCCTCTTCTTTGCCCCGCGAGCAGCCTCCTGCCCGCGGGGCTTTTTGGTACCTTGCCGGCGATTTTTCTGGGACGGGGCGGCAAAAGTGGCTAAAAGAGCCCCGTCCCAAAATGACTACTTGGGTGGAGTGGCGGGTGGTATCCTTGGTAGCCCTGTGCTGCAAACGCACCTTAAACGCAAGGAGTCCCATGGATCTTATCGCCCAGCTCGCCCGCGAGCTCAACCTTAAGGCCGCCAACATCGAGGCGGCCGTCAAGCTCATCGACGAGGGCAACACCATCCCCTTTATTTCGCGCTACCGCAAGGAAGCAACGGGCGGTATGGACGACGTCGCCCTGCGCGCGCTCGACGAGCGCCTGTCCTACCTGCACAATCTTGAACAGCGCAAAGAGGACGTCATCCTGCTCATCGACGCCCAGGGCAAACTCACGCCCGAACTCGAGCAGCAGATTCGCGAGGCCACGCAGCTCCAGCGTGTCGAGGACCTCTACAAGCCCTACCGCAAAAAGCGCATGACCCGCGCGCAGAAGGCCCGCGAGGCAGGCCTGGAGCCGCTCGCCAACATGATCATCATGCAGGCCTCGGCCAAGGGCAGCGCGCTCGACGCCGCCGCGGCCTACGTCAACGAGGAAGCCGGCTTCGACACGCCCGAGAAGGCGCTCGCCGGCGCGGCGGACATCGTGGCCGAGACGGTAGCCGAGGACCCCGAGAACGTCGCCGATCTGCGCGCCTTTACGCAAAACACCGCCGACATCGTCGTCGAGGCCACCGACCCCACCGAGAAGACCCCCTACGAGCCCTACTACAACTTTGACGAGCCGCTGCGCCGTATACCCAACCACCGCGTGCTGGCTATCGACCGCGGCGATCGCGAGGGCAAGCTCCGCGTGCGCGTGAACGTCGACGGCGCTGCCGCCACGGCACGCCTCGGCAGCCGTTGGCCCCGACGCCAGGGCGTGTTTGCTCCCATCTTCGATGCCGCCATCGCTGACGGTTACAAGCGCCTCATGGCCCCCTCGCTGGAGCGCGAGGCCCGCGCCAAACTCACCGTCCGCGCGCAGACCGAGGCCATCAATGTCTTTGCCAAGAATCTCGAGGGCCTGCTCTCGGCACGCCCCGTGCGCGGCGCCCGCGTGCTCGCGCTCGATCCGGGCTACCGCACCGGCTGCAAGGTCGCCGTCATGGACGAGACCGGCAAGCTGCTCGACCACGGCGTGGTCTACCCCACCAAGCCGCGCCACGACGTCGCCGGCACCAAGCGCGAGCTCGCTCGCCTCGTCAAGAAGGACGGCGTCAACACCATCGTCATCGGCAACGGCACCGCCAGCCGCGAGACCGAGGAAGTCGTCTCGGAGTTCATCGCCGAGCAGGCGCCTGGACTGCGATACACCATCGTCAACGAGGCCGGCGCATCGGTATACTCCGCCTCCGAGCTCGCCAGTCAGGAATACCCCGACCTGGACGTCACCGTGCGCGGCGCCATGAGCCTGGGCCGCCGCCTGCAAGACCCGCTGGCAGAGCTCGTCAAGATTCCGCCCCAGTCCATCGGCGTTGGCCAGTACCAGCACGACCTTGACCAGGCCGAGCTTTCGCGCACCCTGGGCCACGTGGTGGAGGACGTCGTCAACCGCGTGGGCGTCGACGTCAACACCGCAAGCGCGAGCCTGCTGGGATACGTATCGGGCATCACGCCGAGCGTGGCCAAGAATATCGTGGCCTACCGCGAGGAAAACGGTGCCTTTACCGATCGCCGCCAGCTTAAGAAGGTCCCCAAACTGGGACCCAAGGCATATCTCAACGCCGCGGGCTTCCTGCGCATCAGCGGTGGCAAGAACCCGCTCGACGCGACAAGCGTCCACCCCGAGAGCTACGAGGCGGCAACGGCCGTCCTGGAGCGCGCCGGCGTTGCGGCAAGCGAGCTCAGCCGCGGCGGCGTGCCCGACATCGAGCGCCGTCTGGGCAGCATCTCGGCGCTGGCAAGCGACCTGGACTGCGGTACCCTGACGCTCATCGACATTGTCAACGAGCTCAAGAAGCCCGGTCGCGACCCGCGCGACGACGCGCCCGAGGTGGTCTTTAGCCGCTCAGCACTTTCCATCGATGACCTGGAGCCCGGCATGGAACTCAAGGGCACGGTGCGCAACGTCGTCGACTTTGGCGCGTTCGTCGACGTGGGCGTGCACCAGGACGGCCTCGTGCACATCTCCAAACTGGCCAACCGCTTTGTCAAGCACCCGAGCGACGTGGTGCGCGTCGGTGACACGGTCAAGGTGTGGATTGAAAAGGTCGATCGCGACCGCAAGAAGATCTCCCTCACCATGGTGCAGGGCAAGTAAACCGCCAAAGCAAAGGTACCCCCTGCAGCGACGTGCAAAATCGCGAGTATTCTGCAATTTCCGCCGTTCCGAACGCCCCACAGAGACAATAACGTCAAAAACAGCCCCCGTTTTAGCGACATTAGAGCCAGAACGGGGGCCGTTCCATGCTTCGGTTAACTGATAAAGACCTTTACCTTGCTGAATACTCGCGATTTTGCACGTCGCTACAGGGGGTACCCTTGCTTACGGCAGAATATGAAAGCCGAGCGAGGCGATATCCTTGGCAAAGCCGCGCACGGTGTCGAGCGAGACCTCGTACGGGTCGCGACCGATGTTCTTGCGCTTGGCCAGGATGCTGTTGGGCACCGTGATGATCTGGCAACCGCAGGCTTCTGCCTGGTAAATGTTAATGAGCTCGCGCGTGGACGCCCACAGGACCTCACAGTTGGGCTTGGCGGCGGCCTTCTTGACCGACTCCGTCATAAACGGAATGGGATCGACGCCGGTATCGGCAATACGGCCGGCAAAGAGCGAGATAATGGACGGCGTCTCGGTGTCAACGGCCTCGACCATCTCATCGACCTGCTTAGGCGTAAAGATGGTAGTGACGTTGACCTTGACGCCGTCAGCGGAAAGCTTGCGGACCAGCTCGGCGGTGGACTCGCCCTTGGTGGTCACGCACGGAATCTTGACGTAGACGTTCTCGGCCCAGGTAGCGATCTCGCGCGCCTCGACCTCCATGGTCTCGACGTCGTCGGCAAAGACCTCAAACGAGACGGACACATCGGTGATATGGGTCAGGACCTCCTTGGCAAACGCGCGGTAATCCGTCACGCCGCCCTTCTTCATAAGGGACGGGTTGGTCGTGAAACCCTGAACGTTGCCGTTCTCGTACATGTCGAGCATGCCCTCGAGGTTTGCACCGTCAGCGAACACCTTGATTGCCATCTGCCTGATTCCTTTCGTTAGCATACGGCCGATAAACTGATAAACACTTTACCTACGTTTATCAAGGCGTTAACTGCGGTTTTTTATCTTCTCGGCGAACGGTATAAACACCTCAGTGTTTGGATTGATAAATCGATTGAGCATGCAAAAGCAAAGAGTCGCAGTTTAAGCAAACGTCAGAACGCGGGATTCATTAGATGAGGCCGAAATGCTGCATCGCTGTGACGGTGCCGTCGTGTGCGACATCATCAGTCACGTAGTCGGCGAGCGCCTTGACCTCGGGCATGGCGTTGCCCATGGCGACAGCCGTCTCGACCGCAGCGAGCATGCCCAGGTCGTTACCCGAATCGCCAAAGCCAAAGGTGCGCGCATTTCCCTCACGGCCCAGATACGCCAGCGCTCGCGCCACGCCCACGCCCTTGTCGATGCCCTTGGGACTCAGCTCGCGATTCTGGCCACCGGTGTTGCACAGCTCAAACTCGCGATCGATAAAGCCATCATCGTTGGCTACGCGAGCCAGGTCGCTCGCGACGATGCCTACCTTGCCCACGCGCAGACGGCCGTCGACGCGCATTTCCTCGGTGCTGTGCACCACAGAAGTGCCGATCAGAGACGACTGCTCAACACCCGCGGGTTCCAGGGCAAAAGTAGCCACGTTGGTCTCGAAAAAGGCTTCAATCCCTGCCGCGGCCATACGGCGTGCAAGCTCCTCAACAATGTCTTCGTCAAAGCAGTCCTCATACACCACGCGGCCCTCGACCTCGAGCGTGGCGCCCGCCATGGCAACGACGCCCGCGGGGTCGAGCGCACGCAAGCTATCGGCGATGAGCCACAGGGGGCGACCCGTGCAGATAAACGCCTTGTGTCCCGCGTCGCGCAGACGATGAAACGCCTCGACGACCGCCTGCGAGGGGCGAACCGCCGAAAAGTCCTTGTCGGTCATGTTGTCGGGATCGAACGACGTCAGCGTGCCGTCCACGTCAAAAAAGAGCACAGCGGGTTCGGGACACGCATCAATCATATGGGTTCCTTTCGAGGATAAGGGCAAACGAAGCATCCATCATATAATGGAGCGACGCAACCAGAGAGGTCACCCATGGAATTTTACGCAAGCTGCCCCGAAGGCTTTGAGTCCGCACTCGCCGATGAGCTTAAACGCCTCGGGCTTTCGCATGTTCGCCGGCTGAAGGGCCGCGCTACATTTGAGGGCGAGCTTGAGCAGGGCTATCGAGCGTGCCTGTGGTCGCGCCTGGCGAGCCGTGTGTTCGTGGTACTCGGGCGCTTTGAGGCGCAGGATGCCGATGAACTGTACGACAGCGTTTACGACATCGCCTGGGAGACCGTCATCCGCCCCGGCGCCACCATCGCCATCACCGCCCGCGGCGTGACCGAGCAGCTGCGCAACACGCGCTTCTCGGCCCTGCGCGCCAAGGACGCGCTGTGCGACCGTCTGGCCGAGACCACGGGCCGTCGCGCCGATGTCGACGCTGCCGATCCCGACGTTCACCTGTTGCTTTCGCTGCGCCAGCGCCGCGCGAGCATCAGCCTGGACCTTTCGGGCGACCCACTGTTCAAGCGCCTGCCGCCCGCGGCGACCCGTGCCGGCGAGGGTGCGCACGTGTTGCGCCCCGACTACGCCGCCCTGGTGCTGGCGCAGGTCGGCTGGACCGCACTGTGCGAGCGCGAGTTGACGGCCGACGATTACGAGAATGAAGCCCTTCCCACGCTAATCGATGCCTCGTGCGCCGGCGGCGGCCTGTTGCTGGAAGCCGTGAACACTCTGACCGACCGCGCCCCGGGCGCCGCACGCGAGCGCTGGGGCTTTGAGGGCTGGCAGCCACACGACGCCGCTCTGTGGGAGCAGCTGCTTGCCGAGGCGCGCGAGCGCGAGGCGGCAGCGCGCGAGCGCCAGGCGCGCATCGTGGCCATGGACATTGACCCCACCGCCCGCAAGACCGCCGAGCGCATGGTCAAGTGTGCCGGCTACAAGCGCTTTGTCGATTTTTGCGCCGCTAAGTCCGCCACCGTGCTGGACCACGCGGGCACTGTCGCCGGTGCCGCCCTCGTCGCGGATACGACCGAGACACCGCTTTCACTCATGCACGATGCCATGACGCTGGTCGGCGAGCTGCGCCGCGCCCCCGAGCTCGCTTCGGCGCCGGTCGCCGCGCTCACCCGCGACGGATTGCTGGCCCGCGCGCTCCACGCCGAGCCCAAGCGCTCGATCGCCGTCATGCCCAACAACGAGGAGGCGGCTATTGAGATTTGGCCCTCGCTCGACCACGCCGCCGCGGCATTTGAAGCAGCGATCAGCGCAGATGCCGAGGAACAGACCGCAGACGCTCATGACGAAGCCGCCGATACTCCCACGCCCGAACCTGCCGCCACGCTCGACCTGGGCGACGGCAAGCCGCTGCCCGTGCTCATTCCCGAGTCTGAGCAGTTCGCCAACCGCCTGCGCAAGAATGCCCGCCTGCGCCGCAAGTGGGCCAAGCGCGAGGGCGTGAGCTGCTACCGCGTCTACGATGCCGACCTGCCCGACTACTCCGCCGCCATCGACCTGTACGAGGGCTGCCCGCAGACGCCGGGCCGCTGGCTCGTCATTGCCGAATACGCCGCACCCAAGACCATCGACCCCGCGCTTGCCCAGGCCCGCATGCTCGACATCTTGGCCATCGCGCCGCGCATTCTTGATGTTCCGGCCGAGCACGTGCACGCCAAGGCCCGCATGCGTTCGCGCGGCGGCTCGCAGTACGGCAAACAGGGCGCCGGCAAGGGTGGCTCGGGCGAGCGCGCCAACATCGCGCGCCGTCGTCTGCCGCTCATCGAAGAGGGCGGCCTTACCTTTGCCGTCAACTTTGACGACTATTTGGATGTGGGCATCTTCCTGGATCATCGCGTCACCCGCAACCTGGTGCGCGAGCACGCCAAACAGGCGCGCCGCTTCCTCAACCTGTTCGCCTACACCGGCACCGCCACCTGCTATGCGGCCGACGGCGGCGTCGAGGAAACCGTGACAGTCGACCTTTCCAACACCTACCTGGACTGGGCCGAGCGCAATATGCGCCAGAACGGCTTTGTTGGTCCGCAGCATCATTTTGTGCGCGACGACGTGCTCGCCTGGATTCGCGACCAGCGCCAGACGCGCAACCGCTGGGACCTGATCTTTGTCGACCCGCCCACGTTCTCGAACTCGTCAAAGATGGGCCGCCGTACCTGGGATGTCCAGCGCGACCATGTTGAGCTTTTGGCCGGCGTGTCGCGCCTGCTCGCACAGGGCGGACATGCCATCTTTAGCTGCAACCTGCGCGGCTTCCGCCCCGAAACGCGCAAGCTCGCGCGCGCGGGCGTCGTGCTGGAGGACATTACGGCGCAGACCATCCCCGAGGATTTCGCACGCAACCAGAAGGTGCACCACTGCTATATCGTGCGCCGCCTGCCCATCGAGGACGCCATGGCCGAAGTCGGCTTTAGCGCCGAGGAGATTGCCGAGCGAACCGAGGAGCTGCGCAACCCCGAGGCCCGCAAGCCCCGTGCAGCAGCGCCCGCGCACGCGCAGGCCGGCAACGGCAAGTCCAACTTTGCCAGCAAACCCTCCCCTGCCGGCAAGTCCAAAAAGAAGAAGTTCTACGCCAGCAAGCCCAAGGATAAATAGACAACGTTGCGGTGGAATACGGACTGTTTTGCCTGGAATTAGGTAAATTTAGACCGTATTTCACCGCAACTCATATTGGGATGGCGGATGCCGACCTATCCCTGGATGACCAATCGGTAACCAATACCCACGTGCGTCTGGATATAGCGCGGGTGCGCGGGGTCGGACTCGATCTTCTTGCGCAGCGTGCCCATAAAGACGCGCAGGCTCGCCAGGTCGCTCTTAGTTGCCGTGCCCCAAATCTCGTGCAGGATAAACTGGTGCGTTAGTACCTTGTCGGCGTTATGTGCCAGCAGGCACAAGAGCTTGTACTCAATCGGCGTCAGATGCAGCTCCTCGCCATCCATCGTGGCAATGCCGGCATCAAAGTCGATATGCAGCTCACCGGTATCGAACGAGCCCTCGGAGGCAACACCACCCGTTTGCGCATACGAAAGGCGCCTGAGCGTCGTGCGAATGCGTGCAAGCAGTTCCTCGACCGAAAACGGCTTGGTCAGGTAGTCATCGGCGCCGGCATCGAGCGCGCGAATCTTATCCCCGTCCTCGCTGCGCGCCGAGACCACGATGATCGGCATGCCCGACCATGCGCGCACCGACTCCACCACCTTGACGCCGTCCATATCGGGCAGGCCCAGATCGAGCAGCACGATGCTCGGTGCCTGCGATGAGGCGGCGGCGATGGCGGCATGGGCGGTCTCCACGGCCATATGACGCAAGCCGTGCGCCTCGAGCGCGGCAACAATAAGGTTGCGGACGGCGGGATCGTCCTCAACGACCAAGATGAGCGGTTTTACGGCAGAGTTCGGCACAGCGCTACTCCTTATCAAACGAAACGTCGGCGACGGGAAGCTCAATCGTAAAGACCGAGCCGTGCGGGTCCGCCGCGGCAACCTCTATGCTACCGCCATGCGCCAGCGCAATGGAGCGGCAGAGCGAAAGACCCAGGCCCACGCTGCGATGGCTGTCGGCAAGACCGTGGTTGGCGGTGTAGAACGACTCAAAGATTCGCTCGCGGTCCTCGGGCGCAATGCCCGGGCCGTCATCGGCCACCGAGCACGCCACGCGTCCATCGTCGACGCTAATCGAAATCACGATATGCGAGCCTGCGGGCGTATAGGTGATGGCGTTGTTCACCAGATTGACCACCAGCTGCACCATCAGGCGCGCATCGACGTTGACGAGCGCCGGCTCGTCGCACGGCACCACCTTAAGATCGTGCTCACGCACGGCCGGACTTACGTGGCGCAGCGCCTCCTCGACGATATCGTCCATGAGCTCGAGCGTGGTCGACAGATGCATGCCGCCACCCTCGAGCTTGGTGATAGCGAGCAGATTCTCGACGGTGGCGTTGAGCCACAGCGCATCCGAGCGAATGGATAGAAGCAGGCAGCGGCGCGTCTGGGCATCGAGCACCGCGGTGCCGGTCGAGCCCTGGTCGAGCAGCACATCGGCATTGCCCGAAATACTGGTGAGCGGCGTGCGCAGGTCGTGCGAGATGGAGCGCAGCAGGTTGGCGCGCAGCTGCTCGTTTTTGGCGAGCACCGCCGCCTCCTCGCGGGCCTCCATGGCGCGGGCGCGATCGAGTGCCAGCTCGCCTTCGCTCACGATGGCATCGGCAAGCGTCCGCTCCTCGTGCGTCAGCACGTCGGGCTCGGCAACGATAGCCAGCACGCCCACCACCGAGGTGGGGTCGCCCGAGCGCACGAAGCCGTCGCCTGTGCGAACCGTCAGGTAGATGCCATAAAACGCCGAGCCGCCATAGGTGGCATCGAGCGGCGTTCCCACATAGGCGGACGCCGAGAGCCGCGGCGGCATCTGCGGCGCCAGCTCGTGCACCGGGGCGGCATCGCCCACGGCTGTGTACGTCGCACGCGGCAGCAGGTCATCGCCCTCGGCGTCGGCGCTGTACCACACGACCGGACAGCCCGAAAGACGCGCCAGCTGCGTGGCCATGGCGTGAACGATCTGCTGCTGATCGGCGCACCGCTGCAACATGCGATTGGTCTCGAGCACCATATGCGTGCGGCGGTCGCTAGCGGCAGCCTGTGCCAAGGCGCGGCGCAGGGCCAACGCAATCGAGCTCGACACAAGCGAGACCACGAACATGATGAAGAACATGCCGGGATAGCCGCGGTCGATAAGCGACAGCGAGTAGCGCGGGTCGACAAACAAAAAGTTGTAGAGCGCCACGGCGGCAGCCGAGCTCAACAAGCAATACAGGCGACTCCAGGTAAAGAATGCGCACAGCTGAACGGCGAACACATAGACGATCATGATGCTCGGCGCGAGACCCGGATGGTCGAGCAGCGCGCCCACAATCGTCGCCGCGACCAGCAGCCCCACCGATACGCAGGCGTCATACAGAGGAGTGCGGCGCGTCAGCGTTGTGCGCCGCCACCAAAAGCTATCGGCAATATCGCCGTCCGTACGGACGTCCATCAGCGTCCCGCCCCTCTCTCAAAAACAAAAACCACCACAAAGGGGACAGGCACCTTTGTGGTGGTTTCCCTTGTGGTGGTTCCAAGTGTAAAGCCTTTGCAACCTGCGGTCGTTAGACAAACAGCACGTGCGCGAGCAGTGCGCACACGCACGCCGCGACAAGCACCGTCACCACGATCGAAATCACGCGGTCGGCCATGTCCATGTTGGCCCGATTCGTAAAGAACCGATCTTCGGCGGCGTCGACGCGCGCCTCACGCACCAGCTCGGTCGCAAAATCGCAACCGTCAAGCACCTTTGCATCCATGGTTTCCTCCCAGGACTCAATCCCCGCCAATACAAACCCGCCCGTTCGCAGGCAAACCTCAAGCGTCGACTACGGCCGCTCGTTGGGGGCCAGGCGCTGCATCTTATTCACAGCCTTGAACTTGGTGAACAGCGGCACGTACTCAAAGCTCACGTTGGAGTTCTCCAGGCCGTACCAGCGTGCGGGCGTGCCGGCGGCACGGCGGATGATGTACTTGAGCGTGATGGCCGTACGCTCGCTCGGCTCCACATCGCTTTCGGGCGCCAGAAGCTTACGAATCAGGACGAACTTGAACGTACCGATGTTGCCCGGATCCTTGTAGACCGAGTAGTCATGCGTCTGCGCCGGCAGCTCGCCGGTGGCAGCCAGGTCCTGAACGACCTGACGCAGATAGGCATTGACGCGCTGGTTAATCTTGTAGCCCAGGTACAGATGCACGCGGAACACGTAGTCGGTGCCGAACGTCTCGACCGAATAGGCAAAGGTGTGCGGTTCGTCCATGGTCTCGACATTCACAAACCACCAGGCGCGGGCGCGCTTGGGATGCTTGTCCAAGATCGAATAGACGATATCGCGGTCGATGTAGTCGGTATGGGTGTCCTTGGTCAGGTACACGACGTTGTCGCTCATGCGCTCGTAACGGTCGTCGTCGCGCAGGCGCTTGAGCTGCGGCAGGTAGCTGCGCAGCGGCAGCAGCGTAAACTGGCGCTGCTCGACCGCCGTGCCGTTGTACCAGCACACCATAATGCCCATGATGAGTGCAGCCATAAGGATGGTGAAGTAGCCGCCGTGGAAGAACTTGGTGAGCGAGCTCACGAAGAAGAAGCCTTCAAGCAAAAGGAAGAAGGCCGCGAAGATCCACGGAGCAACCTTGAGCTTGCGCTCCTCGTGCAGGTAGAAGAAGAGCAGCAGCGTGGTGCACATCATAGTCAGCGTAATGGCAAGGCCGTAGGCGGCTTCCATATGCGCCGAGTTCTGGAACAGCAGCACCACGATGACGCAGCCGACAAGCATGACGTTGTTGACCATGGGGATGTAGAGCTGGCCCTTGGTCTCGGCAGGGTAGAAGACCTGCATGTGCGGCATGAGATCCAGACGGCTGGCCTCGGACACCAGCGAGAATGCGCCGGTGATGAGCGCCTGCGAGGCAATGATGGCCGCGACGGTGGAAAGGCCGACGGCAAACGGGCGCAGGCCCGGGGCGAGCATCTGGTAGAACGGGTTGAGGTCGGCAATGCCCATGAGCTCGGGGTTGGCAGCGTTGTTCATAAGCCAAGCGCCCTGGCCCATATAGGAAAGCAGCAGGCAGCACTTAACGAACGGCCAGGTAGCGTAGATGTTGCCGCGGCCGACGTGGCCCATGTCGGAGTAGAGCGCCTCGGCACCGGTGGTGGCGAGGAAGCAGCTGCCCAGAATCATGATGCCCGCGTGGTTGTTGGGGCTCAGCAAAAAGGCGATGCCGCGCACCGGGTTGAGGCACAGCAGCACGGCGGGGTGCTGGAAGACAAAGAACAGACCCGTGCCGCCCAGGAACAGGAACCACAGCGTCATGATGGGGCCAAAGGCGTGACCGATCTTGGCCGTACCGATGCGCTGTACCAAGAAGAGCACGATGATGATGGCGAGCGTAATGGCGACGACGCGGCCCTGGTCATCGCCCAGCACGGCATGGACCGCCGGGATGGTGCGCAGGCCCTCGATGGCCGTGGTAACGGTAACGGCCGGCGTCAGGATGCCGTCGGCGAGCAGCGCGGCGCCACCCAGCATGGCGGGGATGATAAGCCACTTGCCGCAGCGCTTGACCAGGCTGTACAGGGCAAAGATGCCGCCCTCACCATGGTTATCGGCGCGCAGCGAGATGAGCACATACTTGATGGTGGTCAGCAACGTGACCGTCCACACGACAAGGGAGAGCGCGCCGAGCACGAACTCCTCCGTGACGCTTCCGATGCCGCCGTTGCCGGCAACGAGCGCCTTGGTTACATACATAGGACTGGTGCCGATATCGCCGTACACCACGCCCAGCGTGACGAGCATCGCCGAGATGCTCACAGGAATCGCAGCGTGCGAGGCTGCCTCCTTGGCCTTTTGTTCCATAAGCCGGTTTCCTCCCAACTTTAATGTTCGAAGGAATTATAGGTAATCGGCCTGCACTTGCACGGCACCGTTTTCCCAGCTAGATAAACATTTATACGGCCTTTAGGCCACCACGGCGATATGGAATGTAACAAAGGGACTGTCCCTTTGCCTCATCTGTCATTTTCCGAGCCAGTTTTTGAACCACCACTCCATGGAGCGGCTCATCTCGGCCATAAAGGGACTAGTGTGTTTGCGGGTGTAGATATCCACCACGCGCTCGCCCACCTCGCGGGCATGCGGGCGAAACATCGCGTCCATCTCGGCCACCTGCGCGTCCATGGTCGCAGCATCGGCGCGGCAGTAGCGCTCCTCGTGCACCAGGTTCACCACGGGATGCGCGATTGCCGGGCGCTCCTTACGGGGCGTGCCGATGATGAGCATCGACAGCGGCATGGTATAGGGCGGCAAGTCCAGCAGCCCGGCAACTTCCTCGGCATTCTCGACGATATCACCGATATAGCAGCTCCCCAGACCCAGAGCCTCGGCGGCAACCACGGCGTTTTGCGCGGCGATCACGGCGTCCTGGGCCGCGATGGCAAAGTCGCCCAAACCCGGCGCGCGGCGGGGCGCCTTACCCGTGCGCTCGACAAATTCGGGCTCAAAGCAGCCCACGTGCTCAAACAGATCGATCCACTTGGCATAATCGACCACAAATATTAGTGCCCAGGGCGCCTTGGCGATCATGGGCTGGTGGTCGCACAGGTCGGCCAGGCGGTCCAGCGTAGCCTGCTCGCGAATGCTCACGATGGAATACATCATCATGGCGCCCGCCGACGGCGCGCGACTCGCCGCATGCAAAATTGCCGCCCGCTGCTCGTCGGTCACCGCCACGGGACGGTCGTCGTCATCACGCGCGAAGGCACGCGTTGAGGAACGGTGCTCCAACGTGTCCAGCACCGCATTGCCCGTGGTCTCGACCGGATAGCCACACGTATCCACAGCCTTGGTGCAAACCTGCTCGTTCATCGCCTCATCCTCGCTAATTCTTTAAGAAGCCTTTACGTTTCCGTGTAATTCCCGTCCATTATCGCGCAGGTCGCCACTACATTACGCCACACCGCCACACGTGCGCGTTATTATGGCTGGTTGTTGTGCGCAACCCTCAAATGCTGCGCATATCTTGGTAACAATCGGGTAAACCCCCGCTTTCGTAGGTTCTAAGTTTGTGAGGAGTCTCAGCATGTTCGCTGCCGCCATCTCGCTCGTCGGTCTTGCGGCGACCGTCTACCTTGTCTTGCGCGAGGCCAAGGCCATTCGCGCTCAGTCGGGCACCGTTGCCAAAAGCGCTCTTGGGTGGAGCGTCGCCTTCGGCCTGTTCCAGCTCTTTTTGACCATTTGGGGCGCCATTGGCCTCGTCGCCCAAAACGAGCCGCTCGCCTTTGTGATGCTCATCCTGACCAATGCCATCCTCACCGGCTGCGCCTGGGCCAGTATCGCCCGCGACCGCATCGCCCCGCGCGTCTTTGCGTTCGCCTCGGCCGATGCGCCCGCCCCCACCGGCAAGCTCGCTCGTTTGCGCGACGCCTTTGTGGGCAAACCGCTCGTCGCCGCCGTCCTGTGCCTGCTGCTCGCCGGCGTCTTTGCGCTGCTTGGCATGGAGGTCTCGTCCAACCACGACTTTACCTGGGTCTACCCCCTGTGCATCCTGCTCGAGTGGGCCATCATCACCACGCTCATGGTCGGCCTGTTCTTCCTGTTCCAGCGCCACGGTGCAGCTCCCGCGGTCCTGGCCTTTGCCCTCTTTGTCCTGGGCATTGCCGAGTTCTTCGTCATCACGTTTAAATCCATGCCCATCCAGCCGGGCGACCTTTCGGCCATCTCCACCGCCGCCGCGGTCGCCGGCACCGGCTACACCTTCTCCATCTCGCTGTTCTGCGTGCTGTCCATGGGCTTTACCGCCATCGCTATGCTGCTGTGCGAGTACGCCGGCCTGGTGGCACCGCACCGTCAGAAGGGCGCCGCCAACGCCAAGCGCATGCTGCTCACCAATCTGCTCGTCGCCGCGCTGTGCCTGGGCGGCGTGACCGCGCACGTCACGCTCATCGACTACTACAACACCCTCGGCATCACCGTCTATACCTGGCGCCCGCTCGAGAGCTACTGGCGCGAGGGCTACCTGCCCGCCTTTATTAGTGCAGCGCAGTCCATCAAGCCGCCCAAACCCGCCGACTACTCCGTCGACGATGCCAAGGCTACGCTCAAAAAGTACGCCAAGGCCTACGACAAGTCCGACGCAGCCAAGAGTGACGAGCGCACCGCCGCAAAGGAGCAGTTCGACAGCGAGAAGCCCACGGTCATCGCCATCATGAACGAGACCTTCTCGGATCTGTCGATCTATCAGAACATGCGCGCCGGCTACGAGGGCCCGCAGTACTTTAAGAACCTGTCCAACTGCCTCAGCCGCGGTAAGCTCTACGTGAGTGCCTACGGCGGTGGCACCGCCAATACCGAGTTTGAGTTTATGACCGGCAACTCCATGGCCAACCTGGGCTCGGGCGTGTACCCCTACACCATCTACAACATGGAAACGACCGGGAACCTGGCAGAGCAGTTCAAGTCGCTCGGATATTCCACCACGGCTATGCACCCCAACCACGCCACCAACTGGAACCGCGAGAACGTCTACAAGGACTTTGGTTTTGACCAGTTCCTGTCCATCAACGATTTCCAGGGCGCCGATACCCTGCGCGGCATGGTGACCGACCAGGCTACCTACGACAAGATTCTTGAGCTGCTCGACCAGAACGCCGATCCGCAGTTTATCTTCGACGTGACCATGCAAAACCACTCGGGCTACGACACGGGTCTGCTGCCGGTCGACAAGCAGATGCACCTGAATATCGACACGACCGACCTGGACGCCAAGACCGTCGAGGACGGCACGCTCTCCGCTGTCGACGAGTATGTCTCGTGCATCGAGCAGTCCGACCAGGCGCTTCGCTACTTCCTCAACGCCCTGAGCAAGCTCGACCGTAAGGTGGTCGTGGTGTTCTGGGGCGACCACCAGCCGTTCTTCCCGTCCAAGTTCAACGACAAGTGGTTTACCGGCGAGGACGACGCCACGCATCAGGAGCGCCTGTGGCAGACCGACTACATCATCTGGGCCAACTACGACGTTGCCGGCTGCGACCAGACGAGCGAGGTCGACGACCTGTCCACCAACTACCTGTCCACGCAGCTTATGCAGCTGATCGGCGCCCCGCTTTCCGACTACCAGAAAGCGCACATGACGCTTCGCGAGTCGTTGCCCGCCATCAACTCCGTGGGCTACGAGGACGCCAGCCTGCGTTGGGCGCTCTCCTCCAACGTCACCGGCGACGACGCCGAGGCAGCGGCTGCCACCAAGGCACGCGAGGATTACGCCAAGATGCAGTACTACGAGATGTTCCGCGACAGCAAGAACGTGTACACCGAGCACTTCCAGACCGAGGCCAACGAAACCGACCCCAACCTGGCGCCGGGAACAACCAAGATCAAGTAGCGACACGTCTTAACTGGTTCGTCTGCCCGGCGGCGCGGAACGTAAGGTTCCCTGCTCGGACAGTCCTGCTCGCACGGAGAGCACATTAAGTGCTCTCCGGCTCGTGCGGAACTCGCGATGAACCTTACGTTCCGCGTCGCCGGGCAGACGCCTCGGTGTTGAAGCGCGGCTTGTCATGGGGGCATCTGCTGAACATATATAAGTCGAAGGCCACGTCTTGTGGCCTTTTTTGCATCCGGAAAGCATGTCCCAGATTCACGTCCGGAGTGGGATGCAGTTTCCGCTTGGGACCCGATTGGGAAAGTGTGTCCCACTATTCAGCTGGATTCCGGGATGTATTTTCCGGTTGAGGCTCGTTGGGAAAGTGCGTCCCGGTCTGGGCGCTCAAACTGGGATGGATTTTCCGGATGAGGGCTTGACGGAAAATGTGTCCCGTTCCGGGCGCTAATTGTGGGATGCAGTTTCCGCTTGCGGAGTCTCCACTCAACAGAAAACCCGGGTGGCCTGTTTTTTGGCTGCCCGGGTTTTTGGGTTGTCGATATGTTCGACTGGCTACTAGTGGGTCTTGCGGCGCTTGATCAGCATGATGAGGGCTATCACTACGAGCGTTGCTCCCGCTGCTGCTGCGGTGGCGACTAGGGCGAATGTTTGGTCGCCGGTGTTTGCGAGGTTCTTCGCTGTGGTCGTAGTCTTGACCTTGGTGTCGGTCTTAGCTCCGTTGTCGGACTTGGGCTTGTCCGGGTTCGTCGGGGTCTCAGGAGTCTCGGGGTCCTTTGAGCCTTCGGAATCGGTTGGGCCGGCGGTGTTTACCAGCGTATGGTCCAGGAACTTCTTGGCGCCCGCACTTGCCTGTGAGAACAGGCGGCGCGTGCGGATCGGGGTGGCGTTCACCGTTGTGGGCGCCGTCTCCTCGGCCTCGATATTCACGAGCGTCGTGCCGGTGTCGAGGCCCACGTCGTTGTATCCCACGTGGCAGTAATACTGCGCACCGTCATCGTCTGCGGTCAGGTCAATCTCGAGCTTTGAGGCCGTTCCAGCCGCGAGGTTGCCATCGGCACCCACGAGCTTAAACTCTGTCTCGCCGCGGCCCTTGCGGTACCACATATAGGTCGGTGCCAGCCCTGTTTCGCTATCGTCGACACCGAGTTGCTTCACATGGCCAATCGCCGAGAGCGTCAGGTGGCTTCCCGCCGCGCGCTCAACCGAAGAGTCGTATCCAAGATCCGACCCCTCCGCAGCATCCGCCGCAGGTCCGCTCACGGCCATCGTCATGCCATCGGGCATGGTCTTGACCGTGATGATTGCCGAGCGAATACCTGTTTCGGTCGTGGATCCATTCTTAACGGCGGCGATGGCGAATCGATACTCCGTATTGGGCTGCAGCCCATCCCACTTGAGCGAGGTCTGCGTGTTGTCGGCAATCTTCCAGCTATTGACGACCGCATCCGCCGCATTGCTCTGCAGCATGCCCACGCCGTAGCTAAAGCCACTCTTGTTTGCGAGTACATCGTCCCAGCTAAACGTAACGCTGGTCGAATCGACGGCGTTTGCCGTAAAGCCCGTCACGGCCGGCGCGTCGGGCATCTCGACGTCCTTAACGTCATAGCCCACGATCCAGAACTGGTCGGTGTCCTTGGTGCCGAGCTTGTCGCCCGAGTCTGCCTCGAACTTGTCGACATCCACCGCGTTGACGCCCAGACGCCACACAAAACCGTACTTGCCCTGCGCGGCCTCGGGCAGGTTGTCGACGGTGCCGCCGTATTCGGTCGATTCACTCGAGGAGTTACCCGTAGTAAAGCCGGCGTTGGCACCAAAGCACAGGCCGCCAAACAACTCGTGCTTTGCGAGCTTCGCGCCCATGACAACGCTGCCGTTCAGCGTCAAGCCGAGCTCGAGCTCCTGCTCCTTGCCCTCCTCGACTTCGATGGTCTGCTCAATGCTCGCCCCCGACTGCGCGGCGGCGCCGTTAAACCCATCGTGCGTGTAGGCGCGCGTTACGCCAGGCTTGCCCAGGCCAAAGGAATCCCCAACGGGAGTCTCGCCGTTGAGCGTCGTTTGATAGGTTCCGGGTTCTCCCGACCGGTTGGTCAAAAAGTAGCTGAGCGGCGTCATATTGTGCTGTTTGGCAATGCGGTCATAGGCCTCGACATTAACGACCGAGGTCTGCGCGCCGAGCGACACGGGCGCCGCCATCACGCCCTTGCCACCAGTTTCCTCATTTTCGATCTCATACTCGTAATAGACCATCGGAATCGTGTAGAGCACGGCCTTGTCACCCTCGCCGGCATGCGACTCATAGCTTACGCTTGCGCTGACCGTGCGCTCGCTCCGGTAGTCATAGCATCCCTCGGCGGCAAAATCGACTGAAGCATTCATCGCGACCAGGGGCGGACCGGTCTGCACCTCGACGGCAACGCCCAACTCGGCGCCAATGGTATAGCCCTGGGATGTCCCCGTGCCCTTTTCCTCTCCGTATGACGTGCCGCCCAACACCAGATAGCCGTATGCCTGCTCCAGATCCTCAACATAGGGCGCATCCTGCAGCACGGCAAGCACACGCGGGTTGGTATAGACCTTGTAGCGGTCCTTGTACGTGATCTTGACGCTGTCGTTGTCGACATCGGGCAGCGCGAGCGAGATAAATGTGCCGTAGGTAGTGCCGCGACGGTTGCTCTCGCTAATCACCTGCTCCTCGCCGCGGCGCACCTTTCCGTTCTCGTCGAGCGAAAAATGCGAGGCGGTCATCCAATAGTAGTCATCGTTCTTGCGCAGGTCCTCGTCGCGGTGCTTGCCCACCACGGCGATAAAGCTCTCGTTATAGCGGTCCGAACCCGAGACGCTGCCCGCCTTGACGTCGCTGATCCACACCTGCTCTATACCCTTGTGGTCATGCTTGTTGCTGCTGTTGTATTGCTGACCGCTCATGCTCATGGTTCCGACCATGGACCCCAAGCCCTGAGCCCCGCTCTGTGCCGTGTTGCAGGCAAAGTCGCGGAACACATCGCCGCCCACGAGCACCTCGTCGACCGCCAGCTGCTCGGACAGGCCGTCAAGGTTGGCAGTGGCAAGGGCAATAGGCGCCAAGGTGCACGGATAGCGCTTATCCTGAGCGCTATCCTTCCATGCGCTGTTGGGCACATGCATCAGCCCATAGGAGGCGAGGAGCCCGTCTCTGTATTCCTTGCAATCGGAAAGCTTGAACTCGCCAGACTCCGAGTCAAAATACGCGTAGCGGTACAGCGCGCCGTACAGCCCCTTGCTGCCGTCAGAAGCGCCGTAATCAAAAGCGCTGCGTTGCCAGTCATAGCCCACAAGAATAAGGCCCGTGACGGTTTCACCCGTCTTCTTTCCTTCTTCATCGTAGGCGGCAAACGTGCCGAACGTCGCATTCGCAGCGACCATGGTCTTGCCGTTCGCGGAGAGGGAGATTGCGCCCGCGTCGCCCAGAGCATCGACATGGACGAGCGCACCCTTGGATGCATCCCACGAAAACAGCTCGCAATGCGTCGACTTATCAATATTCTTCTTGCCGTAGGGTGCCGAGACCACGATGGCGAGGTCATCGCAAAAATCGCGATCGAGGTCGCCGGCCGCTAGCGAAACGACAGGAGCTGACTGAAGCTGCGTCCAGGAGTCATTCCCGCCCTTGTTGTGCGTGGTGTAGTCCGCGGCGTTACCGGCATCGATCTTGACGACGCTTTGCTTCCAGTTGCCGCCCTCCAAGTCATACATGTCGACTACAGCCTTGCGCACGCCGTTCTCGTCGACATAGCAGCCCGCGTAGACAAAAAGCTCGTCGACGCCGTCGCCATCGACATCGCCCGCCTCGACATCAAAGACGGCGTCGTGCTCTTGCAGGTAACCGGCATCCAGGTACTTAAAACGGCCTTCGTACATCATATTAGTGTTGACCGTCACCGGCAGGTGTGTGTCGAGAGTGCGCGTACGCCCGTTGCTAAACGAGTAGAGGACCAGCTCAACCTTTCCGGCGTATGACTTGCCGTCAATCGTCGTGGAGGAACTGTCGCCGTAGGCACGGAGCTCGGCAACGCGGCTCTTTTTGCCCGTGCTGGCGTCGCTGCAGAACTCAACACTCGTGGCGTGAATGCCCGAGAAACCGTTGTTGTCGTTGGCGAGTACTGTTGAGGACTCATTGTTGCTTAGGTACGACCAGGTGCCGCCACCGTAGTCGCTATGCTTGTAGAGATCGCTGTTCGTATCGAAGTTGTTGACGTTTTGCCAGAACTTTGCGGCGCCCCACACACTTCCATAGCCATCGGTGAGTTTGCTGCTGCCGCCAATGTCACCGCGCTCGACGTTCTCGAGCTTGTCGCGCAGAGTGTAGCGATTGCCATGGCTACCGTTAGCTGCCATATAGACCTCGCTGCGCGTGGCAAACGTCGTGGGGGTATCAGTGGAATAGGGACCAACGGTATCGGCCGGAATGTCCTCGCTCGTGCCCAGACCCAGGGCTTGATAATCCTGCTCGGTCATATCGGTGATTGCGGGCGCGTCTGCCGCCTGGGCAACCTGGGGCGTGGCCGTGAAGCAGGCGACGCTCGTGGCGATCAACGCAGCAAGCGCCGCCGTCCCAACAAGCGGGATTTTCGACAGCCTACGGATACGGGGGTGTGGAACGTACATGAGGGACCTCGCTTTATTCGAGTGGAGTGGACTCATTTTTGCAAATGATACGTCCGATGCCCGATATCACGTGTCTCATTTTCGCCAACGGCGTGTCTCATTTTTGAGAATCCGAGATGCCGCGGAAATCTTATCCCAGCTCAAAGGCCATTTCTGGGATGTATTTTCCGTCGAGTGCCTCATCGGGAAACTGCATCCCATTTCAAGCGTCGATTCTGGGACGTACTTTCCCCTTAGACCCTCAACCGGAAACCGCATCCCACTTTGAGCGCAAATTCCGGGATGCATTTTCCGCTTGAGCCTCATTGGGAAACGGCGTCCCACTTTGAGGGCTGATTGTGGGATGCATTTTCCGGTTTTGCTCTCATTGGGAAAATGCATCCCGTTTCTTGACCGAATAATGGGACGCAATTTCCCGTTGGAGCGCCTTTGGGAAAGTGTGTCCCACTTCGACCGCCCAGAGTGGGATGCACTTTCCGCAAAGCACCTCAACGGGAAACTACGTCCCATTCCAAAGGCAAATTCCGGGACGCATTTTTCGAAAGCCTGCCCATCCGGAAAGCCCGTCCCACTTTGGACGCATCCGGGCACGGAACCATCGACCTATCAGGCCTCCCATCAATAAAGAGGCGTCCTCCCGGACGGCGGGGCACGAAGTTCATCGCGAGTTCCGCACGCAAAGAAGGCCACTTAATGTGGCCTTCGTCTTGCGCAGGACTGTAGAGCAGGGAACTTCGTGCCCCGACGCCCGGGAGGACGTTTCATTTAGAAAGATGGACCGACCGCCGTCAGCGATGGGAGCTACTCCCCCAGCACGGCCTTTTTGGCGGCTGCAGCCATGTTGTCCAGATCTTCCTTGGTGGGGTGATCCTTTGCGGCGACCCAGTTGTCGAGCAGCATCTTAAATCGGGCGTTGTCGGGATCTTGCTCGAGCATGGCCTCGTAGCGCTGCTTGACCGCGGGGCCCATCTTGCCCTGGCACATCGCCCAGCCCGCAAGCTCGGCATCTCCAGCCAAATTGGAAGTTACGCGGTCGATAATCTGCTGATAGTAGCTCTGGTCGGCCCCAAAGCCGCAGGTGCCAAACAGGAACACGCGCTTGCCGTGCAAGACGGAGAGCAATGCCGCGACCGAAGGCGTGCACGCGCCCTTGTCGCACCAAAAACCGACGAGCACCGTGTCGGCCGCGCAGGCGCCCTGCGCCTCAAGCGCAACCTGGTCTGCATCCGCATCGTCGCTCAACGCCGCGGCATGGACAAACTCAACACCCGCAGCCTGCAGAGCGCGCTTGATCGCGCCCGAAACCATCCTGGTATTACCGCTCTTGCTGTTAACCACCAAAGAGCACGTCATAGTCACGTTGCCTCGTTTCCCCCAAAACTAAAGCCACTAATGCAATTTATTAGATGAATATCTTAGTACTAACAACGCAGATGTAAACCATCTGCCGCTAATCGGTAGCCCCTACTGGGCAAACTGGCTGCGGTAGAGCTCGGCATAGAAGCCGCCTGCCGCTAGCAGCTCGTCGTGCGTGCCACGCTCGATAATCTGGCCGTCGCGCATCACCAGAATGCAGTCGGCGTTGCGGATGGTGCTCAGGCGGTGCGCCACGACAAAGCTTGTGCGACCGGCCATGAGCTCGTCGAATGCCGCCTGCACCTGCAGCTCGGTACGCGTATCGATGCTCGACGTTGCCTCGTCCAGCAGCAGAATCGCCGGATCGGTGAGCATAACGCGCGCGATGCACAGCAGCTGTTTTTGACCCTGGCTAAACGTGCCGCCGTCCTCGCCGATGACCGTATCGTAGCCGCCTGGCAGCTGCACGATAAACTTGTGCGCATGCGCGCGCTTGGCAGCTTCGATAACCTGCTCGCGCGTGGCGTCGGGACAGCCGTAGGCGATGTTTTCCGCCACCGTGCCCTCGAACAGCCACGTATCCTGCAACACCATGCCAAAGGCATGGCGCAGGCTTGCGCGCGTGTAGTCACGCGAAGACCTGCCATCGACCGCAATGCGACCGGCATCGATATCGTAGAACCGCAGAAGCAGGTTGATGAGCGTCGTCTTACCACAGCCCGTAGGACCGACCAGGGCAAAGCGCATGCCGGGCTTGGCCTCGATGCAGATGTCCTGCAGCAGCTTGCGGTCGGACACGTAGCTAAAGTCCACATGCTCAAAGGCGACCTCGCCCTGCGGGGCAGCAAGTTCCACGGCATCCGCCGCATCGGGCTCCTGCTCGCGCGCGTCGAGCAGCGCAAACATGCGGCGTGCCGAGGCGTACGCCGTCTGGATCTGCGTAATGACGTTGGTGACCTCGTTGAACGGCTTGGTGTACTGGTTGGCGTAGGACAGGAAGATCTGCACGCCGCCCACCGTGAGTGCCGCGGGCACGCCCGTGATCACGCCCACGCAGCCAATCACGGCCACCACGGCATAGATGATGTTATTGATAAAGCGCGTGCCGGGGTTGGAGAGCGAACCCATAAACTGCGCGCGCTCACCTGCCGCATAGAGCTCGGCGTTGAGGGCATCGAAGCGCTGCTGAGCGTTGGGACCATAGGCAAAGGCGTCGACAAGTTTCTGCTCGCCTACGTACTCCTCGATATGACCACCGAGCTGCCCTTGAATACGCTGCTGCGCCGTAAAGCTTTTGTTGGAGAGCTTGGCAATAGCACCGGCTGCAAAAATGGAAAGCGGCGTGACGAGCACCACCACGAGCGTCATGGTCAGGCTAATGGAGAGCATAAACGCGAGCGTGCCCGCGATGGTGATAACACCGGTGAAGAGCTGCGTGAAGCCCTGCAGCAAACCGTCGCCCACCTGGTCGACGTCGTTGACCACGCGGCTCATAAGGTCGCCGTGGGCGTGGCTGTCGATAAAGCTGAGCGGCATACGACTGAGCTTGTCGCTCGCCTCCACGCGCATGTCGCGCACCGTTTCGTAGGACAGGCGGTTGACGCAATAGCCCTGCAGCCACTGAAAGGCCGCTGCTCCCACCACGACGAGCGCGAGCTTGGTAACGAGCGGCAGCAGCGCGTCGAAGTCCACCTGCCCGGCGGCGACGATAAGGTCGATGCCCTCGCCGATGAGGATGGGCGTGTAGAGCTGCAGAATCACGGAGATGGCGGCACTCACAAACGATGCCGCAAACGAGACGCGGTGCGGACGGACATAGCCCAGCAGGCGGCGGGTCACCGCACCCACGGGATAGCGCTCGGGATCGCCGGGCTGGCGCGGACCGTCTCCCAGGTCGTTGAGGCTATCGTTGCCGGACACGTTGGCCGTCATCGTGGCGACCGAACCGGAGGAAGTGTACGGATTCATTTAGCAGCCCTCCTTTGCGCAGACGGATGTGGGGACGGTCGGGGCGCCTGGGGCGGGCGCGGGCGCCGTACTCCCCTGCTGACCCTCGAGCTCCTCGCGGCGAAGCTGCGACTGGCAAATCTCGCGGTAGAGCTGGCAGGTCGTGTAGAGCTCATCGTGCGCGCCCAGGCCCGCAACCGAGCCGTGGTCGAGTACGCAGATCATGTCGGCATCGCGAACGGTCGAGACACGTTGGCTCACGATGACGGTCGTGAGCGGCAGCCCGCCCTCGGCGGCACCGCGCACACTGCGCTCGCGGATGGCATGGCGAAGCGCCGCGTCGGTCTTAAAGTCGAGCGCCGAGGCAGAATCGTCCATGATCAATATCTGAGGCGAGCCCACCAGGGCGCGCGCGATGGTCAGGCGCTGGCGTTGGCCACCGCTAAAGTTCTTACCGCCCGCCTCGACCGGGGTATCGAGCCCCTGCGGCTTGTTGCGCACGAACTCGCTCGCCTGCGCCATGTCGAGCGCCGCCCAGAGATCCTCGTCGGTCGCAGCCTCGTCGCGCCAGGTCAGGTTGCTGCGGATGGTGCCGCTCACCAGCGACGCACGCTGTGGAACGGTCGCGACCACACGGCGCAGCTGGTCGAGCGGCCAGGTGCGCACGTCGGCGCCCATCACACTCACGCTGCCGGTGCTCGCATCGTACAGGCGCGGGATAAGCGAGACGAGCGTGGACTTGCCGCTACCCGTACCGCCGATAATGCCAAGCGTCTTGCCCAGCGGGAGCTCCAGGGTCACATCGTTGACGGCATTTGCCGCGCCCGCGCCAAAGGAGAAGCTCGCATGGCTCAAGCCCAGCGCAGGAACGGGAGCGACATTGCCCGGCTTGGGCAGCGCGACCGGCTGGTTGCCCTCGTCGGTGATGCTCGGCACGCAATTGAGCACCTCGTTGATACGTGACGCACTGGCGCTCGCCTTGGTAAAGACCACGACCAGGTTGGCGACGTACACGATGGAGGTCAGGGTCTGCGTCATGTAGTTCACAAACGCCATGACCTGGCCCTGCGTGAGCTCGCCCACGTTGACCTGAATGCCGCCCACCCACAGGATGGCGCACACACCCAGGTTCATCACCAAAAACGTCACGGGGTTGAGAACCGACGAGAGCTTGCCCACCGCGATGGCGGTATTGGCCTGGTCATCGGCGGCTTGGGCAAAACGCTCACGCTCGTGGCCCTCGCGCACAAAGGCGCGAACCACGCGGGCGCCCGAAAGCCCCTCGCGGCAAATGAGCGCGATGCGGTCGAGCTTTGCCTGCAGCTGCCTGTAGTACGGAATGCAGCGCGCCATGACAAACCAAAACACCAGGCCGATGGCGGGCGTGCAAATCAAAAAGATGATGCCGAGCTTAAGGTCGATGGCAAGGGCCGCGACCATGGAGCCCACCGCTAGGAAGGGCCAGCGGATGAGCATGCGCACGCCCAGCGCCACAGCGAGCTGCACCTGGTTGACGTCGTTGGTGATACGCGTGATGAGCGACGGCGTGCCAAAACGGTCGAGTTCGGCATAGCTCAGCTTGTTGATATGCTGGTAGAGCGCGCCACGAATGTCGGTGCCCATGCCCTGCGAGGTGAGCGCCGCCATCTTTTGGCAGACGAGCGTAAACGAGATGCCGATCACAGCCATGGCGGCAAGCAGCATACCGTAGTGGATAACGGCGTTCACGTCGTGCGCCCCAATGCCCTTATCGATCATCTGGGCAATCACCAGCGGCGTCAGCAGGTCAAAGATTACTTCAATCAACTTGCACGCAGGACCAATCACCATATACCGGCGAAACTTACCACCAAAACGCCTGAGCAGCTCAATCATGTATAGGCGCTCCCTATCATCATTCACATTCAATTCGAACCATGATAGTACCGCCACCCCAAAAGAAGCGTAAACAACTCAACAGGGATTCGAATCCTTAGACAGGTAAGAACCAGTACCTCGGCACAGCCAACGACCGGTACTCCACACGAGATAAAATTCAGATAAATGCGCCTTTGCAGGAGCCTCTTGGACCATGTAGCAGCCGATGTTTTGGCAACGCCAGCGAGCGGCATAACGTCAGGAATTCAATTATCAGATAAATGTGACCCTTCAGGCGGTTTTGGTCGGCTACCCGCGAGTGCCGGCAGGGCGCTTGGTAGTCGAGCGATCCCGCAGGCAAAGCCGAAGACCAGCGAGACACCAAGCGCCCTGCCGGCACTCGCGGGTAGCCGCGGCACCAAAAAGCGCCTGCGCACTCGATGGATCCGGATGCCCGACAGAGGCTCCTTATGGCTGCTTCCTTCCGGACCTGACCAGATTCGGAACATGTCGTCATCCGAACCCATCGAACGCGCTAGGCGCTCGGTATATCTTACCCGCTCCAGCCCGATGGGGCAAGGTAGCTAATTTGGGACGGGGCTTTTGACTACTTCCTTGATTATCAACTTCATCCGAACACTTCCCACATTCATCCGCACATGTGCGGATGAATGTGGGAACCCGATACCCTGAGGGCCGGATCGGCCGGCCCCGGGAGATCGGAGGACGGCATGTCCGGAAAGAAGAATAGGGGCTCCGCGAGGGCGGTCCCGAGGGCCTACGGAAGGCTCACGAGGCACGAGCGGGACACGGTCCAGAGGATGCTGGAGCGCAGGGCGTCGTGCAGGGAGATCGCGAGGGAGCTGGGCAGGTCGCCCTCGACGGTGAGCGCCGAGGTGGCGTCGCACAGGTTCGTGACGGCGCCGAAGGCCAGGCGCGGCGAGCGCGTGGACGCCTCCGCCGACCCGTCGGTGGCCTGCCCGCGCCTGGCGGCATGGCCGCGATGCTGCAACGGCTGCGGCCGGTACCGCGCGATCGGCTGCAAGCGCCGCCCCCACGTCTTCTACGAGGCCCGGGCCGCGCAGCTGTGCGCCGACTCGGTCCTCGTCTCGTCCAGGCGCGGGATAGACGCCGACGAGCCCGCCGCGGCGGCCAGGCTGGAGGCGATAAGGGACTGCCTGCGCCGGGGGCTGTCGCCCGAGCAGATGGCGGCGCGCAACGGCGGCCCGGTGGACCTGTCGCCGTCGACCATCTACCGCTGGGTCTCGGCGGGCTACGACGGCATGACCAACATGGAGCTCAGGCGCAAGGTCGGCTACAGGCCGAGGAAGCGCGCCGCGGGCCGGGCGGCGACCCGCCACTCCGCCCGCAGGTCATATGCCGCGTTCCTCGCCCTCGGGGAGGACGCGTGCGCCGCGGCCTGGGAGATGGACACCGTCGAGGGGGCCCGGGAGGACTCCGCCTGCCTGCTCACGCTGCTGCACCGCCCCAGCAGGCTGCAGCTCGCGCTGCCGCTGGCGGAGAAGACCGCCGGGTGCGTCGCGGGCGCCCTGGAGGGCGTCCGGGCGGTCCTCGGCGCCGACGGCATGGGCAGGGTCTTCCGCGCCGTGCTCACCGACAACGGCGCCGAGTTCTCCGACGAGGCGGCGGTCGCGGCGCTGCTCGGCGAGGGGCCGGGCGAGACGAGGCTGTTCTACTGCGACCCGAGGCGCAGCGACCAGAAGGGCGCCTGCGAGCGAAACCACGTCGAGATAAGGAAGCTGCTGCCCAAGGGCGCCGGAATCAGGTTCGACCGGCTCGCCCCGGCCGACCTGGCGCTGGCCATGTCGCACGTGAACTCCGAGCCCCGCGGCGCGCTCGGCTTCGCGACGCCCGCGCGCGCCTTCAGGGCGATGCTCGGGGAGGACGCGGCGGCGCTGCTGGACGCCTACGGCGTGGGGGACGTGGCACTCGGCGACCTCGACCTGACGCCGGGGCTCATCGAGAGGGCGCGCGCAGAGAGGGGCGATGCCCCGCTGGCCTAGCCTAGAAGAAAAACGGAATAGACGGACCGACCGTCCGGCTGAGTCTGGGAAGAGGTGCCGGGCGGCGGGCGGAGCATGGCCACCGGACCTATCGAAACACATCTCCACCGTTCCATCAACTGGGAAAACGGCGCCCCCGGACCCCAGGAGGGGCCGCGGGGGCGTTCAGCTAACTGCGGGAATGGCCTATTTGCTCAATGTGTTCGGCTGAGATCGGAAATCAACC
>DBFRVO010000016.1:0-136523 GCA_048503295.1 Collinsella aerofaciens | reverse complement strand
CTCGCAGTATCCGGTTCTCAAGGTGCACGCCTGCGCGGCTGATCCGGTTCCACCGGGCCGCGCGGCAAGGAGATATATTGCCAGACCGGAGGGGCGCCGTGGGCGGGAATCTGGCACTCCATATTTTGTTCACAAATGAATATGTCCCTCAGTCGCGTCCCTGAGGTTATAACTGAAGCATTGGCTTCTGATATTGGCGATGACCAGCTGGTTTATAGGTGTTAAGGCATCGGTCATCTCTGGAGTGCCACTTTACTCCAAAAGCATCAGCTATTTGTTTCCCGTCGGTAAAAGGCAGGTTTTGTTCGCCAAGCGTTCTTATATATAGAGAAGTTCGGGTTCGAACCCATGCACCGGCAACAAAAAAGCGATCAACCGGAGTTGACCGTCTCAACAATCTTTGGGTGGGCCGTCAGGGGTTCAGCCTGCTTCGCAGGCGGCCGCTGCGGCGCTTTCGCGCCTTGCGCGCTGCGCTGGCAAACGCTCACGCGTTTACTCAGCTCCGCGCCCCGACGGGTTCGAACCCATGAAAGGGCGACAAAAAAGACGGCCAACCGAAGTTGACCGTCTCAACAATCTTTGGGTGGGCCGTCAGGGGTTCGAACCCTGGACCTTGGGATTAAAAGTCCCCTGCTCTGCCAGCTGAGCTAACGGCCCGCGGGTGGCATTGTACCACGGTCTGGGACTATTCCCAACTCCATTGGCCGTTCTGGAAAATCACAACTTCACGTCCATCAGGCGTAATGCCCACAATATCGATGTCGTCCGTGCCGATCATAAAATCGACGTGCGTGCTCGAGACGTTAACGCCATGCTCCAGAAGCTCCTCCTTGGACATGTCATACCCACCCTCGATGCATTCGGGGAAACCGACACCTAGCGCGAGATGGCAGCTAGCGTTCTCGTCATAGAGCGTATCGTAGAACAGAACACCGCTTTCACGGATCGGCGTGTTCTTGGAAATGAGCGCGACTTCTCCCAGGTGAGCAGCGCCCTCGTCCGTATCGATGATACTTGCAAGCGTTGCCTTGCCCACGCGGGCGTCGTAGTCCACCACGCGGCCGCCCTCGAACTTAATCCAAAAATCGTCGACCTTATTGCCGTGGTGGATGAGCGGCATGGCCGAGTACACGATACCGTCGGCGCGCATGCGATCGGGCGAAGTGAAGACTTCCTCGGTGGGAATGTTGGGGAAGAAGGGGTGCCCATCGGGCGTCTTGCCCTTGCCGCCGGCCCACTCGTGACCCTTCGTCATGCCAATCATCAGATCGGTTCCATTTGCCGCGGTGTAATGCAGGCAGTCGAAACGATTGTCGTTCAGGAAACGCAGGTTCTTTTCGAATGCGGCGTCGTGGAGCTCCCAGTCGCTCTCTGGGTCCTGGCCATCGGCGCGAGCGGTGTGCAGAATCGCATTCCACAGCTTATAGATTGCAACCTCATCGGCGTCTCCCGGGAACACCTCGCGCGCCCAAGCCACGACCGGAGCGCCGGCGATGCACCACGGATTGATGTTGTAATCCAGTCCACGGCGGAAAACTTTGCACTGCGTGTTCTTTGCCTTAGAAGCTGCAGCGGGCTTAGCGGGATCGATGCCCTTAAGGGCGGCGGGGTCCGCACCCTCGATAAAGATAAAGCAGGCACCGTCCTGGGCCAGGGAATCCAGCTGCAGGCGCTTCCACTCGGGCGTCTGCTCAAAATAGCTTTTCTCGACATGCTCGTACGTGAGCCTCGTCACGGCATCATCGGCCCAGATGACCGTCACGTGGCCGGCGCCGGCAGCATAGGCCTCCGCGACCACCACGCGCGCAAACGGCGCGCACTCAACCGGAGACTGAACGACGACTTCCTGGCCGGGCTTAACGTTTACGCCCTTGCGGACAACCAGGCGCGCATAGTTTTTAATCTTGGGCTCCAGGGACTTCATACCCTCCAGGGCCTCTTCGACCGTCAGGGCAGCTCGAATCATGTGCCACTCCATCTATCTATAGAACAGTAAAAAGGCGCGCCGCAAAAACGACGCGCCTTATATCTTAGCGATAAGTATGTATGCAAACGCTACTTCTTCTTGGAGTCCTTCTTGTCCTCCTCGGCAGCTGCGCGCTCGATAAGAGCGTTGAGCTTGTTCTCGGACATGCCCTCGGCCTGCGCGCGGTACATGTTGCGCAAGGGACGAATACGAGCGAAGTCGTAGATAAAGTCACCTAGGATGATGACATAGGACAAAACGATGCCGACCATCTGGACAGGGCTGGACACCATGCCAGCGGGAGCGAAGTACAGCGAGGCCCAAATTGCCACGACGAGCACCATGCCAATGGCGAGCACAATCCACCAGATGCGACGGCGCTTGGTGTAGTCCTCGTCCTGCTTGAGGAGGATATTCGACACCGTATAGATGCGGTCCTCCTTGGCGCGCTGCTTAGCCTTGCGGGCACGCTTCTCCTCTTTAGAGAGGCCCTCGAGGTTCTCGCCCTTCTCGAGCTCTTTGCGGCGTGCCTTAGACGAAGCCGGCACGACGCGAACGGAGCTCGCTGCTTGGCGGGCGGGCTTAGCAGATGCGGCAGACTTGCGCGCAACCCCGGTAACTTCGTGGGATTGCGTGCGCTTGTTCGTGGCGCTACGGGTACTCACTTATGCGTTCTCCTTCATGCTTGTGAACTGGGAGCCCGTGATGATCTGGAAGGCCTCGCGATAGCGCTCGGACGTGCCATCGATGACCTCGGCGGGCAGGTGCGGGGTCTCCCCCGTCATATCCCAGTTGGCCTTGAGCCAATTGCGGACGAATTGCTTGTCGTAGCTAGGCTGGATCTTGCCCTCCTCGTAGCTGGCAGCAGGCCAGAAACGGCTGGAGTCGGGCGTGAGGCACTCGTCGATCAGCGTGACCTTGCCATCGATGACACCAAACTCGAACTTGGTGTCGGCAATGATGATGCCACGGGTCGCGGCGTACTCGGCAGCGGCCTTGTAGATCTTGAGGGAAAGGTCACGAATCTGCGTGGCGATGTCCTCGCCCACGATCTCGCAGCAACGCTCGAACGAGATGTTCTCGTCGTGGTCACCGATCTCGGCCTTCGTGGACGGCGTGAACAACGGCTCGGGAAGCTTGGAAGCCTCGGTCAGGCCCTCAGGCAGCTGGATGCCGCAGACGGTGCCGTTCTCGTCGTAGGTCTTCTTGCCCGAACCGGTCAGATAGCCGCGGACGATGCACTCGATAGGAATCGTCTGGGCCTTCTTAACCAGCATGGCGCGGCCAGCGAGGTAGTCACGATACTCAGCAAACTCCTCGGGGAAATCCGCCGGGTCGATGGAAACGAGATGGTTGGGGACGATGTCGGCAAACTTATCGAACCAGAATGCCGAGATGCGATTGAGCACCTCTCCCTTAAACGGAATCTCGTCGGGAAGAATGAAGTCGAACGCAGAAATGCGGTCGGTGGCGACCATCAGCAGGTTTTCACCGGCATCGTAAATATCACGAACCTTGCCACGGGAATCCGGACGACGCTCCATCGTTGTCACGTGAGTCACTCCTTACCTAAATACGACAGAAATGCGGGTTCTTTCCCGCATGTTTTCGCAAACTCGGAGCGACAGGGACGCGGCCCCTCCTTCACCGAATAGCGAAAAGCTAGTGCTCCATTGTAGTAGATGCCGCGTCTGCCGTGTGCTCGCGGGGCAGATGAATTGTAAAAGTCGTACCCTTTCCAAGCTCCGACTCCACGGATATGTAGCCATGGTGACGCTCGACGATCTGCTTGGTCACGGCGAGGCCAACGCCCAGGCCGCCAGCTTCGCGGGCGCGGCTGGCATCGGCGCGCCAAAACCGCCCGAAGATGCGCGACAAATCGTCCTTGGCAATACCGATGCCGGTATCAGAAACGGCAATGCTGACGTGCTTGCGGTCACTGAGCACCGACACCACGACCCAACCGCCCTCGGGGGTGTAGCGCATGGCGTTGCTCATGAGGTTGATAACACATTGCGTGATCATGTCGGGATCGGCCTCGACGACATCGTCGTGACCCTGGGTCTCGTCCGCAAAACGCAGGCGCAGATCGCGGTCGACAAACAGGCGCTCCTGGGCATTAACGATGGAACGCACGAAAGGAACCATGTCCACCGGCTCAAGGTTGAGCGGAGCCGTGCTGTTTTCCATGCGCGACAGGTCGAGCATCTGCTGCACCAGACGAGCCAGGCGACGCGTCTCGGAAGCAACGGTTTCCAAATGCTCATCGTCGGTGGGATACACGCCATCCTGCATGGCCTCGACCGTTGCGAGCATGGCCATAAGCGGCGTGCGAAGCTCGTGTGCAACGTCTGAGGTCAGGCGCTTCTCGTGTTTCATATCCTTCTCGAGCGAAGTGGCCATCTCATCGAAGGTCTCACCCAGCTGATCGATCTCGTCATCACCGCGCAGTCCCGTGCGAGCCGACAGGTCGCCGTCACGGATTTGCTTTGCGGTACTGGTGATGCGATGAATCGGCTTGGTGAGCATGCGCGACACGAGCGATCCGATAACGACCGAAATGCAGATTGCAGCAACCGCGGCGAGGGCCATGGCGTTAAAGGTCTTCTCCCTAAACGCAGAGTCCGCCTTGGTGAGCAGAGCGTCGGAGCCGATGGCCCACAGCTTTACCTGTCCGACATGCTCGCCGGAAGACGTTACAATCTCGACGTTAGCAACGCTATCGGAGTCGGTTGGAGCAGACGAGACCGGGCTATGCGATGCCCTCTTGCCGCTCGTGTCGTCGGTCGTAGCCTGGTTTTCGCGTACATCGGCGGTGGCGCTTGCCGAGGGCCAGGAATCGTCATAAACGATCACGCCCTTTTTATTGACGACCTGCATACCCAGATCGTCGGAAACCAAACTCGACGTTGCGACCGTGCGCAGTTCTCCCGCGGTCCAAGAGCCGTTTTCCTCATATGAGGTTGCCAACTTCTCGGCAGCGGAATTTGCGATTTCGACGATATTGGAGCGTGTGTAATCCGAAAAGACCGTGCCCCACACAACAGAGACAACGCCCACCAGCACCAATACCGTCATGAGCGATGTCAGAGCAAAAGCAAGTGCCATGCGCGAGGGATAGCTCATCGTTGGCCGTGAATCGGAGCGAGGCGTGTTCCAACTAGCCTTGGAACCCGCCTCGCTCTCCTGCTTGTGCTTTTGTCCGATTTCAAAGCGCGCAGGTGTCATATGTGATTTCCCTATTTCTCGTCCGACTTATCGGTCTTGGCCGGAGCCTCGAAGCGATAGCCGACACCATGGACGGTGTAGAGCCACTTGGGCTTCTTGGGATCATCGCCCAGCTTGGCGCGAAGATTCTTCACGTGGCTATCGATGGTGCGCTCATAGCCCTCAAAGTCATACCCGAGCACTTTCTCGACCAGCTCCATGCGGTTATACACACGGCCGGGATGGCGGGCAAGCGTGGTGAGCAGCTTGAACTCGGAAGCCGTCAGATCGACTTCCTTGCCCTCGACCAAGATCTTGTGGCCCGAGATATCGATGACCAGATCGCCGAAGTCGAGCACCTCGACGGCGGGCTCGTCGGCCTGATGGGCACGGCGGAACAGAGCACGAACGCGGGCGACGAGCTCGCGCGGCGAGAACGGCTTAATCAGATAGTCATCGGCGCCGAGCTCAAGACCGATAATACGGTCCTCGATCTCGCCCTTAGCCGTCAGCATGATGATGGGGACATCCGAGGTATCGCGAATGGTGCGGCAAACGCGCTCGCCGGGAATCTTGGGGAGCATAAGGTCGAGCACGACCAGGTCGAACTGATGCTTCTCGAACTCCTCGATCGCGGACTGACCGTCGCCGACGCCCACAACCCAGTAGCCTTCGCGCTCGAGATAGGCAGCGACGGCGTCACGGATTGCCTTCTCATCCTCGACCAGCAGAATCTTTTTTGCATCTGAAGCCATAACACGGCCCCCCCTGTCTCAATTAGCTAAGAACAAGCCCATTTTAACGCACCTGAGCCCGCCGGATGCCGCTATGACGCGGCAGCTCGGCGGGCGGTACTCACAATTACAACGCGTTTATTCCCCTGTTGGCGCCTTTTTAACCCCTCTAAGCTTAAAGAGAGAATAGGCGTGCAGTGACCGTCTCTGGTATACCCTGGCTGTTGCGCACCGTGGCGTACGTAAGGAATGAGTCCGACTTTCCCGCCGTAGCTGGATAATCGCCATACTCCAAAGCGCGGTCGGGCGACAGCAGCGAGCCATAGGTCTTGGCAGAGGTGTCGATCAGGAAATGCGACGCCTGTACCTTAACAAGGTATTTATTCTTCTTGCCAGCCGCACATGCAAGCGGCTCGCGGGACAGGAAGAGATACGGCCCTCCCTCATTACCGATATACGTGCCCATGTTGCCCAGGCTGCCCACGCCACTATAGGTCGCCTCGATAGAAAACACGAAGGTATCGCCCATATATACGGCCTCGAAAGGCGAGACTGACGAGGGAAGAACTAGCTGGGCACGTTTGGTGTTGTTGCCGTCGGTCAGATCGATTGCCGTTATGCCGTAGTAGACGCCCTCGTCGTTGCGGACACGCGGCGAGATGGTCAAAATGCCGTCGCTCGCGCGCGGGGCCGATGCAAAGCGGCCCGTCGATTTCCAAATTACCTCGGCCTTGGATTCATCAAGCGAGCGACGATAGCAAAACGAATCACTACTCGTTTTATTGCCGCCTGCCGAAGGCATTTTATACCAGATGACTGATGACCCGAACGCCGTGAACAGGGGCGGATCATAGTCCTTGCCACCTCGATCGAGCTCAACCACGTCGCCAGAGAGCGAAGCGCCCGACAGATTTTGAGCGTAGAGCTTCCACGATGAATTGGCAAAGTTCATCTCAACCCACGCGAATACGCCGTCGCCGGCACGGACATCGTAGAATGCGTATCCCGTGCCCTCGATAGGATCCTCGATTAATGTGGTAAGCGAGCCATCGCCCAGGTTGAGCACGCCGAGTGTGTTGGCGTGCAGTGCCGATGCGGGCGCCATCATCGCCGCGGCGTAATCGCCGTCGCAATAGTACAGCAGCGTACCCAGAGGCAGCGTCCACGATGACGCCGGCTCAAGATCGATGTCGACAGCCTCATACTCATCCGTAATCGAGATGATTTTGGAATCGTCCTTGATAACCTGCGGCTCGCCGGCGACATCATCGCTGGTACCCGTTTTTTTCGAGCATCCGGCAAGCACCGTGGCAGCGCCCGCGGCAGCCCCACCGAGTACAAAGCCGCGACGCGATATTCCGTTCTTGATGTGATCGGCGATACCCATTAGGCGATCTCGGCGCGAGCGGCCTCGATAGCGCGCGTAAGCTGGTCGGCGCAGGAGGTCTTTTTCATACCGCAGGTATTACCGGCGAGAACCTCGATTACGCGATCGGCGGGAGCGCCCTCGACCAGCTTGGAGATAGCCTTGAGATTGCCGTCGCAGCCGCCGGTAAACTCAACGCCCACCACCTTGTTGCCGTCATCGGAAAGGTCAAGGTGAATATTGCGAGCACACACGCCCTGAGGCTTGTAATCAAACGAAATCATGCGATCCCCTCTCAGAATGTTATTCGAGACGACTATTATCCCCGTCTTTCCCTAAATGCAACGAGGCGCTTTGCCGGCAACACACATTACCAGCAAAGCGCCCTAAAAAGCTAACGTTATGCCCGAACCTACTCGAAGCTCAGCTGCTCCAGACGATCAAAGACCGTGTCGATACGGGTGAGGAAGTCCCACGGATCAAAGATCTCGTCGAGCTTCTCCTGACTGACGGTGCAGCGCGGGTCGGCCTCGAGACGCTCCTTAAAGGTGGGGCCGGAGACACAATCCTGTACCTCGTGCCAGGTTGCCATAGCGTTCTCCTGCACAATGGCGTACGCGTCCTCGCGGGTGATGCCCGTGTCGACGAGGGCGAGCAGTACCTTGGAAGAGAAGATGAGGCCGCGGGTCTTATTGAGGTTGGCCATCATGCGGGCGGGATACAGCTGCAGGCCGTCGATAACGCGGATGAGGCACTGGAACATGTGGTCGAGGGCGATGAAGCTATCGGCCTGGGCGACGCGCTCGGCAGAGGAGTGCGAAATGTCACGCTCGTGCCACAGGGCGACGTTATCGAAGGCAACCTGGGCGTTGGACTTCACGACGCGCGACAGACCGCAGACTTTCTCCATGGTGATGGGGTTGCGCTTGTGCGGCATGGCTGAGCTGCCCTTTTGACCCTTACGGAACGGCTCCTCGGCCTCGAGCGTATCGGTCTTCTGTAGATTGCGAACCTCGGTAGCGATGCGCTCACAGGTGGCCGCTGTAGTGGCAAGCACGCCGGCAAGGTAGGCATGGTGATCGCGGCTGATGACCTGCGTGGACAGGGGATCGTGGACCAGGCCCAGGTGCTCGCAGACGTACTCCTCGACGAACGGCTCGATGGAGCTGTACGTGCCGACAGCGCCCGAGATAGCACCGAAGGCAACATTCTTGCGGGCGTCCTCAAGACGATCCAGATCGCGCTTGAGCTCCCAGGCCCAAGAGCCAAACTTCATGCCGAAGGTCATCGGCTCGGCATGGATGCCATGAGTACGGCCGGCGCAGAGCGTGTTGCGCTCCTCAAAGGCGCGACGCTTGCAGATCTCGCCGAGTTTTTTGACGTCCTCGATGATCAGGTCGCAGGCCTGGGTGAGCTGGTAGCACAGGGCCGTGTCGCCCAGATCGGAGCTGGTCATGCCATAGTGAACCCAGCGGCTGGGCTTGGGGTCGCCCTCGGGAACATCGGCATCGATGTACTCCTTCATGTTGGTCAGGAAGGCAATGACGTCGTGGCGCGTGACTTCCTCGATCTCATCGACCTTCGCCTTCTCAAAGTTGGCATGGTCGCGGATCCACTGGGCCTCGTCTTTGGAAATACCGATCTTGCCGAGCTCCGCCTGGGCCTCGCAGGCCAAGACCTCGATCTCCTGCCAAATGGCGTACTTGTTCTCGAGGGAGAAGATGTGTCCCATCTCCGGGCGGGTATAGCGATCGATCATAGCGGCTCCTTTTTGGTTATTGGCACGTTGGTCGTAACCCAACCATTGTACCGTGCGCAGGTGCAAGTATGGGCAGCAGGCATTAACCTAACATTTTGGAATTGGAGCGGGCAACGGGACGTCCGCGCATTTGCTTCGCAAATCCGCACCGGCTGCGGTCGATCCCCTCGGATTCACGGTGACGATGGGGAAGACTTTGTTGAATTGGCCGTCCCGAGGTCTTCTGTGCTCCATGGAGCGGACAACGGGACGTCCGCGTATTTGCTTCGCAAATCCGCACCGGCTTCAGGCGCCTGTCGGCGCCTTCGCCTGCTCGCTACAAACGCTTCGCGTTCGCTTAACGCTCGCACCCTGGCGGGTTCGAGTCCCGGCGCTTGGTAGTAAAAAGCACGGCAACGTAACGCTGCCGTGCTTGTGCTTTTTACTGGAGCGGGCAACGGGACTCGAACCCGCGAGTGTCAGCTTGGGAAGCTGATGCCTTACCACTTGGCGATGCCCGCTTGTGCGTTGGCTAGTATAACGCGGTTGTCTTGTTCGATACAAGGGTGGTGATGCTTGTTTTAGCTGTGGAGAATCATTTGAAAACCGCGCCAATTGTGGAGATGAGGACCTTTGTCTTTCTTTTCTTACCATCTTTTACCTGCACTTTTATCTGATTGTTGTATTTGAGCTCGATTTGTCAGAAATCGGGCAAGCTTTTGGTCAGGCTCCGGTACTTACCCGCATGAACCTCGGGGGTAGCCTCATCCTACGCGTCGCAGCCTCCCCGTGCGGCGCACGAGGGATAAGGAGCAGCCATGTCCAACGCACCCACGCACTCTGTCCACAGCGCAATCGCAACAGGTCCGCTGCTCCTGCTCCTCTTCCTGCTTTTCGGCTGCCTGGCACCGGGAGCCGCATTTGCCGTCGATGGCTACGACCAGCTCGGCTTCCGCACTATTAGCGATGATTGTGGACCCTTCTTCATCGGCAAGTATGAAGCTCAAGACACCTCGATTGCCTACTGCATGAACCAGGAGCGCCCCGGCCCCACCAAACCGGGCGGCCCATGGCTCAACTTTGATCAAGGCTGGGTGTGGCTCGACGACGAGTTCGCGGCAATCGTTTGTCACGGATATCCTACCGCCACGTCGTTTGGCGGTTACCATCTTTCACCCGATCGCGCCCGCGCCGCCACCCAGCTTGCCGTATGGATGCTCAACGGCACTACCCATGTCGACGGCACCTACTCCTACACGACCGCTCAGGGCAAAACCAAGAGCGGACACTTTACCGCCGACAATGAAGTCGTGGCGGCTGCGCGGTGGCTCCACGACAGCGCAAAATCAGGAAGCATCAAAGCCGCTCCGCACCGCGCGCGACGCTATCTAGGAGCCGTATCGGGCGGCAGCAAACGTCAAGACATGCTCTATGTACTGCCGGCGGTCTCTGTTTCCTTCCAAAAGCAGTCTGCTAACACCGTTATTACCAGCGGAAACAATACCTATCAGTTTACCGGGGCAACATTCGATATTTTTGAGAGCGCCAGCGGCGCGCGTGTCGGCACCATCAAGATGGACAGCAACGGTCGAGCGCAAGCAACGCTTCTGCCCAACACGGCATACTACCTAGTTGAAACGAAGGCGCCGGCCGGCTATGTCCCCCGCCACGATCGTATTGCCTTTACCACGGGGAATGACGGCGGGCGGGTCGCCATTGATGAACAGCCCGGCACCATCAATCTGCGTATCGTAAAACTCGATGCCGCGACGAATGCCGGCCCCCAGGTGGGATCTTCACTCGCAGGAGCAGAGTTCACGTGTGTGTCGCATTCAACCCCTGGATGGGCACAAATCCTCACGACCGACGAAAGCGGTCGGGCCACCCTCGCCGATGTCCCCTTAGGAACCTTTACCATCTACGAATCAAAACCCCCGAGGGCTACCTGCCATCCAACGACAGCTGGACCTATACCGTTGGAGCCGACCAGCTCGGCGATTCAGGCGTGGTCGAGATCGAATCTCGCGTTTCCGATATCCCCATTGCGTTTAACCTTGAGATTTCCAAATTCAAGGATTACGGCAATAGCGACCAATCCGGCCTGGAGCAGCCGGCGGGTGGTGTTGTCTTTGAGGTTGTCAGCAACAGCTCTCAGCAGGTTGTTGGCACACTGACCACAAACGTCTATGGCTTTGCCTCCACCAAAGATCAGCCCGAAGCATGGTTCGGCGCAGGCAAGCGACCCGCCGGTGTCCACGGAGCCGTCCCATACGACCGTGCCGGCTACACGGTTCGCGAGGTTCCGGAAACCGTCCCCGAGGGTTTTAAACGTGCAGGGGAATGGACCGTCGGGGCCAATCAGATTTCCAACGGCGCCGAGCTTCAATATATCGTGGACAACCATGCTCTGTCGACGCATCTCCAGATTGTAAAACGCGATGCCCAAACAGGCGCTTCTGTTCCACTAGCCGGATTCACCTTCCAACTACTCGACAGCAATCACGAATCTGTCTCACAAACTTGCTGGTATCCAACACATAACGTAATGGACACCTTTACGACTGACGCGACCGGGACCGTCACACTGCCCGAATCGCTCGTGCCGGGCACCTATTATGTACGCGAAACCTCGGCCAAAGAGCCCTATCTTGTCGGCGAGGAGATCGAGGTAAACATACCCGCCGACATGAACCTAACGCCCGTTGCAATCGCCTCGTATTATGACCACGCCGCGACCGGAAACATCAGGATCGTTAAAACCGATGCCATAGACGGCAGCAGCCTCGCGGGCGCCGTCTTTGAGATCCGTGCCTCGAGTGATATCGTGCGCCCCGACGGTAGCATTGCCGCGCTCGACGGTGAGACTGTCGCTACCATCACGACGGATGAAACTGGAGAAGCACGCGCGGACAACCTCCCGCTGGGACTTGGCACCGCACGCTACGAGGTTGTCGAGACTCAAGCGCCGGCAGGCTTCTTGCTCGATCGGACAACCCATATTGTCGACCTTACTTATGCCGACCAGAAAACACCCGTTGTAGAAGCACGGCTTAACGTATCCGACGATTACACCAAGGTTGATATCTCCAAGGTCGATGCAAGCGGTGAGCAGGAAGTGGAAGGCGCACAACTCACCTTATATGGTCCCGATAAAACCGAAATAGACTCCTGGACCTCATCCGACAAGCCACACCGCGTCGAACATCTTGCACCCGGCACCTACTCGTTGCGCGAAATGATGTCTCCGCGGACCTATGACCTTGCCGAGGAAATAACGTTTGAAATAAAGGATACGGGAGAAGTCCAATCCGTCGCGATGAAGGATGCGCCCATCGAGATCAAGGGACAGGTCGACAAGCGTCAGGAACTTGTCCAACCTATCGAAAAGGGCCTGTTGGCTAACGGCGATGGTAAAAATCGCGCCGCGACGCAAACTAATACGGATGGACTTTTCTCCTATACCATCGACGCTCGAAACGATTCCGCTACTTGGGTTGATGAGTTTACGATTACCGATGATCTTGAGTGCGCCAAAGACGGCACGGCGAGATTCATCTCAATCGAAACCCCCGTCGCCATCGGCGACCTCAACGGTCTGTGCAACGTGTGGTATCGCACGACGCCGTTGGACTCGACAGACGTCGATGAGCCGGCGAACGCGACACTTGACGATGGACACGAAAATCCTTGGCTTGAGTCCGACGAAGTAAAAGAGAGCCTTGGTGAGGACTGCCGCCTCGTCGATTACGACGGCTGGCGCCTCTGGAAGGCGGATGTCTCGACCACGGAATCCACCACACTCGAGGCGGAAGAGCTCGACCTTGCATCCAATACCGTCGTAACAGGCATTCGAATTGAATACGGTGCGGTAGCCGCCGACTTTACGACTCGAAGCGATGCGGATTCTTGGACCCGCGATGATCTCAAAGATGAGCACGACGACCTTGACGATGCCAAAGCAATCCTTGGCACAGACGCTCGGGGCGCAGTCGTACACATGCAGGCAACGTCGGCTTATACGCCCCAAACCGCACTCACCAACAGCGCGCGCGTCGATCTTTGCCGCAACGGTGGCGGCGATAAACTTGAGTCACATGACGAAGACAGCGTCATTCAACGCTGTACCCTACCGCAGGACCTACCGGCAACAGGATCAGTTCCCATCGCCGCTTGCATCACCGCGCTCCTGACCTCGGGTGCCGCAGCCCTATGGTTCGCTCGCCTTAGGTCGATCCCAAAGAAGCGCTAGCGCGATGAAAAAGCGGGCGAGCCAGTCCCCTGGCTCGCCCGCTTTCAATCATTTAAATCGCCGCATCTACTCTGCAGACGAAGATCCACCATCAACGATTGCCTGCTCGGACTCAGGAATCCCATCGGCACCCGTACTCTGTTCTTGCTCCACCTCTTCGCTGATTGCGGAGGCGGGGGTCGAGCCCTTTGCACCCACGATGTAGGCAGCCCCAAATCCTAACGCAATGGCAATCAAGGTCAAAATCACGTAGACAGGCCAATGGCGCTTAATATACGAAAACACGTTGACTCCTTAGAGCTCCGTCTACGAACGGCGGATAACCTCGGTCACGACCTCGGATACCGTAGCAATGTTCGTCGGGTTGACATTGTGGGGCAGGTCGTCCTCGGTACGAGCGCAAGCCAGACGCGTGCCGTCCACGCCGGCGATGGTAAGGGCTCGGCGACTCGCCTCGAGCGCAGCATAGGCATCGGTCTTGGCATAGGGCATCTCGAGCGCGCCACAATCGACATGGAACGACTTGCAGACCTTGCTGACCAGGTTCATGATGCGGCGATCGCCCTTGAGCAGTTGTTGTTCGCCCTCGACCGTCACCACCGAAAGCCTACCGGCGCCGACGGATTCAAGATTGATAAAGAATACGCCGCGGAGCTTATCGCGATGCGAAGCCAAGAAGGCCTTCATGCCAGCGCCATCACAATCCGAGGCGCCCGTTGCCACAAACCAGATATCGTGACCGAGCAGCTCATCATCGCCCATAGAGGCGACAGCCGAGAGCATATCTTCGGAAGAAGCGCCATCGGAAGACGTAGCGCCACCCTTCCAGCCATCGTTATCGTCCTCGAAGTTACCCCACGAACCGATACCGCGACCGGACTTCTTGGCATCGTAATCGTCTTCGACGCCCAGCCAGTCACTCATGCTGTCCTGCTCGTTTTTCTTTTTACGGCCGAACAGACCACCCAGGCCGCGCTTACGAGACTTGGGTGCCGCCGGGGCGGGAGCCGAAATGGTCTCGATCGGCTGTGCGCCCGACGCAACGGGCATAGGAGGCGCAACGGGTGCCGATGTGGGTTCGGGGCCCTGGGCAGTAGCAAAGGGATCATTGACCTGTGCGGAGGGGTCGGGAAGGTCGAACAGCGACGTGCGAGACGCAACGTTTGCCTGCTTCATAGACGGCAGCGACGGATCGGGGACCGAAGCCAGCGGAGACGAGGAAGGTGCAGGCGACGGTGCCGACGCCGGATCGGGAACATTCATCTGCGGGCGCGGCGATGCCTGGGAGGAAATCTGGGCCATAAGGGAATCGACCGTTTCGTCCTGGGTGGGAGCGACATTGGCAACCGTGGCACCGGAACCACTCGGGGTCGGCATGGTGAAAATCTGCGTGGAATAAGGCCTCGACTCATCCGTCTCGGGAGTCTCGGAAACCGCAGGCACTTCCTCCTGCTCGACCTCGGTCGAATCATCTTGCTCGGCTGCCGCGTATTGCTCTTCGTCAGAGTTGGCCTCGACGGGCTCGTCCTCGGCGGCATCTTGGATTTCGGCAGCATCAACAGGCTCGTCATCGTCTGCCGCGTCGCCCTGCTCATCGGAAACAGGAAGGGGATCGGCAATCGCGGTGCCCTGTTTTTCAAACGTTATCGTGGAATCGAACTGCGCGGCATCAAACGACATGGTGCTATCGACGTGCTGCTGAGCCTCGAAAGACGTCGTCGCTTCAACAACATCCGCGGACGCCGGTTGCTGGGACTCAAAGGACGTTGTAGCTTCGGCGGCTTCGACGGGCGCGGACTGCATAGCCTCGTTCTGCTCGAACTCTTGCGCCGCGAGCTCACGTGCCGCCTCGGCTGCCTGCTGCTGAGCGATAGCCTCCTGCTCGGCAGCCTCGCGTGCGGCAGCGCGCTTCTCCTCGAAATCGTCGACAAATTTCTTGCCCTTTGCAAACGCACCCTTAAAGAAGTTGGAAGCGCTGGCGCCAATCGACGAGAACGCGGATGCAATGTCGGCATGCGGCGTTGCCGCGGGAATCTCGGCCGAGAAATCAGTATCGCTCTCGTAAGACACGCGCCTCGGTTGTTCAACGTAATCGTCGTCAGACTCGTCCGCAACGTCTTGCGCCGGTGCGGCGGGAGCCAAAATGTCCAGTCCTGCCGCGGGATCGAACGCGGACACCGCCTCGGGATCGGCAACGGCAGCGGTAACCGCGGCAGACTCATCATCCGCAGCGACAACGGGCGCAGGCGCAGCCACGACGGGGGCAGGCTCGGGCTCAAACGTTGGCTCCTCGCCCTCCTCGTAATCGAGCGTGCAGGACTCGGGAAGCATTCCGAGCGCACGGATGGCATCCGAACCAAAGCGGATGTTGCCGGCGGCGTTGCGATAGAGCTTGGGCTCGGGCTCGGCAGACTCCTCCGCCGGCTCGGCAGCGGGAACCTCGTCATTGAACTCTTCGGCTTGGGCAGCCTGATTCTGATCCTCAGGCACGATAGCGCCGATCAGCGTCTCGTCGGCAGACGCACCCTCAAAGCCCTCGATTTGCTCGTCGAAAGCCTCGCCCTGTTCGGGCTCGGTCTGAGCGTCGGGAGCAATCGGCTGACCGAATTCGTCCTCGGCGTAGGTAGGCTCTTCATACTCGATGGTGTTGCCGTAGTCGTTTTGCTGCTGGGCCGCGGCATATTCCGCCGCTGCGCGCGCCATTTCCTCGGCACGACGCTTCTGCTCCCCAAAATAGGTATCGAACGGAACATCGTCGGGAAACTCGTTTTCGCCCTGGAAGGGAGCAACGTTGTCCATAACGCCGAGCATAGCGGCGACAGAAGACTTGTTGCACACCGCGCCAGACGTATAGGGAAGAATGTGGCGGTTAGAGATGATGTTTACCGCGTTGGCGAGTGCAACGAGGGAAGCGAGGATCGCGACAATCCACAGCAGAACCTTGAGCGCGCCGGGGAGCGGCAGAATACGCAGGATGGCAACGGCAGCGGGGGCAACCGTGGCAACGGGCAACAGCTTGGCGATGAGTGCACGATACGAAGCATAAGGCTCGCGGGCGAGCAGCTCAGCACGGGGAGAGTCGTAGTGTGCGACAACGACCACCGGGCGGTTACGCGGGGACGCGAGCGGGCCCGAGGCCTTGTGGTAGGCGATGACATTTTGGCTCACGCCCGTCTTGCCCAGGCGCGAAACCACGGGGTGGCCCGTGCGCTCGAGCACGTAAAGAACGGCGCCGACAATGGCCAGCAAGGTGCCGACCAAGCCGATACCGCCGCCGATGCCCATCAGCAGGGCGCCGGCAAACGCAAGAATACCGGTAACGGCAAATGCCAACCTACTGGGCGCCGGGGCATTGAACTCCTGAACCTCGGGGTCAAAGCCGTGGTTGCGGAAGATCTGAGCGATATCTTCGGCAGCCAAGCGCTCTTCTTCGCTGCATGCCGGCGTAATGCCGGTGTTCTGCAGCAGGTGGTTAATATAGTTCTGGGTGTTCGCCATGTGCGCTCCACATCCATAATCCGACAAATAGGCCCAATGCATGCACATTAGAACCGTATATAGTCGAAAGTATACCCCGAGCGAGCGCAAACGACCGAATTCGGGCCATCTTAACGCCCCGAGCGGACAAGGATATAGCCTAATCTCCATATCGGACTAAAATCATGGCAGCAAACCACCTTCTCATGCGAGGACTCTATGACGGCAAGCGACACGACCGAGACAATTAAAAAGGGAAATTCGGAGCCCAGTTTCGATAAAACGGCTCAGCGCATCCTCAATCTTTTCTTTGTGCTCAATAGCTCCCCCGAACCGCTGACGACCGAGCAGATCGTCTTGGATTCTGACCTGGGATATGGCTCGGGCAATATCGACTCGGATAAGCGCAAGTTTCGACGCGATCGTGACAAGCTGCTCGAACGCGGCATCTTAATCAAGGAGGTTCGCCCCACCGGCGCGCAGGAGACCGAGGAAAGCTCGTGGACAATCGACCGCGAGCACACGTTTGCGGCAGGCGGCCTCATTACCGCAGACGACGCCGATATCCTGCTCAACGCCATCGACCAGACACTAGCGGCCGGCTCATCCACTTTTGCCGCACCGCTTGCCGATATTCGCTCCAAGATTGCCTATCTCACCGGCAGGACGACGGTAGACGAGGCGCCGATCAGCCGCTCTCCCACCGTCGATGCGGTTTGGAGCGCCTTTGCCGAGCGATGCGCGCTGCGATTTTTATATCAGAACGGACGCGGCGAGCAGAGAGAACGTACCGTCTGCGTCTACGGCATGTTCGAGCGCGAGGGCGTGGCTTACTTCTGCGGTCTCGACAACGTCACCGACGACATCAGGACATTCCGCTGCGACCGTATCGTTCGCGCTTGGCGTCCTTCGAAGGCCTACGTCATCCCCGCGGACTTCAACCTCAGCGACTACCTGTTCTTTGAATTCGATTTTGCCGACCGACCGCCCGTTGCAGCCACGTTCTCATTCGCCCCTCAGACGCAGATCGATATGATCAACGGTCTCACGCGTGGGCGAGGTGAGCTCGTACACACCGATGTGGGATGGACCTGGACCGTTGACGTGCGCGATCTTGAAGCCGGCGCCTCATTTTGCATGGCCCACGCCATGGACGGCATGAGGCCCGTGGCCCCCAAATCGCTCAAACAGGCGTGGAACCACCTCATTGAAAGGACGGTGCACGAGTATGCCCGTGCGTAAACTCACCAGCGAGCAGAGACTCTCGCGCGCCATCGACATCATGGAGGCCCTCTACGCCGCCGGCGAGAGCGGCATGACACGGACCGAGATTTGCAGTCGCTTTGACATCACGGGGGTATCGCTCGACGAGATTCTCGAGATCGTCTCGACGCTCGCGGACCGAGAATCGGGCGCGCGCATCATCTGCGAATGCCGCGGCGAGCGTGTGGTCCTCACCGGTGACGCCGGGCGTGTGCTACCGCTGCGCTTGAGTGCCGCCGAGGGCGCTGTGCTCAACCATGAACTTGAATCGTTGGGGATCGAGCCGCATACGGCAGCTCGGATTCGACATGCCCTTCTACCCGAAGAGCTCGGCTATAACCAGCGCGTCTTTGACACCGTCAACCACGGGTCGCACTGGCAGCAGCTGAGCTGCGCCATTCAGGACGGTGTTCGCTGCCGCATCTCGTATCGCTCGATGGACGATGCACGGCCACGTGAGCGTCTGGTCGACCCCTTGCGCATTACGGCAAACGGCGACCAAACATACCTGATTGCCTGGGACATCGCGGTCGATGAGCAGCGCACCTATCGCATGGATAAAATCGAGGGACTCGCCTTGACGGAAGACTCCGTCGTGCCTCATGCACCGGACGTCACATCCCTCCACGATTCCCTTGCTCGGACGCAGCGTAGCGCAAAGCTCTTGATGCCATTCGATATGGCGGAGCATCTGGACTGGGCCGGCATCACCCTAATCGAGCGCAGCGGGGCAGACATGGCAACGGTAACCGTGCATTATGGCTCCGAGCGTTGGCTACTGAGCCAGGTAATCGCAGCGGGCGGAGCCATCCGCATCTTGGATGACCCCGCCCTGTCAAAGCGTCTGTGCGATATGGCAAAAACCCTCGTCTGTCCGCTTTAGCGCCGCCGCTCGTGGCGTGCACGCCACAGTTGCAGATAGTGCCCAATCTGTGCCGATTCGATGCGCTGGTAGGAGCTCGTGGGCAGCGACGTTAAGAACTTCTTTCCGTAGCCCTTCGTCACCAGGCGCGGGTCGGCCAGAATCAGCACGCCGCAATCGGTCGACGAGCGGATAAGGCGGCCGGCCGCCTGCTTGACCTCGAGCACCGCCTCGGGCAGCGAATAGCGCGCCCAAGCGCGGTCTTCACGCAGGTTGCGCTCGCACGAGAGCGGGTCCGTGGGGCTCGAGAACGGCAGCTTGGGAATGATGACGCAGCGCAGCGTCTCGCCGCTGGCGTCGAATCCCTCCCAGAAGGCCTTAAGCGCAAAAAGCGATGAAGTCGGCTCGCTGATAAACCGGTCGCGCAGGCGACGAGGAGATGAGTTGCGCTGCTGGCAGTTGAGTTCCAGACCCGCACGGGCCATCTTGGGCTCAACGCGGGCGTACAGGTCTTCCATGTCGCGCCGATTGGTGAACAGTGTGAGCACCGATCCGCCCATGGCAAGATGGGCGTCGACCAGCACGCGCTCGAGCGCCGTAAGATAGCTCTCACGATCGCGCGGATCGGGGATATCACCCGCAACGACTACAGCCATGTTCGAATCGAAGTCGTAGCTCGAGTCCAAGTGCAACGATGAGGATGTTGAAGCACCGATGCGATCGAGGCCGACCGCGTGGTTAAAGTGTTCAAAGCTTTTGGACACCGTCATGGTCGCCGAGGCAAAGATAGCCGTGTGAACCTCGGGCAGCCACTCGGTTGCCAAGGCCTCGCCAATGTCGATGCGCTCTGCGGTCATTGACTCTCCGCCGGCACGCAACCTGCGATTGACCTGCAGCGAATACACGTAGTGTTCATCGGTGCCGTCAATGATGAGTTTGAGGTTCTCGGCCAGCTCGTGCAAGCGGCGCGAGATATCACCCAGGTCGACAACAACCTCGGGCTTGTCGGCGGCGACGGCTTGCACCAGCGCGTCGACGCTCTTGTCAGCCTGTTCCAACGCGTCGATGGCAGCGTAGGCCGACTGTAAGAAATCATGCCAGTCGTCAGATTCGCGCAGTTCGGGGCCAATCCATAGATTGGCATTGTCATAACCCCCACGGGCACGGCGGCCGAGCTCGCGAACGCCATCGAACACGTCGGCGATTGCCATGCTCGCGCGCGCAACCGTCGACGTCGCCTTGGCAGTAAGGCCCAGATAGAGCGTAGAGCCCTCGGAGGTTGCCAAATCACGGGAAACCTGGCTTAGCGCGCCGGTGCTCGAGCCACCCAGGCGCTCAAACAGAACGCGTGACTCGTCCGCCGACACCACGCGCGCCCACTGGCGGCGCGCCTCGCGCTCGATGGAATGGGCCTCGTCGATTACCCAATGACGAATCGGAGGCAAAATCCTGCCCTCGGCCGCAACGTTGCGGAACAGCAGGGAATGGTTGGTGACCACCACATCGGCATGCGCCGCACGACGGCGAGCGCCGTGGACCAAACATTTATCAGGGAAAAACGGGCAGAGGCGACGAGCACACTCGCGCGAGGCCGTCGTAAAGTCGGGGCGGTTGACGCTGCGCCACCGAATGCCAAGTGAGTCGAGGTCGCCATCGGCTGATTGGCAGACGTACGCCATAATGACCGCGACCGCCGTGAGCGTGTCCGCCGGATCGCGCTTGGTGGTAATCTCGGCCTGGCCGCGGCTCATGCGCTCAAGCTTGCGCAGGCACGGATAGTGGTCATACCCCTTGAGAGCGCAAAATGACAGACCACCGTCCAGTTGCTCGGCAAGTTTTGGCAGCTCATGGTACATGAGCTGGTCGGCGAGATTGTTCGATTTGGTCGCAATACCAACCGTGATGTTGTTACGGCGTGCTGCCTCGGCAAAAGGCACCAGATAGGCCATCGATTTGCCGACGCCCGTGCCCGCCTCAATTACACGATGAGTGCCCGTGACCAGCGCATCGCGGACCTCGAGCGCCATCGCAATCTGCTCATCACGCGGCTCGTAGGTGGGGTACATGCGATTGACCAGGCCACCTGGCGCATAGTCTGCCTCAATCTCCTCACGACTCGGCATCTTGAGGACCGGCAGTTCGTCGGCGTCCACCCGATCGTCGGCGCGATCGGCCTTGAGAACGTCAGCACGAGCGGCGCTGAGAGAGAAGATAGAACCAGGGTTCTGCCCTGCCAAGAATGAGAAGATAGGACGATAGGACCAAGGCACATCCGGATGCATGTCGGCTAGGCGCGCCATGAGGCCCTGGGGCAAGTCGGTGAGCGCCACGAGCAACACGCGCCATACGCCACACAGGGCGTCGACGTCGGCATTGGCACGGTGTGATACCGAGTCACAGCCAAACAGATCGGCCATAAAAGACAGCTTGTGCGAGGCCAGGCGCGGAAGCGCGATTCGCGACAGCGCCAGCGAATCGATCCAAATATCGCTCACGTTGACGCCGCCTTTGACCGACTCGATAAACGAGCGGTCGAACGTGGCGTTATGTGCGATCACCGGGCAACCACCGACAAAATCGGCGAGAGCGGCGACGGCCTCAACGGCCGACGGGGCATCTGCCACATCGGCATTTGTAATGCTCGTGAGCTCGGTAATCTCGGCGGGAATCAGCTGCTTGGGATGCACGAAGGTATCGAAACGGTCGACGATCTCGCGGCCCGAAAGACGGGCCGCCGAGATCTCGATCAGTTCATTGTCCTGCACCGAAAGACCTGTGGTCTCGGTATCGAGGACAATCACATCTTCCTCGATAAGACCAAAGGACTGCGTTTTGGCGCGTTCGGCAAGCGTGGCATAGGAGTCGATGACAAACTGCGGCGTTCCTGACGAAACCGCGTCCTCGATTAGCATGCAATGCCCGCTCGACGAAGGCCCATACGGATCAGGCTGTCACAGACCTGCGGGAACGTCATGTCGTCGGTGTGGCGGATCTCGTCCGGATACAGCGACGTATCGGTCATGCCGGGAATGGTATTGGTCTCGAGGATAACGGGGCCGTCCTCACTCACGATAAAGTCGCTGCGCGAGATACCCAGGCAACCGAGGGCCTTGTGAGCAGCACAGGCAAGCTCCTGGGCACGAGCGTAATTCTCGGGTGAAATCTGCGCCGGAATGCGATGGATGTCCGTAGGGTCGACATACTTCACGTCCAGATCGTAGAACTCACAGTCCTCGGGCTTACGAATCTCGACAATCGGCAGAGCGCGCACGTCATCTTCGCCGTATACGCCGACGGTGATCTCGGTACCCTCGATGCACTTCTCGACCAGTACTTTGTCGCCGTACTCAAACGCCTTGGCGATTGCCGCGGGCAGCTCGGAGGGCTCATGGACCAGGGAAATGCCATAGCTGGAACCGTTGACGGCCGGCTTCACAAAGCAGCGCTCGCCACAAACCTCGACGATATGATCGATATCGACTTCATCGCCCACCTCGAGCGCAAGGCCGGGGGCAATGGGAATGCCCGCCTTGGCGTACAGGAGCTTAGAGACCTCCTTGTCGGCACCGCAGGCGCTGGCAAGCACGCCCGAAGCCGTGTAGGGGATACCCAGGGTCTCCATGGCGCCTTGCATGGCGCCATCCTCGCCGCCGGCACCGTGCATGGCGATAAACGCCACGTCAAAGCCGCCGGTTGCCATGGTTACCATAAAGTCATCAGCGGCCGTATCGAGCAGCTCCACCGAGGTGTAGCCGGCTTCCTTCAGTGCCACCACAACGTTCTTTCCCGAATTAAGCGAGATCTCGCGCTCAGCGGAATGACCGCCCGCCAAGACCGCTACGTGCATGTTCTCTAGGCTTTTACCCGGCATGGGCAGACTCCTCCTCTATAATTTCTGCAGCTGATACCATATTGTAGCGATACCCTCTACGTTTCCCCAAAATCGAAAGGCTTCCATGAATCCCAGGACTAAATCTCAGGACATTCGCGACTTGAGCCAAAACGATATTCGCGAGCTCGTGGCCGAGCTTGGCCAGCCCGCCTTCCGCGCGAAGCAGCTCATCGAATGGGTCTTTGAGAAGAACGTTTGTTCGTTCGACGACATGACCAACCTTCCCAAGGCTTTCCGCGAGCAGCTTAAAGAGGCTTTTGCCTTTGATACGCCGACTGAACTCACCAAGCAGGTTTCCAAAGATGGCTCGCGCAAGTATCTGCTCGAGTACCACGACGGCATTTCCGTCGAAACTGTCGGTATGCCCCGTCGCAACAAGCTTTCCGTCTGCGTTTCCACCCAGGCAGGCTGCGGCATGGGCTGTGCCTTTTGCGCTACCGGCCTCAACGGCCTCAAGCGCTCTCTGACCGCTCAAGAGATCGTCGACCAGGTACTTCATGTATCCAACGACTTTGGCGAGCGCGTCACGAGCGTTGTCTTCATGGGCCAGGGCGAGCCGTTTGCCAACTACGACGAGGTTCTCAAGGCGTTGCGAATCCTCAACGACCCCGATGGCATCGGTATCGGTGCTCGTCACCTCACCGTCTCTACCAGCGGCGTTATTCCCGGTATTCGCAAATTTGCCGACATCCCCGAGCAGTTCACGCTTGCCGTTTCCCTGCATTCCGCCATCCAGTCGACACGCAATAAGCTAATGCCCGGTGTTAAGAAGTACACGCTACTTCGCCTTCACGAGGCGCTTCAACTCTACACCGAGAAGACTGGCCGCCGCCCGACCTATGAGTATGCCATGATCGAAGGCGTCAACGATACGAATCCCGAGATGCAGGCGCTCTGCGACTTCTGCGAGGGAACGTTGTGCCACGTCAACCTGATTCAGCTTAACGACATCGAGGGCAGCCCGCTCAAGCCGTCGCCGATTCATAAGGTTGAGGATCTTCAGCGTCGTCTTGAGTCCCGTGGCATCGAGACCACGATTCGTAACTCCCGTGGTAACGATATTGACGCCGCTTGCGGACAGCTGAAGCAGCGCTTCAAAGTTCAGAAGAACGCATAGGGGAGTCGCACCCCAAAACGTTTCATGTGAAACATCGAACGGCCCCGGTTACAGGAGATGCAACCGGGGCCGTTTTATTTATTGACCTTAATTTTGAATCAGCTGCTACCTGTCCCATTTTTTACGGCCAAAATAAGGGGTCCTTGCCTCTTGAATCAGACAAGGACCCCTCAAAATATGCTAAGTAATTGTTAGGTACCTAATAGCCTACATTTTCCCATTGGTTACTAACCCAACCTTGATTAATCTTGGGATTCTTCGTTACCTGAGCCGTACGCATGGCAACATCTTCTGTCATAACATCCATTTTCTTCTTGGATGTATCGACAATATCTTGCGCACTACGAAGCAAACGACCTCGAAGTTCATCGTCTGTCGCGATCTTATAGCCAGCAAAGGCACCAGCCGCGACAGTCGTCGCCAATGCAATCGCAGTTAAAATCCTATTCCTCATCTTGGCCTCCTTGATCAAACTGAATCATTTCGCCAAGAATACGAGAGAGCTCTTCCTCGTCTTTAAACTCAATCTCAATCTTATTCTTTCCACGCGAGCTCTTAACACGCACGTTGGTATTAAAAACCTGACGAAGCACGCGGGCAGCCTTTTTAAAAGACTGAGGCGTTGCAGGCCTCGGCGTCTTAGGTGTCTCTCCGGCAGAAAACAACGGAGCAAGATTTTCTGTCGCTCTTACGGAAAGGCCCTCTGCAACAACCTTCTCTGCAAGTCGAATTCGAGCGTCCTCATAGGGAACTGCAAGAATCGCACGTGCATGACCAGCAGTAAGTTTGCCCTCAAAAATCATCTGCTGAACAACTTCAGGGAGATCGAGAAGGCGCAGCGAGTTTGTAATTGCAGAGCGTGACTTGCTGACTGCCTTCGACAATGCCTCCTGGGTCATACCGCTGGCATCGATAAGCTGGCGATAGCCCTTAGCCTCTTCGACGGGATTCAGATCAGAACGCTGAAGGTTTTCGATCAGAGCAAGAGCCAGCATCTCTTCATCATTAACATCTTTAATGATGACAGGCAGCTCCTCAAGACCAGCAAGCTTTGACGCTTGGTAACGACGCTCACCAGCGATGATCTCATAGCCGTTTCCATGCTTGCGAACCAAAAGCGGCTGCAAGACGCCATGTTCTTGGATTGATTCGCTCAACTCACGAAGTTCAGTTTCGTTAAAGTGAATTCGCGGCTGATTAGGGTTGGGAACGATATCCTCAATAGGTAGTTTTGTTTCAGATGCGGCATTCGAAGCCGATGAAGCCGAACCACCGGTCTCATACTCGGCCTCTGAGACCAAAGCACTGAGTCCACGTCCCAATCCGCCACGTTTCTTTACACTAGGCACGCTTGATCACCTCTTTTGCAAGGTTCATATATGCTTTTGCACCCTTATTTTGAGGTGCATAGGTAATTACCGGTTCCCCAAAAGACGGAGCTTCGGAGATTTTAACCGTACGGGGGATCAACGTCTTAAATGCCTTATCACCAAAGTACGATTGAACCTCCTCAACAACCTGATTCGATAGAGAAGTACGCGAGTCATACATGGTCATAAGCACACCGTAGGTGTCTAAGCCCTTGTTCAGACGAGATTTGACCATCTTCATTGACTCAAGCAGCTTCGTAACGCCCTCGAGTGCGTAATACTCGCACTGGATCGGAATCAAAACGCTGTCTGCTGCGGTCAAAGCGTTGATAGTAAGCAGGCCGAGCGAAGGAGGGCAGTCAATGAAAATAAAATCGAACTCGTCCTGAATCGGCTCAAGCAAATCTTTGAGACGGGTTTCACGAGCAATTGCGCTTACGAGTTCAATTTCCGCGCCTGCAAGCTGAATTGTAGCCGGAATTACGAATACCTTTTTGCAATTTGTATCAAGAACAAGCGATTCTGCCGGCACATCATTCAGCAATGCATCATAGATGCAGTGATCAAGGTCTTCTTTTTCAATTCCGAATCCACTGGTGCTGTTTCCCTGCGGATCAAAATCAACAATCAGTGTCTTACGACCCTGCTCACCCAGTGCTGCTGCAAGGTTTACAGCCGTCGTTGACTTACCGACGCCGCCTTTTTGATTGATGATTGCAATGATACGCGTGTCTTTTGCGCTCTTAGAACGCTTAACGTCGCGAAATCCCACGGTCCCTCCTGGTGTGTATTAAAGCTGTCAAACGGAGGATGTTTCACGTGAAACATTCCGAATCGATAGCAACTGCTATGTTTCACGTGAAACACTGCAAGCTGTTAGTAACCATTATGTTTCACGTGAAACATCTAGGCAAGCGGATTCTTCTTTGCCATGCCATTTGCACGAGGCAATGAAACGGATGCTGAATGACTCTTCTTAAGAACAATGAACTCCCTGTGACCCAAGCCTTCAGGCAAATCAATTGCGTCATTCAGAAGCAAAGTGAAGCCGCAAATCTTAGCTGCTGACATGCCGGAAGCAAGCTCCTCATCCGAAGGATTGCCCTTGGTGATAACAAATAGCCCTCCATCCTTCAGGTACGGAGCCGCATACTCAACAAGAATCGGTAGAGGGGCCAGTGCGCGGGCGGTTACAACGGAGAACTGCTTCTTATGGCTTCGAGCATATTCTTCAAGACGATCATGAACCGCATGAGCATGTTTCAATCCAAGAGCATGGACAAAGGAATTAACCGCATCAACCTTCTTGCCAACAGAGTCAATATAAGTAGCTTTACGATGCGTGGTTATGGTTAATGGAATACCAGGGAAGCCCGCACCTGTTCCCATATCGAGCAAAGCTCCCTCAGGAGCCTTATTGATATAGGGGAGCAAAACAAGTGAGTCGAGGATATGAAGTACGGCAGCATCTTCTACGTTAAGAATACGGGTGAGATTGGTTGTCTTATTTGTTTCTAGAACCAAATCCAAATGCTGGATACATTTCCTCAGCTCAATATCAGTTACGCTCAAGGAATATTCTTTGCAATAGGAAGTTAGGCGACTCAACATCTCGTCAGCCTGCTGATCGGTAAGTACAAACAACAGAAGCTCCTTTCTGACAAAAATCAGCGTATCGAGAACTTTTGACAAAAAAAGGGGACGTGGAAACCACGTCCCCCTAGCATAAGCTCGAGTAGATTATCGAGCAACAATCACCACATGGCGATCAGGGTCAGAACCCTCAGAATGAGTATCGACTGCATCGTTGCCACGAAGTGCAATGTGAACCAGTCGGCGCTCGTAGGCATTCATGGGCGGAAGCGAAACACTCTTATGAGTGCGGATGGCACGCTCGGCAGCAGACTGAGCCATGGAGGCGACCTTATCCTGACGGCGACTCTTGTATCCCTCGACGTCCACTACAACCGGATACCTAAAGCCAAGCTTGCGGCTCACCAGCAAAGAGAACATAACCTGAAGAGCATCAAGAGTGCGACCATGACGGCCAATGAGAACAGCAAGGTCGGGAGCCGTTACATCCAAAATCAGCTCACCCTCGTCGCCCTCATACTCATCGATAGGAGAGTTGGCGGCATCGAAGTGCGAAAGGATGGAACGCAGGATGGAAATCGCAACATCGGCAATGGTGTCGAGCTCCTCATCGGTCAGCTCTTCACCAGCCTTGTAGCGCTGTGCAATCTCGGGATAATCGCCCGCGACCTGCGGGGCAACCTCCTCAAGCATATCCTCGATGATCTCTTCAGACATAACGTACTCCAAAAGTTAGGTACCTAAATAAGATTGATATCCCACTACTTCTTCTTGTGCGGGCGCGGCTTCTTCTCGCGACGAGTGACCTCAACCTGCAGCGGAGCGTTCTTAAGACGCTCCTCCTCATCGGCCTTCGCCTTGTCGATGACCTTCTGCGTCACAAAAATCTGCTGGATAACCTGCCAAGCAGACGAGACGTCGTAGTACAGCAGAACACCAACGGGAAGGCTCCAGCCCATCCAAAGCATCATGACCGTCATGACAACGGCCATCATACGCATGCTCTGAGCCTGCTGGCCGGTCTGGTTGCGCGACATATAGAGCTGCGGAATCAGGGTCAGGACGGCAAACAGGATCAGGCAAACCAGCGCAGGCAGTGCAACCATAAAGCCATCGGCAAAGGAAGCGCTCGGCGTGGTGGTCAGGTCGGGCAGGATGTTGAAGAACGAGAACGTGCCGTTGTTAAAGTACTGCGGCAGGTTGCGCAGCAATGTAAACAGGGCGAACAGGATAGGCATCTGAATCAGCAGCGGCAGACAGCCAGCCATGGGGTTGAACTTGTTCTCGCTGTAGAACTTCTGCATCTCCTCGGCCTGACGCTGGGGATCGTCGGCATAGCGCTCCTGGATCTCGAGCATCTTGGGCTGCAGCACCTGCATGCGAGCCGTCGACTTGGTCGACTTGAGCATAAGCGGCGTCAGCAGCAGACGGATGATGACCACCAGGATGATGATGGACAGGCCCCAGTCGACCGCAAAGGTCTGGATGAGCTTGAGCAGCTCGAAAAGGATGTTAACGATCCAATCCCACATGTAAGTTTTCCTCCGATAGCGAGTGCCCGCTAGGGCACAGGGTCATAACCGCCGACGTGCAGGGGATTGCAGCGAGCGATGCGCCTCACGGCAAGCCAGCAGCCTCTCAAAACACCGTGCTTCTCAATCGCCTGGATGGCGTATTGCGAGCACGTTGGGTAATAAATGCAGGCGTCAGGCAATAAGGGCGAAATAACCTGTTGATATATGCGAATAGGAGCGATGGCAACACGTCGCAAAACGTGATTGCTCATCGCTCCTCCCCGGCAACGCCGGCGCGCTTCATAAGCGAACGCAACGCCTTGTCCATCTCCTGCGGCGAGGAAACCCTCGTCTTGGGAGTTGCAAACAAGATGATGTCATAACCCGCAACGGGAAATCCGCAGCTGCGGGCGGCCTCGCGCATCACACGCTTAGATCGGTTGCGCACGACGGCACAACCGAGTCGCTTAGCACCAACGAAGGCGACCCTTCCGGAGTCGCCTTCGCCAACCGATTCACATATGGTCATTCGAATCAGAGGGTGATTGAAACGACGCCCCTGACTGAACACATGCTCGAAATCTTGCCGAGACTTAATAGTCTTCATGCGAGATGTGTGTATCGCTGCTAGACAGTGAGACGCTTGCGGCCCTTGGCGCGACGACGGGCGAGCACGGCACGACCACCCTTAGTGGCCATACGGGCACGGAAGCCATGGGTCTTGGCACGCTTACGCTTATTAGGCTGATACGTACGCTTCATCTTAAGTTCCTCCTGCTGCATTTCGAGTGTCCGCGGGGACGCGGACGCAGATATAGACACGTGAGCTTGAAGATTGTAGGGAAATCAATGTTCAAATGTCAAGAAATCAAAGGTAAAAGGTTGCGCAGTTCACACGGTTCCCCCATAAGCCAAGCTCGATTTAGCGGTGCATGGCAACTTTTCATGATATTTCATCGAGTTTTCAACAGGTCATGTTGGCAATGTTGAGAACTTTTCGTCTGTTTTCCAAAGTTTTCAACAGGTTTTGAAAGTTTGTCGAAAGATGAGAAACATTGCACGGTGAGCTACTATTTGTTCGAAACCTTTTGGAAGATTGCGAGCGGCATGTCTGACGACTTTTACACCATGGTCGATTCCGGAGACCCGGCACCCGACAACGAGCACATCACCGGCGTGCGCGAAGAGCGTGACGAAGGTGAACAGACGACAACGCAGGCGCCAAAAGCCATGTACGCCGCGCGCATCGCCGTCTATGACGACATGCTGTCGACACCGCGTGTGATCGTCATCGATCCGCAAGATGTCCGCACGTATTTGGAAGAGACGACCAACACCGTCTACCAGTGCATGAAAGAACAAGGTGGCCATATCTCGCTCATGGTCATCCGCGAGATTGTCGAAAACTTTATCCACGCGCACTTTGCAGAGCCCATCATCTCGATTCTGGACGGCGGAGACACCATCCGCTTTGCTGACCAAGGACCCGGCATCGACGACAAGGAACGCGCTTTCGACTTTGGCGTTACCAGCGCAAACAGCAAGATGAAGCGCTATATCCGTGGAACCGGAGCAGGGTTTCCCATGGTGCAGGAGTATTTGGAAAACGCCGGCGGTGCCGTATCCATCGAGGACAACATGGGCAACGGCACCGTGGTTACGGTAAGCCTGAACCCTAAACGCGTGCAGGAAATCGAGCGTGCCGGCGGACGCGGTGCTGCCGTGCGGCCCGAGACGGAGCAGCCCACATATCCCCTGCCGGGAGCTTTTGCGCAGCAGCCCATGGCAACGCAGCAGATGCAGCCCCCCGTGGGGCAGATGCAGCAGCCCGGAATGCTTCCCACACAAGAGCCCCAGGCGGCATCTATGTCGATGACGCCAAACATGCCAGAGGCCATGCCGCTGGCAGATCAGGATGCAGCAGCAATGCAGCAGGCGACGGGGGCACCGGGTGGCCAGCAAATGGGCTATCAGCCGTACCAACGGGGATATCCATATCAGCAGATGCCGCCACTGGGGTATGGCCAGCAGTTCCCGCAGCAGTACCAGCAGGGATATCAGCAGCCGTACCAGCAGATGCCGCAGCAGCAGTACAACCCCTGGGCCCAACAGATGCCTCTGCAGCCTTACCAACAGTGGCCTCAAAGTTTTCAACAGCAAATGCCGCCGATGCAGAGTTCTCAACAACCAGCAGCTCAAATGATGTATCCTAATGCAGCAAATCAGTATGCGCAGCCACAACCGGACGTGTTCGTAAGCGATCGCGGCAACGCCGCGCTGGGCTATCTGGCGCAAAATCAAGCGTGCGGTGCAACCGATCTGGCGAGGGCGTTTGGAAACTCGGCCCCCACTTGGTCACGCACGCTCAATGACTTGGCGCAGGCCGGCTTGGTCATCAAGCATGGCCAGAAATACCATCTGACCGAACTCGGCGCCGCTCGCGTGCGAGCTCAGAGCTAAAGAACGGGAGAGACAGTGGACGAGGAAGCAAGCATCATCCTGGGGGATGCCATCGCCTTTTGCCAGCGCGACGGCCAAGATGCACGCCTCATCAACATGCTGGGGCAATCGCGGGCCATAAGCCTGACCGAAGATACGCTCACGATCGAGGCCCCCTCGCGCTTTGCCATCGCGCAGCTCAAAAAGCATCAGCCGACTATTGAGGCCTATCTGGAAGAAATCGCCTTTGCACCGATCGCGCTCGACATCGTGGCACCGCAAGGCGCCGCAACGGAATCCGCTGCCGCGACGGCGCCCGCCACGGCTCCCGCCGCTTCCCCGGCGGCACCGACCTCCGCAGGCGACGTGCCGACAATCGAGCACCAGCACAGCGATGTTTCCCGTGAAACCATGGCACCGTTGCCGACCGCGGCGGCGACGTCAACGAACGCACCCGTCACGCACATGCCTATCGCTCACGACGCAGCGGCGGGCGCGGATTCGGGCATTGCAATCAAGAACACGCTCTCGGCCGATGATTTTCGTCGCATGATGAACCAGATGAAGGGCGGAGCGCCGACTAAATCCACGCAAGCTGCGACCCCCGCTTCACCCATACCGGCGCCGACCGTGCCGGCCGAGCAGAATACGGATGGAGCCCCGCTCGCCGCGAACTCAAAATTTACCTTTGAGAACTTTGTCTACGGCCCCGAAAACAGCCATGCCTATCGCTCGGCACTCAAGTTTGCCGCCCTCGCGGACGAGCGCGGCACATGCACATCACTGTTCATCTACGGCAAATCGGGCCTGGGCAAGACGCACCTGCTGCTTGCCATCAAAAACGAGCTCGCCGAGAAGTCGCCCGAGATCAAGGTCAAGTATGCCAACTCCCAGGCATATCTGGACGACCTGATGACCGAGTTCGACCGCCAAAAGAAGAGCAACGCCCCCATCATGCAGGCGTACCACGGCGTGGACGTGCTCATCATCGATGACATCCAAAACATCATCGGCAAGCGCGCGAGCGTGGACTACTTTTTCCAGCTCATGGACGAGTTCATCCGCAACAACAAGAAGGTCGTCATCGCGGCAGACCGTGCCCCCAAGGACCTGAGCATGGACGAGCGTCTGACCAGCCGCTTCAACGCCGGCATGCTCTGCCTGGTCGCAGAGCCCAGCTACGAGATGAAATACAAGATCTTGCAGCGCTATTACGAGAACACCATCGTCGCCGCTCCCGAGGCAGGCGACGACTCGCTGCTGGCGGCCTATGGGGGCGACGGCGGACACCTGACCGACGAGCACTTTAAACACATGGCCGAGGTCTCGGGCACCAACATCCGCGAACTCGAGAGCTTTTGCGAGCGCTGCGCCGGCGAGGCGGGCGACCGCGAGCGCGAGGGCGGGGAGCTCACCTTTGACGATATCGACGCCATCGCCAGCCAGTACTTCGACACATCGGCCAAAAAGATCAACGTCCAGACGGTTCAGTCCGTCATCGAAGAGCAGTACGGCGTGACGCACGAGGAGCTCATCGGCCCGCGTCGCAACGCCAATATCGCCAAAGCACGCCATATCGCTATCTACCTGGCCATCGAGATGTGCGAGATGACGACCACGGCGGTGGGCGCCGAATTTGGCAACCGCAACCACTCGACCGTCAGCACGAGCTACAAAAAGGTCCAGAAGATGATCCAGGAAGACCGTACCGTCACCGAAGACCTCAAATCGCTGCGCGATAAAATTACACTGCGCTCGTAGGGAAATAGAGACACCTGTTGAAAACTTGTCGAAACCATGGGCATAAGGTGTCTAAAACCCAACCCGCGGTGGTGAAAAGTTTTGCGCAGGTTTTGAACGTGGAAAACCACCCCCGTTGCACACAGGTTGCTGTCGATTCTCTTTCTGGGTCTGACCTGCGTCTTTGGGAGTAATCAACAGTTTCGTCAGTGCTATTACTATTATTAAGATATTTATATCTAAAGAAAGGTATTAAAAGATGAAGTTCACCGTCAGCCAGAGCTCGCTTACACAAGCCATCGGCGTCGTTATGAAGGGTGTCGCTTCGGCGTCCACCCTTCCCATCCTGTCGGGCGTGCTCGTCAAGGCGCAAGACGGCATCTTGGAATTCCAGACCTCTAACTACACCATCTCGATCCGTCATCGCATCGCGGCACATGTCGAAGAAGGGGGCGAGATGGTTATCCCTTGTAAGATGCTCTCCAATATCACCAAGACCCTCCCCGATGCCCCGGTCACCTTTGAGCTGTCCGAGCGCCAGGTGCTGATTGGTTGTGAGAAGAGCTCTTTCCGCCTGAACACGCTCGATGCCAATGACTTCCCCGAGTTTCCGGCCTATGCCATCGAGAGCGCCGTGGAACTGCCGACCGATATCTTGTCCGAAATGGTCGGCCGCGTGTGGCGCGTCACCTCGACTGACAAGGCCCGCCCCATCCTGGGTGGCGTGCACATGAAGGTCGAGAACAACACCGTGCGCCTGGTGGCGACCGATTCCTTCCGCTTGGCCGTGTGCGATACGCAGGTCGAGACCTCAACCCTCGAGGGCTCCTTTGAACTCAACGTTCCGGCCGACGCCTTTAACGACGCGCTGAACATCATGGCCAGCCAGGCGACCATCATGATCGGGGCTACCGACACCCAGGTCGTCTTTGAGGCCGGCAACACCACCTACGTGTCGCGCCGCATCGAGGGCGTGTACCCCAACTACAAGCAGCTCATCCCCGATTCGTGCGTGACGAGCGTCAAGATCGACGTCGCCGCCTTTAACGCCGCCCTCAAGCGCGTGGCCGTTATCGCGAGCGCCAACCCCGCCGTCAAGTTCGAGATCGATGTCGAGAACGGGCAGATGGGCCTGTCCTCCATTTCCAATGACCAGGACCTTGCGCAGGAGACGATCGATGTCGAGGCCGAGGGCGAGTCGGGCACCATCGCCTTCAACTACCACTACATCTTTGGCTGCCTCAATGCCCTGTCCAAGGAGAAGGAGATCACGCTGGAGCTCAAGAGCTACTCGCAGGCGGGCATCTTCAAGTCCTACGACAAGATCAACTACCTGTACCTGGTCATGCCGGTCCGCATCTAGCAACTGCCCTATGACCATGTTCGCCCGCGATCTTTCCGTCGCGCACTACCGCAGCTTCGATAGCTATCGCCTTGCCCTGGACGAGGGCGTGACGATACTTGCGGGACCCAACGCGGCGGGAAAGACCAATCTCATAGAGGCGCTGCAGCTGCTGACGAGCGGCGCCTCGTTTAGGCATCCGACCGCAGCCGAGCTCGTCCATGACGGCGTGGGCTCGTGCAAGGTCGAGCTGAGGCTCGAGGGCGACGGCCGCGTGCTTGATATGGGATTGAGCGCGGAGGACGGTAAACGCTCGTTTAGCCGCAACGGCAAGAGATGCTCTGCCGCCGGTGTGCGCGGGGTTCTGCCGAGCGTGCTGTTTTGCCCCGACCATCTGGACATGGTTAAGCGAGGCGCCAGTGTGCGCCGCGCCGCCCTCGACGACTTTGGCATGCAACTGAGCGCACGCTATGCCGATCTTGCGAGCACCTATGGTCGCTGCGTGACCCAGCGTAACGCCTTGCTCAAGGAGGCCTGGTGCTGCCGCGAGATGCTCGGCGCGTGGAACGATTCGATTGCCCGCGCGGGCGCGGCTCTGCTCGTGCACCGGTTGGCCCTGCTCGACCGGCTGGCGGGCCATGTGCGTACTGCCTACGGGCAAGTGGCGTCCGGTGAAGCCGCCAACGTGTCCTATGCGTCCACGCTGGGGGATTTGCCCCAGGTCGATGATCGCGAAGAGCTGAAGGGCTGGGCGTACGAGCGCATGCTGGCTGCCCTTGATGAGCACGCCGACGAGGAAATTCGCCGCGGCGTGACGTTGGTGGGACCGCATCGCGACGAGATTGAGTTTGCTGTGGCGGGTCGCTCCGCCCGTTCATTTGCCAGCCAAGGTCAGCAGCGAACGTTGGTCCTGGCCTGGAAGGTGGCGGAGGTGGCCGTGGCTCGCGATGTCCTGGGCACCGCCCCACTGCTGCTTTTGGACGACGTGATGAGCGAACTCGACGGCGAACGCCGCGGTGCTTTCCTGCGGCTGATCGGCGATGATATCCAGACGGTCATAACCACGACCAACCTGGGGTACTTTACCGATGACCTGCTTGATCGAGCCAAGGTGGTGAGCATGGGTGAGACGTGCTAATTACGAGCGCGAGAGCGAAACGGTCGCCTTCAGTGGCTTGTTGAACGCAGAGCGCCAGCGCATCCTGGCGGCTGCGACCCCTGAGCGCCGTGCGCAGATGGAGGCCGCCGAGGAGTCGCGCGCGGTCTATCGCGCGTGGAACGCGGTGTGCTCGGGCACGCGCGAGGGGCGGCATGTGACGGGCCTGCGCTACCTGCCCGAGTCCAATGAGCTGCTGGTATATCTCGACTCGCCCTCGTGGACGCAGGAAATGACGTTGTTGCGCGAGATCATCCGCGCGCGCATGGAGCGCGCCGGTGCGCATGTGGATGGCCTGGTGTTCAAAACCACCGCGCCCGGTCACACGCCGCCCGCCGCCAAGGAGCGCCTTCGCCCAGCGGCGACCGAGCGCCCGCCGGCCCCACACGCCGACCTCAGCGATGCCGAGCGCACCGAGATTGAGCGCCAAGTGGCGCCCATCGAAGACCAAAAACTGCGCGAGGCCCTCGAGAACGCCATGAGAGCCAGTGCCGAGTGGGCCAAGGGCGTGCAAAGCAAAAAAGAGCCTTAAATCGCATCTGGTGGCCTTGTAGAGCCAAATACCCTCGTTCCCGAGGGTATTTTTTTACGATAAACTAGTAAGGCTGTACACATTTTCTTGACTGAAGGAGGACGTGTGGCAAACGAAAACGATTACGATGGCGGCGAGATTAAGATTCTCGAAGGTCTCGAGGCCGTTCGTAAGCGCCCGGGCATGTATATCGGCTCGACGAGCGCCAGCGGTCTGCATCACCTGGTGTGGGAGATCGTTGACAACTCCGTCGACGAGGCCATGGCCGGTTTCTGCACCGAGATCCAGGTGACGGTCCACGCCGACAACTCCATCACGGTCGTCGACAACGGGCGCGGTATCCCCGTCGACGAGCACCCTGTTAAAAAGATCCCGACGCTCGAGGTCGTCATGACGATTTTGCACGCCGGCGGTAAGTTCGATAATTCGGCCTATAAGGTCTCGGGCGGCCTGCACGGCGTTGGCATCTCCGTCGTCAACGCACTGTCCAAGCGCGTGGTCGTTCAGGTTCGTCGCGACGGCAACACCTACGAGATGGAGTTCTCGCGCGGCAAGACCGTCAAGAAGATGGAGGTCGTGGGCACCTCGGATTCGACGGGCACCACCGTCACCTTCTGGCCCGACGACGAGATCTTCGAGACCTGCATTTACGATTTCGATACGCTGCACAACCGTCTGCAGGAGACGGCGTTCCTCAATAAGAACCTCAAAATCGTGCTGACTGACGAGCGCGAGTCTACTCCCCACGTGGAGGAGTTTTGCTACGAGGGCGGCATCATCGACTTCGTCAAGTTCCTTAACGAGGGCAAGGACGTCCCCGAGGCCTTTAAGGAGCCTATCTACATCGAGGGCAAATCGGACCCGGACGCACCTGTGGCCAAGATGGGCGAGGTTGAGGTTTCCCTGCAGTGGAATAGCGGCTACGGCGAGAACGTCATGTCGTTTGCCAACGACATCTACACCCCCGAGGGCGGCATGCACCTTGAGGGCTTCCGCACCGCGCTCACCCGCGTGATCAACGACTATGCGCGCAAGCAGAACCTGCTCAAGGAAAAAGACGCCAATCTGACCGGCGACGATGTGCGCGAGGGCCTTTCGGCCGTTATCTCGGTCAAGCTGCCCGATCCGCAGTTTGAGGGCCAGACCAAGGCCAAGCTCGGCAGCTCCTATATGCGCGCGCTGACGCTCAAGATCGTGACCGACGGCCTTGCCGATTACCTCGAGGAGCACCCTAAGCCCGCTCGCGAGATCGTCAAGAAGGCGCAGCAGGCCTGCAAGGCGCGCAATGCCGCCCGCAAGGCGCGCGAGGCGACCCGCCGCAAGAGCCTGCTCGAGACGGCGTCCCTGCCCGGTAAGCTCGCCGACTGCTCGGTGCGCGATGCCGAGCTGACCGAGCTCTTCATCGTAGAGGGCGACTCGGCAGGCGGTTCGGCCAAGGACGGCCGTCGCCGAGACATCCAGGCGATTCTGCCCCTGCGCGGCAAGATTTTGAACGTCGAGCGCGTTGGTGACCATCGCGCGTTCTCGAGTGACACCATCCAGTCGCTGATTACCGCGATCGGCTGCGGCGTCACGACGAGTGCCGGCGCCGGCGGCGATTTCGATATCACCAAGGCGCGCTACCACAAGATCATCATCATGACCGATGCAGACGTCGACGGCGCGCATATCCGCATCCTGCTGCTGACGTTCTTCTACAAGTACATGCGTCCGCTGATCGATGCCGGCTACGTCTATGTTGCCTGCCCGCCCATCTTTGGCATTAAGGTGCGCAATAAGATCCACTACGTGTATCCCAACGGCCGCCAGCCCGAAGACGAGATCCTGCGCGATACCATCCAGAGTCTGGGCCTGAACCCCGATGATAACGACGAGGACGGCAAGGCCAAGGACGGCAAGATCACCAAAAAGCGCAAGGGCTATACCGTCCAGCGCTACAAGGGCCTGGGCGAGATGGACCCCAAACAGCTTGCCTCGACGACGATGGACCCAAAGACCCGCATTCTGCAGCGTGTGTCGATCGAGGACGCCGTGGTGGCGGACCGCGCCGTGCGCGAGCTGATGGGTTCCGAGGTCGGCTATCGCCGCGAGTACATCGAGAAGCATGCACATGATGCACGATTCCTTGACGCTTAAGAGGAGGTAACGTGGCAGACGATATCAACAATAACGAGGGTATGGACGAGGCCGGCGATGCCGGTATGCCCGATGATCTGAAGCGCCTGCTTGCCCGTGCTGAGCAGGGCGAGGACGGCGATCCGGACGCCTATAACCCCGATGCCGATGATGATGAGGAAGAGGACGACGACGGTGAGCTCGAGGAGAGCTTTGGCGAAGTCGATCGTGGCGCCTCGGCCGGCGAGGACATCAACGGCGGCCAGCTCCAGATTTCGGAGTTCGGTCGCGAGATGAAGCAGTCGTTCATCGAGTATTCGATGTCGGTTATCACAGCGCGTGCCCTGCCGGACGTGCGCGACGGCTTAAAGCCGGTACACCGCCGCATCCTGTACGCGATGAACGAGAGCGGCATCTACCCCAACCGCCCACACAAAAAGTCGGCCTGGACGGTCGGCGAAGTTATCGGTAAGTACCACCCGCACGGTGACTCTGCGGTCTACGAGGCCATGGTCCGCCTGGCGCAGTGGTTCTCCATGCGCACGCCGCTCATCGACGGTCACGGCAACTTCGGCAACATCGATGGCGACGGCGCGGCGGCCATGCGTTACACCGAGAGCCGCCTGGCCAAGCCCGCCATGGAACTGCTGCGTGACTTGCAGAAGGATACCGTCGACTGGCAGCCCAACTACGACGAATCGCTCGCCGAGCCCGTGGCACTGCCTGCGCGCTTCCCCAACCTGCTGGTCAACGGCAGCCAGGGCATCGCCGTCGGCATGGCCACCAACATCGCCCCGCATAACCTCACCGAGGCGATCGAGGCCACCTGCTACCTGATCGACAACCCCGACGCCACCGTCGACGAGCTCATGCAGATCATGCCCGGTCCGGACTTCCCCACCGGCGCCATCATCATGGGCAGCGCCGGCATTAAGCAGAGCTACGAGACCGGCCGCGGCTCCATTACCGTGCGTGCCAAGGCACATGTGGAGTCCACCAAGACCGGCCGCAGCCGCCTGGTCTTTACCGAGATTCCCTACATGGTCAACAAGGGCACCCTGCAGGAGAAGATCGCCCAACTCGTCAACGACAAGCGCATTGAGGGCATCTCGGATATGCGCGATGAGTCCAACCAGAAGGGCATCCGTCTGGTCATCGAGCTCAAGAAGGGCGTCATTCCGCAGGTCGTGCTCAACAACCTGTATAAGTACACCTCGCTGCAGACGACCTTTGGCGCCAACAACCTGGCACTCGTCAACGGCGTTCCCAAATGCCTGAGCCTGCGCGAGATGCTGCAGCACTACATCGACCACCAGGTCGACGTCGTCACCCGCCGCACCCGCTTCGACCTTAAGAAGGCCCAGGCGCGCGCCCATATCCTCGAGGGCTACCTGATGGCCCTTGACCATATCGACGAGGTCATCAGCATCATCCGCTCCTCGCAGACCGACTCCGAGGCCAGCAGCCGACTGATCGAACGCTTTGGCTTTACGCCCGAGCAGACCACGGCCATCCTCGAGATGAAGCTGCGCCGCCTGACCGGCCTGGAGCGCGACAAGATCCAAGAAGAGTTGGACGGCCTGCGCCGCGCCATCGCCTACTACGAGGACCTGCTGGCGCACGAGGAGAAGATTCTGGGCGTCATCAAGGAAGAGATGCGCGAGATCTCCAAGAAGTTTGGCGACAAGCGCCGTACCGAAATCAGCCAGGTTGAGAAGGACCTGGATGTCGAGGACCTCATCGCCGACGAGGACATGGTCGTGACCATCACCCACACCGGCTACGTTAAGCGTATCCCGGTGGCCGCCTACCGCGCCCAGAAGCGCGGCGGCAAGGGCGTGTCGGGCGTCAACCTCAAAGAGGACGACGTCATCGACGAGATGTTCATCGCGTCCACGCACGAGTACGTGCTGTTCTTCTCGAGCAGGGGCAAGGTCTATCGCCTGAAGGTGCACGAGCTGCCGGTGGGTACGCGCCAGGCGCGCGGTACCGCGATCGTCAACCTGTTGCCCTTCGAGGAGGGCGAGAAGATCGCGAGCGTCATCAGCTGCCGCGAGTTCCCGGCCGACGAGTACCTGATGTTTGCCACCAAGAGTGGCATGGTCAAGAAGACCGTGATGAGCGCTTACGATCGTAGCCGCCGTGATGGCCTGATCGCTATCAACCTGCGTGACGACGACGCGCTGCTGAACGTGCGCCGCGTGCGCGAGGGCGACAAGATTATCCTGGCCACCACCGCGGGCAAGGCGATCATGTTCTCCGAGGAGCAGGTGCGCGCCACCGGCCGCGATACCAGCGGCGTTCGCGGTATCGGTATGAAGGACGGCGTGAGCGTTCTGGGCATGGAAGTCACTAACGGCAACGGCGATCTGTTCGTTATCACCGAGCGCGGCTACGGCAAACGCACGCCGGTTGCGGACTACCCAGAGCAGAACCGCGGCGGTCAGGGCGTCTACACCATTCAGATGACCGAGCGTAAGGGCAACCTCGCGGCCATGAAGACGGTGGGCCCGCAACACGAGCTGTTCATCGTGACGGAAGGCGCGACGGTCATTCGCGTCAAGACCGACGAGATCAGCCAGACCGGCCGCGCCACCCAGGGCGTCAAAATGATGACCGTCGACGACAACGACCGCATCTGCGCCGTAGCTCGCATGACAGCCGCCAAAGAGAAGCCCGAGGGCGAAGGTGCAGAAGACGGCTCTGCCCCCGAAGAAACCCCTGTCGATTTAGGCGACGGCAACGACATGCCAGAAGATCTCCTCGACGAGTAAGAGGAACTAGCTGGTAGAAAATATCAGACCCCATATATCGGCGGTCGGCGCACCTGCGCGCCGACCGCTTTTTTGACAATTTTGGACCCACGTTCGCCCCGGCCGCGCGGCGGCATATGAAGTCGATCGCGAGTTCCGCACGAGCCGGAGAGCACTTAATGTGCTCTCCGTGCGAGTCAGGACTGTCCGAGCAGGCGACTTCATATGCCGCCGCGCGGCCGGGGCGAACCCCTCCCAAAGATTTTCAAAAAAGTTGTTGACGCGCGCGTAACGACTCGTCTAATATATCCCTTGCGCGATGGACCTGTAGCTCAGTTGGTTAGAGCGTCCGGCTGATAACCGGGAGGTCACAAGTTCGAATCTTGTCAGGTCCACCATCAAAACTGTTAAAAGCCTCGGGGCAATTGCCTCGAGGCTTTTTTCTTAGCCACAGAAGGTAGTCAAAAAAGCTCTGTCCCAAATTAACTACTTTGATTTTGTGTGCTACGCGAAAGTTTGGGTAGTATAGCTATTCAACGCGGCGGGCCGCCGCGTGTTAACCGCTACGTACCGGAGGTGTTCCATGGTTCGTGTCGACATAGAGACCATCGTCATGGCCGCCGGTCCCGTGCCATCGCTTATCGTGCTTCGCGAACGCTGCAGCAAATCGGACTCCCCCGCGCCGCTGCGCTCCCTCTCCATCCAGACTGGCTCGTTTGAGGCTGCGGCAATCAGCCGCGGCATCGACAGCGGACGCGCCGATCGCCCGATTACCCATGACCTGTTGCTCGATACTGTTGGCGCCCTGGGCGCCAAGCTCGAGCGCATCGAGATCGTTCGCGCCGAGCCGCCGGTGTTCTACGCGACGATTGTCGTACTGGCCGATGGTGACGAGCGCAAGATCGATGCCCGTCCCAGTGATGCCATTGCCCTTGCCGTGCGCAGCAATGCCCCCATGTTTGTGGAGGACGACATCATGAATCGCCTGGGCACTGTTTCTGCCCATACCGAGGAAGTTGACGACGAGCAGGAGTTCGAGAAGTTCGACGAGTTCGTCCATACGCTCTCGCCCGATGACTTCTAAATGCGGGGCGGCCAGGATGCGGAGCGTTCGCTGATGGCCGGCGGTATGTCGGCTGAGGCGGCTGCGATCGCCCGTGAGGCCCAGATGCGCTCTGAGGCGTCCGAGGCGGCTCGCATTGCCTATGTGACGCAGGCCCGCACGCTTCACGAGCGCCGCGGCTCGTTTATCAAGATGGTTGTCGTCTCCGCCCTTGTCGCGGCAATCTGCTCGCGCCTTCGTGGTACAGTTGGTGCGCTTGGGTTTTCGATCTCTACGGGCCTGGTGATCTGGGGCGTGGTCGACGCGGTAATGCTGACCAGTCAGATCAAGGTGCTCGACAAGCGCGCGATGGATATGATGCGCGCCCGCGACGCTGCCGCTAAGATCGCCGCTGAGGCACAAGAACTGTAATGACGCCAGACTCGATGGGAAGGTCTAAAGATGGCACAGGATATGCAGGACGCCGGTAACGTCTCCGCCGAGCTCGACGCCATGGTGTGCGATCTGATCGGAGCGTTCTTGGACGACCTTGCCGCCGGTGAAAACCCTGGCGTGGTCGTGGCAATTGAGGACGCCGCTTCCAACCGTTATCTGGCGGCGCTCGATGAGGATGGCGAAGAGGCGTGCCTCGAGGCGGCCACCAACTTTATCTCCGAGCACAAGATGGGTCTTAAGGACGAGGGCCTGGGCCGTATCGCTCGCTATGCCATCGGCTACACCGGCTGCGTCGAGATTGACGGCGGCTATCACGATGCTCTGCTCGTGAGCTTCTTCGAAACCACGCTCGAGAGTGGTTTTTCGGCATATGTGCTGTATGAGGGCATGGGCGCCGGCGATGGTTTTATGTGGAGCGACCCTGAACCTGCAGGTGAGGAAACCCCTCTCATCTAAAATCGCTAAAATAAACGAGTTTTCGGTAAAAGGCTCAATATTCCCGCCGAGCGTTGCGTTGCTGGGTGGGTCGCATACGCGTGCCGGTTGTATATAGATAGAAGATAGGGGAACTACATGCGCGTAGACAATCTGAGGAACATCGCCATCATCGCCCACGTCGACCACGGCAAGACGACGATGGTCGACAAGCTCCTGCGTGCCACGGACGCCTTCCGTGCCAACCAGCAGGTCGAGGACCGCGTCCTGGATTCCAACGACCAGGAGCGCGAGCGCGGCATTACGATTCTCGCCAAGAACATCTCTATCGAGTACAAGGACGTCAAGATCAACGTCATCGACACTCCGGGCCACGCCGACTTTGGTGGCGAGGTCGAGCGCGTGCTGCGTATGGCCGACGGCGCCCTGCTGCTGGTCGACGCCTTTGAGGGCCCCATGCCCCAGACCCGCTTCGTGCTGCGTCACGCTATCGACACCGGCCTTAAGATCATGATCGTCATCAACAAGATCGATCGTCCGGGCGCCAATCCCGAGAAGGCCTACAACGACTGCCTGGACCTCATGGCCGACCTGGGCGCCACCGACGACCAGCTTGAGTTCGCCATGGAGCACGTGGTCTACGCCAGCGCCATGAATGGCTTTGCCCGCCTTGACCCCAACGACGGCAACATGGACATGTACCCGCTGCTCGACATGATCATCGACGACATGCCTGCGCCCGAGGTTGACGAGAACGCCCCGCTGGCCATGCAGTGCGTGACCATCGACCACTCCAACTTCGTCGGTCGCATCGGTATCGGCCGCGTGTACTCTGGCACCATCCACCAGGGCGACCAGATTCTGGTTGTGAAGAACGACGGCTCCAGCGCCACCGCTACCGTCAAGCAGCTCTTTACCTTCGACTACCTGGGCCGCACCGAGTGCCAGGAAGTCGGCGCCGGCGATATCGCCGCTGTCGTGGGTATTGACCGCACCGATATCGGCGATGTTTACACCGACCCCGAGAACCCTGTCGAGCTCGAGCCCATCGAGATCGACCCGCCGACCCTGTCCATCGTCTTTGAGGCTTCGACCTCCCCGCTCGTCGGCCGTGATGGCGACATCGTGGGCGCCCGTCAGCTCAAGGAGCGCCTGTTCAACGAGGCCGAGAACAACGTGACCATGAAGATCGAGGAGCTCGAGGACAAGAGCGGCGTCGAGGTCTCTGGCCGCGGCATCCTGCACCTGTCCGTCCTGATGGAGTCCATGCGCCGCGAGGGCTTTGAGTTCCAGGTCGGCCGTCCCCGCGTTCTGTTTAAGAAGGACGAGAACGGCAACAAGATGGAGCCTGTCGAGCAGGCCGTCGTCGAGTGCCCGGACGAGTACTCGGGCAAGGTCGTTGAGGTCTTCGGTACCTCCGGCGGCATCATGACGAGCATGGACACCTCGGGCATCGTGACGCACCTCGAGTTCAAAATCCCGACGCGCGGCATCATGGGTCTTAAGAACCGCATCATGAACGTCACCCACGGCGAGGGCGTGTTCTACCACACCTTCCTGGAGTATGGTCCCTATGCCGGCGAGATCGGCAACCGTCAGAACGGCGCCATGATTTCTATGACCACCGAGAAGGCCGTCGCCTACGCTCTGGGCACGTTGCAGGAGCGCGGCCAGCTGTTCGTTGAGCCGGGCACCGAGTGCTATGAGGGCATGATCGTGGGCGAGCGCAGCAAGGCCGGCGACATGGTCGTCAACATCGCCCGTACCAAGAACCTGGGCAACCAGCGTTCCTCGACCTCCGATATCTCCGTCCAGCTGGTGCCGCCCCGCACCTTCTCGCTGGAGGAGGCGCTGGAGTACATCGCCGACGACGAGCTGGTCGAGATCACTCCCAAGAACATCCGCCTGCGCAAGCGTCTGCTCAACGCCACCGACCGCAAGAAGGCTGCCGTCCGCGCCGGTCAGGTCAACAAATAAGCGCTGGGCTTTATAGCGACTAACAAGAAAGGGCGTCGACCGCGATGGTCGGCGCCCTTTTTGTGCACAGGGACTGAGCTGGTCTGCACCACCACAAAGGTGCCTGGCCCCTTTATGGTGGTTGGCGGCTAAGCGGCGGGGAGTCCTGGCGTGTTAGCCGGCTGCTGCGGCTTGAGGTGGGCGTTGCGCCAGATGATCTGGATAACGTAGCCGAGCATAAAGACAAAGGCTACGCCGCTGATGAAGTCACCTACGAGGGGAAGCCCCGTGAGGGCGCCTGCGATTACGCCGCCCACGGCTGCCATGGCGTAGCGGTTTTGGTTGTGTCCGACCATGCGGGAGATCGCGCACCCCGCAAAGGCACTCGACACCAACGCGATGCCGATAACGCCGCACAAGAGGGCTCCGGCAAGCGACAGACCAGCGATAGAGATAATTAGCAGTAGGACGGCGGGGACGATAGCAATCGTGCCCAGAAGACCGCTCACCCACAGGGGCATGGGGCGCTGGTGGAGCATGCCGGCGGCGCTGGCGGTCGCGCGCGGAAAGACGAGCTCGAGCAGCAGAGCGACAAAGCAGGTCGAGAGTGCCGCGGCGACGATACCGCCGATGACATCGTTAACGGTGGAAGTATCCTCGTTCTCGGTGCGGTCGATCTTGAGCGTGCCTACCTCGGCTCCTGCGGCACGCTCGGGGTCCTCGGAGACGTGCGCGTTCACGGTGCCGGTGATGTGGGCGTTCTTGCCCAGGATGAGCTTGTCGGCCCAAACCTCGACATCGCCCTCGACGGTGCCATCGATGGTCACCGTGTCGCCCGCAAGCGCTGCCGACTTGGTAGAGCCGCGCAGGGCAACCGTCTCGCCTATCGCGTAAAAACAGTTGGCGGTGCTGTCGGAATTGAGCACAACGTGCTGACCGACGACCGTGACGCTGCCATCAACCGTGGTCTTGGCGATATCGATAGTGCGTGCCGCCAAGCGGACGGCGCCGCTCACCGTGCAGTCGCGGATGGAGAGGCTCTCGCCTGCTGCAATTATGTCGCGGCCGATGGACGCATCGTCCAAGTTGAGGGCCTGACCTGCCCAGTACAGGTCACCTTCGACGCCGGACGAATTGGCGTCATTGTCGGTCGCAAGTACGTTGCCTGCGGTGTCCGTGCCGGCGAACGACGCCGTGGGAAGCGCGGTGACCGCTAGAGCGATGAGCGCGAATAAGATCGTGATGCGGCCCCACGCTTTACGGCGCTGGGTCGACGGGAATTGATTACAGGGCATAGTGAATCCTTCGTCAGATGCTCGACATGCACCTAACAGGGTACCCAACGCGTGGGCGCTCTAAAAGAACCTCTCGGTTGCATTTCGAAGGATGAGCCCGCGCCACCTACTTTTTGCGGTGCAAAAAGCGTGCGATGTCATCCTCGGTGGGGCTTTTGATATCAAAGCGCAGCGACAGCCAGCGTAGTCCCATGGTCACCACGACGCAAACGACCAGTGCGACGACATTGCTGACCAAGCCGCTCATGACAAGGCAAACATAGCTTGCCGATCCGGCGATGGCCGCGATGGCATAGAAGTTGGTGCGCTGGAAGATACCCGGCACCACACCCATAAAACCATCTCGCAGCATGCCGCCGCCCACCGCGGTAAAAAAGCCCATCATGATGCACACCGCCGGCGCAAAGCCGTAGACCAGCGCCTTGTCTGCGCCGGTTGCCGCATAAATACCCACCGAGATGATATCGAGCAGGGGAATGAGCTTTTCGGGCTTGTCGACGATTGCCGGGAAGATGTAGATGATGGCCGCGGTGGCGATGGAGAGCGGGAGCGCCATCGGTTGGTTGAGGATGTAGACGTTGCCCACCTGCAGCGTCATATCGCGCAAAAGACCGCCGCCCAGTCCACAGACCACGGCGAGCGCGACGGCGCCCACCAGGTCGAGTTTGTGCTCGCGTGCGACCAACACGCCCGAGATCGATGCCGCGACGACGGCGAACATCTCGAGCCAAAACGGGATGGCAACCATGGCATCCGAGGCGTGTGCGGTAACGATCATAGCGGCGGCAACGGGCAAGATGGGGTCCTTTGAGTTACGGGTTTAGACAATGCCCGTACATAGTACATGTTCGGCGCCGATTGCGACCCTATTGCTCGGCAAACGGTCGGGACTGGGTACGGTCATAGGTTCCATGTTAGGGGATCCGGGTTGATGCTGAACGCGATGGGGGCGTGGTCGAATAGGAGGGATGTCCAAATTTTGAGCTCCGCTCAAAATTTATCCGGTCGGCTTGCGCCGACCGCGCTGCGCTAAAAACGCGCCACGGGCGCGTTTTCTTTACGCTCCGCGCCCTGGCGGGTTCGAATCCCTCCTCCTCCGCCGTATTTGCTTGTTAGGGACTCAAAACAAAAAAGCTCCCATTCCCGGGAGCTTTCTCAACCAAAATGGCGGAGGAGGAGGGATTCGAACCCTCGTGACCTTATACAGGCCAAACGGTTTTCGAGACCGCCGCATTCAACCACTCTGCCACCCCTCCGCGTGGGGTAAAAACAAAGCAGGCTCGAAGGCCTGCTTTGGAATTAACTGGCGGAGAGTCAGGGATTTGAACCCTGGAGACGCTTTTGACGCCTACACGATTTCCAATCGTGCTCCTTCGGCCACTCGGACAACTCTCCGTTAAATGCGAAAGTCAGTATACACGAGGAATCGCAAAGTGCAAACAGAAAAGTTGGCATTTTTTGATCCACAGCGTCTCGCGCTGTGCCTAAAACGCGCGACAAATGCAGTCTGACCAGCAAAATCATGCTATGCGAATTGCTCAAAAAAGGACTTTATAGACCACGAGCAAACGAATTTAAAATCTTTTTGGCGATCAATTAGACCACTGGTATGCATTTTGAGACCACAACCATGCGCCCGTTGACCTGCGACTTGGCTCAGCTTGTCCCCACGGCACCGTATCTTGTCCACAGATCCGTCAAGCTTTTGGTCGGCATTTGGTTGGAATGCGCATGAAACGTCGTGCGAGTATGGGCATATGTGGAGGTCATGAGGTTGTAGCTGCATATTCTTGCAGCCTAGGAGGTTGAAAGATATTATTACCAAGTCTTTTCCTGCTTCAGGCGCACCTTCACGACCTGAAGCCACATTTGCCCAGAGGAGGTGACAATATGAAGGCTTATGAACTGCTGTTCTTTGTTGACCCGTCGCTCGACCCCGAGACTCGTCTCGCTGTTATGAAGCGTATCGATACCACGATCGCTGAGGGCGCTGGCAAGGTCGACTCCGTTGACGAGTGGGGCAAGCGCAAGCTCGCCTACGAGATCAACGATCTCACCGATGGTGACTACACCCTCATCAACTTCCACGCAGATCCTACCCAGATCGCCGAGCTTGATCGCGTCCTGCGCATCACCGACGCTGTGGTTCGCCACATGATCGTCCGTCGCGACGACCAGGAGTAAGACTGTCGTTTTGGACTGGGCTTGTGCCCCAAGAGGAAGTAGTGAGTTATGAGCATCAATCGAGTGAACATCACCGGTAACCTCACCCGCGATCCCGAGCTGCGCGCCACCGCCGGCGGAACCCAGGTTCTGTCCTTTGGCGTCGCCGTGAACGATCGTCGCCGCAACGCGCAGACTGGCGAGTGGGAGGACTATCCCAACTTTGTCGACTGCACCATGTTCGGCACCCGCGCCGAGGCCGTGAGCCGTTTCCTGGCAAAGGGAAACAAGGTCGCGATCGAGGGCAAGCTGCGCTACAGCTCTTGGGAGCGCGACGGTCAGCGCCGGAGCAAGCTTGAGGTCATCGTCGATGAGATCGAGTTTATGAGCTCCCGTGGTGGCCAGGGTGGCTACGATCAGGGCGGTTACGCCCCTGCAGCTCCCGCGCCCGCAGCACGTCCTGCCGCACCGGTGGCCACGCCGCCCGCGGTCGACGTCTACGATGAGGACATCCCGTTCTAAGGGTTGTTCACCTATTTTTGAGTGAGAGGCGGCTTCGGTTCGCCGAAGTTGCCAAATGAAAGGTATTTTGACATGGCTAATGATTTTTCTGCACGTCAGCCGCGTCGTAAGTACTGCCAGTTCTGCAAGGAGAACACTGAGTTCATCGACTATAAGGACACTCAGCTTCTCCGTAAGTACATGACCGACCGTGGCAAGATCAAGCCCCGTCGCGTCACTGGCGCTTGCACGCAGCATCAGCATGACATCGCCAACGCCATCAAGCGCGCCCGCGAGATGGCTCTCCTGCCGTACACCGTCCCCGTGGTTTCCTCTCGTGGCAACCGCGACCGCGGCTAAGAAGGGAGACGCATCATGAAGGTTATTCTTCTCGATGAGATCAAGGGCAAGGGCGGCGAAGGTGACGTCGTAGAGGTCGCTCAGGGTTACGCTGAGAACTTCCTGTTCCCCAAGAAGCTCGCTGTTGCCGCCACCAAGGGCAACCTCAAGCAGCTTGACGAGCGTCGCAACAACATCGCCAAGCGCGAGGCCGTCCGTCTGGCTACTGCCAACGAGACCAAGGCTGCCTTCGAGGGCAAGACGGTCACCGTTGACGTCAAGGTCGGCGACGAGGGCATCCTCTTTGGCTCCGTTACCGCCGCTATGATCGCTGACGCCATCAAGGCTCAGCTCGGTATGGACATCGACCGCAAGCGCGTCGAGCTCGGTAAGCCCATCAAGGTTGCCGGTGCCCACACCGTTGCCATCTCGCTGTACCGCGAGATCAAGGCCGAGGTTGTCGTTCTCGTCGGCGTTACCGCCGAGGAGCTCGCTGCCGAGGCTGAGGTCGAGGAGGCCGCTGAGGTCGCCGAGGCCGAGACCGCCGAGGTCGAGACTGAGGCTGCTGCCGAGTAGCATTTGCTGCAACGCAACAATCTTGTTCTAAGAAGGGCGCTCTGGGAAACCAGGGCGCCCTTTTGTTTTTTTGCGCTGAGCGAGTGTCATGGTGAACGTTGCGTCGAAGTCCTATATACAGGACCGTTCATCCGTTTGGTTCGGTGATGATTGGCGGCGCGCGGCGCGTTTTGGGACCGTGGCTGATACTATGGATGCTCGCAAGCGATATGAATGAGGATGCTCATGGCATATGACGATAGGGAGACCGGGCTGACGGTTGAGGACCGCGGCTCAAAGTTGGGTCTTCCCCAAAACCAAGATGCAGAGGCCAATGTACTGGCCGCTATGCTGCTATCGCCCGAGGTGGTCGAAGAGGCCCAGGTCGAGCTGCAGCCCGATGACTTCTACCGGCCCATTCATAAGACCATCTATACCGCGATGGTCGATATGTACAACAGCCGCATTCCCATCGACTCCATCTCGTTGATCGATTATCTGCGAAGCATCAACAAGCTCGATGCCGTGGGCGGCGAAGCGTATATTTTGGAGTTGATGGGTCAGACCCTGTCGCTCGTCAACTGGCAGCACCATGCCGCCATCGTTCGCCGCGATTCGATGCTGCGTGAGCTGATCGGCGCCACCAACGAGATCAACGCGCTGGCATATAACGCCCCCACCGACACCAAAGAGGTTGTCGAGCTGGCCGAGAGCAAGCTACTCAAGGTTACGGCACGCGAGGTCAAGTCGAGCTACAAGACGCTGACCGAGTTTATGGTCGAGGCCTATAACGAGGCCGAGGAAGTGTGCCAGGCCGGTGGCCAGGCTGCGGGCGTGCCCACGGGCTTCCCGTCGCTCGACCGCATGCTCATGGGCTTCCGCGAGGGCCAGCTCATCATCATCGGCGCCCGTCCTGCTGTAGGTAAGACGTCGTTCGCCCTGAATCTGGCGCTCAACGCTGCCGCTGCTGGTTATACCGTCGGCTTCTTCTCGCTGGAGATGTCGGGCAAGGAAATTGCCCAGCGTCTGATTTGCGCCTACGCCATGATCTCGATCAGTGACTTCCGCATGGGCCGCATTAGCCCCGAGCAGTGGGCCAATATCAACGAGGCCACGCAGACCTTGTCCAAGCTCGATATTCTGATTGACGATACGCCCGGCACCACAGTGACCGAGATTCGCGCCAAGAGCCGCCGTATGCTCCATAACAAGGAGAAGGCAATCATCATCTTGGACTACCTGCAGCTGGTGAGTCCTCCGCCGGGACGCCGCTCCGAGAGCCGTACCGTCGAGGTCTCGGAGATGTCGCGTGGTTTGAAGATCATGGCCAAGGAGCTCAAGATCCCGCTCATCGCGCTGTCACAGCTCTCGCGTCAGGTCGAATCCCGTACCGGCAAGCGCCCACAGCTTTCCGACCTTCGTGAATCGGGCTCCATCGAACAGGACGCCGATATCGTTATGTTCTTGGACCGCTCCGCCGACGAGGCCGAAGCCTCGCGCGACGATCGACCCGACGAGGGCGTTACGCGTATCGTCGTGGCCAAGAACCGTTCGGGCCCGATCGGCGACGTCGACCTGATGTTCCTGCCGGCATCCACCAAGTTCTATGAGCTTGATGGGGCACATGCCGAGGAGTAGGACAGGCGCCCGTTGCACGGGTATACTGGGAATGTTTTGTGCTTCTGCGTGCCGGCGTGGCGCGTAGACAGTCCATGAATGTAAGGAGTAAACATGCCGTCAACCGTTTTGGTCGGTGCCCAGTGGGGCGATGAGGGCAAGGGTAAGATTTGCGACCTGGTCGCCGGCGACTTCGATGCCGTCGTGCGCTACTCGGGCGGCAACAACGCCGGTCACACCATCGTCGTCAACGGCAAGAAGTACGGCCTGCACCAGGTGCCCTCCGGCATCATGTATTCCGACCACGTGTCGGTGATCGGTAACGGCTGCGTCGTCAACCCCAAGGTTGTCCTTGAGGAGATCGATATGTTCGAGGCCGACGGCATCACCACCAAGAACCTCAAGATTAGCGGCAACGCGCATGTCATCATGCCGTACCACATCGATCTGGATGGCGCCTTTGAGCAGAAGCTCGGCAAGAAGAACATCGGTACCACCAAGCGCGGCATCGGTCCGTGCTATCAGGACAAGATGGCTCGCATCGGCCTGCGCATGCAGGACATGCTGGACGAGGCACTGTTCCGCGACAAGCTGGAGACCGCTCTCGCCCGCGTGAACCCCGAGCTCGAGCTCATCTACAACCTGCCCACCTACACCGTGGACCAGATTTGCGACGAGTACCTGCCGATGGCCGAGCGCCTGCGTCCCTACATCACCGAGACGAGCCTGCTGCTCAACAACATGATCGACGAGGGCAAGGACCTGCTGTTTGAGGGCGCCCAGGCGACGCTGCTCGACATCGACCACGGCACCTATCCGTACGTGACGTCCTCCAACTGCACCGCCGGCGGTGCCATCACCGGATCCGGCGTCGGTATGAAGAATGTCGACCGCGTGCTGGGCGTCATGAAGGCCTATATCACCCGCGTCGGTTCGGGCCCCATGCCCACCGAGCTTTCCTATGAGTCCGAGGCTGGCCACACGCTGACCGAGGAGGGCTATGAGTACGGCGTGACCACTGGTCGCCGTCGTCGTTGCGGCTGGTTTGACGGCCCTATCGCCAACTATGCCTCGCGCGTCAACGGCCTCACCGACATCGCCATGACCAAGCTCGACGTGCTTTCGGCCTTCGACACCATTAAGGTGTGCGTTGCCTATGACGTCGATGGCGAGCGTTACACGAGCGTGCCCGAGCACCAGGTGCGCTTTGAGCATGCCAAGCCCATCTACGAGGAGCTTCCTGGCTGGAAGTGCGATATCACCGGCTGCCGCAGCTTTGAGGAGCTGCCGCAGGAGGCTCAGGACTACGTGGCGTTTATCGAGGATCTGGCACACACCCGCGTGACGTTCATTGGCGTTGGCGCTGGTCGCGAGCAGATTATCAACCGATTCTGGAAGTAATCGGGACTATTTGGTTATTGCGATATACCCCTTTGCAGCCCGGACGGGCGGCCGAGGGGTATATTTGCTTGCAAAGGGCTCGCGCGGAGCGGGCCGTTCATCCATAGAGGAGGCACCCTTGAAGGCGGACACTCAAACCATCGACATCCTGTTGTTGGGCAGCGGCGGCCGTGAGCATGCTTTGGCAGCTAAGCTCGCGGCATCACCGCGCGCCGGCAAGCTCTACATCGCGCCGGGTAACGGCGGCACCGCGAGCTGCGGCGAGAACGTTGTTCTCGACGACTGCGATCCTGCGGCCGTGGCGGCGTTTGCGCAGAGCCACGGATGCGGACTCGTGGTAATTGGCCCCGAGGCTCCGCTCGTGGCGGGCGTGGCCGACGCCGTGCGCGCGGCGGGTATTCCCTGCTTTGGCCCGGGTGCCGAGGGCGCCCAGATGGAGGGCTCCAAGCTGTTCTCCAAGCAGCTCATGGAGCGTGCGGGCATTCCGACGGCAGCCTATGGTTCGTTTACCGACGAGGCTTCGGCTCTCGCCTACGTGCGCGAGCAGGGCGCCCCGCTGGTCGTCAAGGCCGACGGCCTTGCCGCGGGCAAGGGCGTTATCGTGGCGACCGAACTTGAGCAGGCCGAAGAGGCCGTGCGCGAGTGCTTTGGCGGCACCTTTGGCGATGCCGGCAACACCGTGGTTATCGAGGAGATGCTCGTTGGTCCCGAGTGCTCGCTGCTGGCCTTTACCGACGGCAAGACCGTGCGCCCTATGGCCACCTCGCAGGACCACAAGCGCGCGCTCGAGGGCGACAAGGGTCCCAACACCGGCGGCATGGGTGTCTACAGCCCGGTGCCCATCGTGACCGATGAGGAGCACGCCACGATGGTGAAGGTCATGGAGCAGACCATTGCCGAGCTTGCTGCCGAGGGCATCGACTACCGCGGCTGCCTGTATGGCGGCTTTATGCTCACCCCCGCCGGCCCCAAGGTGCTGGAGTTCAACGCCCGCTTTGGTGATCCCGAGACGCAGGTCGTTCTGCCGCGCCTTAAGAACGACCTGGTCGAGGTCATGTTGGCTTGTGCCAACTGCGAGCTCGACCAGATTGAACTCGACTGGCGTGACGAGTGGGCCGTGGCCGTTGTCCTGACGAGTGCGGGTTATCCCGGCAGCTACGAGAAAGGCAAGGTCATTACCGGTATCGCCGATGCCGAGGCCATGGAGAACGTGACCGTGTACCACGCGGGCACTGCCGTGGTGGACGGCCAGCTCGTGACCAATGGTGGCCGCGTGCTTGCCGTGACCGCTCTGGGCGATACGTTTGAGAACGCCCGCAACCTTGCCTACGAGGCCTGCGAGAAGATTGATTTTGAGGGCAAGACCCTGCGTCACGACATCGGCCTGCGCGCGCTGCGCGGCCGCGACGCCTGGGATGCCTAAAATCCGAGAGGAATGAGACGGATGGACGAGAAGAACGAAGAGCTCGTGGACGCGCAGATCGTCGAAGAGGACAGCCGCGTGTATGGGCACGCCGAGGGCGAGCCTGGTGGCGAGGTCGCTGACGAGCCGGCGCTGGTACTGGGCGATGACGACCCGCACGATGCCGAGCTGCACGAGAAGATTCTTTCGGAGGAGTGCGCCTGGAAGGGCAAGATCCTCGATGTCCACCGTCTTGAGGTTGAGCTGCCCAACGGTCGCCGCAGCGCCCGCGATATCGTTCGCCATCCGGGTGCGGCGGCTGTTGTGGCACTGACCGAGAGCGGCAAGATCGTACTGGTGCGTCAGTACCGCACCGCCATCGACCGCGTGACGGTCGAGATTCCCGCCGGCAAGCTCGATCCAGGCGAGGACCCGCTCGATTGCGCCAAGCGCGAGCTGCATGAGGAGACGGGCTTTAGGGCTGGTCGCATTCGCTTTTTGACGTCGATTGTCACGTCCTGTGGCTTCTGTGACGAGATCATTCACATCTACCTGGCCACCAAGCTCGAGTTCGATGCACCCAACCCCGATGATGACGAGTTTGTCAACGTGGACCTCGTGCCGCTGCACGAGCTGATCGACGCCGTGCTCGACGGCAAGATCGAAGACGCCAAGACCGTCGTAGGCGCCTTGGCCTGCGATAGCATCGCGCACCGCCTTGGGGGCACGGAGCTTTAACGAGTGGGGATAGCCCTGGGACAAGTACTACTGATTGCTTTGTCCCAGGGCCTTACGTTGCTGATATTTCTTTGAGGATCACATGCTGAAGAGGTTTCTTTCGTATTACGAGCCCCAGATGGGGCTTTTTGTTGCTGATACTGTTTGTGCTCTGGTGCTTGCCGCCATTGACCTGGCGTTCCCCATTATCCTGCGCAATTTGACCGGTGGGCTATTTACTCAGGGTCAGGCTGTCATTATGCAGGCGCTCGGCATGATCGCGGTGGGCTTGGTGCTGATGTATGCCGTCCGCTGCGCCTGCCGCTATTTTGTGAGCTATTGGGGTCACGTGATGGGCGCGCGTATGGAGTCCAAAATGCGCGAGGACCTGTTCGACCAGTATGAGCGCTTTAGCTTTGCATACTTCGACCGCAACAGTTCGGGCGACATGATGAGCCGCGTGGTCAACGACCTGTTCGATATCTGCGAGGCGGCGCACCACGTGCCCGAGTGGATCATCATCTGTGGCATCGAGATTATCGGCTCGTTTGTGATCCTCTTTACCATCGCCCCGGTGCTGGCACTTGCCATGGCTGTGGTGACGGCGGCGTTTGCGGTCATCATGTTTTGGCAGAACATGCGCATGCGCGAGGTTTTTAGCGACAACCGCAAAAAGATCAGCGGCATCAATGCGCAGCTGCAGGATTCGCTGGCGGGCATGCGCGTGGTCAAGAGCTTTGCCAACGAGGAGACCGAGCGCGCCAAGTTCCGTGCCTCTAACGATCGCTACCTTTCGTCCAAGGAGAACATGTATCACGCCATGGGCGTCTATACCGCGACGTATGGCCTGCTCTCGGGTGTGCTCTATGTGATCGTGGTGCTGCTGGGCGGCTGGCTGGTCGCCCAGGGACAGCTGCAGGCGGTCGATATGGCGACCTTTGCACTCTATATTTCGCTGTTCTGCACGCCGCTCGAGACGCTCGTCAATTCGGCCGAAACGTATCAGAAGGCTATCGCCGGCTTTAAACGTATGGACGAGGTGCTCTCGACCGCGCCGGATATCCAGGACAAGCTGGGCGCTACGGATCTGCAGGTGACTGCCGGCGCCGTGGAGTATCACGACGTGTGCTTTAACTACGAGGACGTTGAGCTGGGCGAGGGCGATGCCGACGAGCGTCCCGTTATCGACCATATGGATCTGTCCATCAAGCCCGGGCAGACCATCGCTTTGGTTGGCCCTTCGGGCGGTGGCAAGTCCACGACCTGTTCGCTGTTGCCGCGCTTTTATGACGTGGCTGCCGGATCCATTAGCATCGACGGCCAGGACGTGCGTGATGTGACGCAGCAGAGCCTGCGTCGCGCCATCGGCCTGGTGCAGCAGGATGTCTATCTGTTTGACGGTACGATTGGCGAGAACATCGCCTACGGCAAGCCGGGCGCTACGGCGGAAGAGATCGCCGAGGCGGCCCGTCGCGCCAACATCGATGCCTTTATCGAGTCGCTTCCACAGGGCTATGACACGGTCGTGGGCGAGCGCGGCAGCCGTCTTTCGGGCGGACAGAAGCAGCGCGTTGCCATCGCGCGTGTGTTTCTCAAGAATCCCAAGATCCTGATTTTGGACGAGGCGACGAGTGCTTTGGATAACGAGAGCGAGGAGGCGGTGCAGGAGTCGCTCGAAGAGCTGGCACGCGGCCGTACCACAATCATCATCGCCCACCGTCTTTCGACCATTAAGCATGCCGATGAGATTGCGACCGTTGAGCATGGTCGCGTTGTGGAGCGTGGCACGCACGAGGAGCTTCTCGCCCGTGGCGGCACCTATGCCCGTTACTATCGAATGCAGTTCGAAGGTGCGCGTGCGCACGAGCTCGACTGATTGATATGACAGGAAGTTTATGGCTGACAAGAACCCTTTGACTCCGGAAGAAGTGACGGAGTTATTCTCCGAAATCGATGCATCCGGTGTCTTGGATCCCACGCTTGCCAAAAAGCGAACTGAGCGCATGCGTGAGAAGGAGGCCGCGGCCAAGCGCGGTGACAAAGCGGCGCTAGCGCAGCTGCGCAGCGAGGACCGCGCGAGCCAGGCAAAACATATCGACCCGCTGTCCGAGGACGATCCTTCGGGCTCGCAGGTGAGCCATACCATTACGAAGACCGCGATGGCCGTGGTCATCGGTATTTTGGTGCTGATCGTGGGCATGCAGATCGGCTACGGCGTGATGCGCCGTCTGAATACCGCCAACCTGTCCGAGAGCGTTTCGGTTGATACCGTTTCGACGGCGCTGAAGGGCGGCCTTGAGTGGGGCAACGGCTTTACGCAGTTCCCGCTCGACTTTACCGTCGATGAAGCCGATGAACGCACGGGCACGGTCGAGGTGACGGTGTTGGACACATCGTCTGCCAACGAGCTCGAGCTGCTGTCCAACGGGCAGATTCAGGCCGCGGCGCTTGCGACCAACGCGTTGCTCAACGATAAAATCGACCGCGTGGTGTATAACGTTCACGCCTATATCGACGAGGATAGCAACATTCAGCACGATTCCTTCTTTGGCATGTTCCCCGCGCGCGGCCACCAGAGCGCCATTTTGACGTTCGTGTGGACCAAGAGCTCATCCAACGCCACGAGTATCGACTGGAAGATGCGCATCGTGAGTATGGACGACACCATCGCCGAGCGCATTCAGAAGCAGGTGAACTCGGTGTCGTCGTTGATTGAGGACCCGGTGGTGAGCCAGACCAAGATTGATGAGGAAAAGGCCGAGCGCGATCTGGAGCATCGTCTGCATGGCCGCGAGATTTTCCGCGGCGGCAAGCCCGATCGCACACCGTCCGAACTGCTGGAGCAGGACAAGAAAAAATAAGACGCCATCATCCCGCGTGAGCCACAAGCCCCGCGGGATGATTTTTTTGGGACGGGATTAAAAAACATTATGCATAGAAAGTCATAATTATCATTTCGTAAACATTTCGATGAAATTAACGCCATGAGGCATGCTTGCGGTTACAATACCGCGAGGCCTAACTACACACCTTTAAGCCGGTCCTGTGAGACCGGGAAGGAGAATTATGGCGAACAACCATACCGCGGGCGCTGCCGCCCGCACCTTCGCGCCCAGCGAGCTTTGCCAGCGTATGCTGGCCAAAACCAGCAAGGGCACCTGCGGTCCCTGCATCCTGTATCTTGAGGATGGGACCATTTTTTATGGACGTGCATGCGGCGCCGAGGGCACCGCGACCGGCGAAGTCTGCTTCAACACCTCGCTCGAGGGCTACTTTGAGGTCATGACCGACCCGAGTTATGCCGGCCAAATCGTAACCATGACCTATCCGCAGATCGGCAACTACGGTATCGACGAGACCGACGTCCAGTCGGCCTTCCCCGGCGACGCCGTGCGCCCTGCGAGCGCTCCGGCCATGCGTGGCATGATCGTTCGCGACATGTGCGCCACGCCTTCTAACTGGCGCTCGGCCGTCAGCGTGCCGGAGTACCTGCGCGCTCACGGCATCGTCGCTATCGAGGGTGTCGACACTCGCGCCCTGGTGCGCCACCTGCGCGACAATGGTTCCAAGATGGGCATTATCTCGACCGAGATCTTCGACGTCGACGAGCTTGCCGAGCGTCTGGCCGCAGCGCCCACGCTGGTAGGCGAGAACCTGGTCAAGACCGTAAGCTGCCCCGCGCCTCACGAGTTTGTGGCCGCCGACCTGCCTGCCACGCATGACTTTGCGCTTTCGGCTGCCGCTCCTGCCCGTCACAAAGTGGTCGCCTACGACTGCGGTGTGAAGCGCGGCATTCTGGAGGGCCTGGTGCGCGCCGGCTGCGATCTTACCGTCGTGCCGTGGGATACGCCAGCTCAGCAGGTGCTCGACATGAATCCCGATGGCGTCTTTTTGTCCAACGGCCCCGGCGACCCCGACGCCGTGGTGGAGACCTACGAGCAGGTGCAGCAGCTGATCGGCAAGGTGCCGGTCTTTGGTATTTGTCTTGGTCACCAGATGATCAGCCTGGCCTGCGGCGCCCAGATGGAAAAGCTTAAGTTCGGTCACCGCGGTGGCAACCAGCCGGTCATGAACCTGGTAAGCCGTCGCGTGGAGATCACCGCACAAAACCATGGCTTTGGCCTGCTGTTCCCCAGCTTGGGCAAGCTTGTCCCCGAGCTTTCCGGCGGCGAGACCGAGCATGCGGCCGATGGAGATCTGCGCGTCTGGGTGCGCCGCGGAATCGCGCCGGTCGTGATGAACGAGCGCTTCGGCCGCATTCGCCTGACGCACGTGAACCTCAACGACGGCACCGCCGAGGGCATCCAGCTGCTCGATGCCCCGTGCTTCTCGGTCCAGTACCACCCCGAGGCTTCGCCTGGCCCCACCGATGCCCACTATCTCTTTACCGCCTTTACGCGACTCATGGACGGCGAGGAGAACTACCTGGACATCGACACCGCGAAGGACCGCCTTGCCGGCTGGAACTTTGCTGAGTCCGAGACCGCTGAGACCGAGGAGAACTAACATGCCGAAACGTACTGACATCAAGCGTATCCTCGTTATTGGTTCGGGCCCCATCGTTATCGGCCAGGCTTGCGAGTTCGACTACTCCGGCGCCCAGGCCTGCAAGGTGCTCAAGGAGGATGGCTTTGAGGTCATCCTGGTCAACTCCAACCCGGCGACCATCATGACCGACCCGGGTCTTGCCGACCGCACCTATGTCGAGCCCATCACCGCCGAGTTTATCGAGCGCGTAATCAAGAAAGAGCGTCCGGACGCGCTGCTGCCCACGCTGGGCGGCCAGACCGGTCTGAACGCCGCCGTCGAGCTGGCGAAAGACGGCACGCTCGACAAGTACGGCGTCGAGATGATCGGCTGCGACCTGGCCGCCATCGAGCGCGGCGAGGACCGCAAGCTCTTTAACGAGGCCATGGCCGAGATCGGCCTGGAGGTCGCGCGCTCGGGCTATGCCTACAGCGTGGCCGACGCCGAGGCCATCGCCGAGCGCGTGGGATATCCCTGCGTGCTGCGTCCGAGCTTTACCCTCGGCGGCGCCGGCGGCGGCATCGCTCACACTCACGAGGAGCTCGTCTCCATCGTGAGCCAGGGCCTCGAGCTCTCGCCCGCCCACGAGGTGCTGGTCGAGGAGTCCATCGAGGGCTGGAAAGAGTATGAGATGGAGGTCATGCGTGACCACGCCGGCAACGGCATCATCGTGTGCTCCATCGAGAACCTCGACCCCATGGGCGTGCATACCGGCGACTCCATCACCGTGGCGCCGGCGCAGACCCTCTCCGACCTGGAGTATCAGCGCATGCGTGTCGCCTCGCTCGCCATCTTGGAGAAGATCGGCGTCGAGACCGGTGGCTCCAACGTGCAGTTTGCCGTGAACCCCAACACCGGCCGCCTGATCGTCATCGAGATGAACCCGCGCGTGAGCCGTTCGTCCGCCCTCGCTTCCAAGGCCACGGGTTTCCCCATTGCCAAGGCCGCCGCGCGCCTGGCTGTGGGCTACACGCTCGACGAGATCGTCAACGACATCACCAAGGCTACGCCCGCCTGCTTTGAGCCCACGATCGACTACTGTGTGGTCAAGGTGCCGCGCTTTGCCTTCGAGAAGTTCAAGGGTACCGACCCCACGCTCACCACGCGCATGAAGGCCGTGGGCGAGATTATGGCGATCGGCCGCACCTTTGAGGAGGCCTTTGGCAAGGCCATGCGCTCGCTGGAGGACGGACACCAGGGCATTTGCGCCGGTGGAAAGGAGGGTGCCGACAAGCTGGGCGACGACGAGCTCGCTCAGGCCGTGGCAACCCCGACCGAGCATCGCATCTTCTTTGTGGTCGAGGCCCTGCGCCGCGGCTGGGATGTCGCGCGTATCCGTGCCATCTGCGGTATCGATCCGTGGTACCTCAATCGTATCAACGACATGGTGCAGGTCCAGGAGAGCATCCGCGGCCTGCGTGTGGAGGATATCGATGCCGACGCGATGCGCCTGCTCAAGCAGTACGGCACGAGCGACGCCGAGATCGCTGCGCTGACCGGCTCGGACGAGCGCTTTGTGCGCGCCTATCGCAAGGGCCTTGGCGTGGTTCCCAGCATGAAGACGGTCGATACCTGCGCTGCGGAGTTCTCGAGCGCCACGGAGTACCATTACAAGACGTACGAGAACATCTACCGCACGAGCCCGGATGCCAAGAAGTGCGTGGCTCCCGACGAGACCACGCCGGCGGACAAGCCCAAGGCGATGATCTTGGGCGCCGGTCCCAACCGCATTGGCCAGGGTATCGAGTTCGATTACTGCTGCGTGCACGCGAGCTACGCGCTGGCGGCCCGCGGCTTTGAGACCATCATGGTCAACTGCAATCCCGAGACCGTTTCGACCGACTACGACACGTCCGACCGTCTGTACTTTGAGCCGCTCACCTACGAGGACGTCATGGATGTCATCGATGTTGAGCGACCCGACGGCGTCGTGGTAACGCTCGGCGGCCAGACTCCGCTTAAGCTGGCGCGCATGCTCGAGGAAAGCGGCGTGAACATCATGGGCACCAAGCCCGATGCCATCGACTTTGCCGAGGACCGCGAGCGCTTTGCCGCCCTGCTCGACAAGCTGGGCATTATGTATCCGCCGGCGGGCCAGGCAACCTCGTTTGAGGAGGCCGAGGCCGTCGCCGCGCATATTGGCTACCCGCTGCTGGTGCGTCCGAGCTACGTGCTGGGCGGCCGCGGCATGATGATCGCCTACGATGCCGAGCATCTGCGCGATTATATGGCCGAGGCTGCACGCATTAGCCCCGACTACCCGGTGTATCTGGACCGCTTCTTGGAGGGCGCGATCGAGTCCGATGTCGACGCCCTGTGCGATGGCGAAGAGGTCTACATCGGCGGCATTCTGGAGCATATCGAGGAGGCCGGTATTCACTCCGGCGACTCTGCGACCTGCATTCCGCCGTTCAGCTTTAGCGAGAGCCTGCAGGCAAAGCTTCGCGAGACTACGCGCCGCATCGCGATGGCGCTGGGCGTACGCGGCCTGGTCAACGTGCAGTACGCCATTAAGGGCGAGACCGTCTATGTGATCGAGGCCAACCCGCGTGCCAGCCGTACCGTGCCGTTTATCTCCAAGGCCACCGGCGTGCCGCTGGCCAAGTGCGCGGCGCGTATCATGGCAGGCGATTCCATCGCGAGCCTGGGCCTGCCGAGCGACGAGCGTCAGCTGGACTGGTTCTGCATGAAGGAAGCCGTTATGCCCTGGGGCCGTTTCCCGGGCGCCGACGTTATCCTGGGGCCCGAGATGAAGTCTACGGGCGAGGTCATGGGTATCGCCAAGAGCTATCCCGAGGCATATGCCAAGACGCAGCTGGCGATTGACTACAAGCTGCCCGACCCGAGCGCCGGCAAGGTGTTCATTAGCGTGTGCGACCGCGACAAGCGTCATATCCTTTCGGTCGCGCGTATCCTGCGTTACCTGGGCTTTGACATCTGCTCCACCGAGGGCACGGCGCGCGTGCTGCGCGGCGGCAACGTGACCTGCGAGGTTGTGGAGAAGATCAGCGGCCCGCACGACGGCGAGCGTCCCAACATCGGCGACCTCATCGCCGATGGCAAGATTGCGGTGATCATTAATACGCCATACGGCCCGGGCTCGCGTGGCGACGGTTATCTGCTGCGCACCGAGGCCGTGCGCCGCGGCGTGACCTGCGTGACCGCGATGTCTGCCGCCAACACGTACGTGAGTGCCATCGAGGCCGTGCGCGAGGACCAGCAGGGTCACGGCAGCGCCAACGACATGGGCATGGACGTCATCGCCCTGCAGGACCTGCCGCAGCACACGGTGTAGTTGACCTGGCCGGCCGGGGCGGGAGGGGCCGAGTTTCCCCCTTTCGCTCCGGCTGCAAGCAGAGTCGCTCAGGAGGAAACTCGGCCCCTCTTGCCCCGACGCACTGTGTCTAGACGGATTGCACCTCCTGTTTTTAGAGATAAATACCATTTAGCGGTGATATTCAACCGTTCAAGATATTATGTAATGGCATATTACGTCATATGACGTAATATGCCATAAGCAGTCAAGGATGATTGTCTGCGTTCAAGTCGAGAAAGGGGCAAAATGATTAAACTGTGCCGCGTCGATAGCCGGTTAGTGCATGGGCAGACCGTGTTCTCTTGGTATCCAGCGCTTAAAGCAAACGCTATTCTTGTGGTTTCAGATGAGTACGCCGCAAGCAAAGAGCGAATTCAAGCGCTGCGAATTGCAAAACCCGCTGATGCCAAATTGGTTGTCAAAAGTGTAGAAGATTCCATCGTGGCCCTTAACGGAAGCGCGGTGGATAAATACGAGCTAATTGTTGTTACGGGAAATGTACATGACGCCTGTGAAGTTGCGCGTGCGTGTCCAAAAATAACGTCTGTGAATTTAGGCGGCGCTCGACCGTTGGGGGATAGCGTAAAGGAGCTTGGCCCTGCTGTGCGCCTTTCCCAATCCGATATTAATGAAATAAAGAAAGCCATGGCTGATGGAATCGAGTTCGAGGTAAGGCAGGTTGCTAGTGAGAAAAAACGCATCGTAACAAGTTTTGATTTGTAGGAAGAGAGAGAAATATGCTGCTTCAGGCTTTTCTGGTTGGTCTTGCTGCTGCTATAGGTCAATCGGATTATTTGCTCGGTACCGCGATGGTCGAGCGTCCGATTGTCCTCGGAGCGATTGTCGGTATTTTTTTGGGTGATATTCCGACTGGCGTTATTGTTGGTTTCCAGCTCGAACTCGCGTTTATGGGGGTCTGGCAGGTTGGTGCTGCCGTGCCGCCCAACGTAATTGTTGGTTCAGTTTTGGGAACAGCCTTTGCGATTACTATGGGTGCGGGTCCCGAGACCGCTCTGACTATTGCTATGCCCACTGCGGTGCTTGCCGGCATGTTTGACAGCCTTATGTATAGCGTTGTTACGCCTCCTATGGCTGTCTGGGCTGATCGTGGTGCCGAAAAGGACGACCCCAAAACGATTGCAGCCGCTATGTGGACCAATGGAATTCTCTACATCATTGCGCTTGGCTTGATTTGCGGCGTGGCTTTTTACGTTGGAAATGATGCTGTTCAGGCGCTGATTGACGCCATCCCTGATTGGCTTACGAATGGGCTTACGATCGCAACGGGTATTCTGCCCGCGCTTGGATTTGCGCAGCTTATGTCAATCCTGTCCACCAAGGAGCTGAGCTTCCTATTCTTTGGAGGCTTCTTGCTGAGTGCCTATCTAAATATTCCGACGATCGGTATCGTGGCGTTTTCGCTGATCCTGATTGGGATCCTCAATATGGCTCACATTTTTATGCCTGCCAGTGCGGCGGTCGCTAAGGAGGTTGACGATGACAACGAATTCTAATGATGTTCTTGAGCTCTCGCCGGAGTCAAATAAATCGACCGATAAGAGGATAACCAAGAAAGACTTAAAGGCGTTATTTTGGCGTAGCTTTCCACTCAACATCATGTGGAGCTTTGACCGACAAATGAACGTTGGTTTCTGCTACGACATGATTCCGGTAATCAAGCGGTTATACGATAAGCCCGAAGATCGGATCGAGGCATATAAGCGTCATCTTGAGTTCTACAATATTCAAGTTACGTTTAATCCTCTGGTCGCCGGCATTGTGGCCTCCATGGAGGAGGAGAACGCCAACAATCAGGACTTTGACGCCGCCTCAATTAACGCCATGAAAGCATCGCTTATGGCTCCGCTTTCCGGTATTGGAGATTCGCTGATCGCCAGTACGCTTCGCATGATTGCGACGGGCGTTGTGACGGGACTTTGCCTTTCGGGCAGTCTGCTCGGCCCAATCCTGTTCCTGCTTCTTTATAATGTCCCAACGATCCTGATCCGCTGGTTTGGGCTTCAGTATGGTTATTCGCTTGGCAGTGGCATGATTTCAAAGCTGAACGATTCTGATGTAATGCGCAAAGTTACGTCCGGCCTGGCGATTGTGGGACTAATGGTAGTTGGTGGAATGGTAGCGACCACCGTTGCAGTTACCACTCCGCTCGCTCTTAACTTCGGCGACACCGCGTTTAAGTTGCAGGAAACGCTCGACGGGATATTCCCGGCTCTTTTGCCGCTCTGCGCGTTCGGAATCATGTGTCTTTGCAATAAGAAACAGGAAAAAGTAATTTGGCAGATTGTGGGCATTCTCGCTGCTGGTATTGTGCTCGGCGTCCTGCGGATTTTGGGCTAGAGAAGGCGTCCATCTTTTGAGATGCTGAACTCGAAGGACGATGCGTCTGCTCGCCAAACGGTTTTTGAATAGTGGAGCGGCATCTCATCGCAGGCATATGTGACGTGCTCGACAACGCTCACGGGGGCTCCAACGATATAACCGAGAAGGCTTGCTTCTTGGAGCCCCGCTATTCCTGCGGTGATTTTGAGCTTCTCAATACCGGTTGCGATGCTGTAATGGTTGGCGATCAGGTCGAAAAGACTGGCATTGTCTGTGAGAAGCTCCAGCAGTCCGGGTAGAGTGCTCTGCGTTGCATAAACGGTGTCGATGGCGCAGGGGGCATTTTCGATATAAACCAAGCGCGCAACTCGTTGCACTACGGTTCCGTTGTCAATTTTGAGCTCCCGTGCAATGTGGGCATCAGCCTTGATTAAGCCTGTTTCCAAGATGGACTTGGTTGTTTTATCGCCGTATTGGGGGTCGGCGCTCAAATTGAAAATGGTGCTTGTTCCTCGTTTCAGGGTGAGCTTCGATGGGTTTACGAATGTTCCCTTGCCTCGCAGGCGGTAGAGCAAGCTTTGGTCAATGAGATTCTGTACGGCGCGTCTTACGGTGATCCTGCTTACTTTGTATTGCTTGCAAAGCTCGGTTTCGGTGGGAATCTGACTGCCGCCGGGGAGTTCGCCAGAAACTATTTTCTTGAGGATGTCGTTTTCAACGGTCTGATAGAGAAGTTCTGGCTGAGTGAACTCGTCTTTTGCTGCAGGCATGGTGGACCCCTTGGTTTTCAGTTTCTTTAGTACATAGATATACGACAACTAAGGACATCATAAGCCGTTATCTCAAAAGTTATGGAAATATCGATTTGGCGTTATTGCCGAGAGGGGATTTAAGATGGGTAGACAATACGACGAGGCGTTGATTGGTGCCATTTCCAGTCGCTCGTTTATAACCGAGAAGAGAGGGCTCGAGGTTCAAATTCGTCCGGTTCCTGATGATGAAAGAGAGCATGTGCTTGACCCACGAATTCTCGAGGTATCCCGCAAGAAGATGCGGAATGTTAGCATGTCTCCGAGCTGGACGAGCCTTATTGGAATGCGTCATCGCCCGGATAAGCCGACATACCGCCTACTCGATGGTGAGGTTCAGCGCGATGAGATCCTCATGGAGGCGGCCGATCGCTATATAGATTTATTCGTCTGGACGCCACCAAATCATAAGGAGGCAAGTCCGGCGCTTGTTTACCTGCACGGCGGCGCGTTTATGGCGGGGAATGTTCTGCAATTTGAACATCAGCTCGAGTTCATCGCCGAAAAGTCTGGTGCAGTGGTGGTTTATCCGGAATACCGCTTGGCGCCGGAGACGGCATTTCCGGGGCAGATCGAGGATTGCGTTCTTGCTCTTGATTATGTGCGCGAGCATGCCGCGGATCTCGGAATCGATCCTCATAAAATAATGGTCGCCGGCGACTCCGCGGGAGGAAGCCTTACTAATGCGTGTGTTCAGCTCAGGGGTGCTGGAGCTGTAGCCCATGCCTTCGAAATCTATCCTGAAGTCGACCTTGCGGGCGAACAGGGCGAGGGATATGAGGATTTTCCTGCGATAGCCGATCAGGAGGACGTTGCGCGTTTTCGCATCGACCATCTTCGCGATTCGGACGGTCCGATGGTCGAACTTTGCGCACACGGAAAAATGTCTCCTCATGACCCGTTGATTTCTGCGCTAATGCTTGAGGACTGCACTGATTTCTCCCCGGTGACTATCGTGACATCCGAATACGATCCGCTTCGTATCCCCGATGAAAAATGGGCTACAAAATTACGGTCTTCAGGAATCGATGTTGAGGTCATCGAATATGCCGGGTGTGACCATGGTTTTTTCGATCATTTTGGCGTGTACCCGCAATCGGAGGACGTGTGTTTGTTGATGGCCGAGAAGCTTAAAGAAATGGCTGCACAATAACGTCTCTCGGCGATAAGGGACTGAAGTCGCCTGTGTTTCTGCGTTTGTGGTTCTCGGTCTGATTATAAAAATGAGGCTTGCTCCTTGCCCGAGTGGGTGGGGAGCAGTTTGTTTTTTGTAGCGATGCGAGGCGAATGCCGCGTGCTTTAGATTGCCATTTTGCTTCGCTGTATACCACTTGACGTAATAAAAGAGGCAAGGGCGGTGCGAGGGCCAACAGTCATTCTAAGCTCGGATTCGTATCCTAAAAGGTTGTTTCTGTTGCGCGGCACAATATAGCAAAAAAGAATGATAAAATGAATTCGAAAAAGAATTCATTTTTAGGAGGTATGTATGCCTGCCTTGCAGATGCTCGACAACCTTGTTCCAATTAGCGATTTCAGCCACGGTAAGGGCTCGGCTGCCTTTTCGAAGGTTGGGGACGACAATCCTGTTGTGGTCCTCAAACACAACAAGCCAGCATTTGTGATTGTGACACCCGATGAATACAGGGAAGCGAAGCAAGCGGAGGAGGACCTCGCCTTGTTAACGTTGGCGCTTAAGAGAGTGGCTGCGACAGGTGACGATGCGCTTGTTTCCCTGTCTGATGTTATGGAAGAGCTGGGTGTGAGCCAGGACGAACTCGATCAGATGGATGAGGTCGAGTTTGAATGAGTGGGTACGAAGTCGCTTTCTACCCAGATGCTCTCAAGGATATTAAGCGTCTGGACGGCTCCCAACGAAAGATTGTCCTTAAGGCTATAGAAAAAATCAGAACGAACCCATTGCCGCAGAACGAGGGTGGATTTGGCAAGCCTCTTGGAAACAAGGCGGGTACGGATTTGACTGGCTTTATGAAAATCAAGCTCAGGGGAAGTGGCATTCGAATCGTGTACCGTCTCATCAGAATTAAAGAAAAAATGGCCATCGTAGTGGTAGGCGCTCGCGAAGACATGGAAGTCTACCGAACTGCTCAGAGACGAACACTCGATTTCGAGAAATGGGCGGAAGAGAATATCTAGCTTTAACGATGAACGACGAGTGAGCGTTGGTAGGGCCCTGACGAATTAGATTCGTCAGGGTTTTTTCTGGACCAATTGCCTTTCAGCCTCCGTTAACCTTTCTTTCCAATTCATCAGCCAACGTACGTCATGGCAATCCCCGGTAGGTCGCAGGGTGGCGGCTGAGCCTTTCCCTCGGGAAACTTCGCGAAGCCCAGTTCCCGAGGGAAAGGCTCAGCCGCCACCACAAAGACCGCAGGGACGGGAGCGGCTATACTACTCTCAGTAGTTAAGGGTCGCGGATCCGCCGCGTCACCGCTCTCAACAGGAGGTCTTTGTTTATGGCAGATCAAAAGCCGGTTGTCGGGATCATCATGGGCTCCAAGTCCGATCTGGGCGTTATGGAAGGTTGCACCGCCGAGCTCGAGGCGCTGGGCGTGCCCTATGAGCTCGTGATTGCAAGCGCGCACCGCACGCCGGCGAAGGTCCATGAGTGGGCCTCGACTGCTGCCGACCGCGGTATCAAGGTGATTATCGCTGCTGCTGGCAAGGCTGCTCACCTGGGCGGTGTCGTTGCTGCGTTTACGCCGCTGCCGGTCATCGGTGTGCCTATGAAGACGAGCGATCTGGGTGGTATGGACTCGCTGCTGTCGATGGTGCAGATGCCTTCGGGCGTGCCCGTTGCCTGTGTGGCCATCAACGGTGCCAAGAACGCTGCCATTTACGCCACGCAGATTCTGGGCGCCTGCGACCCCGAGTACCGCAAGGTTATCGAGAAGGTGAAGCAGGAGATGGCTGACGCCTAAGCGCTCTGCCAGTCCATTTGCAGCATAAGGAGAGCCATGTCCGACTATCAGGGAAAGCGTTTTTCGGCTTCTCGGATTCCCGATTCAGCCAAGTCGGGAGCAGCCCGCGCGCCGCAGCAGGGTCGGACATCCTCTCCTCAACAGCCGCGCGCGCCGCGCCCCGTGACGCCGGCGAAGCATCGCCGTCAGGATACGCCGGCTGCATATCGTCCTTCGTCATACAGTACGGCCAAGAAGTCACCTCGCTCTTCGGCGCATGCCGCGCCATCGAGCTATACCGAGCCGCCGCGCAAAAAGCGCCGCTCCGTCATTCCCATTCTGCTCATCATCATCGGTATTGGCCTGATCGTTGCTGCGGCCGCTATCTTTATCAACGCGCAGATTGGCTACAAGCAGGCGAGCGATTCGTACCAGAAAATCGAGAAGCAATATGTAAGCGATCAGGACGCCAGCGGCGTGCCGATTATCGATTTCGATGCGCTTGCTCAGACAAACCCCGAGATTGTGGGTTGGATTTATGTGCCGGGAACCAACATCAACTATCCCGTGGTGCAGACCAACAACAACTCCAAATACCTCAACACGCTGTTCGACGGTACGGCCAATGCATCTGGGGCCATTTTCCTGGATAGCGATGACACCGCGCCGGGAATGGTTGACCAGCAGACCACGATCTACGGCCACCACATGAATGACGGGTCGATGTTCAACGTGATTTCGGACACCACTGATCAGGCGACGTTCGATAGCATCGAGTTCGTGTATTACATCACACGGGATGCTACGTATAAGCTGCGACCACTGGCGACCAAAGTTGTCGAGGACACGTATGCCAAGGCGCGCACGACCAATTTTGAGGGCGACGACGGGCTCAAGAACTACCTGTCCGAGATGCTCGACGGTGCCTCTGCCGTGGCGAGCGATGCCACCGATCGTGCCGCTTCGGCAACCAAGGTCGTAACGCTTGTGACCTGTCGTTCGTTATCGCTGAGCAACACGCGTGCCGTCATGGTGCTCACGCCGGTCGAGGAATAAGTTGTTCGAGAGTAGCTAAAAAGCCCCGTTCCAAATTGGCTACTCGACGACGGTAAGGGAGAAATGATGCTCGAGAATGGCAAAACGATGCCTTCGGTTGATGCTTGGCTGCGCGAGGCCAAGGCCGATTCGTCGGCACCTGCGTGCGGTATGTATCTGACGCATAACGGTGTGGTGCGCGCGACGCCCAAGGCCGAGGCGCGCGGTGTCGAGACCGATGGCGTGGCGCCGGGCCACAAGGTGGGCGGCATGGTGTTCGGCTACGACGCCAGCAAGGTGCAGGCTGCTATCGAGGCCACGCGCGCGATGCCGGGTATCGGCTATGTGCGCGTGTGGCTGGCAAGCGGCGAGCTTTCCGTGGGCGACGACATCATGCTCGTGCTCATCGGCGGGGACATTCGCCCGCACGTGGTCGATGCGCTGCAGGCGCTCGTTGGCACCATCAAGAACGAGTGCGTGAGCGAGGTCGAGCGCGAGGCGTAAGGCCTCGTCGGCAATCCGAGTCTGTCTATAGCGAAAGCCCGCCGGCAGTTCATGTAGATCTGCCAGCGGGCTTTGATGTGTTGGAGCTATTTTGCTCTGGCGTTTGCTACACGCGTGTGGCGTCCTTGGGGCTCATGGTCATACTCTGAAAACGGTTCTCCATATATTCGTTATCGAAATGCTTGTCATAGAACTGTGCGACGGGAATATTTCGAACGGTTCCGTTGACGCGCTGATACCAATAGTCGAGCGATTGCAACGTCATGACGCCGTCGATCAACATGACGGCGGTCAGGATGACGGTAGCAGAGTAGCGGCGTTTCCATGGAATCATATTGATGAGCTTAAGCAGGCGCGGCAGCAAGACCTTGATCCAGATGAGGCCACCCAGGCCCCACATGCAGGCAAACGGCGTGCATGTGCGTCCCCCGGTCAATACCGCGATGGGATCGGGCATGCCGAATAGCCTAATGTGTGAATAGCTCCACGACACCACGCCAAATGAGGTCTGCATAAACCAGCCTACAAACACCTCGAAAGCGCCGCCGATCAGGGCACTTACCAGGAAAATGATCAGAGGATTCTTTTTATAGAAGCGGTTGAGCGCCATGGTCATGAGCACCGCGCCAAATCCGTAGATGGGGCTAAAGGGGCCAAATAGCATACCGGCACGGTCCTGATAGACGCCGGGATCGACGACGACCATATGCCAGACTTCCTCGAGAATGAGACCTAACACGCTGCAGACGAAGAATACCCAGAACAGGTTGAAGTAGTTGAGCTTGATGTAGCCCTCGCCGGTTTCGTCGCGGCCGAGCATCCCCTCGGCGGCGGCATCGCGGTCGAGCATCTCTTGCAGACGGCGCTGCAGTTCGCGCTCCTGGCGTAGCGTGGGGTCGACGGTGGCCGACAGCGCAATGAGGATGACAAGCTGGACGGCGGGGCGCAGCAGGAAGGGTCCGATGCCCTGGAGCATCACGTCAACTAAAAGCTCCACGACGGTAAATGCGATGAGGACGTAAGACAGGCGGGCGGCATTGCGCCGCTGGTCCTTGATGAGGTCCAGGCCAAAGACGATCAAGATGATCGCGCTTGCCGCCGAGAGCATAATGCCGGCGACGATAAGGCCAACCGCGACCAGGGTGTTATCACCGAGCTTAGCGGCGACGTTGCCGTTAATGAGTGCGGTGATGACCTGCCACATAAAGACGGCGACTGACGGGAGCGTGCCCACGCCAGATAGGGTGCACAGGACTGCGTAGACCTTGATGATAAGGGGGATCTTCTTGGCCTCCGTGGTGCTGGGGACACTGGGGTCGAGTTGATTTCGATCCATACGCTACCTTTCTCGTCTTGTAGTAGCCTACAAGGATACGCCGACGACCAGCTAAAAGACAGGACGAACGTCCCAATTGCAACAATGTAGCCCCTAGCGCGGGCGAGACACGGCGCACGGGAAGTCTTCGAGGCCGTTGCCCCTGAGAGTGGACTACCCAATAAAATGTTTGGTCGCAAAACGGATAATAAGCTCGGTGGGCTTTTAAAAAGCGCTGCTCATGCGCGGGGGAGCGCGTCGCGCCGTGCGTATAATAAGGCGGGTAACGCCAAAATACGAGGCTCTGAGGGGATGCCATGTCTCAAGAAACCATCCGCGCGGCCGAGCGTGCCGCGGGACAGGTGAACGCCATGTCGACGTATGATCCGGACTCTGACCAGCTGCATGAGGAATGCGGCGTTTTTGGTGTCTGGGCGCCCGATCGCGACGTGGCTCGACTGACGTACTTTGGCCTGCGTGCACTGCAGCATCGCGGCCAAGAATCGGCGGGAATCGCCGTTGGTGACGGCGGTACGGTTATGGTCCGCAAGGATCTGGGCCTGCTCGACCGCGTGTTCTCCAATGCCGACTTGTCGACGCTCTCCGGTCAGCTGGCCGTGGGTCATGTGCGCTACGGCACCGCCGGCGCCAAGAGCTGGGAAGCCTCTCAGCCGCACCTCTCTACCATCAATAGCGTCATTATCGCGCTCGCGCACAACGGCACCCTCGTCAACACCGACGAGCTGCGTCGTCAGCTGATCGAGCTGGGCGTACCGTTCCTCTCCAACTCGGATTCCGAGGTCGCGACCAAACTCATCGGCTACTTTACTCAGCGTACTGGCCATCTGCGCGAGGGCATTCGCAAGACCATGGAGCTCGTGCGCGGCGGCTACGCCATGACGCTAATCAACGAGCAGGCGCTCTACGCATTCCGCGATCCGCACGGCATTCGCCCGCTCGTGCTGGGCAAGCTGGTGGATGAGGGCCTGGACCAGGCCGATGCCGCATCCGTTTCGCAGCTGCCGTCGCAGGACGGCGCCGCGACGGTCGACGCCACCACCCATGTCACGCGCGCCGGCGGCTGGGTCGTTGCCTCCGAGACCTGCGCGCTCGATATCGTGGGCGCCGAGTACGTCCGCGACGTCCGTCCCGGTGAGATTTTGCGCATCAGCGCCGAGGGCCTTGTGTCCGAGCAGGGCGTGCCTGCCGCCGAAGAGCCTGCTAACTGCATTTTTGAGCAGGTCTACTTTGCTCGCCCCGATTCCATCATGAACGGCAAGAGCGTCTACGCCTGCCGTTATGACATGGGTCGTCAGCTGGCACATGAGGAGCCCGTCGAGGCCGACCTGGTCATCGGCGTGCCCGACTCCGGCCTGCCGCCCGCGGAGGGCTATTCGCACGAGAGTGGCATTCCCTTTGGCGAGGGCCTCATCAAGAACCGCTATGTGGGCCGTACGTTTATCGAGCCTACGCAGGAGCTGCGTGCCATGGGCGTGCGTATGAAGCTCAACCCGCTGCGTGACAACATCGAGGGCAAGCGCCTGGTCGTCATCGACGACTCCATCGTGCGCGGCACCACCATGGTGCAGCTCGTCAAGATGCTGCGCAACGCCGGCGCCAAGGAGATTCATATCCGCATCAACTCGCCCGAGGTCATCTGGCCGTGCTTCTACGGTATCGATACCGACGTGCAGTCGCAGCTTATCAGCGCCAACAAGACGGTCGACGAGATTTGCGAGTATATCGGCGCCGATTCGCTGGCCTTCCTTTCGGTCGAGGGCCTGCTTAAGGTCATGCCCAAGGGCGGTTACTGCGATGCGTGCTTTACCGGCCGCTACCCCGTGGCGATTCCCGAGAGCTTTGGCCGCGACAAGTTCATGGAGGGCTTTAAGCCCCGCAACCTGGACAAGCCGCTGCACTTTGATGACGACGCCGTGGTCGAGAAATACGACGATCGCAGCTGGGAAGAGGAACACGGCGAGGCCTAAAACCTGCCAAAAAGGGACAGGTTTATTTTGGTAGGTTTTACCTGCTGTTTTGTTGATATGACGGCGCGCGTTGTTATGGCGCGCGCCGAAATGAACGCAACTATGAGCACCGTTTGGCGCCCGGGCGGCGCCACGGTAGTGGGAGAGGAAGGCTCAGATGAGCGACAGCAAGCATGTGACGTATGAGGATGCCGGCGTCGATACCGCCGAGGGCGGCCGCGCCGTTGACGCTATTAAGCAGATGGTTAAGGACACCAACCGTCCCGAGGTCATCGGCGGCATCGGTGGCTTTGGTGGCCTGTTCTCGGCTGCCGCGCTTAAGGATATGGAAGACCCGATTCTGATTAGCGGTACCGACGGCGTGGGCACCAAGCTCGTGCTCGCCCAGATCATGGACCGTCACGAGACGGTGGGCCAGGACCTGGTTGCTATGTGCGTCAACGACATTCTGGCTTCGGGTGCCGAGCCGCTGTTCTTCCTGGACTACGTTGCCATCGGCCACATCGAGGCCGAGCACATGGCAAAGATCATCAAGGGTGTGGCCGACGGCTGCAAGCTCGCGGGCTGCGCGCTCGTGGGCGGCGAGATGGCCGAGCACCCCGGCGTCATGGCTCCTGCCGACTACGACCTTGCCGGATTTACCGTGGGCGTCGTCGACCGTCCCAAGATGCTCGACCCTGCGAACGTCCGCCCCGGCGACGTGATCCTGGGCCTGCCTTCCACCGGCGTGCACTCCAACGGCTACTCGCTCGTGCGTAAGGTCATTGGCGTCGACGGTATTAAGCCGGGCACGCCCGAGGCCGCCGCTAAGGCCGAGGAGCTGAGCCGTCCGCTCGAGGAACTCGGCGGCGCATCGCTGGCAGACGCCCTGTTGGCCCCCACGCGCATCTATGTCAAGCCGATTCTGGAGCTGCTGCGCGGTGGCGCTCCGGTGCACGCCATCGCCCACATCACCGGCGGCGGCATCACCGAGAACCTCAACCGCGCGCTCGCCGACGACGTCGACGCCGTGGTCACCCGCAACGGCGCCGAGATGGGTTGGGACGTTCCGCCCGTCATCACCTACGTGTCGCGCCAGGCCGAGCTCGCGCCCAACGAGGCATGCAAGACCTTCAACATGGGCGTTGGCCTGTGCCTGATCGTCGCCCCCGAGGACGAGGCTGCCGTGACCGAGGCCCTGGTCGCGCTGGGCGAGAAGCCGTTCCGCGTGGGCGAGTGCGTCGAGGGCTCCGGTAAGGTCGTGTACTCCGATGAGCGCTAACGAGCAGATGGCTGCTGCCGCGAGCCTGGGCTTTGTGCCCTACACCCGTCCGACCGGCACCGATACGGCCGAGCCGCTCAAGATCGGTGTGCTCATCAGCGGTTCGGGTACCAACCTGCAGGCGCTGATCGATCTGATCGCCGCCGGCAAGCTCAACGCTTCGATTGAGCTTGTGGTGTCGAGCCGTCCTTCGGCTAAGGGTTTGCAGCGCGCTGAGCGCGCGGGCATCCAGACGCTCACGCTGTCCAAGGATGTCTATGCCGACCCCATCGCCGCCGACGAGATCATCGCGCACGAGCTGCTCGAGCGCGGCTGCGAATATGTGGTCATGGCCGGTTACATGCGCATGGTGCACACGCCGCTGCTGGCGGCGTTTCCCAACCGCGTGGTCAACTTGCATCCGGCACTGCTGCCGAGCTTTACCGGCGCGCATGCGATCGACGATGCCTTTGCGCGCGGCGTCAAGGTAACCGGTGTGACCGTGCACTTTGCCAACGAGATCTACGACAACGGTCCCATCATCGCCCAGCGTGCGCTGGCTGTTGAGGAGGGCTGGGATGTCGATACGCTCGAGGAACACATCCACGCGATTGAGCACGTGCTGTATCCCGAGGTCGTGCAGATGCTCGCCGACGGCCGCGTCCACGTGCTGGAGAGCGGCAAGGTTGCAATTGACGCGCCTCGCGGCTAGCGGCGCACAGTACAATTTAGCCGAGTAGTCAGGGTGGTCATTGGCGCCAAGGCGCGCGTGGCCACCTTTTGTTTTGGGTAGTCATCGGGAACGGTCTTTAACGACTGGTCATTCAAGAACGTCGCAGGTGACTAGGTGAGAGAGGTGAGCGCATGGCGGATAACGAAGCGCTGTTTACGCCTGAGTTGGTGTTTTTTGATTGGGAGTGTGCGACGCCGGATGAGGTGTTCGCGCGGCTTGAGGGCGAGCTTGCACCACGTGGCTACATTGCATCCGGTTGGCTCGATGCCGTCCGCACGCGCGAGGATGCCTATCCCACGGGTCTTGCCATGCCGGCGGCAAACATTGCCATTCCGCATACCGATCCGGGGTTTGTGGCCAAGCCCTATATCGCGGTGGTGAAGCCCGCCGCGCCCGTGACATTTAACGCTATGGCTGGCATGGGCGCTCCGGTGTCGGCGCAGATCGTCATTAATCTGGGCATCGCCGAGCCGGGCGGCCAGGTCGAGGCCCTGCAGGCGCTCATGAATATCTTTATGGACGCCGATGCCGCAGCCGACGTGCTCGGCCAGACCACGCCCCAAGGCATGGTCGACGCCATCCGTCGCCACTTTTAGGGCCGGCACTTGGGGAGTGTCCCTAACTGCCGGCAGAAAAGGAACGTCCCTAACTGCCGGCTGCCACATCTGTCCCCTTTGCACCAAAATGGTGCAGATTAACCTGTCCCCAATGCACCAAGCGTGTCGCGGGGGCCGCGTTGTGACACAATGGCGTTTGTTCGATTCGTTATGCGAAAGGCCAACTATGGCAAATAAGAAAAAGAACCCCGCACCCGAGCCGACGCCCGAGCAGCAGGCTCGCGCCGCCTCCAGCTCTCGCAAGAAGCAGCGCAAGACCTATGTGTCCAAGACCGTCAAGATTGTCCTGGTGGTCATCGGCGTGCTGGCGATGCTGCTCTCCGTTTCGGCCATGGCGTGCTCCGGCCTGATGTCGCAGACCGAAAGCGCCGGCTCGGGCTATAAGCTCACCGGCGGTGTGGCTGCCACTATCAACGGCACCAACCTCACCGAGGACACCGTGACCAAGCAGATCATGAGCATGCGTACGTCCTACGGCTACACCAAGGACAAGGACTGGGCACAGTACCTGGTCGACAACGACCTCACGCCCAAGAAGTACCGCAAGCAACTCATCGACTCCTACACGCAGCAGATTCTGCTTCAGCAGGCGCAGAAGGAAAACGGCGTGACGGTGTCGGACGACGAGGTCGAGAAGGCTTGGAAGGACGCGTGCAAGAGCGCGGGCGGTGCCAAGACTTTTAAGAAGACTCTCAAGACCTACAGCTACACCGAGGACACCTACAAGGATTCGCTCAAGGAGAGCCTGGCGCAGCAGAAGCTCAAGGATGCCGTGGCACCCACCAGCAAGCCCAAGGACAGCGAGATTGTCGATTACATCAATGAGAACCTGTCCAACTACAACGACGCCCGTCGTTCGTCGAATATCTTGATTAAGGTCGATTCTGACGCTTCCGACGAGGACAAAGCTGCCGCCAAGGCCAAGGCGCAGGAGTGCCTGGACAAGATCAACTCCGGCGAGTTGAGCTTTGAGGACGCCGTGGAGCAGTACTCCGATGACACCGGCTCCAAGGACAAGAAGGGCGATGTTGGCTGGGACAAGCTCACTACCTTCGTCGACAGCTATCAGGCGGCGCTCGAGGGGCTCAACAAGGGCGATGTGAGCGACGTCGTCGAGTCGACCTATGGTTATCACATCATCAAGTGCACCGACTACTTCCATGTCGATAATCAGGTCGATGACATTAAGCAGGTGCCCAAGGACATCAAGAAGTACGTCTCCAACGTGGTGAAGACGCAGGCGGCCAGTACTGCATACAGCGAGTGGCTGGAGCAGTACAAGAAGGACGCCGACATTACCGTCAACCCCATGCCCAAGGATGTGCCGTACAACGTCAGCCTGAAGGGCGTCACCAAGAGTTCGACCGACAATTCGTCGACGACTGAGTAATCATGGGGCGGCGCTCGTGTGAGTGCCGCCCGCACTATTGAGGAGGATTTGCAGATGACCAACGAAGAGCTGCAGAAGGAAATGATCGCGGCCATGAAGGCCAAGGACAAGGTTCGCCTGTCTATCATTCGCCAGGTTAAGGCCGAGGTGAAGAACATCGAGGTCAACGAGCGTCGCGATGTGACCGAGGAAGACGTCAACAGCATGATCAAGCGTCTGATTAAGCAGACGAGTGAGACGCTGGAGATGTCCATTAAGGCCGGTACCGACCAGGAGCGTACCGACAACCTGACCGAGCAGGTTAAGATTCTGGAGAGCCTGCTGCCCGCGCAGGTTTCGGGCGAGGAGCTCGAGGCCCTGATCGAGCAGGTTATCGCCGAGCTGGGCGCGACCTCTAAGAAGCAGATGGGCCAGGTCATGGGCGCTCTGGGTAAGGCCACTGGCGGTAACTTCGATAAGCCGGCAGCAGCAAAGATCGTCGGAGCCAAACTCGCGTAGGGGCCGAGCGGTACATAGTTGATGTTGAGGGGGGGCGTGACCATTGCGGTCGCGCCCCTTTTTGCTGGGCTAGGCGCTCATTGGGGACAGGCTTAAATGAGTGCCCAATGAGTGGGTGCTCATTTAAGCCCGTCCCCAATGAGTGGGTTAAAGGTTGCGGGTTCTTTACGGGAATGTAGTGTGGGCTGCGGAAACGTGGTTCTTTCCGTACAATAGTTCAACTCGTGTAAACGCAGGGAAGGGACATTCATGGCAGACATGATCGAGATCAAGCATCTCAACAAGTACTTTGGCGACCTGCATGTGCTCAAAGATATCAATCTCACCGTCAAGCGCGGCGAGAAGCTCGTAATGATCGGGCCTTCCGGTTCGGGTAAGTCGACGCTCATCCGTTGCGTCGATTATCTGGAGGAGCCCACGTCGGGCGAGGTCGTCATCGACGGTACGCCGCTCACCAAAAAGAATCACCTGGAGATGGCTCGCAAGTACAGCTCCATGGTGTTTCAGCAGTTCAACCTGTATCCCAACATGACGGTGCTGGGCAACCTGACGCTCGCGCCCATCAAGCTGCAAAAGAAGAGCAAGGAGGAGGCGACCGAGATCGCCATCGCCGCGCTCAAGCGCGTCGGCATGGCGCATAAGGCCGGCGAGTATCCGCAGAACCTCTCGGGCGGTCAGCAGCAGCGCATCGCCATCGCCCGTGCCCTGTGCACCAAGCAGCCCATCATCCTGTTTGACGAGCCGACCTCGGCGCTCGACCCCGAGATGGTCCAGGAAGTCCTGGACGTTATGATTGAGCTCGCGCAGGAGGACATCACCATGATCTGCGTGACGCACGAGATGGGCTTTGCGCGCCAGGTGGCCGACCGTGTCATCTTTATGGAGGACGGCCGTATCCTGGAGGAGGGCACGCCCGAGCACTTCTTCGATAACCCCGAGAACCCGCGCTGCCGCGAGTTCCTGTCCAAGATTCTGCACTAGGCGCGGTGATGGACATGACGGATATGACGAGGGCGGCCGTGTCGCGCCGTCACTTTTTGCAGCTGGCGGGCGCCGGCATGCTCGCGTTGACGGGGACCGCGCTTACCGGTTGTGGCAACTCCACCAGTGGCGAGGGCTCCGACAAGGGGTCCAAGCTTGCGGCCATTAAGTCGCGTGGCCATCTGAATGCCGGCGTTAAGAAGGACGTTCCCGGTTACGGCTATTACGACACCGCCAAGGGCCGCTTTGAGGGCATGGAAGTCGATTTGTGCTACCAGATCGCCGCTGCCGTCTTTGGTGTGAGCTACAAGGATGCTCGCGCCCAGGAGCTAGTCGAGTTTACCGACGTAACGCCCAAGACGCGCGGCCCGCTGATCGATAACGGCCAACTCGACGTGGTCGCGGCGACCTACACCATCACCGACGAGCGCAAGAAGAGCTGGGATTTCTCGACGCCGTACCGCACCGACTACGTGGGACTCATGGTCAAGAAGCGTTCGGGCTTTACCTCGATTGAGGATCTGGATGGCAAGGTCATTGGCGTGAGCCAGGGTGCCACCACACAGGGCCTCATCGAGCAGATGATCAAGGACAACGGCTTTAGCTGCAAGCCAGAGTTTAGGGCCTTTAGCGGCTACCCCATCATCAAGAGTTCGCTCGACGCCGGCAATATCGACGTCTTTGCCATGGACCGCTCCACGCTGGCCGGTTATATGAACGAGACCGTTGAGCTGCTGCAGCCCGAGGTCAAGTTTGGCGAGCAGGGCTACGGCGTGGCGACCAAGAAGGGCTGCGACCTTTCGGCCGTGGTCGATCAGGTGATTTGCGATCGCCTGGCCGACGGCTGGCTCGACCAAGAGGTCAAGACCTGGGGTCTTGTATAGGCACATCGTCCAAGGAAGGAATCAAATGCTCGAAGGATTATTTGACGCCGACCGTTGGTCGACGACATTTCAAAATATGGGGCCCTTCTGGGAGGGCTTTGGCGTGACGCTGCAAGTGGTCGTTGCCGGCCTGCTGTTGTCGCTGGTGCTGGGCACGCTGCTGGGCGTGTTCTCTACCACTCGCTCGCGCGTGCTGCGCGCCATAAGCCGCGTGTACGTGGAGTTTTACCAGAACACCCCGTTGCCCGTGCAGGTGCTCTTTATGTACATGGCCGGTCCGCAGTTTTTGCAGGCCATAACCGGTGCCGACCAGCCGGTGCGCATCGCGCCGTTCGTGCTGGGCTTCTTGGGCGTGGGTCTGTATCACGCGGCCTACATTTCGGAGGTCATCCGCACTGGTATCGAGGCGGTTCCGCGCGGTCAGATGGAGGCGGCCCAGAGCCAGGGCTTCACCCGTGCGCAGGCGTACTGGTACATCGTGCTGCCCCAGACGTTCAAGATCATTCTGCCGCCGCTGTGTAACCAGGCACTCAACCTGGTCAAGAACACGTCGGTGCTGGCGCTTGTGGCCGGCGGCGACCTTATGTACCGTTCCGACAACTTTGTGAGTCTGTACGGTTACCTGCAGGGATACATCGTCTGCTGCCTTATGTACTTCATCATCTGCTTTCCGCTCGCCATGCTGGTGCAGTGGCTCGAGCGCCGCTCCAAGGAGCGTCCGCGCGGCGTGAGCCTGGCCGAGCTGGGGCTCGACAACGTAGAGGAGGCCTAGCGCATGGAAATCTTCAACGCGACCAACCTGCTCTACATTTGGGGCGGCTTTGTTAAGACAATCGAGATCTCGGCGCTGTCGATCTTTTTCTCGCTCATCTTTGGCACGGTGCTGGCGCTCGTTAAGAGCTATGCGCCCCGCCCGTTCCGTATTTTGGTGAGCGCCTATATCGAACTGTTCCGTTGCACGCCAAACCTGCTGTGGATTCTGTTTATCTACTTTACGGTGCAGGGTTTGGACATTGTGATTTCGACCATCGCCTTTACGCTGTTTACCAGCGCTGTTATGGCCGAGATTGTGCGCGGCGGCCTCAACTCGATTCCGCGCGGCCAGTTTGAGGCAGCGCAGAGCCAGGGCTTCGGCTTCTTTGCCACCATGCGCTACATCATTTTGCCGCAGACGTTTAAGACGATCATTCCGGCGCTGTTTAGCCAGTGCACGACCGTCATTAAGGACAGCTCGTATCTTTCGGGCATTAACGTGGCCGAGCTCATGTACACGGCAAACGTGGTGATGGCCCACGCGATCGACCTGTCGCAGGTGCTTATGCTCTACGGCCTGGTGTTTGCGATGTACTTTGTGCTCAACTTTGGTATCTCGCTGCTGGTTCGCGCATATCAGAGGCGAATGGTGGCAGCGTAGAATGTGGCAAAGGGACAGCCCCTTTGTCACATAGAGAAAGGAATCGCGATGAGCGATCTGGAGAATAAGAAGAATCCTGTGGTCATTACCATCGCGCGCGACTTTGGCGCCGAGGGCCACGAGATTGGCCGCATGCTTGCCGACGAGTTGGGGATTCCGCTGTACGATAACGAGCTGCTGGTACGTGCGTCGCTGCGCGCGGGCGAGTCGCTCGATAAGATGGCCGCCTATGATGAGCGTCTGGCCGTGGAGAACATGGCGTTTCTGCCCGACCGCTACGATGCGCGTTCGTACTCGGATAAGTTGTTCCAAAAGATGAGCCAGGTGATTTTGGATCTGGGCGAGACCGAGAGCTGCATTATCGAAGGCCGTCTGTCCGATTACCTGCTGCGCAACAACCCCAGCCACATTGCCGTGTTGGTGACCGCTCCCTTTGAGGACCGCGTCGAGATCGTGCGCAAGAAGCGTGGTCTTAACAAGAAGAAGGGCGCCAAGCTGGTCAAGCAGCAGCAGAAGGCGCGCGAGGCGTTCTACAAGCGCTACAGCGCCGGCAAGTGGAAGATGACGAGCGGTAAGGACATCGTCGTCAACCGCGCCAAGCTGGGCCGCGAAGGCTGCAAGGACGTCATCGCCGCTGCCTACCGCTACAAAGTGGCGCAGCTCGAAGACTAGCCGACCAAAACCACCGCAAGGGGGACAGGCACCTTTGCGGTGGTAGGGCGATCGGCATAGAAAAAGTCCCCGCCGGGCGTGTGCTCGACGGGGACTTTGCCGTTTGATGGCTAACGCTGTAGGTGATTACTCGCCCAGCAGGCTCTTGGTGATGGAAGCGGCGGCCTTCTTGCCGGCGCCCATCGCCAGAATGACCGTAGCGGCACCGGTGACGATGTCGCCGCCGGCCCAGATGCGGGGATCGGTGGTCTGGCCGGTCTCCTCGTCGGCAACGATGTAGCCCCACTTGTTGAGCTCCATCTTGCCGCCGATTTTCTTTGCGAAGGGGTTGGCGTTAGTGCCGATAGCCGAGATCGCGACGTCGCAGGGGATCTCCTCGATGGCGCCCTCGATGGGCACCGGGCGACGACGGCCGGACTCGTCGGGCTCGCCGAGCTCCATCTTCTGGACCTTGACGGCACACACGGAGCCGTCCTCGCCAGCGACAAACTCGAGCGGGGAGACGAGCGGCAGAACCTCGACGCCCTCGGCCTTGGCATGGTGCAGCTCGGCGCGACGGCAGGGCATCTCGTCCTCGGTACGGCGGTAAGCGATGATGGCGTGCTCGGCGCCCAGGCGCTTGGCGGTACGGACGGCGTCCATAGCCACGTTGCCGCCACCAAAGACGACGACGTTCTTGCCGTGCTTGGTGGGGGTGTCGTACTCGGGGAACTTGTTGGCCTTCATCAGGTTCACGCGGGTGAGGTACTCGTTCGCGAAGAAGACGTTGGGCAGGTTCTCGCCGGGGACGTTGAGGAACTTGGGCAGGCCAGCGCCGGTCGCCACGTAGATGGCGTCGAAGCCCTGCTCGAACAGCTCCTCGGCCGTGGCCATGTTGCCCACGACGGAGTTGTACTCAAACTTGACGCCCATGTCCTCCAGGCCGTCAATCTCGCGCTTGACGACTGCCTTGGGCAGACGGAACTCGGGGATGCCGTAGACCAGCACGCCGCCGCCGGTGAAGAAGGCCTCGAAGACGGTAACGTCAAAGCCGTTACGGGCGAGCTCGCCGGCGCAGGTGATGCCGGACGGGCCGGAGCCGACAACGGCGACCTTCTTGCCGTTCTTGGGGGCCATCTTGGGCGTGGAGGCGAGCTCGGGGCGGTCACCCAGGAAGCGCTCGAGCTGGCCGATGGCCACGGGCTCGGACTTCTTACCACGGATGCACTTGCCCTCGCACTGGTTCTCCTGCGGGCAGACGCGGCCGCAGATGGCGGGAAGCATGGAGTCCTCGCGGATGGTATCGAGGGCGCCGCCGAAGTCCTTCGCGCGGATCTGCTCGATAAAGCGGGGGATGTTGATGTTGACGGGGCAGCCCTCAACACAGAACGGCTTCTTGCAGTTGAGGCAGCGCTCGGCCTCGGCCAGCGCCATCTCCTCGGTGAAGCCCTTGTCGACGGGGCGGAAGTCGCAGGCGCGCTCGGCAGCCGGCTCCTCGTTATCGGGGGTGCGGGGCGACTTCATATCGGCAACGAAACGACCGTTAACTAGTGGCATGCGCAGCTCTTTTCCTCATAGGCCTTGAGGGACTCGCCCTCTTCGGAACGGTAAGCGGCCTGGCGGGCACGAAGGTCATCCCAGTCGACCAGGGTGGCATCGAAGTCGGGGCCGTCGACGCAAGCGAACTTGGTCACGCCGCCCACCTCGACGCGGCAGCAGCCGCACATGCCGGTGCCGTCAACCATGATGGGGTTGAGCGACGCGGTGATGGGGGTGTCGTACTTCTGGGCGGTGAGGGTCGAGAACTTCATCATCGGAACGGGGCCGACGCAGAAGACCTGGCTCACGGCCTTGTCCTGCAGCAGGCGCTCCAGCGGAGCGGTGACAACGCCCTGCTCGCCGTAGGAGCCGTCGTCAGTGGTGATGTGGATGTGATCTTCGTCGAGGAGCTCGCGGAACTGGTCCTCCATGAGTAGGAGGTCCTTGGTGCGGGCGCCCATGATGGCGTGCACCTCGTGGCCGGTCTCGACCAGGTGCTTGGCGACCGGGAAGGCAATTGCCAGGCCGACGCCGCCGCCAATGACGGCGCAGGGGCCCTCAGCCATCTCGGTGGGAACGCCCAGCGGGCCCACGACGTCGCGCAGCGACTCGCCGGCCTCGTAGGTGGAAAGCATCTCGGTGGTCTTGCCGATCACCATGAAGATGAACTCGACCCAGCCCTCGTCACCGTTCCAGCCGGCCAGGGTAAACGGGACACGCTCGCCCGTCTCGTTGGCGCGAACCATGAGGAACTGTCCAGCGTGCGCATGCTTGGCGATTGCAGGTGCCTCGATGCGGAACTTGAACACCTTCTCCGAGAACTGCGTCTTCTCCAGGATCTTATACATAGAACCCCTCTCTTGTTAGGGCCGCCGAACCGTGCCTCCACGGAAATGGACGGTAGCCCGAATAAAACCGTACGTGCACAGGCGTTGTGCAGACATACGGTGCAAATTATACCCTCATGGACATGTCGCTTACGTGTGTCTTTGGCAGGTGGGAGCAGGGTTTATCCACTTTGGCCTACCAAATAGGGACAGGTTTATTTTGGTCAGCCTTATCAGGCAAAACGGCAAAGGGGCCGGCCTCGGGTTGTGATGAGGCCGGCCCCCTTTGGGGCGCTGCATATGTATGGCGGCACAGGGTTTATTACGGCGCGGCTGTCATGGCGTTTCCGTAGATAAAACCTGCCAAAATAACCCTGTCCCTAAATAGTAGGTTTTAGTGCTTGCCGTTGGCGGAGGCGGCGCCGTTGACATGGTCGCGAGCATAGACTACGCCGTGCACAATCGCCAGGCCGGCGGCGTCGGCCGCGCGGGCGCAGGTGTCCTGGAAATCCTCGGCCTCGCGGGCGCGCAGCTGCTTAAGCACGTAGTCGGCGACGGCCATCTTGCCGGGAGGGTTGCCGATGCCGGTGCGGATGCGGCTGAAGTCGCGGCTGCCCATCTTATCGATGATGGAACGCAGGCCGTTGTGACCGGCATGGCCGCCGCCCACCTTAACACGCACGTCGCCGGCGGGAATATCGAGCTCGTCGTGGATGACGAGCAGCTCCTCGGCCTTGATCTTGTACTCGCGGCAGAGTTTGGAGATGGGCCCGCCCGAGGTGTTCATGTACGACTGCGGCTTGACCAGTACAATCTGGCGCTTGCCGCCCTCTTCCTCGGGATCGTTGATGTTGATGAGCGCGATCTCGGCGCCTGCTTGGTTTTTCCAGTACGTGACGCCGGCCTGACGGGCCAGCTCGTCGATTGCTTTGAAACCAGCGTTGTGACGGGTCTCGGCATATTCCTCGCCAGGGTTGCCAAGTCCGGCAACCATGCGAATCTTAAGCGGCTGTGCAGCTGCCATGTTCATCCTTTCGTTGATTTGTCGCCTGCTATGGTGAGCGACCCCGTTGCTGCTGTCAAATGGCGGGTGATTGAGGCTGTATGAGGGCGTTTGGGCAGTCGTCAGAAGCCGGGGTGGACAGTTAGTTCAGATTTGTATAAACCAAGAGGTCTTTGGGCTGTCAAAATTGGGACCGCGGAACTGCCACGGCGCTTTGGGGAGCACATTTTGCGCTATTTCAGATCTTTCGAGTCTTCAAATGAGGTGACTGGCGCCGGGATGGCGGCAAACTACCTCGATATTAGCCGTCTTTTTATACAAATCTGAACTAACTGTCCAGCCATGCTAGGTAACACTGGGTAAAAGTCTTTTAGACCGGCGCGAGGCCGATTCCGGCCCGCAGGGCGTTGAGCCAGGCAGCCTGACGCTTGCGATAACCCTTGATGCGGTAGCGGAATCGAACCCCCGCAAGTCGATGCATCGTCTGGGCGAAGGCTTCGAGTGCAACAAGGTCCTTCATTTGGTCACGATTGATAACCAGGACGTGGATACCCATGGCTTTAAGGCCATTGTTGCGACTGCCATCGTGGATGCGGGCGTTTTGAAGCTCATGTCCAATTCCGTTGTATTCGTTGTCGATTCCGGCGGCCGGGCAATATAAGTCGCAGATGGCGTAGGGGATGCCCGAGGACATGTTGACCGCAAGGGTGTCGAAATCGACACGATAGTTGAGCAGCAGGCCTCCCATGGGCAAACTGCAACACCCGAATCCGTCAAAGCGCATGGGCGCGCCCAGGACGGCGAACATCAATGATTCCGCTGGGGATGCGGATCCGGCCCGGGCGAGTTTGACAGCCGTACGAAACGAGGCGTAGGAACTACTTTTGGCAAACCGTGCGACTGCCTCGAGTTCTTCGATGGTTGTAGCGGGTTCGCATCTATAGTGTGCCTGTTCGTAGCGTGTTTCGGCTGGCTTTTCGGGTGTCGGTTGGTCGCCCTGGCAATCGAGGTCGTCCATCGCTTCGAAGCTGTTGGCCTTGGGCCACGTGTCGTCGTAGGCGATGGGGTAAGTTGCCTCGGGCGGAAGTGAGTAGGTTCCGAGCAGCTCCATAAGGAGCATCAAGGTTTTGGCGACTGATTCATTTTTGGAACAAAGCATGGCTGTCATGGCAGGAGACGTTGCGTAGATGTCGGCCTCGACGTGCATAATTGCACCTTCAGGAAGAGGAGTGGAGAGAATATGCTGAAGAAGTCGCTTGTCGGGGCGCCTGTTGTCTTCGTTTGAAACGAGAAGATCGAGCAGTTCGGAATCATCTTCATTCCAGGCGTCGAGTATCGAAAGTGCGCCAAAGTCTATCGCGTCATTGTTGGGAATGCAGCTAGCCAAGGCCTGTGCTTGCTGTTCACTATCAACGGAGTCCCAGGGTAGGGCAGAGTACGCCCGTCGTGCGCGACGAATTGCGCGGAGGGCGGAGAAATGTGAAATCACGGTCGTCATAGCTATAACGTACTAAGTTGGCGGCAGAATGCGACCGCCATACCGTTCTTTTCGCTCAGCGGGGCGCTGTGCGCCATGAACGGCTGGGTGTTATGAAATCGATGGAATCGGTTGAGGGGATTGCAGGAAATTGAGCTCTGCCGCGAAGGTTGACGATAGCTACTGGACAGTTAGTTCAGATACGTATAAGGCGACGGGCATTCGAGGCGTTTCTAAGGGCCTTCGAGGGTGATTTGAGGGTAAATATGCGGCGGTTGTACTCGAAAACGATGAGCTTTGGGCGGCATGGCATCCGCCGGGGAGCTCAGAAGGCTCCGAACGGCCCTTTGGGGCTTTAAAAAATACGTATCTGAACCAATTGTCCAGGGAAGGTTGGCGAGGGATAGAAAAAGGGCCGGAAGCGAGCTTCCGACCCTTTAAAAGCATCAAAGATGATGCGATGCGCGTTGGACTACAGCGCGAAGTCGCCGCCGACGAGCGTGGAGACGGGCTCCTCGTGGTAAACGGCGGAGATGGCCTGAGCGAACTCCTCGGCGACCGAGATGGTCTTGATCTTGCCGCCGACCTCGACGGGAATGGCGTCGGTGACGAGGCACTCGACGATCGGGGCGTCGTTCAGACGCTCGATGGCCGGACCGGAGAAGATGCCGTGGGTGGCGCAGACGTAGATGTCGCCAGCGCCCATAGCCTTGAGCTCCTTGACGTTGGCGCACAGGGTGCCAGCGGTGTCGATCATGTCGTCGTTGATGATGCAGGTCTTGCCCTTGATGTCACCGATGATGCCCATGACCTCGGCGGCGTTGTGGCGCGGACGGCCCTTGTGGGCGATGGCCAGGTCGCAGCCGAGCATGTCGGACAGCTTCTTGGCGGCCTTGGCGCGGCCCACGTCGGGGGAGACGACAACCAGGTTGTCGGTGTCGAAGTTCATGGCGTTGTAGTACTGGCCAAACAGCGGCAGTGCGGACAGGTGGTTGACCGGGATATCAAAGAAGCCCTGGATCTGACCCTGGTGCAGGTCGAGGGTGATGATGCGGTCGACGCCGGCGCGCTCGAGCAGGTTGGCGACGAGGCGGGCGGTGATGGGCTCGCGCGGGCCGGCCTTGCGGTCCTGGCGGGCATAGCCGTAGTGGGTGATGACGGCGGTGATGGAGCGGGCGGATGCGCGCTTGGCAGCGTCGGTGGCGATGAGCAGCTCCATGAGCATGTCGTTGACGTTGCCGCCGGCCACGGACTGAATCAGGAAGACGTCGGCGCCGCGGACGGTCTCGTCGTAGCGGGCGTAAATCTCACCGTTGGCGAACTGCTTTAGCGTAAGGCCCGAAAGCTCGACCCCAAGGTACTCAGCGATCTTCTGAGCGAGGGGACGGTTGGAGGAACCGGAATACACGCGGATGGACTTGCGCATATTCTCCGACTTCTCGGGATCATTAATCGGCATTACCCTTCTCCTTTATACATCGAATGCCATATAGATGCCTTTTTGCATTGTAACCGTGCGGCGGGGTTAATCGGGTCTTGATAACGTCTTTACCGTCAACGGACACGAACCGACCACTCATCCGGTCGCGCAGGTCACGATAGAAAAAGGAGCCGTCCCCATGGAACAGCTCCTTTTGTGCTTGGTGAAACGTTATGCCTCGTCGTCCTCGTGCAGACGACGGCGATAATCGGCGGCCCAGCCCTCAATATTTACCTGACGGGCGCGGCCCAGACCGAGTGCGTCGGCCGGGACCGGCTCGGTGATGACGGAGCCGGCGGCCACGAGCGCACCGTCGCCAATCTGGGCGGGCGCGACCATCATGGTGTCAGAACCGATGAAGGCATCCTTGCCGATGACGGTCTTGTGCTTGTGGACGCCGTCGTAGTTGCAGGTGATAGAGCCCGCGCCTACGTTGACGCCGGAGCCCATGGTGGTGTCGCCGATGTAGGACAGGTGGGGCACCTTGGAACCCTCGCCGATCGTGGACTTCTTGATTTCCACGTGCGTACCGGCCTTGGAGCCGTCGAGCATGTGGGTGCCCGGGCGCAGGTAGGCGCGCGGGCCGCAGTCGACGCCGTTCTCGATGACGGCCTCGATGGCGATGGTCTCATCGATGATGCAGCCGCTGCCGACGGTGGTGTCGGTGAGGCGGCTGTTGGGGCCGAGCTGGCACTCCTCGCCCACGGTGACGTGACCGATCAGATGCGTCTGCGGCCACACGACGGTGTCGCGGCCGATGGTGGCGTCGGGACCGATCCAGGCCTGCGTGGGGTCGATGAACGTGACGCCTTCTGCCATCCAGTGCTCGTTGATGCGGTCGCGCGCGATGGCGGTGAGCTGCGCGAGCTGGATGCGGCTGTTGACGCCCAGGCCGTCGCGGTAGTCGTCGCAGTGGAAGATGGAGACTGCCTGGCCGTGACCCTTGAGGATCTCGAGCATGTCGGGCAGGTAGTACTCGGACTGCGCGTTGTCGTTGCCGATCTCGTTAATGTGGGCGGCAAGCTGCGCGCCGTCGAAGGCGTAGCAGCCGGCGTTGCACTCCAGCAGCGTGGCGGCCTGCTCGGGCGTGCAGTCCTTCTGCTCGATGATGCGCTCGATCTGACCATCGGCGCCCAGCTTGATGCGGCCGTAGCCAAAAGGATCGGGCGGGGTCATGGTCATGACGGTGCAGGCGAGCTCGCCGGTGGCGACGGTCTGCGCGAACTTGGCGACGGTGTCGGCGGTGATGAGCGGCAGGTCGCCGTTGAGCACGACGACGGGGCCTTGCGCGATGCCGCAGGCCTCGAGCGCGACCTTCACGGCGTGGCCGGTGCCCAGGCGCTCGGTCTGCTCAACGCACTCGACCTTGGTGGCACTGTTGGCGTAGGCACCGTCGATGAGGGCGCGCATCTCGTCGGCGTGGCTACCGATGACAACCACGACGCGGCTGCAGCCGGCCTTGATGGTGGCGTCGACGATCCACTGGACCATGGGCTTGCCCAGGATCTTGTGCGAAACCTTGCAGTGGTTCGACTTCATGCGGGTGCCCTCGCCGGCAGCGAGGATAATTGCGGTTGCGTCCATGTGATCTCCTGTTACGTTATAGAGACGTGTGTTTGGAAACGATACACGGCGCAATATGATACCGCAGGCATATGTTGAGCGCGTAACGATTGGTTTGCGGCGGTTGAGGCTTGCGCCGCCGGCGTGGCGTTTGCGCTGCTTGCGCGCAGCGTTGGCGGTGCTGCGGAGCTGTCGTTTGAGCGAGGGGACGGGGGTGCCCGTGGACAACATGCGAGAGGAGTTTGGCGGCGAGCCCGTCGCGGCGTTCTCGATGTCGCATCCGGCTGTGCCGGCCCTCTACATGGTGCTGACGCTGGGGCTCACCATGTTCTCGATGCAACCGGTGCTGATCGCGCTGTCGCTTGCGGGTGGGCTGGCGTACGGGCTTGCGACGCGCGGTGCTGCGCGCACGTTGGGGGCGCTTCGCTGGCAGCTGCCGGTGATTTTGATTATCGCGGTGCTCAATCCGCTGTTTAGTGCATCGGGCTCGACGGAGCTGTTTCGTATTGGCATGCGTGCGGTGTATCTAGAGAGCATGGTTTACGGCCTGTGCATGGGTGGGCTGTTTGTGGCGAGCGTGCTGTGGTTTGAGGCAGCGGCGTCGATGCTCGAATACGACAAGGTACTCGCGCTTTTGGGCAACGCCGCGCCGGTGCTCGCGCTCATGATCTCGATGTGCATGCGGCTTATCCCGCAGTTTTTGCGCCGCGGCCGCACGGTGCTGGCGGTGCAAGATGCGATTGACGTGCCGGGGCGCGCGCCGGCCGACCCCGTGCGCTCGCGCCTGCGGGCATCGAGTGTGTTGATGGGCTGGGGCATGGAAGATTCGCTGGAGCGCGCGGACGCGATGCGCTCGCGCGGGTGGGGTGCCGCGACGCGTCGTACGACGTATGCGCGGTATCGACTGGGGCGCGGCGATGTTGCTGCGCTGGTTGGGCTTGCACTGTTTGGCGTGGTCACGGTGACAGTGGCGTGGACCGCGACGACGCAGTATTCGTTTTATCCGCAGCTCTCGGTGCCGGCGCCGTGGCCGGGCTATGTCGTGTACGCTGCCTGGATGGTGCTGCCTTGCGCGTTGCACGCGATTGATGAGAAGAGGTTTGGCTGATGGCTCGGTTTGATAGGAGCTCGGCGGCGGGTGTGGCATATGGCTCGGCCGCGCCGGCGATTGAGGTGCGAGGCCTTAGTTTTGCCTATCCCGGGGCCGAGGCACCGGTGCTCGAGGGGCTTGATTGGCGTGTTTCCCAAGGTGCGTTTGCACTTCTTGTTGGCGGTACCGGATCGGGTAAGTCGACGCTGCTGTCGCTGCTCAAGCCCGAGATCGCTCCGGCGGGCGCGTGCACTGGCGAGTTGCGCGTGCTGGGGGAGGGCGTCGCCGACATGGATGTCCGGACGTCCGCGGAGCGCGTGGGCTATGTGTTTCAGGATCCCGAGAACCAGATCGTGTGCGAAACCGTGTGGCACGAGATGGCGTTTGGCCTGGAAAACTTGGGGCTAGCGCGTGATGAGATGCGCCGTCGCGTAGCTGAGACCAGCTATTTCTTTGGGCTGGAAGATTGGCTTCACCGCGATACTGACACGCTTTCGGGCGGTCGCAAACAGTTGCTGTCGTTGGCGGCCGTTCTGACGCTGCGCCCGCGCGTGCTGCTGCTCGACGAGCCCACGTCTCAGCTTGATCCGGTTGCGGAGAAGAATTTCCTGCACGCGCTGTTTCGTGTGAATCGCGAGCTGGGCTGCACGGTTGTTGTGGCGACGCATCAGCCGCGCCCAATGCTCGAATACGCGACGTGTGCGTACCGGATTGAGGACGGTCGCGTGCGCGAGGTGGCGGATATGGCTTCTTTGGGACGCCGAGAATCGCTGTTTTCCGATGACATGTTGGGGTGGGGTGCCATCCGATGTGCAAATAAAGGAGTATTCAGCAGGCGTGAGGACAATTTGGGCTCTCTGGAGCCGCCCGGGGACGTATCGAGCGCGAAAAAAAGTTCGGAATTGGACAAATCGTCCGAATTTGTGGCGCAAACGTCGCTCGAGAACGGCTCGGAAGCCTTCTCGCGCACGGATGGAAGCAGAATACTCCAAAAAATGCACGGCGGGTCGGCTACCACCCTGTCGGAAGGCTGGTTTCGCTACGATCGAGCGTCCGGCTGGGTGCTGCGCGGGCTCGATGCTTCGTTTTCGGCTGGCGCGGTGCATGCAATCGTGGGCGGCAACGGATGCGGTAAGTCGACGATGCTCTCGGTGCTGGCGAAGACCGCCAAGCTGCAGCGCGGCCGCATGGTGCGCGAAGCGGCCTCGGCGGCGCTGCTGCCACAGAATCCCAAGGCATTGCTGGTTGCCGAGACGGTTCGCGATGAGCTGATGGAATGGGCCTCGACCTGCGGATACGACGAGGCCGCAGCACGGGAGCAGACAGCGCGCCTGGGTCTGGCGGGCTTGGAGGCGCGTCACCCGTACGATCTTTCGGGCGGTCAGTGCCAGCTGCTTGCGTTGGCAAAGCTGCTGTTGATTGGCCCCGAGCTGCTATTGCTCGATGAGCCCACCAAGGGTTTGGACCTGGCCAGCCGCCGCATCATCGCCCGTGCCCTGCGTGACCATGCGAAGGCTGGCGGCACCGTCATCATGGCTACGCACGATTTGGACTTTGCCGAGCAGGTAGCCGACGACGTCGCCATGATGTTTGACGGCGAGATTGCCTGCGTGGAGCCCCCGGCCGATTTCTTTGCCGACAACGTGTTCTATAGGGCGTGATGGGATGACGGACTGTCGTTTCTCGCGTTTACTCACAAAACTGGAGATTCCGCTGTTGTTGGCGGTGCCGGCGGTGATGGCAACGGCGTTGCTGGCGGGCGTTGAGCAGGCGGCGCTCGCCATGCTTGTCGTGGTGGCGCTGGTGCTTGCGCTGTTCTTTGCAGGCTACGAGGCGTCGCGACCGGGCCTGCGCCAGATTATGCCCACGCTGGTGCTGGCGGCGCTGGCGGCGGCGGGCCGCATCTTGTTCGGCCCCATTCCCGACTTTAAACCCGTGAGCGCCATCGCCATCATCGCCGGGGCGACGCTCGGGCGTCGCAACGGCTTCATGGTCGGCGCGTTGGCAGCACTGACCAGCAATTTCTTTTTTGGGCAGGGCATGTGGACGCCATGGCAGATGTATGCCTGGGGCCTGGTTGGCTATGTTGGCGGTGCGCTGGCGCATGCCGGTGCGTTCGACCGTGCGGATGGAACCGTGCGCATGCCGGCGCTGATGGCGTACGGCTTTGCTTCGGGTCTGCTGTACGGCGTGGTGATCAACGCGTACGACATTATCGGTTTTGTACAACCGCTCACGTGGGCGGGCGTCGTGGCGCGTCTTGCCACGGCAGTGCCGTTCGATATCACACACGGCCTCGCGACCTGCGTGTTCTTGGCCGCCCTCTACAAGCCTTGGTGTCGACGGATCAACCGCGTTGTCGTGAAATACGGGCTGTAGGGCTGGTTGCGCCGGGGCGTGAATCAATACTTCCGAAGTACCATTTCAAAACTATGCCGGTTTACGGGGCTAGATTAGCGTAGGCCGACCATACCGGCTTTTTTCAAAATAGAGCAAGCCGTTTACCTGAGGTTTTATTATTTCGGAATTGCGTATGGTTGGGGGTTCGCGATTCAGCCCCGTAAACCGGCATAGTTTTGGAATGGCCGGCTGATATGACGGGCATCGTGGCCCTCAGAGAGCCAAATCGATCCGTTTTCCTCCGTCTCCAGACGTCCCCGGGGAATCAGTTGGCGGCGCTTGCCACGAAACTGGCCCATCTACTACGTTTAGCTTGATACCCCCGACCATGACCGCGTTTTATGAAAAACCGCAGGCTTTCTACCTGCGGTTTTCTTTTTGCGTTGTTCGCTGTGGTTGAGGGTAGTGGCTTAAACGTAGTAGATGGGTCAGTTCCGTGGCGGGAGGGCCGCGTGGGTTCCCTCGCGAGGTGAAAATGATCCCTTTTCCTCCGTCCCCAGGGGATCAATTGGGGCTAGAGTTCTAGCGTGAGGGTGACGGGGCAGTGGTCGCTGCCAAAGATGTCGCCGCGGATGCCGGTGTCGCGTACGTTGTCGGCGATTGCGTCGCTCACCAGGAAATAATCGATGCGCCAGCCGGCGTTGTTCTTGCGAGCATTAAAGCGGTAGCTCCACCAGCTGTAGACGCCCTCGACGTCGGGGTTTGCCGCGCGCCAGGTATCGGTGAAGCCGGCGTTGAGCAGCTCGGTAAACTTGCCGCGTTCTTCGTCCGAAAAGCCCGCGTTGCCGCGGTTGGACTTGGGGTTCTTAAGGTCGATCTCCTCGTGCGCCACGTTAAAGTCGCCGCAAGTTACGACGGGCTTGCCGCTCTCGCGCTCAAGCGCGCTCAAAAAGCCGCGATAGGCATCGTCCCAGGCCATGCGCACATCGATGCGCGCGAGTTCGTTTTGCGCGTTGGGCGTGTAGACATCCACAAACCAAAACTTGTCGAACTCGAGCGCACAGACGCGGCCCTCGGTTGCGGCTTGGGCAACGAGCTCGGCGGCCTCGCCCTCGCCGGCGTAGGGTAACAGCGCGTCGGCGTGCAGCACGCGCAGCGGTTCCTGGCGGCTAAAGACCGCGGTGCCCGAATAGCCTTTGCGCTCGGCGTAGCTCCAGGTTTGGTGATAGCCGGGCAGGTCGATATCGACCTGGCCCTCCTGCAGCTTGGTCTCCTGCAGCGCCAGGATATTGACGTCGAGTTCTTGCGCAATCTGGATAAAGCTCGGGTCCTTTTTGAGCACGGCGCGCAGGCCGTTGACGTTCCACGAGGCGAAAGTGTAAGTCTGAGGCATGGTGTCCTTTCGACGGGGTTGGCAGGCTTAAGATTAGCGCAACAGGGGCGGGGTGGGCTCCGTGCATGCTGACTTAAAGGCCGCATGCTGGGACGTCGCTCAACGCTGCCCGACTAACAAGGACGGAGGACTCATATGACGCAGGAAATATCAAACCCCAAACAGGCGTCCGCCGCGCTGGCGGAGCTGTTCGAAACCCATAGTCACGTGGTCTTCTTTGGCGGCGCTGGTGTTTCCACGGCAAGTGGCATCCCCGATTTCCGCAGCGTGGACGGCCTGTATCACCAGCAGTTTGCCTATCCGCCCGAGACCATGCTGTCGCATAGCTTTTACGAGGCGCATCCGGCCGAGTTCTTCGACTTCTACCGCACCAAGATGATCGCGCTTGGCGCCAAGCCCAATCGCTGCCACACCAAGCTGGCCGAGCTGGAGCGCGCCGGCAAGCTAAATGCCGTGGTGACGCAAAATATCGACGGCCTGCATCAGATGGCCGGCTCACGGCGCGTGTTTGAGCTGCACGGATCGGTCCATCGCAACATTTGCCAGTCGTGTGGCGCGGTCTATAGCGCCGAGTGGATTTGCTCGCGCGAGCACGAGGACGCCGCGGGCGTGCCTGCGTGCCCCGCGTGCGGCGGCCGCATCAAGCCCGATGTAGTGCTCTACGAGGAGCCGCTCGACGAGCACGTGCTGACCGGTGCCGTTGCCGCCATCGCCGCGGCCGATGCCCTCATTGTGGGCGGGACCTCGCTCGTGGTGTATCCGGCGGCAGGCCTTACGCGTTACTTTACCGGCGATACGCTGGCCATATGCAACCTTGCTCCCACCGATCAGGATGCAAATGCCGACCTGCTGATTTCTTGCGACATCGCGGCCGCGTTTGCGTTCTAGCCCGCGCGCGCGGATACAATAGAAAGACTGAGTGCAAAGCGACCCCGCCGCCAGCTCCCCAAGCTCGGCGGCGTGGGCATTTTAGGAGGATGTTCATGGCGAACGACAGCAAGACATGGCGGTGCGGAAAGTACGAGCTCAGCTTTGACCGTCCGCGCATCATGGGCGTCCTCAACGTGACGCCCGATTCGTTTAGCGATGGCGGGGAGCACTTCGACCCGGATGCCGCCATCGAGTACGGCCTAGCGATGCTCGACGCCGGCGCCGACATCATCGACGTGGGCGGCGAGTCCACGCGCCCTGGTTTTACCCCGGTCAACCCCGACGAGGAGGCTCGCCGCGTGCTGCCCGTGGTGCGCGCGCTGGCCAAGGAGGGCGCCATCGTCTCGATCGACACGCGTCATGTGGCGGTTGCCAAGGCGGCCGTGCGCTGCGGCGCCTCGATCGTCAACGACGTGACCGGCTTCACCGACCCCAAGATGGTCGAGTTTGTTAAGACGAGCACCTGCGGCGTCATCGTGATGCATGCCGGCGAGGTCGCCGCGCCCACCCGCACGCACGCAACGGTGCAGCTCGATACCTCGGCAGCGGCGTTTGTTGCCGAGAAGGCGCGCGAGGCGGCTGCCGAGGCCGCGCGTGAGGCCGAGAAGCCGGCTCGCCGCCGTCGCGGCAAGTTGCTGGGTGAGCCTAAGTCGGAGGCCAAGCTTCCGGGCGGCGTGGTGCAGCCCTCGTTGCCGTTTGGCGAACCGGAGCCCACGTCCGAGCCTGCAAGCGAGCAGGAGACGCCCGCCGCCGAGCAGACTGCTGCCGCCGAGACCGTCGCGCCCGCGCCCGCAGCCACCGAGGCCGCATCGGAGTCCAATGACCGTCTGGCCGCCATGATGCGCCGCAGCGCCCGCCGCGAGGAAGCCTACGTGCCCACCTCGCAGCTCCGCCGCTTCACCCTGCCCGATTCGGCGCCCATTATGCGCCGCGTCATGGGCTTTCTGTCTGACCAGGCCCGCACACTCATCCATGCCGGCGTGTCGCGCGACCGCATCTGCATCGATCCTGGCCCGGGCTTTGGTAAGTCGGCTAACGAGGACATCGTCATCCAGCGCGAGACTGCCAAGATGGCGTCACTGGGCTATCCGCTCATGTGCGCCGTGTCGCGCAAGCGCTTTGTGGGCGCCGTCTCGGGCGTGACCGAGGCCGCCGAGCGCGATGCCGCTACGTTTGGCGTGTGCCTGGGCGCCATCCAGGCCGGTGCCAACATCGTGCGCGTGCACGACGCCGCGGGTTTTGCGCAGTTCCTAAACGGCTACTGGGCGGTTGCCAAGCCACAGCCGCGCCGCGCGTTTGTGGCCGTGGGCTCCAACCTGGGGCATCGCTGCGACAACATCCGCGCCGCACGCGAGATGATCGCCGAGATTCCACTCACCTGCGTGTCCAACTCCTCCAAGATCTACGAGAGCGAGCCTGCCTACGAGACGCGCCAGGACGCGTTTGCCAACGCCGTCATCGAGATCAAGACCGAGCTGGCGCCGTTGGTGCTGCTCGACGAGCTTATGAAGATCGAGGCCGAGCTGGGGCGCGACCGCTCCAAAAAGGCCAAGGCCAACGGTCCGCGCACCATCGACCTGGACCTGCTGTGGATGGACGGCGAGACCCACGGCGGCAAAAAGCTGCGCCTGCCGCATCCGCTGATCGGCGAACGCGATTTTGTGCTGGTGCCGCTCGAGGACCTGATGCACGACCCGGCGCGGTTCTTCCGCTACAACGGCGTCGAGGTCAAGGAGCCCGAGGACCGCGTGGGCCATATCGTGGGCGAATTGGGGCGTATGTAGATGATCGAGATGAATGCTGTTGTCGCTGGCACCGAGCTCGACGCGGCGCGCGACGCGGGCCGCGAGGGCATGTCCGCGGGCTGGTGCGCGTGGAGCGCGGGCGATGCATCGCTGATGTTTTCGCTGGTCGTGCGCCCCGATGTGAACATGCATGCCTTCCACGGCCTGCCGTTTGTGGCGGCTATGGGCATGATGGACGCGCTTGTGGGCACGGCTTCGACGCCGGGGTTGGGCCTTGCCGGTAAGGTGGGTATCCAGTGGCCGAGCGATATCGTGTGCGGTGCGCCTGCGTTTGAGACGTCGCTCGCGCGTGTTGCCGTGAACGGCGGTGCCGGTGCTGCGGGCATGTTCGGTGCCGTGACGGTGGATATTGAGCGTTCGGCGCTGAGCGAGCTTGGTGTGGACGTGGCTGACGAAGCGCTGGTCGAGACGCTGGCCGCCGCCGTGCTGGCCCGCGTGGACGCCTGGGCGGTTGTTGCCAACACGCCGCAAGGCGCCGCAGGGCCGCTGGCTCCCGTGCTGGGCGAGTACTTCGACATGGTGCCGCTGCTGGGCCGCCAGGTTGCGGCGGTGTCTCCCAACGGCTTGCCGCTTGCGGTCGGTGTGTTTGCGGGCCTGGACATCTGGGGCCGCGCGACCATCAAGACCGATGCCGGCGAGCAGGAGTTTCCGCCCGAGGCCGTACGAATTCGCGGGCTGTAACGCGAGGCGCCCGCGCTCAAAGATAACGATGACAACGAAGCCCTCTTCGGCCTGTGCCGGGGAGGGTTTCGCCTGTCTGGGGAATGGGCTTGGCGAACGTTTGCGGGGACTGTGGCATCGGGCGTGCTTGACTTAAGCCCCTGCTCTATCCCAGCTCCTGCATGCGGCGGTAGATTTCGCAGATACCCTTGATGGTGAGCTGTCCGTCGACCACGTCGAAGGCATCGGTCGAATCGGCGACGATGCTGGCGAGACCGCCCGTGGCGATAACGGTGGCATCCTCGCGGCCCAGCTCGCGCTTCATGCGCGCGACCAGGCCCTCGGCCATGGCAGCGGCGCCCGTTACGGCGCCGACCTTGATGCACTCCTCGGTATCGCGGCCGATGGCGTGCTCGGGCGCCTCGAGCGGCACGCTGGCGAGCTTGGCGGCACGGGCGGCAAGCGCGTCCATGGAGATGCGAATGCCCGGCGCGATCGCTCCGCCAATGTAATAACCGTCCTCATCGATGACGTCGATATTGGTCGCGGTGCCAAAGTCCACCACGATTGCCGGCGCGCCGTAGAAAGTTTCGGCCGCAACGGCGTTAGCGACGCGATCGGCGCCTACGGCTTGGGGACGCGCCGCGCGCAGCTTGGTCACCGCGGCCGTCTGCGGCCCGATGACGATGGCGTCCGCGGCAATGCGGTCGGCCACGGCGTGCCATTCGCGCGAGAGCTGCGGCACCACGCCGGCAAAGGCGATCGCGTCGACCACGTCGAGCGAAAGGCCGTACATCTTAAAGAAACCCATCAGGCGCACATGGATCTCGTCGGCGGTATAGGAGCGGTCGGTGGGCATGCGCCACGACTGCACCAGCTCGTCTCCGTCAAACAGGCCCATGGCCGTCTGCGTGTTTCCCATATCGATAGCGAGCAGCATGTCTACTCCCAGTGTTGGCATAAAAGGACGCGCACCATTGTATACGCGTCGCCGACGGCACTCGGCTGCGATTCGTTTACGGTGATAGGGGCTGAGGGGTTTAAATATGAAGGAATTATGCTCCACGAGTTTTTCCTTGCCGTTTACCGAACTCCCGCGTAATATTCTTTCTTGCGCACATGAGGCGCCCAGACATTGCGGGGTGGAGCAGTCTGGTAGCTCGCCGGGCTCATAACCCGGAGGTCGTAGGTTCAAATCCTGCCCCCGCGACCAAGAACTTGCAGCTCGTCGGCCTAGCCGACGAGCTTTTTTGTTATTGCGGGTCAATGTTTTCGACCCAGCTCTCAACTTCCCAAACAAAATCTCAATCTGTAACATCTAGATCCGATTTGGGCGGCTAGGTGTTACAGATCGAGATATACCGGTGGGTTGGGTCGTGTTTGTCTAAATCTGTAACACGAGGGACGGATTTTGCCGAGTAACTGTTACAGATTTAGATTTTCTAGCAGGCGGGTTTGGTTTGTCTCGATCTGTAACAGATAGGGGCCAAAAGTGGGCCTAGCTGTTACAGATCTAGATTGTTGAGGATGGGCCGAGAGGAATGTCTCGATCTGTAACAGTAAGACCCGGTTTTGCCGCGTAACTGTTACAGATTGAGATAAACCGACGGGCCGCCCCGCCCATCCCCATCCACCTGCTGCCACCTGATATTCGCCGATTTCCGTTGCGCTGTTGTATTCCCATGCCATATCCTCTAGATAACTACGCGGCATCATCGCCGCCGCGCCTACAAGAGAGGAATGTCCATGACCACACCTGCATCCAAGCTGCTCCAGCCCATTACGGTTGGCCCCCTTGAGCTCAAGAACCGCATTATGTTTCCGCCGCTGACCACCGGCTACGAGGAGCGTGACGGTTCCATCGGCGAGCGCAGCCTGGCTTTTTACGAGCGCTTGGCCCGTGGCGGCGTGAGCTACATCGTCATCGGCGACGTCGCTCCCGTCATGACCGCAAGCCCCACGCCCAAGCTGGCAACCGACGCCCAGATCCCTACGTTTAAGGCGCTGGCCGATGCCGTCCACAAGCACGGCGCCAAGGTCGCGCTGCAGCTGTTCCACCCCGAGTACGATGTGCCCGGTGTCGGCCGCATGGTCATGGGCTCCATGGCTGCCGCCAAGGCCGCGCAGGAGGCCAAGGCCGCCGGCGACGAGGAGACCTTTGCCGCCAAGATGGCCGAGTCCAACGAGATCCGCAACCAGGCCTACGCCAAGCTGCACCACGACATGCAGCACTTTGTGAACGAGGCGAGCGTAGAGCAGCTCACCCAGATCAAGGAGGCCATCGCCGCCTCGGCCGCCCGCGCGGAGCAGGCCGGCATCGACGCCATCGAGGTCCACGGCGACCGCTTGGTGGGTTCGCTGTGCTCGGCCATCCTCAACCAGCGCGCCGACGAGTACGGCGGCTCGTTCGAGAACCGCGTCCGCTACGCGCTGGAGGTCGTCGCCGCCATTAAGGAAGCCGCGCCGCAGCTGATGGTGGAGTACAAGCTCCCCGTGATCATGGAGAACCCCGACGGCACGCCGCGCGGCAAGGGTGGCCTGCAGCCCGACGAGGCCTGCGAGTTTGCCAAGCTGCTCGAGGGCGCGGGCATCGATATGATTCAGGTCGCACAGGCCAACCACACCGGCAACATGGGCGACACCATTCCGCCCATGGGCGCCATGCCCTACAACTGGACGCTGCCCGTGGCCGAGCGCGTCAAGGCCCTGGTCTCCGTGCCGGTGGCAACCGTCGGCCGCGTTGTCTCGGTTGAGGCCGGCGAGAAGATTCTGGAAGACGGCGCGGCCGATATCATCGCCTATGGCCGCTCGCTCATGTGCGACCCCGACATTGCGCTGAAGGCCGCCACGGGTGAGCCCATCCGCGAGTGCCTCAACTGCAACAAGGGCTGCGTCGACGCGATTCAAAATCGCAAGTACATCTCGTGCGTGCTCAATGCCGAGAACGGCGACGAGGCGACCATCGCCATTAAGCCGGGCGAGGGCGACAAGAAGATCGCCGTGGTGGGCGGCGGCATCGCCGGCCTGGAGGCCGCACGCGTGGCGGCCAAGCGCGGCTACGACGTGACCATCTACGAGGCGAGCGATCACTTGGGCGGCCAGATTGTGCTGGCGGCTGCGCCTCCGCGCAAGGACGAGATCATGCGCTCGGTCGAGTACTACGAGAAGATTCTGCCTGGCCTGGGCGTGAAGGTCGAGCTCAACCACGTCGCTAGCCCCGCGGACCTCAACGCCGCCGATGCCGCGATTGTGGCTGTGGGCGCGCACGACGTGGTCATCCCCGTTCCGGGTGGCGACTCGGACAAGGTCGTCTCGAGCTGGGACGTGCTGGCCGGCAAGGTGGAGCTCAGCGGCCGCGTCGCCGTCATTGGCGGTGGCCTGGTGGGCACCGAGACCGCCGAGTATCTGCTGCAGCACGGCTGCGAGGTGGCGATCGTGGAGATGCTCGACAAGATTGCCGCGGGCGAGTCCGAGACCATTCTGCCGCTGATTATGAGCGACTTTGCCGAGCACAACGTGGAGCAGCACGTGAAGACCCGCCTGACCGCCATTACCGACGAGGGCGTGGAGGCTGTTCGCACCACCGAGGACGGCGCCGAGGAGCCGGTGAAGATCGCCTGCGATTACGTGGTGATGGCCGTGGGCTCCAAGGCCAACGCGTTTGACCTGGATGGCGTGACGGTGCCCGTGACCTGCGTGGGCGACTGCTCGGGTGAGCGCACCGCCGACATTGCGAGCGCCATTCGCACGGCGTATCACGCGGCCAACGAGCTGTAGTTGAACATCGCGGCCAGGCGGGGCGGTAGCACGGATCCGTCTCGCCCGGCTGTGCCCCGTCGGGTGTCAACCGGTGCGGGGCCTGCAAGCGCAGCAGGTCCCGCCCTTTTTGTTTTGCTCCGGTGGATGGCAATGCGCGGTAACCATGAGGAGTGAGGACGTCTACTGCCTCGCAGATCACTCAAAAATATTGGGGGGGGGTTAATAACTATATCCTCTATATCAAAGGACATAAAGAGATGCCAATTTTGTTGACAAGCGAATGACGATTAGCTGCGAGTCAGCTACCAGCGTAAATAATCGATAAAGAAATGTCGTAATTTGGTGCCAAATGCCCAGATAACGCCGCGTCTATTTTAATTAACTGCTTTGAGCAAACAGTAAAATGCTACTATCTAACTTGCACGTAAGAAAGCAGATTAACGGTTAAGGCTAAGAAGTGGCAGGTATGTCGGAAGCAACTAGGACTCGCACGCATGCGCCCGAGGTTAGGCAGCGCGCCGTCGAGATCCTCCAAGAGGGGGTCGGTCATCGCGCCCTCGCCGCGGAGCTTGGCATTCCCCAGGCCACGGCTCATCAGTGGGCCCGCGCGTATGCCGTGGGCGGTGCCGACGCCGTTCTCAATGCCGGTTCGCATCATCACACCTACTCGTACGACGTAAAGCTCGCTGTGGTTAAGGACCGTCTGGAAAACGGCTTGACGGTTCGCGAGGCCATGATCAAGCACAAGATTCCCAGCGAGTCTTCGGTCAAGGCTTGGTGCCGTCAGTACCGCGAGAGCGGTGAGGCCGCACTGGTCGATAAGCCGCGCGGTCGCAAGCCGCGCGTTAAAAAGGCGGAATAGCAAACGGGATGGTGCGCCCATAGGGGCGCATTTTTCTTGCCGCGCCAACTTTTTGGACCGGCGCGAGCCTGTCGGGACATCCTCCAACGTGGCCAATAAACCGCGCGCAGTGGCCCGCGCGCCTGTCGCTGCGATAGGGGAGCGTCGCCCCACTGCTCCAAAGCGGACGTGCCCTTACCCCGTACGCCTAAAACTCCCCAGTTGACCGAAAACCTGCCGCCGCTGCTCCTCAATTGAGCTATAACGTTAAACAATTGCAGCGTTTTTGCATGGGGGAGTGATGGTATGACGCTACTGTATTTCCTTACCCTGTTTCCGCTGGTACCGGCGCTGAGCATGCTGCTCGCGCGCGGTGACCGCGCCCGCGATGCGGTGGGGCTCATAGGTTCCGGCATTATTATGGCGGTGACGGTTGTAGTCGCCGTCATGTTTTTTGGCACGGGTCCGCAGAGCTTTGAGGTTGCCCCCGGTACCTCGCATGTGCTCTCGATCATCAGCTCCGTCATCGACGTCATCCTGTGCGCCGTCATCCTATACAACGCGTACAAATATAGGAACGCGCTCACCACGGTGCTCGGCATAGTCCAACTGGTGGGCTCGCTCGCCTTTGCAGCCATGACGCTGCCCGCGACCGAAGCCGTCACCGCAACCCCGCTCTACCTGGACTACATGAGTGTGATCATGGTGCTCGCCGTTGGCATTGTCGGCAGCCTTATCTGCGTGTATGCCCTGGGCTACATGAAGGACTTCCAGGCCCATGACGAGCACGAGGCCGCGCTGCGCGGGCAGACCGCGCCCGACCGTCGCCCGCAGTTCCTGGCGCTCATGTTCCTGTTCCTCTCGGCCATGTTCGTCATCGTGACGAGCGACAACCTTGAGTGGCTGTTCTGCGGCTGGGAAATCACCACCGTGTGCTCGTTCCTCATGATTGGCTACACGCGCACGCCCGAGGCCATCAAAAACGCCTTCACCCAGATCATCCTCAACATGCTGGGCGGCATCGCGTTTTTGGCGGGCCTTATGTTTCTGCACGTCAACGGCATGCCGCTGACCATCTCGGGCATGATCGAGCTTTCCGGCGCCGGTACCGCGCAGTCCGCACTGCTGGTGATGCCGGTCGTCCTGCTATCGCTCGCCGCCCTTACCAAGGCCGCACAGATGCCGTTCCACACTTGGCTGCTGGGCGCCATGGTTGCCCCCACGCCCACGAGCGCCCTGCTGCACTCGTCAACCATGGTCAAAGCCGGCGTGTTCCTGATGGTCAAGCTGAGCCCGCTCTATGCCATCTATCCCGTGACCGGCTTTATGGTCACGAGTGTGGGTGCCATCACGTTTTTGCTCGCTGCCCTCATGGCCATCTCGCAGAGCAACGCCAAGCGTGTGCTCGCGTACTCCACCATTTCCAACTTGGGCCTCATCAGTGCCTGCTTGGGTGTCGGCGCGCCCGAGGCCGTATGGGCGGCCATCTTCCTGATCCTGTTCCACACGGTGGCAAAGTCGTTGCTGTTCCTGTGCGTGGGCACGGCCGAGCATCATATCGGCAGCCGCAATATCGAGGACATGGACGGTATGTTCAGCCGCATGCCGCACCTGACGCGCCTGATGATGCTGGGCATCATGGGCATGTTTGTGGCGCCGTTTGGCATGCTCGTGTCCAAGTGGGGCGCCCTGGTGGCGTTTGCCCAGACCGGCAACGTGCTCATGATCATGGTTCTGGCCTTTGGCTCGGCCGCGACGTTTTACTTCTGGGGCAAGTGGCTTGCCAAGCTTTCGGGCGTCGACCCCACGGCTCAAAACGTTGAGGTCAATGTTCATAAGACCGAATGGATGGCCCTCAACACCATCGCCGCGCTGCTGATTCTGTGCTGCGTGGCGTTCCCGGTTATCTCGAGCGGTCTGGTGTCGCCTTACTTGGCCATGGTGTTTGGCCGCGTGCCGTACGTTATCGGCAAGGACGCCATGTATCTGATGGTGGTTATCGTGGCGTTTATCGCCGTGGTGCTGCTGACTTCATTCCGCGTGAGCAATAAGCCGCACGTCAACGTGTACCTTTCGGGCGTGGGAACCGATAAATATCGCCATTTCCGCGGCTCGATGGGACACGAGGTAAAGGCTGAAAAGCGCAATTGGTACTCGGAGGACGCCCTTGGCGAGAAGCGTATTGGTCCCGCGGGTAGCGTCGTGTGCTGCAGTATTATCTTGTTTGCGCTGCTGTGTTGCGCGTGGATTGGGCCCGAGCGGCTTGCCATGAGTGCGCCCTCGGTGCTGCGCGGCAAGTATTTTGAAGGCTCGGGCGTCGTGGGCATATTTATTGGTACCGTGGTGTTTGCCCTGCTGGCGCCTTTGGTTGGTGGCCTGATCGACGGCGTTGACCGCAAACTTTCGGCCCGTATGCAGGGCCGCGTGGGCCCGCGCCTGCTCCAGCCTTTCTACGACGTTGCCAAGCTGCTGCGCAAAGCCCCTGCCAGCGTAAACACCATGGACGATACCTATATGGCGTGCGCGCTCATCTTTACCGTCGTGGGCGGCGGCATCTTTGTGTCGGGCTCTAACACGCTACTGTGCGCTTTTATGGTGACGCTCGCCGCGATCTTTGTGGTGTTGGCGTCCGCCTCGACGCAAAGCCCGTTTGCCCAGGTTGGCGCCGATCGTGAGTTACTGCAGGTTATGAGTTACGAGCCCGCCGTTTTGCTGATGAGCGTGGGCCTGTACCTTGCCACCGACAGCTTTGATTCCATCGCCGTGACGGGGCAGTCGGCCCCCATCATCGTGTACAGCGCGCCCATTTTCCTGGCGCTGCTCGCGGTGCTTACCATCAAGCTGCGCAAGTCGCCGTTTGACCTTTCGTACTCGCATCACGCGCATCAGGAGATCGTCCAGGGCGTCGCCACCGAGATGAGCGGCGGCACGCTGGCCAAGATGACCCTTATGCACTGGTGCGAGACCGTGCTGTTTTTGATGTGGGTGGGCATGTTCTTTGTTTGGGACAACCCCGTGAGCTGGGTTGTAGCCCTGGTCGTGATGGCCGCGACGTATTTTGTCGAGGTCCTGATCGACAACACCTTCGCACGCAGCACCTGGCGCAGCTGCTTTAGGCTCGGATGGGGCGTGGCGCTGGTGTTTGGCCTGCTCAACCTTATGCCCATCCTCGTTGACGTGTTTATTTAGGAGGCGGCATCCATGGATCATAAAATGTCGCGCTCGCCGTGGGTCATTCATTACGACGGCTCGAGCTGCAACGGATGCGATATCGAGGTGCTGGCCTCGCTCACGCCGCTGTTCGATGCGGAGCGCTTTGGCGTGGTCAACACCGGCAACCCCAAGCATGCGGACATCTTTTTGGTGACGGGGTCGGTCAATGCCCAGAACCTGCCCGTCGTGCGCCAGATCTACAGCCAGATGCTCGAGCCCAAGTGCGTGGTGGCGTGCGGCATTTGCGCGTGTTCGGGCGGCGTATTCCGCGATGCCTATAACGTGATCGGCGGCGTGGACCGCGCGATTCCCGTGGACGTGTATGCGCCCGGGTGCGCCATTCGTCCCGAGACCGTGATCGATGCCATCGTGGAGGCGTGCGGCATTCTGGACCAGAAGGAGGCCGTGATGCGCGCCGGCGGCGATCCGCTTACCGTGGGCGGCGCCGCTACTTGGGACGGTGGCGTTGAGCTGGGCGAGGACGGGTTCGTGGCTGCAGCTGGGGCCGGGGCTGACGGTGCCGGTGACGCGCCTGCCGAGAAACCCGCAGCGCCTGCCGCTGGTGACGCACCTGCTGAGACGCCCGTCGCTGCAAAGGAGGCCGAGTAATGCAAAAGGCTATCTATACCACCGTCGGGCTCGACGAGCTCCTGCCGCATGTGCAGGCGCTCAAGGGCGTCGGCGCGCGCTTTGTGCAAATGCACGCCGAGCGCTGTGTGGACGACGGATCGTATCGCCTGGTCTATACGTTTATCAACGTCCGTGCTGCTCAGGAGCAGATTGCGCAGGACGGCAGCTATGCGATCGAGAACCTGGTGGTTGAGGGAATTAATCAGTACCAGGAGATTCCGTCCATCAGCTCGTACTATCCGGCAGTATTCCCGTTTGAAAACGAAGCGCACGACCTGTTTGGTTTTGCCATTACCGATATGCAGATTGACTTTAAGGGCTTTTTCTACCAGGTCTCGACTGCCGAGCCCATGAGCGTTATCACGCCCGAGGTGAAGGCCGCGCGCGAGAAAGCCATGAAGGTCCGTGCCGCTGCCGAGGCCAAGGCGCGCAAGGCCGCGGCCGAGAAGGCTGCTACTGCCACGGCCGCTGCGGGGGAGGGCACTGCGGGCGCTGGCGATGCTGCGGGCGCTGCCGTCGCTCAGCCCGCTGCGGCTGCCGGCTCCGATGCTCAGCACGATGAAACTGCTGCGAAGGCCGCGCTCAAGGCTGCCGAGATGGAGGCAAAGCTCGCCGCCATGGATCCCGAGAAAGCGGCCAAGGTCCGCGCGGCGCTTGCCGCCAAGGCCGCCCGCGACAAGCAGAAAAAGGAGGCGTAAGGTCCATGGCACATCGCTCCGTTATTCCGTTTGGCCCGCAGCACCCGGTGCTGCCCGAGCCGCTTCATCTGGACCTGGTAATCGAGGACGACCGCGTCATCGAGGCAATTCCGCAGATCGGCTTTGTGCACCGCGGGCTCGAGAAGCTCACCGAAAAGCGCGACATGCACCAGTTTGGCTACATCGCCGAGCGCATCTGTGGCATCTGCGCCGTGGGCCACAGCTACGGTTATGCCAGCGCCTGCGAGCGCATGCTCGACATCGAGGTGCCCGGCCGCGTGCAGTATATCCGCACCATTTTGCACGAGCTTTCGCGTATTCATTCGCACCTGTTGTGGCTGGGTCTGCTCGCCGACGCCTTTGGCTTCGAGGCACTGTTCTATCGGTCGTGGACCCTGCGCGAGCAGATTCTCAAGATCTTCGAGAGCACGTGCGGTGGCCGCGTGATTCTGTCGATTAACGAGATCGGCGGCCTTAAGCACGATATCGAGGACTCCGAGCTGGCCGGAATTGTCCAGACGCTCGATGCCATGCGTCCCGACTACGAGGCCCTGGTGCATACGTTTTTGGACGATGACAGCTGCGGCGAGCGCTTGCATGGCGTGGGTGTGATCAGCAAGAAAGATGCGCTGGATCTGTCGATGGTCGGCCCGTTTGGGCGCGCCTCGGGCGTGGATTACGACGTGCGCATGTTTGGCGACGGTGCCTATGCGGATCTGGTTGCGTTTGAGCCCATCGTTGCTACCGATGGCGATTGCTATGCCCGCTGCCAGGTGCGCTGTGCCGAGGTCACGCAGGCCATGGACATCATTAAGGAGCTTGTGGGCAAGATTCCGCACGACGGGATAGGCGGGCGCACCAAGCTTACACCGGCCGACGGCGCACGCGGCGAGGTTGTGATTGAGCAGCCGCGCGGCGAGGCGTATTACTATGTGCGCGGTAACGGCACCAAGAACCTGGACCGCTTCCGCGTGCGCACGCCGACGTCGCAGAACCTGGCGGGTCTGACACATGCGCTGCAGGGCGTGCTCCTTGCCAACGTGCCCATGATTATCCTGACCATCGACCCCTGCATTAGCTGCACGGAAAGGTAGGCGCGGCATGAGTTTACTGACATTTGCCAAGACGGCCTTAGGTTCTATGGTCAAGCAGCCGGTCACGGTGCGCTATCCGCAGGAGAAGCTGACGGCACCCGAGCGCTTGCGCGGGCATATCGTCAACGACATGGACGTGTGCATCTGCTGCGGCATGTGCGCGCGCCGCTGCCCGGCGGGCGCGCTCGCGGTCGATCGCAAGGGCGGTACCTGGTCGATCGACCCGTACGCTTGCGTGGTGTGCGGCGAGTGCATCGAGAGCTGTCCTAAACACTGCCTGACTATGGACACTGCCCGCACTCCAGTCGCGGCGGACAAGACTCCCACGGTAGAAACCAAGCCGGAGTAACGCTGGGATAGAACTGGAATAGGGGCCGGTGGGGCAATTTTGCCCCACCGGCCCCGCACTTAAACGCGCGGTTGGGCCGCCACGAACAAAACTATGCCGGATTACGGGGCTGGATAGCGGACCCTCGGCCATACCGAAAATCGCAAAAACAAAACCGCAGGTAGATAGCCTGCCGTTTTTCAAAAAATGAGGGTATGGATGAGGGTTCCGACTTTAGCCCCGTAATCCGGCATAGTTTTGAAATGGCACCATATCCGTAACAGCCCTTGATCTCCCGGGGACGGAGGAAAACGGGTCATTTTGGCCTTGCGAGGGCTGCCACGTGACCCGTTTGCCACGAAATGGGCCCATCTACTACGTTTAGGCTGCTACCCTCAACCATGGCGAACAACGCAAAAACAAAACCGCAGGTAAATTGCCCGCGGTTTTTCATGAAACGCGGCTATGGTCAGGGGTATCGGGTCAAACGTAGTAGACGGGCCGGTTTCGTGGCGAGCGCCATCGACTGCCCCCTTTGGGGACGGAGGAAAGCGGATCATTTTTGCCTGATGGCTCCGAGTCGCACCCGTTTTCCTGCGAAAACGCCGTGTCTCAACTTTGGTGAGACATTTGTCTCACGCCCAAAACAGAATCTGGAACATGTGTCACCTGCCCAAATTGTGTCTCATTTCGTATCTTTAGGCTGTTGCAAGGTCTGAGACCGCGAGAAGGGAGACGCGATGAGTAAGTACACGAGGGGTCTCTTGGCGGTGATACTGGCCGTGGTGCTGGTGTTGCCGGCTGCAGCATTTGCCATGCTGCCCGAGGCCAACGCCAGGTCCAGCGCAGGAATGGACGGACCGACAGCGACCGGGACGGTCGTCGACCCCGACACCAGCAACCACTGGAAGTTCTGGGCCGGCGGCTATGACGGCAAAGAAGTAACAACTCAAAACGTCGGCCGAATCTGGACCGACAAGACGGTCAAGGCGGTCGAGAACGGAGATTCGGATTTCCTGACCACGTTGTCGGCCATCTCTTCGACATCCGATACGACGATTTCCGGAAAACCGCTCGATATTGTGATGGTGTTGGATGCTTCTGGCTCGATGAGTGATCCTATGGGCGACGGAGGCTCCACCAAGCGCATCGATGCGCTGAAGACGGCCGCCAATCGCTTTATTGACACCATCGCCACGCAAAACCAAAGCATCACAGATGAATCCAAACAGCATCAGGTTGCCATCGTTAAGTTTGCAGGCGATAAGACTACTGAGGTTGGCAACAAAACATATCGCGATGGTTGGTGGGGACCCACCTGCAACTATTCGCAGACCATGAAGAATCTGACGCCCTGCAAGGACAAAGGTGCGGAGAGCCTAAAGAGCACGGTCAACTCTATCAGTCCTGACGGTTCCACGCGCGCCGACTATGGCTTGGAGCTGGCTGATGAGCAATTTTCGCTTGGTCGCGCCGACGCCAAGAAGATCGTCGTCTTCTTCACCGATGGCTCGCCTACGAGTTACAGCGACTTTGAGAACGAGGTGGCAAATAGCGCCGTCAACACCGCCAAGAAGATCAAGGATAAAGGTGCCGACATTTATACGATCGGTATCTTTAGCGGCGCAAACCCCAGTGCCGTCCCCACGGCTGAAGGCACAAGCAGAGAGAATAAGTTCATGCATGCTGTGTCGAGCAACTATCCGAGCGCCTCGTCAAGCATTACTTATGAGGGCCGCCGTGAAAAGTGGGTCATCGACTATGGCACACGTGCGGAAAACTCCGATTACTACAAGTCGGCAACCAGCGCCGACGAGCTCGAGAAGATCTTCGAAGAGATCTCGGGAAGCATTATCCAGGCTGGTTACCCGACAGAGGTCCATGGCGGTTATGGCGAGCATGAGTCCGGCTACATTACGTTCACCGATAAGCTGGGTGACTTTATGCAGGTCGACAACTTTACATCTGTCGTGTACAACGGCGAGACGTTTGACGATCTGAAAATGAAGACCGAAGGCAACGTCGATACCTATACATTTACTGGTGCCGCCGCGAACCTGGTCATCACCGTTCAGCATGCCGAAGAAGGCAAGCCTCAGACCGGCGATATCGTAACAGTCAAGATTCCCGCGTCGCTGATTCCGCTGCGCCAATTTAAGATCACCGATGGTGTTCTTACGGTCGACAATACTGAGCCCATCCAGGTGAACTACACCTCGAGCGTTAAGAAAGACGCGCTCGATAATCTGTTTACGCCTGAGCAGGTAGTGGGGCTTAAGGACTACATCAAGAGCAATACGATCACCGCGGAGGACGGCTCCAAGACCGTTAACTTCTACGCGAACAAGTGGAATGGCGGCACGCTGGGCGATACGATTGCGAACTTTGAGCCCGCCGATTCCAACCGTTATTACTATTTCCAGAAGCAGACTCCCATTTATGTGGATAAGAACTGCACAACGCCTGCGACGGGCTCGCTGGCTGCCGAGGGCATCTATTACTACAAGGATGAGTTCGAGGCGAAAGGCACAGACAGTAAGGTCGAGCCCCGCACAGCTATTATTGAGTTTACCGGTGGACATGCCGCGCAGTTTGAGGGCGCAATCGTGCGCGATGCGAGCGGCAACCTGTCGTTTAGTGAGGGAACCGCGCGACTAGCCTTTATTGACGAACTTCATACCACCAAGGAACTCGTGGGCGGCAACCCTACTGGTACCGCGGCCGACGTGCTCATTCCCAAGTGGAACAACACGTCTGCCAAGTCGGACGCCACGGAGGTTGACGTTCACCTGGGCAACAACGGCAAGATCAGCTTTAACGTGACGCCGGCAACGGTGGATACCAAGACGAGCTTTGGCCTGACCAAGGCGCTCGAGGGCCGCGACTGGACGGATACGGATGAGTTTAAGTTTGAGCTCTCCGCGACGCCCAAGAATGACGCTCCGATGCCTGCATCCACGGACGCGACCGTGCACAAACCCGACCCGGACGGCAAGGGCAAGGCTGCCATTGACTTCGGCGAGATCACCTTCAACAAGCCGGGCGAGTACACCTATGAGGTCCGCGAGGTCAAGGGCGACGCCGGTGGCATCACCTACAGCGATAACGTTGCCACGTTCAAAGTGACCGTGACGGTTGAGGCCACGGGTGGGCTTAAGGCTGACGTTGAAAAGATCTCGGGCGAGCGCGAGTTCAAGAACACTTATAGCGCCAAGACGGAAACCCCGCTGACTCTTGAGGCTACCAAGACGCTCTCAGGGCGTCCGATGGCCGATGACGAATTCAAGTTTGCACTGAGCTATGCGGGGCACGACGAGGTTCTGTTGAATGCAACCAACAAGGGTGGCAAGGTTGAGTTCGGTCCGCTGACGTACACGACCAAGTCGCTCGCCAAGCTGGTCGAGGAAGGCAAGGCATCGCTTGATGCTAGCTCAGACAAACCGACGTGGACCATTCATTACATTGCTGCCGAGCAGACCGGCAAGCTGCATGCGGGCGTGAGCGCCACCGTGTCGGCAATTGACGCATGTGTAACCGTTGTCGACAACGGCGATGGTACCCTGACGGCGACGGCTGTCTACGGCGATGCCGGCAACGAGTTCGTGAACACCTACACTGCCGCGCCTGCCGAGGCATCGCTTGTGGGCAAGAAGAATCTGCAGGTTCCTAATGGCCTGACCCCGGCTGACATTGCCGGCAAGTTCACCTTTACCGTGACCGGTGAAGAGGGCGCACCCATGCCCGCGAACGCGAGCGTGACCAATGATGCCAAGGGCAAGGTCGACTTTGGCAAGATCACCTTTACGCTCGACGACCTTAACAAGGCTCTGGGCGAGAAGCCCGAGAAGCGCGAGCACACCTTTACCTACACCGTGACCGAGTCCGGCGAGGTCGCTGGCGTGACCAACGACGCCAAGCCTCCGCGTACGGTTTCCTACACCGTGACCGATGACAGCAAGGGTAATCTGCGCGTATCCCGCAAGCCGGACGGCGATGCGGCATTTACGTTCACCAATGCCTATAACGTGACGCCTATCGAGTCTCGTGTCACCGACCAGATCACCGCGAACAAGGTCCTGACCGGGCGTGAGCTCAAGGAAGGCGAGTTCTCCTTCGAGCTCGTCGAGGGCGATAAGGTTGTCGCTACCGGCACTAACGCTGCCGACGGCGCGATCACGATGGGCAAGGTCGCATACGACAAGCCCGGCAAGCACGCCTACACGCTGCGCGAGATCAAGGGCGGAACCACCAGCAAGGGCATCACCTACAGTGACGCCAAGTACACCATCGAGACCACCATCACGGACAACGGCGACGGCACCCTCAAGGCCGAGCATGTCCTGAAGGACGCCACGGCTGCGACTTTCAAGAACACCTACAGCGTGGCCCCGCTCGATGCGGAGCTCGACTTTGACCTGAGCAAGGTCATCAGCGGCCGCGACTGGACGGATGGGGACGAGTTCAGCTTTACCATCACCGCCCCCGAAGACGCCCCACTGCCCGATCCCGCAACCGTAACCGTGAGCAAGAAGGACGCGAAGGACGGCATTGCCGCCATCAAGTTCGGCAAGATTCACTACGCTGCCGCCGGAACCTATAAGTACGAGATTCGCGAGAACGCGGGCAGCACGGTCGGCATGACGTATGACGCGCATGTCGCAACCGCCGAAGTGACCGTGACCGAGAACGGCGATGGCAGCCTGACCGCCAACGTCACCAAGAAGGAAAACGGACGCTTTACCAACACGTACCGCACTGAGCTTAACTACACCGCTGCCGGCGGTCTGTGGCTCAGCAAGTATCTGGATGGCCGCCCCATGACCGAGGGTCAGTTCACCTTTACCGTGACACCTGCTGACGACGCTTCGGCTCGCGCGCTCGGTCTGCTGCCCGGGGCTAATAGCTTCAAGTCCCCCGCAGCGGCAGAGGCAACGGTCGGACTGATCGACATTCTGGCTGGTCATGAGGTTATATTTACGCAGGCTGACGCCGGCAAGACCTTTACGTACACCGTGGCCGAGAAGAACGACGGCCAGCCCGGTTACACCTACGACGACGCCGTGCGCACGGTGACGATCGCCATCGCCGACGACACCGCCGGCACGCTCACTGCTACGACGACCGTTTCCGGCGGTCCCGAGGGCACGCATGAGACGGTCCACAAGAGTGGCGAGAACAAGGTCGAGAAGGCCCTGGTGCCGTTCCACAACAGTTACAGCGCTACGACCAACACGCCTGGCGGCACCGCCGCTCAGGTCGTTGCCACCAAGACTCTGACCGGCCGCCCGATGGCCGACGGCGAGTTCTGGTTCGGCATCGCCTATCAGGGTGAGCTTGTGGCATACGAAAACCTCAAGCCCAATATCGGCGGGCACGTGAGCTTTGATACGCTGCACTACGACACTAAGATGCTTGCTAATCTTGAGGCTGCTGGGCTTGCTTATCGTACCGATAAGGACGGTAAGCTCGCCTGGACCATTAACTACACGGCCTACGAAGATTTATTCGGGCTGCCGAATGGCGTTTCCGCTACAACGTGGAGCTTTGGCTTTAAGGTTATCGTCGTCGACAACGGTGACGGTACCCTGACGGCAACGGTCGACTACGGCGGCGTCGAGCCCTTGTTCGAGAACGTCTACGGCGCCGACGCCGTGGATGCCGCGCTCACCGGTACTAAGAAGCTCCAGGTTGCCGAGGGCCTGACCCCGGCCGACATCACGGGTAAGTTCACCTTTACCGTGACCGCCGACGAGGCAGGTGCCCCGATGCCCGAGCGCACGACCGTAACCAACGACGCAGCCGGTAACGTGGACTTTGGCAAGATCCACTTTACGCTCGAGGACCTCAACCGCGCTCTGGGCGTGAAGGCCGATGCTTCTGACGACGCATCGAGCGATGCCGAGGCCAACGCCGACGAGGCCGAGGTTGACGCCGACGCTGCCGACACCGACGAGTCCAACGACGAGTCCGAGCCTGCGGCCCCCACCGCTCCGCGCTCGCACACCTTTGCCTATACGGTGACCGAGACCGGCAGCGCCCCTGGCGTGACCAACGATGCCAACGCCACGCGCAAGGTTTCCTATACCGTGACTGACGACGGCGCCGGACATCTGAGCGTCAAGCGCGAAGGCGACGACGGTGCTGCCTTCACGTTCACCAACACCTACAGCGTGACGCCTACCGATTCGTCCGTGACCGATCAGGTCAAGACGGTCAAGCGTCTGACCGGCCGCGACCTTGCAGCTGGCGAGTTCACGTTTGAGCTGCTCGAGGACGGTGCGGCTGTCGCTAGCGGTACCAACGACGTCAACGGTAACGTTACGCTGAGCCCGATCCGCTACGAGGCACCCGGTACGCACACGTACACGCTGCGCGAGGCTTGCCCCAACGCGCTCGGCCTGTACAAGGGCGTCACCTATGACGGCACGACCTACACCGTCGTGACCACCGTCTCCGACAATGGTGACGGCACGCTGACCGCGACGCACAAGCTCGAGGGAACTACCGAGTCGGCTGGCTTTACCAACAAGTATCACGCCATGCCTACGCAGGTTTCCATCGGCGCCATCAAGGTGCTCGAGGGACGCGAGCTCAAGAAGGACGAGTTTAGCTTTAAGCTCGTTGGCGAGGACGTAGAGTCTACGGTTACCAACGATGCCGACGGCAAGATCAACTTTGACAAGTTTGAGTACAGCGAGCTCGGTACGTACGTCTACACCATCAGCGAAGTCAAGGGCGACGAGGCCGGTATGACCTACGACAAGTCCGTCTTTACCGCGACCGTCAACGTGGTCGATGACGGCGAGGGCAACCTCAAGGCGAACGTCGCCTTTACCAAGGGCGACAGGAGCGTCGAGGGTATCGTGTTCAACAACACGTACAAGAAGCCCGAGACTCCTACGCCGACACCCGATCCCGGCACGCCCAAGACCGTGACGAACATCGTCAAGACGGTCAAGGGTTTCCTGCCCACCACGGGCGACCAGCAGGCTGCCGCTCTGCTTATGGCATTTGTCATCGCCATGGCCGGCGTCGGAGCCCTGGTCTGGGGTATCCGTAAGCGCTAGGCACGCTGGCAGCGCCCGGGGCCAGAAGGCCCCGGGCGGCCGGCGGGGAGCCAGAACATAGCCCCACCCCCAGCCCCAGCCGCCACGGAGGTATCTCCCTCCTCCGTGGCGGGCGGTTTCGGCTGATCCATTGGGGACGGAGGAAAACGGCTCATTTTGGTCCCGCGAGGCTGGCGGAGACACTCGTGCAGGGCCGCCCGAACAAAACTATGCCGGTTTACTACGATGAATCCGAGATTCCTGACCACACCCGCATTTTTGCAAATATCGCAAGTGTTCTACCTGCGGTTTTGTAAGTGCGCAATTTGCCGTGGTCGGAGATATGCGGTTCATCGTAGTAAACCGGCATAGTTTTGAAATGGCATCAAATTGGCGGCAGCCAGCGGCTAGCCTCGCAGATAGGCGATGGCGATTTGGGTGCGGTTGCGTAGCCCCATTTTGGCTAGGATCGAGCTGATGTGGTTGCGCACGGTGCCTTCGCCCATATAGGCGGTGGCAGCGATCTCCTTGTTGTCGAGGCCGCGGGCGATGAGCTCGGCGACTTCGAACTCGCGGTCGGTCAGGCCGGCAAAGGCGGCGGGCCGGCGGGTCGCGCCGGCCTCGACGTCCGCCCCATCAAAGTTGATATCTTCGATCGCCTTGCCCTCGAGCACGCGTTTGCCGTCCATGACCTGCGCCAACGCCGGCGGAATGGCAGCGACATCGGTCTTGATCAGGTAGCCGCGGGCGCCCAGCTTGAGCGCCGACACAATGTACTCGTCATCCGAGAACGTCGTCAGAAACACCACGCGCGCCGCAGGGTCGTGCTCAAGGATCTCGCGCGCGGCCGAAAGGCCGTCGCGTCCCGGCATCTGGATGTCGAGCAGCGCAATATCGGGTGCGTGCTCGGCGTAGAGCGCCACCGCATCGTTGCCGTTGGCACCGGTGCCCACCACTTCGATCTGCGGCTGGGCGCCCAAGATAATCTTGAGCGAATCGACCACCAAGCGGTCGTCGTCGACAACGATGAGCCTCATCGGCCCTCATCTCCTTGCTGTTTGGGAACGGTGGCAAACACACGCCAGCCGCCGGCGCCGGCACGCGGGCCGGCGGTGAAGGTGCCGCCAAGCGCCTCGATGCGCTCGCGCATGGAGGCGAGCCCCATGCCCTCCGCGGTGCCGCGGCCGCTTGCTTGGACCTCACCCACGCCATCGTCGGTAACAATGAGCTGGTAAAACGACGGATGCTCCATGCACCGTACGGTGACGGTCTGGGCGCAAGCGTGGCGTATGGTATTGGAGAGCGCTTCGCGCAGGACCGCTGCAAAGCAGTTGGCGACGTTTGCGGGCGCATGTTCGGCCATAACTTCAAGCTCAATCTGCGGGCCGCCGTCCGAGCGTGTGCCTTCGACAATGCGTTCGAGCTGCACGGAAAGGTCGACGGCGTTGTCGTTGAGCGCGTGGACGCTGGCGCGCACAAGCTGGAGCGCCTCGTCAACCGTGCGTTTAACGTCGGCGAAATCGGCGGCGACGCCAGGCTCGTCGGCGTGGACCACGCGTAGGGCTTCGGCCTGCAGTGAGGCGCGCGTGAGCTGGTGCCCGACGTTATCGTGGATCTCGCGCGCGATGCGGGCGCGTTCGGCGAGCGTCGCGAGCTCGACTTCGTAGTCCTGGCGATCGGCAAGATCGCGGTTGCGCGCCTCGAGCGCGAGGGCTCGTTCCTGCAGCTCGTCGCGGGTGCGGCGCATGCGCCGCTGCTCGCGCTCCAACTGGGCGGTGCGTAGCGATAGCAAGGTGGCGGCAACCGAAAGGATGGCGGTCAGCAGGAGCGTTCGTGCGGTAAGCGCATCGGCGCGAAGGTCCGCGACGAGCGCAAAGGCAAAGACGGAGCCAATGCCCAACGCGACCCAGGCGTGCTCGCGGCGCACGCGTCGCGCGATGTCATAGAGGGCGAGAGGCGCAAACGGCACAAACGGCGGCACGAAGACAGCCGCGATGATGCAGGCGTAGCTCGCTGCCTCGCTTGCGCGTCGGGTGCGTTTCCCCTGTGCGACCTCGGCCAGCGAGGTGGCAATAATGCCAAGGCAAAACGCCACAACCAGACGAGCGTCCACGGCAAGACCCATGGCGGCCGCAATACAGCACGCCAGCACGATCGATTTGTCGAAAAGCCTGTTCATACGGGTATTGTACGCGAAGCTGCGCGTGGTGGAGGGGCCGCCTAGCGCAACCGTGACATTCCTCCCGCACGGTGGGGCGGTCGCGTCAGCGGGCCACGCGACCGAGCCCCCGCACTCGTGACAAAGCTCACTGGTGCGCGCCGTCCGCTCCTGCGATGATGCAATCGTACCGGGCCGCAATCAACAGAAGGGCCGCCTCATGACAGACATCGTCCACGTCGAAAACCTCGTCAAGCGCTACGACGACCTTATCGCGCTTGACCACTTTAACCTCAGCATCGCCCCCGGCGAGATCTTTGGCCTGCTGGGCCCCAACGGCTCGGGCAAGACCACGTCCATCAACTGCATTCTGCAGCTGCTCGCCTACGACAAAGGCACCATCGAGCTGTTCGGCGAGCCCATGACGCCCGCCCGCTACGACCTCAAGCGCCGCATCGGTGTGGTGCCGCAGCAGGTGGCGGTGTTTGACGAGCTTACGGTGCGCGAGAACATCGACTATTTCTGCAGCCTTTACGTCAACGACCGCAAGCGCCGCCGCGCGCTGGTGGACGAGGCGATCGACTTTGTCGGGCTGGGCGACTTTACCAAGTTTCGCCCCGGCAAGCTCTCGGGCGGCCTGGCGCGTCGCCTCAACATCGCCTGCGGTATCGCGCACAAGCCCGAGCTCATCTTCTTTGACGAGCCCACGGTGGCGGTCGACCCGCAGAGCCGCAACGCCATCCTGGAGGGCATCTGCCGCTTGCGCGACGAGGGCGCCACGGTGGTGTATACCAGCCATTACATGGAGGAAGTCGAGCAGATTTGCAGCCGCATCATGATCATGGACGGCGGACGTGTGCTGGCGCAGGGCACCAATGACGAGCTCAAACGCATGATTCAAATGGGCGAGCGCGTGACTGTCGAGGTCGGCGCCGTCGAGACCGCCACGGTCGAGCGGCTGCGCGCCCTCGAGCACGTGCTTTCGGTTGAGCTGTCCGGCGGCGAGCTCGTCTGCACCTGCGAAGCGAGCCCGCACAATTTGGTCGACATCCTCGACACGCTGCGCGCCGCCGATGTGGCGCTCGGCCGCGTGTGGAGCGAGCCGCCGACCCTCAACGACGTGTTCCTCGAGATCACCGGCCGCGAGCTGCGCGACTAGGGGGCAGTCATGTTCAACACCATCATCACTACGGTCAAGACGCTGCTGCGCCGGCCGAGCACGTGGGTCTGGGGCGCTCTCTTTCCCATCGCACTTTCCACGATGTTCATGTTTATGTTTGCGAATCTGAGCTCTGACGGCACGGTCGACCCGGTACCGGTTGCCGTCATAGCGGACGAGGCCTGGGACGCCTCGACCTTTAAGGACGTGGCGACGTCGCTTGCCAAGGAGAGCGACAATCAGCTGCTCGAGATCCACGAGTGCGACGACGCAGCCGATGCGAACCGTGTGCTTAAGGCCGGCGAGGTCGCGGGCATCTATACGGTCGACGACGCGGGCGCACCCAAGCTCACACTGCTATCGAGCTACGACAGCTCGCGCGCATCATCGGTGCTCACCGATCGCAGCATCCTGGAGACGGTGGCAAGCTCGTATACACAAAATGCCGAGCTCATGTCCCAGATTGCCCAGGACAACCCGGCGGCACTCGCCGACCCCGAGGCGGTTGCGCGCGCCCTGTCGCTCGAGGGCGGCACCCGTCGCGTGAGCCTTACGCGCACCACGCCCGACGGCACGGTCATCTACTATTACGCGCTTTTTGGCCTGGTCGCGATGATGTCTGCCGAGTTTGCCGCCTTGAGCGTTGTCGACCTGCAGCCCAATCTGTCGGGCCTTGGCGCGCGCCGCTGCGTGGGCGGCCTTTCCAAGACGGCGTCGCTGGCCGGCATTTTTGTCGGCTCGTGGCTGGTTTCCTTTGCCTCGATGGCGGTTGCGATTGGCTACGTGCGCCTGGTCGTTGGCGTCGAATTTGGCGGGCGCGAGGGGCTGTGTCTGGTGGGCGGCGCCGTGTCTGCGCTTGCCGCGACGGGCCTGGGGCTCTTTGTGGGCACGCTTCCCGTTAAGGGCGGCAAGGCGTCCAAGTCCGGTATCCTCACGGGCTTTGCCACCACGTGCGCCCTGTTTGCCGGGCTCTACGGCGAGCCGGCGATGGCGCTTGCCGACGACGTTGCCCGCGCCTGCCCGGCCGAGTGCTGGCTCAACCCCGTCAAGCTTATCTGCGACATGTTCAACCGCCTGTACTTCTTTGAGGACCTGGGGCCCTTCGCTGTTCGCGCGGGCGCGCTCGTCCTGATGGCCCTGGTGTTTGTCGCCGCCGCTACGCTGATCTTTGGAAGGAGCCGCTATGGGCACCTTTAAGACCGCGCTTCGCATGGCACTTGCGCACCCGCTCTATCTGCTCATCTACACGGTGTTCATTTCGCTCATGGGCGTATTTATCGCGGCATCGGTGAGCTGGAACTCGTCGCAGCTCACCGAGTACAAGCCCTACGATGCCAACGTGATCGTGGTCGACCGCGACGATAGCGACCTTTCGCGTGCGCTTACCAAGCATCTGGGTTCGCGCTTTGAGCTGGTCGCGGGCGTCGACGACGATACGTACGATCTTGCGGACGCGCTTTCCAAGAGCAACAGCGCTAAGGGCAGCGCCGACTGCGTGTTCTTTATCCCGGAGGGGTTTGAGGACGACCTCGTTGCAGCCGCCTGCGCGGGGGAGTCCCTGCCCAAGCTCGATGTGACCTACGGTGCCGGCACCATGGCGGCGGCGCTTTCGTCTGCCGAGGCCTCGCGCTGGATCTCGCTCGCGGGCGCTGCGGCGGCGCTTGAGCCCACTGCCTCCAACGGCGACGTTGCCAAGGCCGCTGAGCATGCTGCCGCCAAGCGCGCGGAGGTCCAGATTGAGCAGGTTAAGGTCGACTCGGCGGCCGCCGCCACGCTCGAGTCGTATTTCAACTTTGGCGCGTACGCGATAATCTCGTCGGTCATCGTATCGGTGGGGTTGGTGTTCTCGGGCATGAACGAGCCCGAGCGCGTGCGTCGCATGGACGCCGGCCCAATCTCCGAGCGCCAGCGTTCACTCGCCGTGTTTGCCGCCGCCGCCGTGCTCACCGTCTGTATCTGGTTTGTGTCGAGCATGATGGGCGTCGTGGGCTTTGCCGGCGCGGTCGCCGAGGTCGGCGTGGGCCGTGTGTGTCTGGCGCTGGCGGCGACGTTTGCCCTGGCGTGCACGCCGCTGGCCGTTGGCTTTGCCCTTTCGAGTCTGGGTGCGCGCGAGGAGCTGCTCAACGGTGTGGGCAACCTGCTCGGCATGCTCATGACGTTTTTGGGCGGCGCCTGGATGCCGCTGTCGCTGATGGGCCCAGCCGTGCAGACCGCGGCGCATTTTGTGCCGACGTATTGGGTGAACGACGCGATTGGCAAGGCGCTCGCCGCGGACCTGACGTCCACCGTGCTGGGCGACATCGCTTGCGATCTGGGCGTCACAGTGCTCTTTGCCGCGGCCATCGCCGCCGTAGGCCTAGCCCTCTCACGCGCCAAATCCCGCGCCTAGTCTGAAATAAATCCCGAGCCTCGCTCCAAAATAGTTCGCCAAGGTTTACTATTATGTTCATAAAGTAGTACAAGGCTAACAATGGGGGATACCATGGCAACGCGGGAGGCCTACGTCCAGGTTAAGGATCTCAAAAAGCACTACGGCGATGGAGATGCACGCCTGACGGTGCTCGACGGCATCGACACGTCCATCAACCGCGGAGAGATCTGCGTCATGCTGGGGCCTTCGGGTTCGGGCAAGTCGACGTTTCTTAACCTGATCGGCGGCCTGGAGGATGCCGACGGCGGCTCCATCATGGTGGACGGCTGCGACCTCACGGTGCTCAAGCCTACCGACCTGGGCGAGTATCGCCGCCGTGAGCTGGGTTTTGTCTTCCAGTTCTACAACCTGGTGCCCGATCTCACCATCAAGGAGAACATCGAGGTCACGGCGCACCTGTCCAAAAACCCGCTCAATGTCGACGACCTGCTGCGTTCGCTGGGCCTCTACGAGCACCGCAACAAGTTCCCGCGCCAGGTCTCGGGCGGCCAGCAGCAGCGCTGTGCCATCGGCCGTGCGCTCGTCAAAAACCCGGGCCTGCTGCTGTGCGACGAGCCCACCGGCGCGCTTGACTACAAGACGTCCAAGGAAATCCTGCAGCTCATGGAGGATGTCAACCGCACCTACGGCTGCACCATCATCATTGTCACCCACAATGCCGCCATCGCGCGCATGGCCAATCGCGTGCTGCGCCTGCGCGACGGGCGCATCGTCGAGGATGAGCTCAACGAGTCGCCCGTCGCGGCCGCCGAGCTCGATTGGTAGGCGGCGCCATGACACCTCTCGCAAAACGTCTCCCGCGCGAGCTGCGCCGCAATATCGGCAAGTACCTGGGCATCTTTTTGCTTATGTGCGGAAGCATCGCCCTTACCTCGGGCTTTTTGCTCGCGGCCCACTCCATCGGCTGCCTCATCGACGGCATGCGCGACGAGTGCATCATCGAAGACGGCCGCGTGACCACCTCCTTCGAGGCTACCGACAATCAACTCAAAGCAGCCGAGGGCGCAGCTGACGATGCCGGCGGCGTCACGCTCTACAAGAATTTCTCCATCGACGCCATCATCAAAAAGACCTCCGGCGACGACGGCACCAAGCGCACGCTGCGCACCTATGCGCACCGCACCAAGGTCGATATCGCGTCCTACTGTGAGGGCAAGGAGCCCAAGACGGACGATGAAGTGGCAATCGACCGTGTCTTCGCCACCAACAACGACCTCGCCGTGGGCGATAAGGTTGAGCTTGAGGGCCGCACCTACACCATCTGCGGCATCATGACCCAGCCCGATAGCCAGGCACTGTTCCTCAACAATTCGGACTTTACGGTGAACACCATCACGTACGGCGTGGCCGAGGTCACCGATGCCGGCTTTGCCGCGCTCGAGGATGCCGGCGGCGCGCCCGCCTACACCTACTCCTTCACCTTTGCCGATCGCGATCTCTCCACCGCAGACCGTACTGATGCCGAACAGGATATGGTCGAGGCGCTGACAGATGCCGATGCGCGCGTGGACGATCTGATCGACGCCGATTCCAATCAGGGCATTGGCTATGCACGCGACGATGTGGACGGCGACTCTATGATGTGGATGACGCTGCTCGACATTATCATCGTGATCATGGCGTTCGTCTTTGTGGTCCTTACCGACGCCACCATCGAGGAGGAGAGCGCCATCATCGGCACGCTGCTCGCCAGCGGCTATCGTCGACGCGAGATCGTGCTGCACTACCTGACGCTTCCCGCCATCGTGGGCGTGGTCGCGGCGCTTCTGGGCACTGCGCTCGGCGTTGTGTTCTTTACCGAGCCCATGCGCAGCCTCTATTACGGTTCGTATAGCCTGCCGCCCTTCCAGGTGCACTGGAGCTGGGAGATCTTTGTGAAGTGCGCCGTGGTTCCCGCCGCCGCGCTCATCCTCATCACGCTGGTGGGCCTGCTTCGCAAGATGGGCAAGACGCCGTTGCAGTTCCTTCGTCACGAGGCGAGCGGCAAATCGGGCACCAAGCGCGGCTTGCAGCTGCCGGAGCGCATGGGTTTTGTTTCCCGCTTCCGCCTGCGTATCTTCCTGCGCAACCTGGGCAACTTCGCCACGCTCTTCGTGGGCATTGCGTTTGCCTCGCTGCTGCTGCTCTTTGGCCTGGCGATTCTGCCCACGATGACGCACTACGCGGACAACCTGGAGACAAGCCTGGTCGCCGAGCACCAGTACACGCTCAAGGCACCGCTGGAGCTCGAGGGCACTGCCGAGGAGCGCGAGCAGTGGTCGGCACTCGAGCGCTTGCAGTCGGTTGACGGCGCGCTGCTTTCCGCCGCTCAGGATGCCGATGACGAGCTTGACGACGCGGCCGATGCGGCGCAGGCGGCAGCCGATGCCGCGACCGCATCTCCGTCTGCCGAGAGCCTGACTGCGGCGCAGGATGCGCTTGCCAAGGTCCAGGACAAGAAGGATGCGCTTTATGCGCGCCTCGATGACCTTGCCGATGCCCTCGGCTGCGACCGCGACGAGGCTATCGACCTGATCGACAAGGCCTCTAAGATCGACACCGACAACGATGATATCCACCCGGTCAACACGACCGACAACGGCGCGGGCGCAATCGCACAGGCCGAGAAATATGCCGTTTACCAGCTGCAATACGACCGCGGCGATGGTAATGGCGAGGAGACGATTTCCGTCTACGGCATCTCGCCCGATTCGCGCTATTGGAAAGACCTCAACGTCGGCGATGGGCGCGTTGTCTTTGGCGGCGGTCTGCTCGATAAGTTTGGCTGGAGCGAGGGTCAGAAGGTCACGCTCGGCGACAAGTACGAGGGCGAGCATTATTCCCTTGAGTACGCGGGCAAGGACTGTGCCTGGGGCTCCAAGTCGGACATGAATATCTATATGAGTATCGAAGATTTTAACGAGCTGTTCGGCAACGACGCCGCCTACTTTAACGGCTATGTGAGCGACGAGAAGCTCGACCTCGATGCTCGTTACTTTGCCGGCGACACCACGCCCGACGACATGCGGGCCGTGGGCGACCAGTTCATCGGCATGATGAGCAAAATGATCGGAATGATGATCGGGCTCGCGGTGTTTATCTTCCTGTTGTTTATGTACCTGCTGACCAAGGCGGTGATCGACCACAGCGCCCGTTCGATCAGCTACATGAAAGTCTTTGGCTATCGCGATAGCGAGATCTCGCATCTGTACATCCGCTCGATCACGCTGTGCGTGGCGGCGTCGCTTGTGCTGAGCCTGCCGGTCATTATTGGCTCGCTAACAGCCATCTTCCGCTCGATGCTACTCGCCTACAACGGCAATATCGAGATCTACGTGCCCGCTTGGTCCATGGTTGCATGCGTCGGCATTGGCTTTGCGACCTACCTGGTCGTGGCGTTGCTGCACATGCGTTCCATCAAACGTGTGGGCCTGGCCGAAGCTCTCAAGGTGCAGGAGTAGTCATCGGGGACAGTCTTTGCTGACTTGCCGGCTCGTCGGCCGTGCTGGCAAGGACTGTCCCCAACTGCCGGCAGGAAAGGAACGTCCCTAGCTGCCAGGTGGCGAGGCACTCATTTAAGTCCGTCCCCAATGAGTGGTTTCAGTCATTTAAGTCTGTCCCCAATGACTAGGTTCCGTACTTGACTTTAACTCTGCTTTAACTGGTACCATCCTCTATGTCTGTAACGCCATATAGACCGAGGGGATAGATCTATGACCGCAACTGCACCCGCAGCACCCGCTAAGGTGTACTTCACCAACCTGCGCACGCATGCTCGCGAGAGCCAGCTCGACAAGCTCAAGCGCCTCATCCGTCACGCCGGTATCGAGCAGATCGACTTTGAGAACAAGTTCGTCGCCATCAAGATTCACTTTGGCGAGCTGGGCAACCTGAGCTTTTTGCGCCCCAACTACGCCCGCGCCGTCGCGGACGTCGTGAAGGAGCTGGGCGGCAAGCCCTTCCTCACCGACTGCAATACGCTCTATGTCGGTAGCCGCAAAAACGCGCTCGAGCACATCGATACCGCCTACCAGAACGGCTTTACCCCGTATGCTACGGGTTGCCAGATCATCATCGCCGACGGCCTCAAGGGCACCGACGAGGCGCTCGTCCCGGTCGAGGGCGGCGAGTACGTGCACGAGGCCAAGATCGGTCAGGCGCTCATGGATGCCGATATCGTGATCAGCCTCACCCACTTTAAGGGCCATGAGCAGGCCGGTTTTGGCGGCGCCATGAAGAACCTGGGCATGGGAGGCGGCAGCCGTGCCGGCAAGATGGAGCAGCATGCCGCCGGCAAGCCGAACGTCGCGACCGAGCACTGCGTTGGCTGCCATGCCTGCGAAAAGATCTGCGCGCACAACGCTATCTCGTTCGACGGCACCCGCGAGCGCGAGCTTGCCAGCGGCGCTACTCGCACGGTGCACGTGGCTGCCATCGACCACGATCGCTGCGTGGGCTGCGGACGCTGCATTGCGGCATGCAACCAGGACTGCATCAAGCCCGGTTATGAGGCCGCGGCCGACGTGCTCAACTGCAAGATCGCCGAGTATACGAAGGCCGTCGTCGACGGCCGCCCGAGCTTCCACATCTCGCTTGCCATGGACATCAGTCCCAACTGCGACTGCCATCCCGAAAACGATACGCCTATCGTCAACGACATCGGCATGTTCGCGAGCTTCGACCCGGTCGCCATCGACCAGGCCTGCGCCGACGCCGTCATGGCGTCTGAGCCGCTGCCCAACACCGAGCTCACCGATAGCGCGGCCAAGATGGAGCACAACCACGAGCATCTGGAGGGCGAGCAGGCCAAGGATCCCTTCTGCATCACGCATCCCGACACCGACTGGCGCGTGTGCATCGCGCACGCCGAGAAGATCGGCCTGGGCACGAGCAAGTACGAGCTCATCGAGGTCAAGTAGCACCTAGCTATTAGACAAAACAAGCGCCTTTGTAGCACAACTGTTAGCAAAAGCCGCCCGTGAGCACAGTGCCCACGGGCGGCTTTTCGGAAGTGCTAGGGGGTCAGATAGGCCAGTAAACCGTACTATTTGCCTAAAAATACTCGTCGAGGAAGTCGTCGACCGTGTTCCAGTAGAGTTCGGGGTCGACCTGCGCGCTCTTGGCGTGGGTGGCGCCATGGACGGTGAGCTTTTGCTTGACCTTGCTGGCGCACGCGTCGTAGTTTTGGTCGAGCATGCTGTACGGCACAAAGGTGTCTTGGTCACCGTGGATAAACAGCATGGGAACCGTCGCGCGCTTGAGCTGTTCCACGCTGCTCGCCTTATGAAAGTCGTAGCCCGCGCGCACGTTGCACACCAAGTTTGCTACATCGAGCAAGGGAAAGCTGGGCAGGCCGAACACGTCCTTGAGCTGCAGAGAAAACTCGTCCCAAACACTCGTATAACCGCAGTCCTCGATAATGCATTTCACGTTTGCGGGCAGAGGTTCCCCCGCGACGTTCATGGCGGTCGCCGCGCCCATGGATTCGCCAAAGACCAGGATGCGCGCCTTGGGGTCAGCCTGAACGATTCGCTCGATCCATGCGACGATGTCGAGGCGCTCGGGCCAGCCCATGCCGATATAGTCGCCGCCGGAGCGCTCGTGGGCGCGGGCGGCGGGTGCGAGTACGTTCATGCCACGGTCGTGGAAGCGTTTGGCGTATCGGGCCATACCGATGGGCTCGTTGGTATATCCATGCAGGCAGACGGCGTAATCGTGGGTGTTCTCCGAGGCAGTAAAATACCAGGCGGCGAGCTCTGTTCCGTCATCTGCGGTGAGGCCGCTGCTCTCGCGGTTCTCTTTAAACCATGCCCGCGCCTCGGCATCCTCGGCATCCGGCTGCTCACTTTCTTTGTCGTTCTTGCTATCCTGCATCATCTTCATGGTGTATGGCGCGCGGGGATTCAGCGCGAAGTCAAACAGAAAGTTGCCGGCAAATCCGAGCAGCGCAACGACAGCCACCAGTGCAACGATGCCGGCTATCTTGAGCTTTCGATGGGAACGTGCGTTTTGAGACATAAGAAGCTTTCCAATAAGATGTTAATACATCAACATTTAATGCAAGCGCATTATGGACGTTCGCCGTTGATGCGTCAACAGACAAAGAATGGGTAAACAAAGGGTCACGTATGGTGCAAATTTCGCACGTACCTAGACGCTTTGATATAGTGTTGAGAACTCTTTACGTTGGAGGATGTAACCGGCATGTCCGATTCGAGCGACAGTTCTAAGCCGCGACCCAAGACCGCGGCCGTTCCACACTACACGGTGGGCGAGGAGATCATGAACTCCGTCACCCATGGTGTCGGCTGCCTGCTGGGTATCGCGGGCCTGGTGCTCCTGATCGTATTCGCCGCCCTGCGCGGCGGAGGCCCGGCCCACATGGCCGCGGCAATTGTCTATGGCGTCAGCATTATCCTCGAATACCTAGCCTCCACGCTCTACCACGCGATTCAGCCCGCGCGCGCCAAGCGCGTGTTCCGCATTATTGATCACAGTTGCATCTACCTGCTCATTGCGGGCAGCTATACGCCGTTTTGCCTCATCACGCTCGCAAACGACGGCGGCCCTGCGCTGTTCTTTGCCGTATGGGCCATCGCCATTATCGGCATCGCCCTCGAGTGCTTCCTACGCGAGCGTCAACCGCACTGGGTAAGCGGCCTGGTCTACCTGCTGATGGGCTGGCTCGTCGTCTTTAAGCTGCCTGAACTTGTGGCGCTGCTCAACCCCGTGGCACTTGCCCTGCTCGCCGTCGGCGGCGTGTGCTACACCGCGGGCGTGCCGTTCTATATCGCCAAAAACGTGCGCTATCTGCACAGCGTGTTTCACCTGTGGGTGCTCGCCGGCAGCATCTTCCAGTTCATGGCGGTGATCCTCTTCGTAATCTAGCGACCACGCCAGCGCCCGTGCCCCCGCTCGGTCGCCAGTGCAATTGCCGTATCCGCCACCAACGTTTTAATCCGACGTCCCGAATCTTGGAGGTTCGAGAAACTCCCGATGGACATAACCATCTCCCTTATCACCACCCTCGTTTTGACCCTCATCAACGGCTACTTCTCTATGTCCGAGATGGCGCTCACCACGGCCAAGCGCGCCGTGCTGGAGCACGAGGCCGAGGAAGGCGACAAGCGCGCCGAGCGTGCCATTAAGCTGGCTGCCGACTCCGACCAGCTGCTCGCCACCATCCAGGTCGCCATCACGCTCGTGGGCTTCGCCTCGTCCGCCGTCGCCTCGACGAGTCTGTCCGACCCGCTCGCCACGTGGCTCATGAGCTTTGGCATCGCGCCGCTCTCCACCATCGCGCGCGGCCTGGCGCCGGTCATCATCACCGTCGCGGTCGCCTTCGTGTCCATCGTGATCGGCGAGCTTGTGCCCAAGCGCATCGGCCTGGCCAACGCCGAAGGCGTGTCCAAGCAGGTCGTGGGGCCGTTGTCGTTTTTCCAAAAGATCGCTCGTCCGCTCGTGTGGCTGACCGGCGCTTGCTCCGATGGCCTGGCCCGCATCCTGCGCATCAAGAGTGCCGACGACCGCCAGAACGTCTCGGAAGAAGAGATCAAGTACATGGTCTCGGAGCAGGACGACCTGCTCGACGAGGAAAAGCGCATGATCCACGAGATCTTCGACCTGGGCGACACCGTTGCCCGCGAGGTCATGGTGCCGCGCGTGGACACCACCATGTGCGAGGACGACGAGACGGTCGCCGACGTGCTGTCCACCATGCGCCAGACCGGCTTTAGCCGCATCCCCGTCTATCACGAGGATCCCGACAACGTCGCCGGCATTGCGCACATCAAGGACCTGATTCAGCCCGCGCTCGACGGCAAGGGCGACCAGCCCATCGCCGGCTTTTTGCGCGACGCCACCTTTGTGCCCGACACCAAGGACATCCTGCCGCTGCTGTCCGAGATGCAGACCTCGCACGACCAGATCGTGGTGGTCGTGGACGAGTACGGCGGCACGGCCGGCATTATCACTATCGAGGACATCGTCGAGGAGATCGTCGGCGAGATCGAGGACGAGTTCGACCCCGACAACAAGTATCTCACGCGCCTTTCGCGCCGCGAGTGGCTCGTTGATGGGCGTTTTTCGTGCGATGACGCGATTGAGCTTGGTTGGCCGCTCGAGGAAAGCGATGATTATGAGACCATCGCCGGCTGGTTTTTGGAGCTTTGCGACTCGGTGCCCGACATCGGAGAGGTGTTTGAGGTCGCGGGGTACAAGTTTAAAGTTCAGTCGATGCGTGGCCAGCGCATCTCGCTCATTCGCGTGATCGCTCCGGCCGAAACCGATAAGAAGGATTCCGAGTCTTCGGTAGACGAGCCGACGACGTCGGGTGCGGGTTCCGCGAATCCGCACGACGGCGACGAGTAGGACAAGGAAGAGTAGGGGAGAGTTATGGCAGGCCTGTTCAACATCCTTAAGGTCACCGTCAGTGAGGACAAGATCTGCGCGCATGTGCTGGTGAACCCCGGCATGCCGCTCATGACCTCGGAGGACATCGAGGCCACGGCGCGCGTGTACTACCTGGTGCCCGCGATTGCCAAGCACCTGTGCCTGGGCGATTCCGGTCGCGAGTTCCAGGACTGCATGGGTCAGACCGAGCTTTGCCATCTGCTTGAGCATGTGACGGTCGAGCTCATGAACGAGACCGGGCTTGCCGGCAGCATCTCGTGCGGCCGCACGCGCGTAAGCGAGCACGACGAGCGCGTCTTTGAGGTTGAGCTTTCGTGCCCCGACGACGCGCTGGCCATCGGTGCGCTGTCTTCGGCTACCTTTATGATGGACTGGGCCTATCTGCACGCCGACCAGCCTGCCCCCGACGTGGAGGGCACGGTCGCGGGCCTGCGCAACCTGGTGCTGGGCATGCGCGCCGAGGCCGAGGGCAAGGATCCTCACGAGGCCGTCGCCGCTGCGAACGGCGAAGATGCTGCCGAGGACGAGGGCGCTGACGAGGGCGATGTGCCGGCCGACGCCGAGCCCGTTGCCGATGCGACCGCCGAGCCTGTTCCCACCGAGCCCCAGGGTGTCCCCAACTTTGACGACGAGCCCCAGGCGGCGATTGATACCGAGGGCGCGGTTGCCGAGAACCACGAGGCTTCCGCTGCCGTCTTTGGCGGTGCGGCGACGGTTCCGGCAGGACCTGCGCATGAGGGCAGCCTGCCGCTCGTGGACGGCGCCGGCGAGGACCCGGGTGCCACGGCGGCCATGCCGGCTATGCCCCAGGAGTAGGCCTACGCGTTTATCACCATCACATACCTGCGCCTTTGCCGTACGCAGATGAGCGGAGCGGCAAGTGATGCACTGCGGGTATAATGGACAGCATTCAAACGGTGGGCACCGACGTGCCCGCAGGAGAGGAATGATCATGGGTAAGACTTTCAGCTTTGTCTCCGGCGCACTTTTTGGTGCCGCTGCCGGCGCTATTGTCGGCGTTGCTCTGGCCCCGCGCTCGGGCGCCGAGACCCGCGCCATGGCTGCCGATATCGCCAACGACGCCTGGGACAATATGCGCGATACCTACGAGCACAGCGCCGAGGAGGCCCGTGCTGCGGTGAATGACTTTGGCCCGATGGTCGACGCCAAGACCGACGACCTGCGCGCCAAGGTCGACCTGGCCCGCGAGCGCATGGACCAGCTGCGCGAGCAGCTCAACGACGCCATTTCGGGCGGCAACGTGACGCCTGCCGCCGACGTCGTGGTCGAGAACGCCGTCGAGGCTGATACCGAGGCTGCGGAGCCCTCGACCGAGGCATAATGCGCGCCGGGGATTTTGTCGGCGCCAAGATCTATCGCAAGCCTACCGAGGACAAGCGCACCAAAAAGGACGGCACGCCGCGCAGCCCTAAAAAGCTCGGAAAGATTCACTTTCCGGTCTTTACCCCGGGCGGTACGCGCGTGGTCGGCTTTATGGTCCGCCAGTCCGATATCGCGGGCATGATCGAGCGTCCCGATCGATTCGTAGCGCTCGACGCCATTGGTGTCTACGAGGGCGCCATTGCGGTCGATGACGTCAAGGACACGTACGATGCCGCCGCCGCCAGGCGCCTCGACATCAACCTGGACGATTGCATCATCTGGGTCGGTATGGACGTGCGCACGGAATCGGGCGACGTCGTGGGCTATTGCTCGGACGTTGAGTTCAAGCCACGCTCGGGCATCGTGCAGGCATTCTATGTGACCGCTGGTGCTGCTTCGAGTGTTTTGGTTGGTGACACGCAGGTGCCGCCGACGATGCTGCGCGGCTACGAGAACGGCGCGATGGTCGTCTCGGACGAGGTCAAGTCGCTCGGGTATTCGGGCGGCGCCGCCGCAAAGGCTGCCGAGGCAAGCGTCGTGGTGGGCGATAAGGTCAAGAAGGGCGCCAAGGTGCTCGATGACAAGGGATCGGTTGCCGTGGACAAGGGCAGTCGCGCACTGGGCAAGCAGCTCGGCAAGACGCGCGGCATGTTCAAGGCCTTTAAGGACGAATACCAAAAGGCGAGCGGAGGCTCGTCAAAAGCTACAAAATAGCGACGTACCAAATGATGGGAGGCAAGCCGGAGACCTGTTGCTCCGGCTTGCTGTGTTTATGGGGGAGGGCATATGCGCCAAAACGGATCCAACTTAAACGGGCGTTCGGGTGCGCGTCCGACGGCGCGCCGCGACCTGGGGCAGCTGCCCAGCGGTCAGCGCAAGCGTCACCGTAAGCCCGGCGCGATGTACCTCAACCATAGCCGCGGCTTTAGCGACCGCAGTGCGCGCATCGGCAACAGTCGCACACCCCGTCGTTCATCTCGCCTGCCCTATGCGCTCATCGCCGTGGGTTGCGCGCTCGTGCTGTTTATCGCTGCCGTCGTGGGCTACGTCAACCGCAGCGTGGACGTGGAGCTCAACGGCCAGAAGACCGCAGTGCGCGTGGGCTCTACGCTGCAGAATCTCATCGACGAACAGGATTTGACTGGCACCTACGACGCAGGCGACCTGCTGGCCGTCGATGACAGCGTGCTCAAGCGCCATGGGGGCGAAAAGCTGTCGGTGAAGGTCGACGGCAAGCGCGTGAAGCAGGGCAAATGGGATAGCCGCGAACTTGAGGGCGGCGAGAAGGTGACGGTCAAGGATGGCCGTAACACCTACGAGAAGCACGAGGTTCAGGCTACGGTTATCGAGCCCAAGCTCAAGGTCGAGGGCACGGGCGCTATCGAGTATGTGCAGACGTGGGGTGCCCAGGGCCGCTCCGAGGTGTGGGTTGGTGAGCAATCGGGCAAGACGCAGGACCGCGGCGAGGTCGTGCCCGCCACCGATTGCGTTGTTGCGTGCGCCAGCGTGGCGCCCAAGGGCAACAAAAAGTACGTGGCGCTGACGTTTGACGAGGGTCCGAGCGGCGCCACCAAACAGATCTTGCAGGTGCTCAAGGAAAAGGGCGTCACCGCGACGTTCTTCCTTTCGGGCGATGCGGCCGAGGCCTCGCCTGCCACGGCCAAGGCGATTGTCGATGCCGGGTGCGAGATCGGATCCAACAGCTACAGCGACGATTCGCTCAAGGGTCAGGACCTTGAGGCGGTACGCGAACAGATCACGAAAGGCACCGATGCGATTAAGTCGGCGACCGGCGTGAAGACGATGCTGCTGCGTGCTCCCTACGCTGCCTTTGACGAGCAAAACTGGATCGATGCGATGGACCTGGTCTCCGCCGTGGTCTCGTGGAATATCGACTCGGGCGACTGGCTGCTCAACGGTGTCGACGAGCAGGTCTCGACGGTGCTCGATTCGGTGACGCCGGGCAATATCGTGCTGCTCACCGATAGAGACGAATGCGCCGAGCAGACGCTCGAGGCGCTGCCGCAGATTATCGACGGCCTCATTGCCGACGGCTACAAGATCGTGACGCTCAGCGACCTGGTCAAGACGGACACGGCATTGAGCAAAAAGCTCACCTCGCTGACGAAGGTCACCATGCCCAAGGACGCCGTGTTCCCCCAACTTGCCGAGGACGAAGATACCACAGAGTAGTCATTGGGTAGTCATTTAAGAACGTCCCCAATGACTATGTCACGGATGCGTCAGCGTTTGGTATGCCTGCAATGTGCAGCGCATAAATTCGATGCCGCAGGGCGATGCTGATGCTATAGTTACTGCGGTTAATGAGGGTCAAGAGAAAGGTTACAGGTGAAATCCAAACCTCGACCATACAGTCGATGACCCCATGCAGGTGCTTTTTGCGCATGCACGGGGTGTAAGCGTCGAGCGGCGTGCCGCCCGCGCATGCGTATACATATCCAGAAGCCCCCGGACGTCGCACATGCGGCCGCGTCCGGAGGAATAATGATGGGGAGCACCATTGAATTATCTGAGTGAGATGCTCAAATTGCCGGTCTTGGACGTCGATGGAGAAAAGCTCGGCGTGGTCAACGATTTTGGTATTGCTACCGGCGAAGTTTTTCCGCACGTGACGTCGCTCGCGTTCCGCGGTCCCGGCAAGACGCCGTTTATGATCAGCTGGCGCAAATGGGTCGACCGTATCGACGAGACGGGTGTACACCTTAAGACGTCGGCCACCGAAATCCGTTTTTCGTACCTGCAGCCGACCGAACTCTTGCTTGCCCGCGACGTGCTCAACAAGCAGATTGTCGACACGCAGGGCATGAAGGTCGTGCGCGTAAACGACATCAAGTTTTCCATGTCGGGCGAAAATCAGCTGCGCCTGCTGGGCGCCGAGGTCGGTGCCCGCGGTCTGCTACGCGCCATCAGCCCCGCGCTCGAGCATATCGTCGAAGGCTTTATGAAGCACCTGGGCAAGCCGCTCAGTGAGGACATCATCGCTTGGTCCTACATGGACCTGCTCGACCGCTCGACCAAGAACATTCAACTTTCGGTGTCGCACAAGACGCTCGGCGAGCTGCACCCTGCCGACATCGCCGATATTATCGAGCAGCTCGACCCGCGCCTACGTGCGCAGGTGTTTGCGCAGCTCGATACTGCCCAGGCCGCCGAGGCCATCTCGGAGTTCGATGACGACGAGCTTATGACCGAGATGCTCGAGGGCCTGTCCGACACGGACGCATCGTCGATGCTGGCCATGATGGACCCGGACGATGCAGCTGACCTGATCGACGAGCTCGATTACGAGAAGGCCGAGAAGCTCCTGCGCCTGATGGGCGTCAAGGAGGAGAAGGCGATTCGTAACCTGCTGGGTTATGAGGACAACACCGCCGGTCGCATCATGACCTCGGAGTTTGTCTCGCTGCCCGCCACGGCGACGGTCGGCGATGCCATCGAGGCGATTCGCAAACTCGATGAGGACTTCGAGAGTGTCTATTACGTCTATACCGAGGATCCGAGCGGCATGCTCACCGGCGTGCTCTCGCTGCGCACGTTGATCGTGGCCGACCGCGATGCCACGCTGGGCCAGCTCGCCTATCGCGACCTGGTCTACGTGTCGCCCGACGAGGACCAGGAAGACGTGACGGACGAGATGACCAAGTACGACCTGGTTGCCATCCCTGTCTGCGACGAGAACCGTCATATCCTGGGCATCGTGACCTTCGACGACGCCATGGACGTTATCGCCGAGGAGCATCAGGAGGACCTGCAGATCGCCGGTGTCGGCTCGGGCGATAGCGCGTCGGACGACTCGACGAACGTGCTCAGCTGGTTCGTGCATCGTCAGTACTGGGTCGTCGTGTGGGGCATCGCCTCGTGCATTATGGCGACGGTGCTGGGGACGGCGCTGGGCTCCGCGCATCTGGTGGTGTTCCCCATGTGCGCCATGCCGCTCGTGCTGCTGGCGGCCTCGCGCATGGTGTCGTTCGTCAAGAACTACTTCCTCGAGTACGACGGTCACGACGACGAGCCCAAACCGTACCTGGGATTCTTCTTCCAGAGCACGGGTATGGGCCTGATCCTTTCGCTTGTTACTTACCTGTGCGCGCAGCTGGTGCGCACTGCCGCGTTCCTCGATGCCCCTATGTTTGAGGAGCAGCTCTTTACCGGGTGTTTTAATATCGCTGCTATCATTTGCCTGGTTGGCAACATGAGTGCCGTGATTTACCTGATGGTGCTGTTCTGGCGTGACGAGCATGACCTCAACACGTCGGGCACCGCCATGAACGTTATTGCCGTCATGATCTCGTGCGTAGCGTACTGCGCCGCTGCGGTGCTGCTCACCATGTCGGTCATTGGCTAGGTGGTCGCGTGCAAAATACCAAGCAAAAGTCGGGCACCAAGCAAAAGTTGACCATCGCGGCCATCTTTGGCGCTATGGGCCCCGGTCTGCTGGCGGCGCTTTCGGGCAATGACGCCGGCGGCATTGCAACGTATTCCAGTGCGGGCGCCAGCTATGGCTACAAGATGCTCTGGATGCTTCCCGTCATGACTGTGCTGCTCATCGTGACGCAGGAGACCGCGGCGCGCTGCGGCTGCGTCACGGGCAAGGGCCTGGCATCGCTCATCCGCGAGCGCTTTGGCGTGCGCAAGAGTGTACTTGCTATGGCGGCGCTGTTGATCGCCAACACGGCTGTGACCATTTCGGAGTTTGCGGGTATCGCCAGCGGCCTTGCTCTCTTTGGCGTGCCGGCGAGCATCTCGGTGCCGTTGGTGGCGCTGCTGGTGTGGATGCTTACCATGTCGGGTAGTTTCCAGCGCATCGAGAAGATTCTGCTGCTGGTAAGCTGCGTCTTCGTGACCTATATTGTCGCCGCGTTTATGGCTGGCCCCAACTGGGGTGAGGTCGCGGTCGACCTGGTCGTGCCTAACATTCAAAATGACCCCAGCTACGTGTCGCTCGTGGTCGCAACGATCGGTACCACCATCGCGCCGTGGATGATTTTCTTGGCGCAGAACAACGTGGTCGATAAGAACGCGGGCGAGGACGACATCGTGCTGCAGCGTATCGATACCGTGAGCGGCTCGATCGCTGCTGATATCATTGCGGGCTTCATTATCATCACGACCGGTACGGTGCTGTTCCCGGCGGGTATTCAGATTAGCGATGCCGCCGATGCCGCCCGCGCGCTGGAGCCTATTGCGGGTCAGTGGTCCACGGTACTGTTTGCCTCGGGCCTGGTCGCGGCGAGCTTCTTGGCCGCCTGCGTGCTGCCGGGCGTTACGTCGAGCGCTATCTGCGAGGCATTTGGCTGGGAGCGCGGTGCCGACCGCAGCTGGGACGAGGCCCCGGTTTACCGCGGCATCATTACGGCCATCATCGGCATTTCTGCCGTGTTGGTGCTCATGCCTGGCGTCGATTTGTTCCAGATTATGATGACCTCGCAGGTCATCAATGGCGTGCTGCTGCCTGTAGTCTTGGTATTCCAGGTGGTTATCGCCGCCGACCGTCACATTATGGGCGCCAACCGCAACGGCCGGGTGTGGAACGTGCTCACTTGGGCGACTATCGCCGTGATTACGGTGCTCACGGCCGTCATGTTTGTCCTGCAGGCGATGGGTTACAGCGCTTAGCGCCTCTTTTGGACTCCAAACAGGCCGCAGCGATGGGCTACGGGGTCGCGCGCGCAGACGTGGTGTAAGAGCGTCCTGAGGTCCGTCGCTGCAAGTCCCGATGTTACTCCTTCTTGAGGCCGCGCTTCTCGACTATCTCGTCCACTATCTCCCTGGCGTGCCGCCCGAGCGCGCGGCGCCTCCC
>DBFRVO010000015.1:0-75076 GCA_048503295.1 Collinsella aerofaciens | reverse complement strand
GCCCGGGCGCGCGGGTCTGGTGCTGCACGCTCGTGCCGGGCCGCCTCGCCGGGTCGGCACGCCCCACGTTCGCCGACCGTCTGCGCGGCGTGCCCTTCCCCGCCTACAACGGCGCGATCCGCGCGGCGGCCCGCGGGGTCGGGTGCGCCGTCGCCGACCTGGCGGCCTTCGGGCTCGACTACGAGACGGTCGACGGGACGCACCCCACGCGCCGCGGCATGCGCCAGCTCGCCGAGCTCGTCGCGGCGGCGGTCGAAGGGTGCGGCCTGGACCCCGCGGTGTCCGCCGACGGCGGACCGTTCGCCCCGTACGGCCCCGACGGGTCGGCCTCCTGGAGGTCGGCGGGGCCGTGCGCACGGCATGACGCCTGCGTGGGCTGCCCGCACGCTCGCGACGCCTCGAACAGCTGGAGCTGCGTCTGCACCGGCCGCTGAGGCCCCGACGCCGCGGCGTTTTTTCGGCGAACGGCGGCGCACAGGGTGTCGCAACCTGTGTTCGTGCCCCAAAACGGCCGTTTTATACGGCTTGGTAAAAAGTTTGTCATGATTGCGTTCCTTGCAGTCCGGTAGAATAGTGCGAAGTAATGTCCGTCCGGTATGTCGTTTGCGAATGCGCTTGGCGCGGCGGGACGCATGCCACTCGTGTTGGAGAGGAAGGGAGATGCCGTGAGCAACCTGCTGCGCTTGATCGGCCGGCGCCTGATCGCGCTGCCCATCATGATCATCGGCGTAACCTTGCTCGTGTTCTTCCTTATGGCGCTGTCGCCCATCGACCAAGCGTATTCCGCGCTGGGCGAGAACGCCTCCCAGGAGGCCGTCGAGCAGTACCGCGAGACCCACGGTTTGAACGACCCGATCATCGTCCAGTACGGCAACTACATGGTGGGCCTGGTCCATGGGGACCTGGGCACGTACGGCGCGGGCGCCACGTCGGTGGCCCAGCGCGTGTCGACCTCGCTGCCCATCACGCTGCAGCTGACGTTCGTGGGCCTGATTATCGCCATCGTGTTCTCGGTGCCGCTCGGCGTGGTGTCGGCGCTGTACCGCGACCGCTGGCCCGACCAGGTCATCCGCGTCGTCAGCATCGTGTGCGTCGCCACGCCGTCGTTCTGGCTGGCGGTCCTGCTGATCCTGCTGTTCTTCGTGAACCTCGGCTGGCTGCCCGCCGCCGGCCCGCTGCCGTCGCTGTTCGACGACCCGGTCGGCTGGATCCGCCGCATGGCGATGCCCGCCATCGCGCTGGCGGTGCCGGTCATCGGCCAGTTCACGCGCATCATCCGCACGTCGATGGTCGAGGAGCTCGACAAGGACTACGTGCGCACCGCCCGCGGCTTCGGCATCCCCATGGGCGTCGTCGTGGCCCGCAACGTGCTGCGCAACGCGCTCATTACCCCGGTCACGGTCCTCGGCCTGCGCATCGGCTACCTCATCGGCGGCGCCGTCGTCATCGAGGTCATCTTCAACCTGCAGGGCATGGGCATGGCGATCGTGAACGGCATCCAGAGCGGCTACACCACCCTGGTCCAGGGCGTCGTCCTGGTCGTGGCCATCGCGTTCATCATCATCAACATCATCGTGGATATGCTCTATATCCTGATCGACCCTCGAATCAGGACGGTGTAGTGCCATGGTCAAGCTGCATGAGAACCTTACCCAGAAGATGGAGGCGAACGCCGGCGGCAAGGTGCGTTTCCGCCGCTGGAAGTCGATGAGCGTCGGCGCGCGCATCTCGCTCGTCGTGCTTGTCCTCATCATCCTCATCGCCGTCTTCGCGAACTTCCTGGCGCCCTACGACCCGCTGCTCATCGAGACGCCCCGCCAGGCGCCGTCGGCCGCGCACCTCTTCGGCACCGACACCCAGGGCCGCGACGTGCTCTCGCGCATGATGTACGGCGCGCGCTACTCGCTCGTCATCGGCCTGGGCGCCACGGCGTTCGCGCTCGTCCTGGGCTCGATCGTCGGCGCCATCGCCGCGGTGACCCGCAAGTGGGTTTCCGAGGTCATCATGCGCGTCCTCGACGTGCTCATGTCGTTCCCGGGCATCGCCCTGGCCGCGACCTTCGTCGTGGTGTTCGGCAACTCGCTGCCCTCGCTCATCCTGGCCATCGGCATCCTATACGTGCCGCAGATCGCGCGCATCGTGCGCGCCAACGTGGTGAGCGAGTACGGCAAGGACTACGTGCGCGCCGTCGTCGTGTCGGGCGCCCGCGCCCCGTGGATCCTCATAAAGCACGTCATGCGCAACTGCATCGCGCCCGTCGTGGTCTTCACCATCGTGCTCGTGGCCGACGCCATCGTGTTCGAGGCCTCGCTGTCGTTCATCTCGGCAGGCATCCCCGAGCCCACGCCGTCGTGGGGCAACATCCTGTCCGACGCGCGCGCCGGCGTGCTCGCCGGCCAGTGGTGGCAGGCGTTCTTCCCGGGCCTGGCCATCATCGTCACGGTGCTGTGCCTCAACATCCTGTCCGAGGGCATCACCGACGCGATGGTCGCCGCCCCCAAGGCCGCGGTCAAGCCGAGCGACTCCAACCTCGCCGGCAGCCGCGAGGCCGACCGCATGGTCGCCGACCCCACGCTGGCCTACAAGGCCCAGGCCGAGATGCTCTCGAAGCGCCTCGCCCAGCTCAAGGAGACCGAGCTCACCCGCACCGACCGCTTCGAGGCGCGCACCGACGTGCCGCCCATTCTCGAGGTCAAGGACCTGTGCATCAAGTTCCCGCGCCACGGCGACGTGAACGTGGTCGACCACCTGAGCTTCGTGGTGCGCCCGCGCCAGACGATGGGCCTCGTGGGCGAGTCGGGCTGCGGCAAGTCCATCACCTCGCTCGCCATCATGGGCCTGCTCGACCCCAAGGCCGAGATCTCCGGCGAGATCCTCTACGACGGTCGCAACCTGCTCGACATGAACGAGAAGCAGCTCAACGCCCTGCGCGGCCGCGAGATCGCGATGGTCTACCAGGACGCCCTGTCGTCGCTCAACCCCTCGATGCTCATCAAGGCCCAGATGAAGCAGCTCACCAAGCGCGGCGGCACCCGCAGCGCCGAGGAGCTCCTCGAGCTCGTGGGCCTCGACCCCAAGCGCACGCTCGACTCCTACCCGCACGAGCTCTCGGGCGGCCAGCGTCAGCGCGTGCTCATCGCCATGGCGCTCACGCGCGACCCCAAGGTCATCATCGCCGACGAGCCCACCACCGCCCTCGACGTGACGGTGCAGAAGCAGGTCATCGACCTGCTCAACAAGCTCCAGAAGGAGCTCGGCTTCGCGATGGTGTTCGTGAGCCACGACCTCGCCCTGGTGGCCGAGGTCGCCAACTCCATCACCGTCATGTACGCCGGCCAGGTCGTGGAGCAGGGCCCGGTGCGCGACATCCTCACCAACCCGATCCACGAGTACACGCGCGGCCTGCTCGGCTCGGTGCTCTCCATCGAGGCCGGCGGCGCGCGCCTGCACCAGATCCCCGGCTCGGTGCCCTCGCCGGCCGACTTCCCGCAGGGCGACCGCTTCACGCCGCGCTCGAGCCACCCCGACAAGGTCTCGCAGCTGCGCCCGGTGCTCAAGCGCCTCGCGGGGACCGACCACTACTACGCCGAGCTGCCCGACAGCGAGATGAGGAAGCTCGGCCTCGTACCGTATGCGGAAGGAGGTGCTCGGTAGATGAGCGACGCCAAGGCTGCCGCCGTCAAGGACGCGGACACCCCCATCATCTTCCTCGACGACGTCAAGGTCACGTTCAAGACGCGCACGGGGTCGCTGTTCCACCCCAACAAGGTTCAGGCCGTCCGCGGCCTCACCCTCAAGCTCATGCCGGGCGAGACGCTGGGCATCGTGGGCGAGTCGGGCTGCGGCAAGTCCACCACCGCCAACGTGATGTGCGGCCTGCAGAAGCCCACGTCGGGCCGCGTGTTCTTCAAGGGTAAGGACGTCACCAACCGCACGGCCGCCGACCGGCGCACCATCGGCCGCGTCATCTCGGTCGTGTTCCAGGACCCGGCGACGGCCCTCAACGCCCGCATGACGATCCACGACCAGCTGCTCGACCCCATGCTCGTCCACAAGGTGGGCGACAAGGAGTCGCGCGAGAAGCGCATCTTCGACCTCATCGAGATGGTCGGCCTGCCCAAGTCGGTCATGGGCGCGCTGCCCGGCCAGCTCTCGGGCGGCCAGCGCCAGCGCGTCGCTATCGCGCGCGCCCTGTCGCTGCGCCCCGACGCGATCATCGCCGACGAGCCCACGAGCGCCCTGGACGTCTCGGTGCGCGCGCAGATCCTGAACCTGCTCATGGACCTCAAGCGCGACCTGGGCCTCGCCATGGTGTTCATCAGCCACGACATCCAGACGGTGCGCTACATCTCCGACCGCATCATCGTGATGAACGGCGGCCGCGCCGTGGAGGAGGGCACCGCCGAGCAGGTCTTCAACGACCCGAAGGACGACTACACCAAGCTGCTGCTCGGTGCGGCGCCCTCGCTGCTCTACCCCGACCTGGGGAAGAAGGGCGCGGTCGAAGGGAAGTAGGCTGGACGCCCGCCACGGCGGCGATGCGCCGTGCGGAGACGGGCCGAACGGACGTAAAGGTCGCATGAAGGCGGGCCGGCTCGCGGTTGCGGGCCGGCCCGCTTTGCATCCGCGCCGTGCCCGGCCCGCGCGCGCCGTCGGTTGTTTTCGCCCTGTCGGGCGGGCGGCCTTGACGTCGGCGCGCGGTACTCTACACTTTACCCGTTTGGCTGCGCGCCCTGCGCGCGCCGCCGGCAAGCATCCCGTACCTCACTACCGGCAGAAGGTGTGACATGGATCCCAAGCGTTTCAAAGGCGTCATCCCGCCCGTCGTCATCCCGCTCGACAAGGACCGCAAGCTCGACCTCGAGGCCCTCGAGCGCTCCATCAACCGCATGATCGACGCGGGCGTCGACGGCCTGTTCTTCCTCGGCTCGAGCGGCGAGGTGGCCTTCCTCACCGACGCCCAGCGCATGCACGTGCTGCAGGAGGCCGTCGCGATGGTGCACGGCCGTGTCCCCGTGCTCGCCGGCATCATCGACATGGAGACGATGCGCGTCGTGGACCAGGCCAAGCGCGCCAAGGGCTACGGCGTCGACGCCCTCGTGGCGACCGCCCCGTTCTACGCGCTGGGCGGCCCCAAGGAGGTCGAGCGCCACTTCCGCGCCATCCGCGAGTACACCGACCTGCCGCTGTTCGCCTACGACCTGCCGGTGTGCGTCCACACCAAGCTCGACCCCGACATGCTCGTGCGCCTGGGCCAGGACGGCGTGATCCAGGGCGTCAAGGACTCCTCGGGCGACGACGTGTCGTTCCGCTGGCTGTGCCTCGAGAACGAGGACGCCGGCCACCCGCTGCGTCTGTTCACCGGCCACGAGGTCGTCGTCGACGGCGCCTACATGTCGGGCGCCGACGGCAGCGTGCCCGGCCTCGCCAACATCGACCCCTACAGCTACGTCGAGCAGTGGCGCGCCTTCCAGGCCGGCGATTGGGAGAAGGTCCGCACCATCCAGGACCACCTGGCCCGCCTCATGTTCGTCACGCGCCGCGTGAAGGCCACCGTGGGCTTCGGCGCCGGCGTGGGCGCCTTCAAGACGGCCTTGTGGCAGATGGGCGTCTTCAACACCAACCAGATGCGCGAGCCCGTCCAGGCGCTCAAGGGCGAGGACGTGGCGGCCATCGTCGACGTCCTCAAGTCCGAGGGCATGATGCCGGCCGACGCGCCCATCCGCGAATAGGCTTTCGAGACGAGAGGGGGAAGCGTGGACAACGCCCATACTTCTTCCGCCGTGCCGATGCAGGGAGACGCCGCCGCTGCCGCCCGGGCCGTGGGGGCGTCTCCCTTTGCCGTCGTGGCGCTCGACATCGGCGGCACCAAGGTCGGCGGCGCCGTGGTGCGCTACGCCGCGCGCGACGCCGCGCCCGAGGTCGTGGGGCACCGCACCGTGCCCACCGGGGCCAAGCGCGGCGGCGCGGCGGTGACGCGGACGGTGTGCGACTTCGCGCGCGAGCTCGTGGAGGAGGCGCGCGCCGCCGGCGACGCCTGCCCGCTGCTCGGCGTGGGCGTGGGCACGGCGGGGCGCGTCGATGCCTACGACGGGTCCATCGCCTACGCGAACGACATCATGCCCGGCTGGACCGGCCAGCCCCTCGGCGAGCGGCTGCGCGAGGCGTGCGGCCTGCCGGTCGCGGTGATGAACGACGTGCAGGCGCACGCGCTGGGCGAGGCGCGCCACGGCGCGGCGGCCGGTTCGCACACCTGCATCATGGTGGCCGTGGGCACGGGCCTGGGCGGCGCGCTGCTCTACGAGGGGCGCATCATGGGCGGCGCGCACGGCTTTGCCGGCGAGCTGGGCTGCAGCCTGCACCCGGCGGCCGAGAACGTCTCGTGCGAGGACGGCATCACCGGACGCCTCGAGTCGATCGCGTCGGGCAGCGGCATCGAGCGCTGCTACCGCGCGGGAGGCGGCGAGCCCTTGAGCGGCCCCGAGATCTCGGCGCGCGCCGCGGACGGGGAGCGCCTGGCATGCCGCGTCATCGAGCAGGCGGGCCGCAGCCTGGGCGAGAGCATCATCTCGTGGGCGAACATCTTCGACCCCGACCTCGTGGTGCTGTCGGGCTCGGTGTGCTCGTCGGGCGAGCTGTGGCACGCCGCCCTGCGCGCGGGCATGGAGTCGCAGATGACCGGCGCGGTGAGCGGCCTCAAGGTCGTGCACGCCCGCCTGGGCGACGAGGCCCCGCTGCTCGGTGCGGCCGAACGCCTGCTCGACAGGCTCGACGAGGGCCGCCGCTAGGGGAGCCCGAGAAAACGCTGCGCTTCGTCGCCCCGGGCCCGCGCGCCCCGCGCTTCCGCCCCGGGGCGCCGCAACCCGACGAAAGGAACCGAACCGTGAACCAGCTGATCGCCAACCTCAAGGGCAAGCTCATCGTGAGCTGCCAGGCGTACCAGGGCGAGCCGCTGCGCCATCCCGAGACGATGGCCCAGATGGCGCGCGCCTGCGAGCTCGGCGGCGCGGCGGCCATCCGCTGCCAGGGCCTTGCCGACATCGCGGCCATCAAGGGCCGCGTCGAAGTGCCCGTCATCGGCCTGTGGAAGGAGGGGCACGAGGGCGTCTATATCACGCCCACGCTGCGCCACGCGCGCGCCTGCGTGGCGGCCGGCGCCGACGTGGTGGCCCTCGACGCGACCGACCGCCCCCGTCCCGACGGCCGTACGTTCGAGGAGACCGTCGCGGCGCTGCGGCAGACCGAGGACACGCTCATCATGGCCGACTGCGCCACGATCGAGGACATCCGCCGCGGCGTGGCCGCCGGGTGCGACCTCGTGTCCACGACGCTCTCGCACGGCGTGGCCGCCATCGACTGCACGATGGCCGACGGGCCCGACCTGCCGCTGCTGCGCCGGGCTGTGGCGGAGTTCCCCGGGTTCCCCGTGGTGTGCGAGGGCCGCGTGCACAGCCCGGCCGACGCCCGCGCCGCCCTCGAGGCGGGCGCGTGGGCCGTGGTGGTGGGCACCGCGATCACGCATCCCACGAGCATCACGAGCTGGTTCGCCAAGGCGATGGGGTAGCGGGGCGCGGCTCGGCCCCGCGGGGGTGCGATGGGCTGCGGATTCCGGCCGATTTGCGCTGGGGCATGTCGGGAGCCGGTACGGTCCTTCGGGATCGGGCTGGCTCCCTTTTTTATACCGGTGCTCCGACCGGTGCTCCGTCGGTGTTTTGCTGGGCGCCGTGGGCTCCCGGCGACGGCTGTCCCATCTGCGTCCCCAGCGCGACGGGTCTGCGGACGGGATTTGGCCCGCGCGCTGCAAATCGCACGGGTATGTATTCCCGGCAGTGCGAGACCGCGGGTGAGTTTCGAATACTACAAGTGTAGTGACCTGCGGTAACGGTGACGACAGTTTTTCCATCGCCACTGTCGCAGGGTCAAGCGCTTCCGTTCGCCCGTGCATACCCGAACGATTTGCACCGCGCAACCGAAATGCGGTCGGGAACGCGGCGGCGCCCCGAGCCCCGGCTGCCCGACGGCCGCCTTCGTCGTGCCCGCCGCTCGCTTCTCCGCACCTCTGCCTTGCGCCATTCGATTTCCGAATGCCCCATCGCCTGCGCGCATCGGCCCTTCGGCATCGCTATGGGCCATGCGAACCCTCTGGGTCGAATCCGCCCCGTACGGCCCCATACTACCTGGCAGGGAGCGCGGCCCGGTCGTCGGGCCGCGCGCATAACGGACAGGAGAGGGGAACCGAACATGGCACACGAGAGCAGCGCGCAGGGGAGCATGGGCCGCCGTTCGTTCGTCGGCGCGATGGGCGCGATGGGCATGGTGGGCGGCATGGCCGGGGTGCTGTCGGCTCTGAACGCCGGCACCGCCCGCGCCGATGAGGCCGCCGACGCCGAGGCGCCCGCCGGCGCGACCCCCATGAACGCCGTCACGATGGGCAACCCCAACGGCGAGTACTGGGACACCTTCGCCCATATGGAGAACCCGGTCATGACGCGCGAGGAGGCGCTCGACTACCTCTACAACCCGCAGATGTGCACCGAGGACGTCACGCTCGACGACGGCACCGTCATCCCGGCCGTCTACATCAACCTGCGCAACCGCTGGAACCGCATCGGCGTGGGCGTGGGCTCGCAGGTTGACACGGCGGGCGACTACTGGACGCGCCTCATGTACCTCTACACCGAGGAGGAGGCCGCGCAGTACCTCGAGCTCCCCATCTACAAGGTGTTCACGGCCGCCGACTACGCCGAGGCCTCGGGCCGCACGGTCGAGGAGTGCACCGAGATCTGCGACAACTTCGCCAAAAAGGGCGTGCTGCCCCGCTTCACCCGCGGCGGCGTGCCCCACTACTTCCTCACCAACCAGTGGCTCGGCGCCAACATGCACGCGCACGAGGACGAGGTCAAGGCCCATCCCGGCCTCAACGCCCCCGACTGGTCCGGCGCCCAGTACGACGGCGGCACGCCCATCTACCAGGTCGTCCCGGTGAACGCCGACGTCGTGGCCGACACCGACATCCTGCCGCTCGACGACTGGAAGGCCGTCATCGAGCGCAACACCACCTTTGTGGTGGTCCCGTGCGCCTGCCGCGCCGGCATGGCCGCCGGCCAGGGCGACTTCGAGTACCAGAAGGGCGAGTGGGACACGCGCCTCAACGACGAGGCGGGCCACAACTTCCGCATCAACACCTGCCTTGCGATGGGCGAGCTCGCCGAGTACTACCTCTACGAGGGCTACGGCTGGGAGCTCACCAAGGAAGAGGCTATGCAGAACGTCCAGCAGGGCGTCGACGAGGGCATGGTCATCGAGCACTTCTACGGCAAAAGCTCCGAGGTCATCTGCCAGTGCCACTGCGACTGCTGCCTGCTGCTCGGCGCGCTGCGCGCCTGCAACGGCGAGGGCGACGCGGTCCAGGTCACGAGCAACTACCAGCTCAACGTCGACACCGACCTCTGCATCCAGTGCGGCACCTGCGTCGACCGCTGCACGATGCATTCCGTGTCGATGGGCGAGGACGGCTACCCCACCGTCGACGCGGCCTGCGCCCGCTGCGGCGCCTGCGCCATCACTTGCCCCGCCGGCGCCCGATCGCTCACGGCCGCCCCGAAGGAGCTGCGCGACGACGCGCCCGACACCATGTGGGACGACTGGACGGAGAAGCCCCTGTACCGCGCGATGAAGGGTATGCTCGTCGACTTCGTCGGCTAGGCCGGACGCGCCGCACGGGCGTTGGCAGTTTGCGGAAAAACGGGCCGCATGCGCGGGGCGTACGCCCCGCGGTGGCCGGAGGGAGAGGGGTGCGCCATGCACGAGATGGGTGTGACGAGGAGCCTGGTCGACCAGGTGCTGGCGGAGGCCGAGCGCATGGGCGCCGTGGAGATCCGCACGGTCTTTTTGCGCATCGGGTTCGCGCGCGACATCGTCGACGAGATCCTCGACGGCTGCTTCAAATGGATGGCGCGCGGGACGCTGCTCGAAGGTGCGGAGCTCGTCATCGAGCGCGTCCCGTTTACGGTGCGCTGCAACCGCTGCGGCACCGTGTACCCCCTCGACGTGCACCACGAGGAGACGTGGGCGTGCCCGTGCTGCCGCGAGCGCGACTACAAGCTGAACACCGGCATGGAGTTTCAGATCGCCGGCATCGAGGCGCGGTTCGCCCCCGAGGGTGCGTGCGCCCCTCTGGACCCGGAGGGCCTTTCGCAGGACGACGGGGAGCTGCGCAGGTCGGCGTAGGCCCTGCCGCCCGGCGGCGTGCAACATCGCGACATCCCCCCGACCAGACGGGGTGCGGATGCGGGCGGGCGCCCGCTCCGTGCCCCGTTTTCGCGTTTGGCCGAAAGTGCCCTACAATGGAGCGCGGCAGAAAGCAAAGGTCCTTTGTTGGGGGAGGACGCGGCGTCGGTTCCGGAGGGGCGGCATCGGTATGGACCTGGAACGGGTGCGCGAGTTCGTCGCGTTTTCCAAAAGCATGAACTTCACGGCGGCAGCGCGGGAGCTGCACCTCTCGCAGCCGTCGCTCAGCAAGCACGTCCACGACCTCGAGACGGAGCTCGGCGCCACCCTCGTGCGCCGGGGCGCGGCGGGCGCGGGCAACTGCCTCACGCCGGCGGGCGTTCGGTTCCTCGAGCTTGCGGGGGACCTGCTGCGCCGCTACGACGCGATGGTCGGGGAGTGCCGCCGGCTCCAGGACACCGAGCCGCCCGCGCGCATCCAGGACGTCCGCCACGGGTTCAACGTCGTGGGGCAGCTCCACGGCATGCTGCGGGAGCGCGGGGTGCACGGCGTCGGGTTCGCCTACGTCAAGACCGACCTGCCCATCTGCGACGCGCTCGACCAGGGCGAGATCGACTTCGCCGTGCACCTCGAGCCGGTGCCGCGCATGGGGGTCTTCGCCTGCGACGGCATGCGCGAGGTGTACGGATGGGTGCCCCTGCGGCCCGAGCGCGTCTGCTTTTTGGCGGGGCGCGGCAACCCGCTGTTTGGCAGCGGTGGGGTCGACCTCGCCACCTTATCGGCGTGCAGCGTGTTCAGCGGCGGGTCGCCCGCCTACGAGAGCTGGTATTCCGCCATGCCGGCTATCTTTATGGCGCGCGGCTGCCTGTTCGAGCTCGACGCCCTGCCCGATGCGCCGCTCGACGGGGGCGCCTACCCGGTCGGCCCCGACCGCCTGTGCCTGTGCACCGAGCGGTTCGCGCGCTACTACACCGATCTGGGCGTCGAGACGGTCGACACGCTCTACGTCAAGGACTTCGACCCTCTCGTCTACCCGTTCCTCGTCTTTCGGCGCGACTGCGCGTCGCCGTCGGCCCGGCGCATCGTGGACTGCCTCCACGCCCCGGACGGGGCGACGGGCGCCCGCCAGGCCGCGCGGGCCTAGGGCGCTTTGGGGCAAGGCCCCGCATCGCCAAAAACGCCCCCGGGCGGTTTTGGCGAACCCGCCCGGAGGACGTTTTGCATGCAGGACGGGCCCGCGCCCTACCTCAGCAGCTTGCCGCGCACCACGACGTGGCGCACCTGCAGGTCGGGGCCGAGCACCACGGCGTCGGCGACCTTGCCGGGCTCGAGCGACCCGCGCTCGCCGTCGATGCCGACGGCGCGCGCGGGGTTGAGGGTCGCGGCGCGCACGGCGTCCTCGAGCGGGACGCCCATCGTGCCCGCGGCGGTGGCAAGGCAGCCCATGAGGTCGGTCACCGAGCCGGCGATGGTGCCGTCGGCCAGCGTGGCGCGTGGCCCGCGCACGGCGACGTCCTGCCCGCCGAGGTCGTAGGTCCCGTCCTCGAGCCCGCAGGCGCGCATCGTGTCGCTGACGAGGCAGACGCGGTCGCGCCCGAACAGCGCAAAGGCCAGGCGCACCATCGCGGGGTGGATGTGGATGCCGTCGGCGATGAGCTCGACGGTCACGTCGGGGCGCTCGGCGGCGGCGGCGATGGGCCCGGGCTTGCGGTGGTGCAGCCCGGGCATCGCGTTGAAGAGGTGCGTCACATGGCGCGCGCCGCGCCCGAAGGCCTCGGCGGCGCAGGCGTAGTCGGCGCAGGTGTGGGCGACCGAGACGCGCACCCGCCCGGCAACCTGTCCGATGAAGGCGAGGTTGCCCTCCTCCTCGGGCGCCACGTCGACGATGCGGATGAGCCCGCCGGCGGCCTCCTGGAGCCGGTCGAACTCCTCGACGCTCGCCCCGCGCACGTAGGCGGGGTTCTGGGCGCCCACCTTGTCGGGGGAGATGTAGGGCCCCTCCATGTTGACGCCGACGAGCGCCGCCATGCCGTCGGCCTCGCTTCCCGCGAACGCCGCCGCGGCGCCGAACGCCTGCGCGAGCTTCTCGAACGGGCAGGTCATGCTCGCCGGGCAGACCGCCGTGACGCCGCGCGACGCCTCGTACGACGCGATGGTCGCAAGCGCCTCGGGCGTGCCGTCGCACAGGTCGGCGCCCCTGCAGCCGTGGAAGTGGATGTCGACGAGGCCGGGGATTACGTAGCACCCGGCGGCGTCGACGGCCTGCCCGCCGCCGGGTGCCGCCGCGTCCTGCCCGACGGCGGCGATGCGGTCGCCCGCGACGGCCACGTCGGCCGCCGCGAACCGGTCGCCGTCGAACACGAGGCCGCCTGCTATGAGCCCCACCTGCGGCAGGGTCTGGCGCTGCGCTTCCATGCGAACCCTCCTCGGGATATGCGTCGGTGCGGCCTATTTGCCCAGCAGCGCGCCGGCGGCCGGGTCCACCACGACCGTGACGTCGGGGTGGAACTGCAGGATCGAGGCGGGCACCTGCGGGGTGACCGGGCCTTCGAGCGCCTGCTTCACGATGGCCGCCTTGCCCTCGCCGTTGGCGACGAGCAGGAGCTTGCGGGCGCGCATGATGGTGCCGATGCCCATCGTGCGGGCGCTCGTGGGCACCTCGTCGATCGAGTCGAACAGGCGGCTGTTGGCCTCGCGGGTCATCTCGGTGAGGTGCACGGTGTGGGTGCGCTTCGAGAACTCGTCGCCCGGCTCGTTGAAGCCGATGTGGCCGTTGTGGCCGATGCCGAGCAGCTGGATGTCGATGCCGCCGGCCTCCTCGATGGCGCCCTCGTAGGCGTCGGACGCCTCCTGCTCGTCGGCGCAGGCCACGTCGGGGGTGTGCGTGCGGGCGAGGTCGATGTCGACGTGGTCGAACAGGTTGTGGCGCATGAAGTAGCGGTAGCTCTGCGGGTGGGTGCCCTCGAGGCCGCAGTACTCGTCGAGGTTGAAGGTCGTGACCCCGGCGAAGCTGAGCTTGCCCGCCTCGTAGTCCTTGACGAGCTCGGCGTACAGGCCGATGGGCGTGGTGCCCGTGGCCAGGCCGAGCACGCAGCCCGGCTTCTCGGCGACGCAGCGGGCGAGCTGGTCGGCGGCGATGCGGCTCATCTCTTCGTACGATGCGGCAACGATGACGTTCATGTGGGTGCATCCCTCCGTGCGCGTATGTCGGGACGGGCGCCCGCGCGGTGTGCGACGCCCGTCGGTCGGTGGTTCCGTAACGCACTATCCTACCACAGGCGGCATGCCGCCGCCCCGCGGCCGATCCCGGCATGCCCGGACGGCCCGAACGGGACGCGCGGCGGCGCGCCCCGTCCCGTCCCGCTCCCTAGAGCGGTCCAAGGAATTGCTGGGCGAGGCGCACGAGGGCGATGCGTACATAAGGTACGTGAGCCCGAGTGCAACGTTGCACAGCGATTTCTTGGACCGCTCTAGGTCGCGAGCTCGCGCCCGAGCCTGCGCGCGGTATAGGCGAGCAGCGCCGCCGACGCGGCGATCCAGACGGCGGCGGTGGCCGCGAGCAGGGCGGGGGAGGTCGCGAGGCCCGCGCCCGGGTCGAGCACGGAGCGGTAGAGCGCGGTGCTGACCCCCATGGGGAGCGCCCACAGGTCGACGCCGCCCAGGACGCCGACGGCGGGCAGCGCGTAGACGACCGTGAGCAGGCCGCCCCATCCGTTGCCGCGCGCCTGCCCGCGCGCAAGCAGCCCCACGGCGCCGCCGCACGCCGCCGCGGGCACCGCCGCCGGCAGGGACGCGGCCGCCAGGAGGGCGACCGTCCCCGCGCCGCCCGTCCCGAGCAGGACGAGGTCGGCGACCATTGTGGCCTCGGCTATCGCAAGGCATGCGAGCGCCGTGCCCGCCGCGACCTCCGACGCCGAGACGCCGCAGCGCGCAAGCGTCCCGAAGGCCCCGCGCTCGCGGTCGTCGTTGGCGGCGGGGGCGATGCCGCAGACGATGGCGTCGACGCACCCGACCCCGGCGAGCAGCGAGACGAGGACCAGCGGGTCCAGGACCCCCTCGTCCGCGGATTCGAACATCCAACGGAAGAACGGCGCGAACGCGAGGCACAGCGCGAGGCTCGCGAGCGCGGCGGGGTTGCGCGCGAGGTCGCCGAGGGCGTGCAGGGCGACCGCCCCGGCCCGCCGCGGCGAGAACCCCGCCCGCGCGCCGTCCGGTCGCGCGGCCCGCACGCGCCGGTGCGCCGCGGCCTTGTTCGAGCGCGCCATGCCCGCTACCTCCACCCGTAGCGGTCGCGCATGGCCTCGGCGCGACCCTTGGCCAGCGGGATGCTCGACCGGCGCGCGTCCGAGAGGGTCAGGTTGTAGGAGTTGCGCGTGTAGCGCTCGACCTTGACGACCTTCTGCACGTTCACGATGTAGGAGCGGTGGCAGCGGAAGAACCCGAAGCGCTCGAGCTCGGCCTCGAGCTCGTCGAGCGACGACGCGGTGGGGTAGAGCTGTCCGCGCACCGAGACGAAGTTCTGCCGGTTGAGGCTCTCGACGAAGTCGACCTCGCGCGGGTCGAACAGCAGCGTCGCGTCGCCCGACTTGGCCACGACCTTGCAGACGCGCACCTCGTCGCCGGCGAACGCGTCCCCGTCGTCCCCGTCCTCGTCGGGCTCGGCCGCGGTCTGGGCGCGGAAGAGCCGCCCGTCCTCCTCCCACCAGGCGTCGCCCGGCATGAGCAGCGCCTCGCGCAGCGGCTCGTTGACCGTCACGACGACGGCGCCCGCCTCGGCGCGCTCGCCCATCCAGCCGAGCACGACGGCCCGCGCCTCGGCCCCCAGGTTCATGAGCGGCCGCTCGCAGAAGCAGACCTCGGGCTCGAACAGGCTCATGCGCGCGAAGCCGAGCAGGGCCCGCTGCTCGTCGGAGAGCCTGCCGACCTTGGTGCGCGCGTGCCCCGCGAGCCCGAAGCGCCCCGCCGCGTCAGCCGGGCGGACGCCCCCGTCGGCGATGCGTGCGAAGAAGCGCAGGTACGACGCCACGGTGTCGCGATCGAAGCCCCGGTCGCCCTCGAGGAGGTAGGCGCAGCGCCGCCCCGCGTAGGTTTCGCGCACGGCCCGCAGGGCGCGCCGGCCCGTCTCGCGGGCGCACTCGACATGGACGCCCGGCCCGGCCTCGCCGGCGACGAGTTCCTCGATGGAGGCGTAGGTGTCCGTTCGTTCGGGGCGGGGCTGCGGCATGGGGAAGTCCTTCGTTCGCCGTGACGGCATGTCGGGGCAAGTATACCGGTTTGCACGGGGGTGAGCGGGCGCACAGTCGGTGCGGGTGGGCCTGGGGGCTCTCCGGTTTCGCGCCGTCGAGCCCGTCCCCGGCGGCCTTGCGGGCCCCGTGGCGGAGTTGACGGACTGTCAGCCTTGCAGGCGGCGCGGCGTGCCCCTGCTCCTTTCGGGTTTTCCAGGGCTCCCGTCGTGCCTCAGTGCGCTCCTTACATGCCGAAAACCTTGCACAGGCGCCCGTCCTGTAGGATAACCTTGCCGTCGACGCAACCGGACCGTCCGCAACGCGGCCGCAGGCCGCACCGTCCCTGCGACACGCCAGACAAGGAGGCGCACCCGTGACCACCACCATCCTTTCGATGGAAGGCGTATGCCTTTCGTTCAAGGAGAAGCGCGTGCTCGACAACCTGACCTTCTCGGTCGAGCGCGGCGAGACCTACGGCTTCCTCGGGCCATCGGGCTCGGGCAAGACCACGACCATCAAGCTGCTCACCCGGCAGCTCTCCAAGGACGCCGGGAGCATCGTGCTGTTCGGCCGGCCCATCGAGAACGCCACCGACGCCGACTACGAGCGCATTGGCATCCTGTCCGACACGAGCGCCCTCTACGAGCGCATGAGCATCGAGGACAACCTCAAGTTCTACGCGGCCGTCCGCGGCAAGGGCGCGGGCGACATCGACCGGCTGCTCGGGCGCATGGACCTCGCCGACGACCGCAAGACGCTCATCAAGAACTGCTCGAAGGGCATGCGCCAGCGCGCCGCCCTGCTCGCCGCGCTCATCCACACGCCCGAGCTGCTCTTCCTCGACGAGCCCACGAGCGGCCTGGACCCCGCGGCGCGCGCCGAGGTGCACAAGATGCTCGCCGAGCTCAAGGCTGCCGGAACCACCGTCTTCCTCACGACGCACGACATGGCCGAGGCCGAGGCCGTCTGCGATCGCGTGGCCATCCTGAACGACGGCGCCGTCGTGACCTGCGACAAGCCCGAGGCGCTCAAGCTGCGCTTCGCCCGCAACCGCCTCACCGTCGTCACGCGCACCCGCGGCGTGGTGCAGACCACCAAGGACGCCGCCGCGGCCGACCTCGTGCGCGACCTGCTCGCCGCGGGCGAGTGCCTGTCGATCCACTCGGACGAACCCAACCTCGAGGAAGTCTTCCTCGAGCTCACCGGAAGGGAGTTCTAAGCGATGAACGCCGCCGTGCGCAAGGTCGGGGCCCTGTGCTCCAAGGACTTCAAGGACCTGTTCAGGAACCCGTCGATGATCGTGTGCCTCGTCCTGCCGATCGTCTTCTCGGTGTTCTACCGCTTCATGATGGGACGCTCGGTGGAGGGGGTCGACCTGTCGGAGGCCGGGCCCGAGGCCGCGGCCGAGCTGAACTCCGTGCTGTCGGGCTTCTCGTTGTCGACCGGCATCTGCATGAGCGTCGGCATGGTCGTGGGCATGACCGTGCTCTACGGCATCGCCGAGGAGAAGGAGAAGCACACGCTGCGCACCCTCATGCTCGCCAACGTGAGCGCCGGCCAGATCTCGTTCTCCAAGGGGCTCGTGGCGCTCGTCGCCACCCTCGCCGTGGCGGCCGTGTGCTTCTTCGCGGGAGGGTCCGCCGACGTCGGGCTGCTCGTCCCCTACCTGGCGTGCTGCGCGCTCGGCGCGCTGCCCGTCATCTTCCTGGCACTCGTGCTCGGCCTGGCGGCGCGCGACCAGATGACGGCGGGCCTCTACAGCGTGCCCGTGGTCGTCGTCGCGCTGCTGCCGATGTTCGGCGCCATGGACGAGGGCATCGCGAACGTCGTGCGCTTCCTGCCCACCGGCGGAGCCGACGCCCTCGTGCACCTCGCGGTGGAGGGGCGGCTCTTCTCGGCCGACGCCCTGCTGCCCGTCGCCGTGTCGCTGGTGTGGACCGTCGCGCTGGCGGCCCTGTTCGGGGCGCTGTACCGCAGGCTCGCCCAGGACAACTAGGGGCGCTTGGGCGCGCCAGGGCCAGGGTTCGCGACCTGAACGTGCCGTGCCCTGGCGTGCCGTGTGCGGAGGACGGGGTATACTGGACGTACGGATATGGGATGGACGGAGGCATCATGGAGCGGGGTGTTCTGACGCGCGAACAGCTGTCTTCTGCGCTGGCGGGCTTGGTCGAGCGCTATGGGGCGCGGGCGGCCTACCTGTTCGGGTCGTATGCGCGCGCCGAGGCGGATGGCGACTCCGACGTCGACGTCCTTATCGACGGAGGGCCTGCGTTCAGGAAAACCGACGTGTTCGCCATTGCCGAAGAGCTGCACCGCGCGTTCGGCAAGCGGGTCGACGTCTACGAGGTGTCCGAGCTCGAAGAAGGCCATCCGTTCTACAACGCGGTCATGCGCGACCGGGTGCTGGTCGCATGACCGTCTCCGACGACGAGCATCTGCGGATTATCGTGCGTTTATGCGACGAGCTGTCCGCCTACCTTGCGGAGCGGGGCGCAACCGTCGAGGATATATGCTCCGACCATGTTTTGCAGTGGACGGTCACCACCCCGCTTTACAACATCGGGGAGAACGTCTACCGCCTGTCCGACGAGCTCAAGGAACACTATCCGGAGGTTCCCTGGTTCAGAATCGCCGGCATGCGCCATCGTCTCGTCCACGACTATGAGGGGACCAACTGGAAGGTGGTCGCCGAGGCCGCCCTGGTCGACGTGCCCGAGTTTGCCGGGCAGGTGCGCTCGATACTTCGGTCGCGCGGCATGTAAGCCGCCACGACCTCCGCGCGCTTTGCGCACCCGGCCGATTTCCTGGCGTCGCCGGCCGCGTCCGGCCCCGATGGCGCAACGCCCGCCCCGCCGACCCCGCCCCCGCCACCCATGCGTTTCTGGTGCACCGCGCCGCAGCGGGTGCCATCCATGCGACAATGGGCGCCGTATCCCGGCGCGTCCGCCGCGCCGCCTGCCGCCTCGGGTGCGCGGGCGGGTTCGAAGCGCGGCGGCCCCGGCAAACCGTTCACGGCGAATCTACCAGTGAGGTCACACGCATGGCAGAGTTCATCTACCAGATGTACCAGGCGCGCAAGGCGCACGGCGACAAGGTCATCCTCGACGACGTGTCGCTTAGCTTCTTCCCCGGCGCCAAGATCGGCGTCGTGGGCCCCAACGGCATGGGCAAGTCCACGCTGCTGCGGCTCATGGCCGGCCTCGAGGAGGTCTCCAACGGCGAGGCCCGCCTCACGCCCGGCTACACGGTGGGCATCCTGCAGCAGGAGCCGCCGCTCGACGACGACAAGACCGTTATCGAGAACGTGCGCATGGCGTTTGGCGATATGATCGCCAAGGTCGATCGCTTCAATAAGATCGGCGAGGAGATGTGCGACCCGGACTGCGACATGGACGCCCTCATGGCTGAGATGGGAAAGCTCCAGGACGAGATCGACGCCGCCGACGGCTGGGATATCGATTCCAAGCTCGGCCAGGCCATGGACGCCCTGCAGCTGCCCGATTCCGACATGCCGGTCAACGTGCTTTCCGGCGGCGAGCGCCGCCGCGTGGCCCTGTGCAAGCTGCTGCTCGAGGCTCCCGACCTGCTGCTGCTCGACGAGCCCACGAACCACCTGGACGCCGAGTCGATCCTGTGGCTCGAGCACTTCCTGCACAACTACCAGGGCGCGGTGCTTGCCGTCACACACGATCGCTACTTCCTGGATAACGTTGCCGAGTGGATCTGCGAGGTCGACCGCGGTCACCTTTATCCCTACAAGGGCAACTACTCCACGTATCTGGAGACCAAGGCCGCCCGTATCGAGGCACAGGGCAACCGCGACGCCAAGCTCGCCAAGCGCATGGAGGCCGAGCTCGAGTGGGTGCGCAGCTCGCCCAAGGCCCGTCAGGCCAAGAACAAGGCCCGTCTGGCTCGCTACGAGGAGATGGAGGCCGAGGCCCGCGCAAGCCAGAAGCTCGACTGGACCGACATCCGCATTCCCGTTGGACCGCGTCTGGGTAACAAGGTGCTCGAGGCCCATCACCTGCACAAGGAATTCGACGGTCGCGTGCTCATCGACGACCTATCGTTCACCCTGCCGCGCAACGGCATTGTGGGCGTCATCGGCCCCAACGGTGTGGGCAAGACCACGCTGTTCAAGACCATCGTGGGCCTGGAGCCGCTGACTTCGGGCGAGCTCGAGGTGGGCGAGACCGTCAAGATCTCCTATGTCGATCAGAACCGTTCTGGCATCGACCCCGATAAGAACCTGTGGGAGGTCGTCTCGGACGGCCTGGACCACATGATGGTCGGCGAGACCGAGGTTCCGAGCCGCGCGTACGTGGCGAGCTTTGGCTTTAAGGGCCAGGACCAGCAGAAGCGTGCTGGCGTACTCTCCGGTGGTGAGCGCAATCGTCTGAACCTGGCGCTCACGCTCAAGCAGGGCGGCAACCTGCTGCTCCTCGACGAGCCCACGAACGACCTCGACGTCGAGACGCTGTCCTCGCTCGAAGCGGCGCTGCTCGAGTTCCCGGGCTGCTCGGTGGTCATTAGCCACGACCGCATGTTCCTGGACCGCGTCGCCACGCACATTCTGGCGTGGGAGGGCACCGACGAGAATCCGGGCAACTGGTATTGGTTCGAGGGCAACTTTGAGGCCTATCAAGCCAACCGTATCGAGCGCCTGGGCGAGGACGCAGCCCAGCCGCATCGTATCCACCGTAAGCTGACGCGCGACTAGATCGTTACGCGGTTTTCCAAACCGCGTAACTGCTCGACGCTGCGCGGGTCGCAAGCACCCCATCTTGCCGTTCAAGCCGTCGCTCGCGTACCGAAGTACGCGTCGCTCCTCTTTCACGGCAACCTGGGGCACTTGCGGCCCGCTCGCTGTTGGTTACGCAACATCAACAAATAAAAACGGCTCAAATCCTGATTTGGATTTGAGCCGTTTGTCGTTACTGCTCGGGTTCTTCGACTTTATCGATGGCCCAGGTGGATCCGAGGCCACCGGTGGTATTGCGGCGGATGCGCACGGCAACCTCGCGGCGCTCGCCGGCCTGCGTGTAGCGCAGGGGGAAGCTTGCGCGGTTTCGCGCGGCCTCGATGGTACCGCGCTCGCGGGCGATCCAGTAGTACTCGCCGACAATGCCGAGGGTATCGGCGCCGTAGGGGAGATAGGTCGACAGCTGGTGCAGAAGCGGGCCGGGGCAGAAGACCTCGGTTGCGAAATCGACGGGGAAGTCCTTGGGGATGGCGGGCGCTACGGGTGCGGGGGTTGGGGCCTCTGCGAGTACCGAAGCCGGTGCCGGTGCGGGAATTTGGTCGCAAGCAGAGGCGGGCACGGATTCGATGACGGGTGCGAACTCCAGCGTCGTCTTCGGCTTGATTGTGGAATCTGCGGGCTTCACGGTGACGGGCGCGTCTGCAGCTGCCGTTTCAACCTCAACCTGCGTCGCGTTCTCGTTCTCGACGCTCGACTTTGCCTCGATGGGCGTGGATGCCATGGTGGTGATGCCGGCGTTGGCGTTCTCGGGGTCATAGACGACCGTGAGCGAGATGGCGGGCTGCGGCGTCTCGGGCTCCGGCGCCGACTCGGTAGCGCCTTGATCGGCGGGCTCGTCGGACTGGTCGTCCTCGGCCTCGTTGCCAAAGACATCGCTGTTTTGGAACGCAGGCGTCTCGGGTTGGTCAGCGGCTTCTTCGGTTGTCGACTTGGGCGCTTCGTTGAGCTCCACAGTGGCTTCCTGCTCGGATATGACTTCGGGATCGGTCGTGGCGGCGATTTCGGTTTCGGCTTCTGCCGTTACCTCAATAGCGACTTCGATCTCTGTCTCGGGCTCGGGTTCCGGCGCGGCTTCAACCATGGCTTCGGGCTCGGGACGCTTAACGTGCTTGGGACGCACGGCCTTGAGGTCCTTCTCGCCGCGCTTTTTCTTTTTGTAGGACTGCTTGGCTCCCTTGGCTGCCTTGGGCTTGTCCTCGCCCTTGGCAAGGGCGGCATCCCAGGCCTCGTTGGCGATGACGGTGGCATACAGACGGCCGCCCTTAAAGACGGTCAGCTTAATGCAGTCGTCGAGCTCCTCGAGCAGCTCGCGCGTGGACTCGAAGCCCAGGTCATAAGCGGTCATGTCGCCAGCGGCGAGCGCCTCCTCGACCTGCGTCATAAACGTTTGCTTGCCGCATCCAATCGCATCGCGCAGCAGGCGATACAGATAGATGTGGTTGCCCAGCGAAAGCGTGGGCCTAACTATTGTCTTGCTCATGGCAAATCTCCTCTTTACACATGTAAAGCATCTTACCATCGCATGGCGTTCGCCATAGCGGTGCCCAAGGCAAACGGGCGCGAACCGCTTTCGATTCGCGCCCGTTGTACAGGTCGGTTATCTATGAGAGGCAAATGTGCTTAGTTGCCCGATGCCGTGCCTTGGCTCGAGTTGTCAGATGTCGTGCCGGACGCGGTTCCGCTCGAGCTGTTGGTGTTGCTACTGTCTGCTGCACCCGTTCCCGACGTGGTGTCGCTCGTCTGGCCTCCTGTGTTCGGCTGTGAACCGTCAGTTGTTTGGCTTGAGTCGGTCGTGTCGGACGGCGTGCCACTGTTTGCCGTAGAGGAATCGGTGCCCTGCGATTGGTTTTGGGTGTTCGAGGACGAATTGGCAGCGGTAGAACTGTCTTGCGTGCCGTCCGCCTGTGCCTGCTGATCCTGCGACTGGGTGTTGCCATTTGCATCGCTCTCGGTCGTGCGCGACGACAGGATTGGCTCGGGACGCTCGCCCAGACCCTCACCGGCAGTGGTGATAAGGATGGCGCCGGCGCAGGCGATGACCGCGACGATGGCGATAGCGATCGAGAAGACGATGACCTTCTTTTGCGTCTGGCTGCGCTCTGCCGCCGCCTTGGCGCGCAGGCTGTTGGGGGCGACGCGCGCCGTGGTCGCGCGTCCCGCAACCTGGCGCATCTCCTGCGTGGTCGCGGCGCCACCTAGGTGCTCCTCGACATCGGGCTCAACGGGCTCGTAGGCGCCGGCAGGGTAGTCGACAGCGGCATGCGTGCCCTTGATTGCTTCGGCGCTGGCGGAGATAAAGTGGCGATAGACCTGCGAGGACACAACAGTGATGACTGAGCTCACAGCGGCACCAATCACCGAGCCGGCAATGCCGATCTTTGAAGCAAGCGCCACGCTCGTGGCGGCAGCTGCGGCGCCGGCGATGATCTGGGGAATGGAAATGTCGTCAAACAGGCCCTTTTTGGGCGCGATGGCCATGGTCTGTCCGATGGAATGGTTCTCGTGCACGCCGTTGTTGAGCGATGCCGGCGTCATGACGCGCGTGCGTGGCGCGTCGGTGTACTTGGTTGTCATACGGGGTCCTCCCGGTGTAAATCTGCTTCGTTTCGTGTAGCCATCAGGGTACCCACCAGATGTGAATCGTACGTGACATTTAACAGATACCATCAACTCATCAATAGCTCACCAAGTTGGTGGGATGCGGTTACACCCGGCGGTTGAACTACAATAGGGCTTGCTAATTGTTGTGAATGGCGTTTACGCACGGGAGCATTCTTATGAATCTTCACCTTTCTCAGTCTGATGGCTTTTTGCGTGTGGCGGCGGCCTCGCCCAAGATGCGTGTGGCCGATGTCGAGGGCAATGCCGAGGTGGCGCTGGCGGCTGTTCGCGAGGCTACCGAGCGTGGCGTTCGCGCGCTGGTACTGCCCGAGCTTAACCTGACCGGCTATACCGCGGCCGATCTGTTCCATAACCGCACGCTGCTGCATGCCTGCGAAGCAGCGCTGGTGCACATCCTCGATGAAACCCGTGAGCTGCCGATCGTCTTTACCGTTGGCTTGCCCGTTGCGGTGGCTGAAAACATCTACAACTGCGCCGCCGTGTGCTGTGCGGGTGAGCTTTTGGGTCTTACGGCTAAGAAGTATCTGCCCAACTATGGCGAGTTCTATGAGCGTCGCTGGTTTGCTCCGTCGCCTGCGGATCCCGTGTGGGTTGAATTTGCCGGTCAGGGTCCGGTTCCGCTGGGTTCGGGGCTTGTCTACCGCTGCTGTGATGAGGGTGCCGAGGATATGGTGCTGGGCGTTGAGGTTTGCGAGGACCTGTGGGTACCGGCGCCGCCTTCGACCGAGATGGCGCTTGCCGGTGCGACGGTGATCCTCAATCCGTCGGCTTCGGACGAGATTATCGGTAAGGCGGATTACCGCCGCAGCCTCATTTCCAACCAGAGCGCGCGCCTGTATTGCGCCTATGCCTACGCGGACGCGAGCGAGGGCGAGTCCACGACCGACATGGTCTTTGCGGGCGAGAACCTCGTCTACGAAAACGGCTCCAAGCTCGCCGCGACCAAACTGCTTACCTGCGATATGGCCATCGCCGACGTTGACCTTGACCGCTTGGTTGCCGAGCGCCGCCGCTCGACGACATGGACGCGCTCGGACGATGCGCCGGAGGCCGTGACCGTCGAGTTCTCGTTTGAGGGAACGTTCACCGAAAAGTCCGTCCTGCGCGATGCCTGCGATATCGACCGCGTTTTCCCGCGCGCGCCCTTTGTGCCGGCCGACCACGGCGACTTGGCCGAGCGCTGCGAGACGATCCTCGATCTGCAGACTGCGGGCCTCAAGACCCGCCTTGCCCACACGGGTACCAAGGCTGCGGTTATCGGCCTTTCGGGCGGCTTGGACTCCACGCTAGCGCTGCTTGTGACCGTGCGTGCCTTCGATGCACTGGGGCTGCCGCGCACTGGTATCACAGCCGTGTCCATGCCCGGCTTCGGCACGACGCATCGCACCAAGTCGAATGCCGAGTCGCTCGCTCGCGACCTGGGTGTGAGCTTCCGCGAGGTTTCGATCCACGCGGCTGTGGAGCAGCACTTCAAGGACATTGAGCATGATCCAGCTGTGCAGGACGTGACCTACGAGAACAGCCAGGCGCGCGAGCGTACGCAGATTCTGATGGATCTGGCCAACCAGGCTGGCGGTTTTGTCATTGGCACGGGCGACCTGTCGGAGCTGGCGCTCGGCTGGGCTACCTATAACGGCGACCACATGAGCATGTACGCCGTCAACGCGAGCGTGCCCAAGACGCTTGTGCGCCATCTGGTACGCTATGCCGCCGATGTCTTTGGCGGGCGCATTGCCGAGGTCTTACTCGATATCCTCGATACGCCGGTGTCCCCCGAGCTTCTGCCGCCCACGGGCGACGGCGAGATTGCGCAGAAGACCGAGGATTTGGTAGGTCCGTACGAGTTGCACGACTACTTTCTCTACTACCTGCTGCGTTTTGGCTTTGAGCCGGGCAAGATCTACCGCATGGCGCTCAAGAGCTTCGAGGGCGTCTACGACGCCAAGACCGTCCACACGTGGCTACGTACGTTCTACCGTCGCTTCTTTGCCCAGCAGTTTAAGCGCAGCTGCCTGCCCGATGGTCCCAAGGTGGGCTCTGTGACGCTCAGCCCGCGCGGCGATTGGCGTATGCCGAGTGACGCTAGCTCGCGTCTGTGGCTTGCGCAGATCGACGCGCTCAATCCAGTTGACTAAGGTTGGCTAAATTGAACCAATACGGGGGTTGCAAGCGTTACACTTTTGCAATCTGATGGCCCGTATCGCGCGGCGCTCTTGTCGGAGCGCCGCGTTTTTCATATCGAAAGGTGGCACCATGCAGGCATCGCAGCGTCTCGACCGCTTTGGCGCGGAGGTCTTCGCCTCACTCAACAACAAGCTTCTCGCGCTGAAGGCTCAGGGCAAGACCATTTACAACATGAGCGTGGGCACGCCCGATTTTAAGCCGTACGACCATGTGGTCGAGGCGCTCACGCAGGCAGCCCAAGATCCCGAGATGTGGAAGTATGCCCTGCGCGACCTGCCCGAACTCAAGCAAGCCGTGTGCGATTACTATGAGCGCCGCTTTGGCGTTTCGGGCATTACGCCGTCTATGGTGCAGTCGTGCAACGGCACGCAGGAGGGCGTGGGCCATTTGGGCCTGGCCCTGCTCGATCCGGGTGACACCATTCTGGTTCCCGATCCGTGTTACCCGGTCTTTGAGGCGGGTGCCAAGATCGCCGATGCCAAGCTCGAGTACTATCCGTTGGTTGCCGAGCACAATTACCTGCCCTATGTGGCGGGCATCGATCCCGAGGTGGCCGATCGCGCCAAGTATATGATCGTGTCGCTGCCCGCGAACCCGGTCGGCTCGGTGGGCACGCCCGAGGTCTACGAGGAGATCATCGCTTTCGCCCGCGAGCACGACCTGCTCATCGTCCATGACAACGCGTACTCCGACATCGTGTTCGACGGCGAGCCCGGCGGCAGCTTCTTGCAGTATCCCGGTGCGCTTGAGGTGGGCGTGGAGTTCTTCTCGCTTTCCAAGTCGTTTAACGTCACCGGTGCCCGCATCGGCTTTTTGGTCGGTCGCGAGGATGTGGTCTCGGCCTTTGCCAAGCTGCGCGGCCAGATCGACTTCGGTATGTTTTTCCCGATCCAGAAGGCTGCTATCGCCTGCCTGAACGGTCCGCGCGATGAGGTCGAGGCGCAGCGCCTGAAGTACCAGGAACGTCGCGATGCCCTGTGCGACGGTCTTGAGGGCCTGGGCTGGGAGCGTCCCAACGCGCATGGCTCTATGTTTGTGTGGGCCAAGCTTCCCGGTGGTCGCACCGATTCCATGGCGTTTTGCGAGGAGCTCATGGAGAAGGCCGGCGTTGTGGTGACGCCGGGCGCGAGTTTTGGTCCTTCGGGCGAGGGACACGTGCGCATGGCGCTGGTCCTACCGCCCGATCAGATCGCTTTGGCTGTCGAGGCCATTCGCGAGGCGGGCCTGTATTAGAAACCTATTTCGACTCGTCAATAGCTCGAAACCGATTTCGCGCAGTTATTTTACGAATACTGCAAACAATTTCGGTAAACGGTCGATTTTTGGCTGCGAATAGGGGCATAATCAAAGTCCCGATTGGATGTATTGGGATTACGACAAGCCGCTCGGGTCGTTCCCGGGCGGCTTGTTTGTGGAGAGAGATGGGAGTTTCTAATGGTTAACGAGAAGAAGGTCGCTATTGTCGGCTGCGGTTTCGTCGGTTCGTCTTCGGCGTTCGCACTGATGCAGAGTGGTCTGTTCTCCGAGATGGTCCTCATCGACGTGGACAAGAACCGTGCCGAGGGTGAGGCCCTGGATATCGCGCACGGCATGACGTTTGCCGAGCCGATGAAGATCTACGCCGGCGATTATTCCGATGTCGCCGACGCCGCCATGATCGTCGTCACTGCTGGCGCTGCCCAGAAGCCCGGTGAGACCCGCCTGGACCTGGTCAACAAGAACGTCAGCATCTTCAAGTCCATTATTCCCGAGATTAAGAAGTCCGGCTTCGACGGCATTCTGCTAATCGTCTCCAACCCGGTCGATGTTCTGACCTACGCCGCCATCAAGATGTCCGGCCTGCCCGAGGGCCACGTCATCGGTTCCGGCACCGTGCTCGACACCGGCCGCCTGCAGCAGATGCTTGGTGCCCACGTCGAGGTTGACCCGCGCGATGTCCAGGCCTATGTCATGGGCGAGCACGGTGACTCCGAGTTTGTCGCTTGGTCCAGCGCTCAGGTTGCCGGCGTTCCGCTGAACACCTTCTGTGAGCTTCACGGCCACCTGGAGCATGAGGCTGCCGAGAAGCGCATCGCTGAGGACGTCAAGAACTCCGCCTACACCATCATCGAGAAGAAGCACGCCACCTACTATGGCGTCGCCATGGCCGTCAAGCGCATCTGCACCGCCGTTATGCGCGATGAGCAGACCGTTCTGCCTGTCTCCTCGCTCATGGTGGGCGAGTATGGCCTGTCCGATCTTGCCATCTCCATGCCGACCGTCGTTGGCCGCGACGGCGTTGTCTGCCGCGTCCCCGTGCCGCTGAACGACGACGAGCAGCATGAGCTCACCGTCTCCGCCAAGGCCCTCAAGGACATCATCGACAGCGTCGATTTCTCCTGCTAAATCAAGCTCGCTAGAGCGAAAAGCTACAATGAAGGCGTCCGGGTCCACACGGCCCGGGCGCCTTTTGGTGCAAAGTAACCTGACCCCAATGCACCATCCCAATACACCATAGTTGATGGGAGGGCCATGTCGGATTCGCCTAATTTTTTGACCTATGCCCAGACGGCGTTTGATCCGTTTGAGGAGCGGCCGTTCTGCGCGGTGGACAGCCTGGTCTTTGCGTGGTTGTCCTATTTGCGTTTGCCGGGTGATACGGCGGAGCTGACGAACTGGCAGGGCCTAGACGTACGCGAGCTGCTGCGCGCCGAGTGCTACCAAGACATGATTGGCGACCTGTGGGATCCGGAGGGGAGTCGTGCCCTGTTGGAGGCTGTGGCAGCAAGCCCTCGCTACCGTGGCGTTCGTGTTTGCGGCTATCGTAGCGTGAGTGATGCCGAGACAACGGAGCAGTTTGCGGCCATGACGTTCCGATTTCCGGCGGGGTTTAGCTATCTTGCCTTCCGGGGGACCGACAGCACGATTGTGGGCTGGAAAGAGGACTTTAACATGGCGTTCCGGTGTCCTGTGCCGGCCCAGGAGTCCGCGGCGCGTTATGTGGACGAGGCGGCGGATGCGATCGACGGGCCGCTTTTGTGCGGAGGTCATTCCAAGGGTGGAAACCTTGCGGTGTACGGTGCGGCGATGTGCTCCGATGTCGCCCGTGAGCGAATCGAACGGGCGTATTCCCATGATGGTCCAGGGTTCGTCGAGGAGTTTCTGAACGGCAACGCCTTTGCCGATCTTTCCGGTCGAATCGATAAGACGCTACCTCGGTCGTCGATCTTTGGCATGATGTTCGAGACACAGGAGGACTATGCCATCGTTGAGAGCACCGAGTTCAGCCTGCTGCAGCACAATCCCTTTAGCTGGGTGGTTGATGGTCACGACTTCGTGTACTGTGAGCGCCTGTCTGCCGGTGCTCGATACGTTGATGGTTCCATTCGCGAGATGTTGCTTGCAGTGTCGCCTAGCGAACGCGAGCGTTTTGTAGATGCGTTGTTCTCCGTGTTTGAGGCTACGGGTGCTGAGCGGTTTGCGGATATCGCTGGGAATCTGCGCGAGAGCCTGCCCGTGATGCTCCAGGCTGCGCAAGGCTTTGACGAGGATACACGACGCTTTGTCTCGCAGACCATCGTAGCAATCCTTAAATGCGCACTGCTGCCCAAACGACCTCAGATCGACATGCCCGCTGCCGGCAAGAGTTTGGCAGAACAGCTCGAGGCTTGGCAGTCCGAGCTCCTGCGCTAACCATTGGTGCAAGCAACCTGTCCCCGATGCACCAATCTTCGAAGCGCCTGGGGCGGCCTCGACCGCTATACTGATTCGTGCCGAAATCGATCTAGAACGGAATGCCGTATATGAAAATCAATCACGCGATTCTGCATATCCTGGACTTTGACTCTGCCGTCAACGTCATGAGCCAGCGCGAGTTGGATATCGAAAGCCGTACTGTCCGCAACTTCGTGACCACACATCTGCGTCGCGCGCGCACTTCGGCCGATAACAAGCGTGCCACGTTTGCCGAGAACTCCGCATTCGGCGGCGAGCTCAAGAGCTATTTCTTTGGTGAGCGTGAGTTCGTGGACCTGTCGCAGCAGATTGCGGAGTTTATCTCTTCCGAACTCACCAAGGCTGAGAAAGCCGAGTCCACCGACGTGCTTGTGGCGGACTTTGACGACGATGAGGATGCCCGCTGGTTTGCCGTGATGCTGCTGGGCTCCAAGCAGGCATTCATGCACGAGGTGGGTCGCGAAGAGGGCGAGGTGCGTAACGACATCGCGCGCCACTACGCCATTCTGCCGAACCCCTCGCAAAAGGTGCCGAGCTATGCCATCGTGCGCGCGAGCACCATGGAGATCGGCTATGTGGACAAGAAACGCAAGATTGCCGGCGAGGACCGTATGCTTATCCCCGATGGCCTGCTGCAGTGCGACACGGGCGTATCGGGCAAGGAGGTCATCGACACCGTGACGCGTGTGGTCGAGGAAGTCGCCGAGGAGCACGGTGCCAATACGGCCGTAGCGCTCGCCAAGGTTAAGGCTGCTGTTGCCGAGAAGGTCGAGGATGACGAGGAGCTGCCGCCTTGGGATATCGTCGACGAGGTCTTTGAGGACGAGCCGGTCATCAAGGAGAGCGTGCGCGCGGCACTGACCGAGGAGAAGGTGCCTGAGCGTGTGCCCGTGGAGCGCAAGCAGGTCGAACGCGCGGCGGTGCTCAATCATAAGATCCGTACCGACACGGGTATCGAGATCAGCTTCCCGGCCGAGATGGGTTCCAACTCCGAGTACATCGAGTTCGTCAATGAGCCTAACGGCCTCATCTCCATCGAGCTCAAAAATATCGGTAGCATCGAGAATCGATAAGTTGCGTTGCGCCTACAGCGAGAAAGCAAAGGCCGAAGCCCTTCGGGACTTCGGCCTTTTTTGTTTTCGGCTTGGTTGCTGACATTGCGCCGCAGGTTGGGCATACGTCAGCGAAAACGCGGTTTGTCAAAACCGCGTAACTATTAAAGTTGACGTAAGCCCTCTTCCAGGCCGGTCTTGCTGTCGGTCTTCTCATCGCGCATCTTGATGACGCGGGCGGGGACACCGGCCACGACGGCGCCGGCGGGGACGTCCTCGACGCACACGGCACCGGCAGCCACGACGGCGCCCTTGCCCACGCGCACGCCCTCCAGGACCACGGCGTTGGCGCCGATCATGACATCGTCCTCGATGATGACGGGCGTGGCGCTGGCGGGCTCAACGACGCCTGCCAGTACGGTGCCGGCGCCGATGTGGCAGTTCTTGCCCACGGTTGCGCGGCCGCCCAGGACGGCGCCCATATCAATCATAGAGCCTTCGCCAATGACGGAGCCGATGTTGATGATGGCGCCCATCATGATGACGGCGCGGTCGCCGATCTCGACGCGGTCGCGGATGATCGCGCCCGGCTCGATGCGGGCGTTGATGCCCTTAAGGTCGAGCATGGGCACGGCAGAGTTGCGACAGTCGTTCTCGACGTCGTAGTAGTCGATGAAGTCGGCGTTGACGTCGAGGATTGCCTTGAGCTCATCCCAGTCACCAAAGACGGTCTTGCCGCGGCGACCGCCGTAGACGTGTGCATTGCCCCACTGGACCTTCATGCCCGGCTTCTCGCGCACGTACAACTTGACGGGCGTCTTTTTGGGCGCGGTGGCGATGTAGTTGATAATCTCCTGTGCATCCATCTCGGCTGCGTTACTCATTTGCTATCTCTCCTTTGAGCGGATTCGGTTGACACCTGGTTAGACAAACATGACCTGGTCGAACGTATAGAAGCCGGGTTCGCGGGTGACGAGCTTCTGCGCGGCTGCCAAGGCGCCGTTGACAAAGATCTGACGACTCGTGGCGCGGTGGGTGAGCGTGACCTCCTCGTCCTGGCCGAAAAAGCTTACCTCGTGCACGCCGGCGACGGTGCCGCCGCGCAGCGAGTGCATACCGATTTCCTTGGGGTCACGCGCACCGCACATGCCCTCGCGGCCATAGACGGGGTGGTAGCCTGCCTCGGGCTCAGCTTCGACGACGGCATCGAGCAGTAGCTTGGCAGTGCCGCTGGGGGCATCGACCTTTTGGTTGTGGTGCGTCTCGACGATTTCGCAGTCAAAGCCGGGCAGCTCGCGTGTAGCCTGCGCTACCAGATGGCGCAGGGCTGCGATACCGATGGAGTAATTGCCCGAGTGCATAACGCGGGTGTTCTGGCCCAGCTCACGCAGGCGGTCCATCTGCTCGGGGGTGTAGCCTGTGGTGCCTGAGACCAATGCCGCGCCCGTGCGCTCGACATAGGCGACGACGGCGTCAAAGGTCACGACGTTCGAAAAGTCGATGATGATGTCTGCTGCCGGGGCGCTCTCGAGCTCGGACAGATCAAAACCGATCTGGGCGACGATATCAAAAACGGGTTGACCGGCGGCGTCGACAACGCCCTCGGCGGTGGTGCGGATGAGCGAGCCCATGCGGCCCGTTCCCATAATGACGGTCTTAATCAAGCAGACCAGCCCCCTTCAGAGCATCGGTAAGTGCAGAGCGCGTGTCGTCTGCCATGGGGCACAGCGGCATACGGTAGTTTGCCTCGATCATGCCCATCTGGGCGAGCGCTTCCTTGACGGGGATGGGGTTGACCTCGCTAAAGAGGGCATTGATGAGCGGCTGGCCGGCAATCTGGATATCGCGGGCGCGTGCCACGTCACCGTCCAGATAGGCGCGGCACATGTCGTGCACGAGCTGCGGCTGAACATCGGCCCACACGCTGATGGTGCCCGAGGCGCCCAGGCCCATGAGCGGTACGGTAAGCGCGTCCTCGCCCGAGTACATGCGGAAGTCGTCTGACAGCAGGTGGGCGATCTTGGCCGCGTAGGCGACGTTGCCCGAGGCCTCCTTAATACCCATGATGTTGGGGTGCGCGGCCAGGCGTTCTACGTTGCGCTCGCTGATGCCGCAGCCACAGCGGCCGGGGATGTTGTACAGGATGCAGGGGATGTCCACGGCATCGGCGACGGTCTTAAAGTGCTGATAGATACCCTCTTCATTGGACTTGTTGTAGTAGGGGGTGATGAGCAGCAGACCGTCGGCGCCCAGGCCTTGATAGGTGAGCGACTTGGTGAGCATGGTCTGCGTGGAGTTGGAGCCCGAGCCGGCAATAACGGGGACGCGTCCTGCAACATGCTTGACCACAGCGGCGACGACGGAGTTGTCCTCGTCATCGGTCATCGTGGCACTCTCACCGGTGGTGCCCAGGGTGAGGATGGCGTCAGTGCCATTTTGCAGGTGGAAATCGATAAGGCGCTCAAGCGCGTCAAAGTCGACACTGCCGTCCTTTTTAAACGGCGTGACAAGGGCGACGATTGAGCCCTCGAGATTGCGGATATCCATGTTCTTCTCCTTCGCTTCCGCGATCTGGACGCGTTTGTTCCATTGGGCGGCGACTGCTAGGCGCTCGTCCTGAGCGCGACGGCGGGCGCTTTCGGCGCGCGATTTGGCCAGCAGCTCGCGGCCGCACGGCAGCACGTCGAGCGTGGCAAAGTAATCGCCCGGGCGCTCGGCGCGGCGAATGAGGTCTGCCGAGCCATCGGGGCGCAGCAGGACCTCGGCGGAGCGCAGGCGGCCGTTGTAGTTGTAGCCCATAGAGTGGCCATGCGCGCCGGTGTCGTGAATCACGAGCAGGTCGCCCATGTCGATATGCGGAAGCTCGCGGTCGATGGCGAACTTGTCATTGTTCTCGCACAGATTGCCCGTGATGTCGTACGTGTTCGTGACGGGGGCTGCGGTTTTATCGGGACCGTCCGGCTGACCCATCACCGTAATGTGGTGGTAGGCGCCATACATGGCAGGGCGAATCAAATCGACGGCACTTGCATCGACACCGATATAGTCCTTGTAGATCTGCTTCTCGTGGATGGCCTTGGTGACCAGGCAGCCGTAGGGGCCCATCATAAAGCGGCCCATCTCGGTGCAGATGGCCACATCGCCCATGCCGGCGGGAACCAGAATCTCGTCGTATGCCGCGTGTACTCCCTCGCCGATGGCGTGAATGTCGTTGGCCTGCTGCTCGGGCAGGTAGGGGATGCCGACTCCGCCGGACAGATTGATGAAGGCGACATGTGCACCGGTCTCGCACTCCAGGCGCACGGCAAGCTCAAAGAGGATGCGCGCGAGCTTGGGGTAGTAGTCGTTGGTGACGGTGTTGCTGGCAAGGAAGGCATGGATGCCAAAATTCTCGGCGCCCTTGGCCTTGAGCATGCGGAAAGCCTCAAAGAGCTGCTCGGTGGTCATGCCGTACTTGGAGTCGCCGGGGTTATCCATGATGCCGTTGGAGAGTTGGAACAGGCCGCCTGGATTAAAGCGGCAGCTGACCGTTTTGGGGATGGGCCCCGCAACACGCTCAAAGAACTCGATGTGGCTGATGTCGTCAAAGTTGACGATGGCACCCAGCTTGTTGGCGAGCTCAAAGTCGGCAGCCGGCGTGTCGTTGGACGAGAACATGATGTCGTGTCCCGTGATACCCAGCGATCGGGCGATCATGAGCTCGGTATAGCTCGAGCAATCGCAGCCGCAGCCGTATTCGTTGAGAATGGAAATGAGCGCCGGGTTGGGATTGGCCTTGACGGCAAAGTATTCCTTAAAGCCCGGATTCCATGCAAAGGCGTCGCGCACTTCTTGCATGTTGCGGCGGATGCCCGCCTCGTCGTATAGATGAAACGGCGTGGGGAACTGCTCGACGATATACTCGAGCGTCTCCTTGTCCACAAACGGCTGCTTGGCCGCATACGCCTCGTTGGGGGTCAATGCCATGTCCCGTAAACCTCGCTATCCAGACGGCGCCATCTGCGCATCGAATCCGCATAGCGTGGACCCAATGTCCGGATAGCGCTCCCGCATTGCTGCAGACAGTCCTGCGGGTGTTTCCCGCAGGCCCACCAGGTTGTTCGTGCCTGAAAAACCCAGTTCGGCGGGTTTCGCCTCCCCGCGGGGTCAAAGCCTGCCGGCTCGCCCGCGGCTCTTCGTGCCCGCGCCTCTATCAAGTGGTAACGACCCTACCACGTTGCACTTTACCAAACAAGAGTATTCGTATATAACGTTTAAAAAATGCAGCAATATGCTGGAAACATGTGTGCCGCAATCCTGTATCACAATATTGTGTGAATGGATATGCCCCATGAAAGGATCCTTTATGACTGAGCTCCAAGAACTTCGTCGCTATCGTCGCGACCTGCATCGCATTCCGGAGCTCGATTTCGATCTTCCTCAAACCATAGCCTATATCGAGGGCGTGCTCGCTTCGCTTGCCTGTGAAGTGACCCATCCCTGCCCCAGCTGCGTCTGTGCTTTCTTCGACGCCGGCGTTGATGCCGCGCATGCCACGGCGATTCGCGCCGATATGGATGCGCTGCCCATCGCGGAAGCGACGGGAGCGGCCTTTGCCTCAACCCATCCCGGCAAGATGCACGCTTGCGGACATGACGGACACATGGCCATGGCGCTTGCCGCCGCGACGTATGTCGACCGTACGATTCGCGAGCATCCGGGCGCCATTAGGCGCAATGTTCTCTTTGTGTTCCAGCCGGCCGAGGAAACGACCGGTGGTGCCAAGACGGTATGCGAGAGCGGTGTGTTCGAGCGCTATGGGGCCGACCGCATTTTTGGCTTCCATGTGTGGCCCGATCTGCCCGCCGGCACGTTGGCGAGCTGTTCCGGCCCGCTGCTGGCGCGTTCGAGTGAGACACACATTCATATTCACGGGACGAGCACCCATATCGCTAAGACCTATGGTGTGCCGGTTGGGGAGTCGCACGATGCGGCGCTGGCGGCAGCGAAGTTTTTGGTTGCCGAGCGCGGGCTGATGGATGAGCTGGGTGCCGATGAGCCCTGCATTGGCAAGTTCGGCCTGCTGCAGGCAGGCACCGTCTGCAATGCGGTGGCGGGGGAGGCCCATGTTGCTGGTAGCTTGCGCGTGTTTACAGACGCTATGTTCGACCGTGCGCGCGAGGGCGTACGCCGTGTGCTCGACGAGGCGTGCACCGCAACGGGCTGCACGTATGATCTCGACTTCGCCGAGGGCTATCCACCGGTCGATAACGATCCTGAGTTGTTTGCCCGAATCGCGCCCGCTCTGCCCGAATTGCAGCTCGTGGACGAGCCGCTGCTAATCGCCGAGGATTTCGCGTTCTATCAGCGCCATCTGCCGGGCGTGTTCTTCTTGCTGGGTACGGGCGTGCCAGAAGGACAAGAAAACCCGATCGACGCTGATGACTGCCCAGCCTATGCGATGAGCGCTCTGCATACCGATAGCATGCTCTTCGACGAGGAAATCCTACTCAAAGGCCTCGATGTCTACAAACGATTGCTTGGCTTGGAGTGACGATGGAACGACGCCGACAGTCTGCCGTATATAGTCCGGGTGGATGCGGGTGCGGTTTGCTACTGCTTCCGGTCATCGCTGTAAGCATTGGCGTGATGTTTGTGCTTGCTGGGCTGGCTGCGGCGGCATTCGTGCTGTTTATCACTGCCATCGGCGTGACGATTTGGCTTTATCGCAGTCGTGAACAGCGCCGCGCCGACGGTAAGACCAATGTAGGATGGATTGCCTTTTTGGTCATCGCCTACCTGCTGAGCATCAGCTATTTGGCCTTCTTTATCCTGTTGCTTGTGAGCACCTTTACCGGGGAATCCGTCACGGTGGGTTGATGCGCTGCCAGCAGACGGTCGCGCAAAGTGCGTTTGCTCGGCGTTTGGATAACTGCATTGGCCGTTTACCGCAGCCTTAGCTCTCAGCTAATGAATTCAAGTTCAATCCTTCCTACGATGTGCTGTGTGCCGGCACGGTAGCCGGATCGTAGGAAGGATGAATAATGGCAAAAGAGGGAAAGAAGCCGATCGGCAAGATTGTCCTAGGCATCATCGTGGTGCTGGTTATTGTCGGTGTCGTGGGCTCTATGGGTGGCAATTCAACCGATTCGCCTGCGAGCGATTCGACAAAACCTGCCGAGGCGACACAGCAGGCTGAGGAGCAAAAAGAACCGCAAGAACCGTATACCATTGCTGACGAGGCTGAAGACACTTCCAATCAGTTTGCCTATAAGATCACGGGCACGCTGACCAATAACACGGACAAGGAAAAGAGCTACATTCAGATTGAGTATGTTCTGTATGATGCCGATGGCAACCAGGTTGGAACGGCTCTTGCAAACACCAATCATCTGAAGGCGGGCGGCTCCTGGAAGTTCGAGGCGCTGGGTACGGTGTCTCCCGACCAGGTTGCTAGCTGGGAGCGTTCGGACGTAAGCGGTTTCTAGCATGTTGCATGCACTGGGGGAGGTGAAGTCGTATGCCCGATAAAAAACTGACCGAGGTGTTGCTCAATGAGCTTATCGATGCGCCGAACATCGATGGCTATATCAGGGAGCACGACTTTGCCGCCCCGTCGCTTTCGGACTACCTGAAGCAGCTGCTGCAGGAAAAGGGCTTGGAGCGCTCGCGCGTGGTTCGTATGGCCGATCTCAATGAGACCTTTGGCTATCAGATCTTTACCGGCGCGCGTCATCCGAGTCGCAACAAGGTGCTGCAGATTGCCTTTGCGATGGCGCTGACGCTCAAAGAGACCAACCGTGCGCTGACGGCTGCCGGGGTAAGCGTCCTTAACTGCAAGGACCGCCGCGATGCGATTATCATCTTTTGCATCGATCGCGGGTGCAGTCTCCAAAAGGTCAACGAGGAACTGTATCGCTTTGGCGAGGAGACGGTGAGTTAGCGGCTGATATCTGAGCCGGTAGAGCTGTCGAACAACGATGCAAACGAACGGGGCGCGGATGCCATGGGGTGTCTGCGCCCTGCGCTATGATGGAGGCTATGGATACTCAGAGCCCAACATATTCCGATGACGAGCTGACCGCAGCGCTTGCCGAGCACCTGGCGTCGCTCGATCGCGACGACAGCTATCGCGTGGAGCGTGTACTTAAGCGCTCGTCCGTTGAAGCAACCGAGCTCGTGTACTTTGAAGGAACCGGCGGTGGTTCGCTCGGCCCCTTTGTCCGTAAACGTATCGATGCTTCGGCTCAAATCGGCGGGGCATACGAGCGCCTGTTTGCCGCTCAGCGGGCAGGCAGGCGTTTTGAGCACCTGCCCAGAATCGTCGATTGTCGTCGTGTGGGCGACGAGCTCAACGTGGTTATGGAATACATCGAAGGGGAGACGCTCGGGGCGCTGGTGGACCGTCTGGGAGCCACCCCCGATTATGCGCGTGAATTGTATCCTGCCCTATGCGATGCCGTGGGTGAGCTCCACGCCGGTTTTGCAATGGCGGGGGAGACGTCGGCGCCGGTGATCCATCGCGACCTCAAGCCGTCGAATATCATCGTGACGGGTGCGAGCTGTACGCTCGATGAGGGCCTGACGTTTTCATCGCTGGTGATTATCGACTTGGGGATCGCGCGCGTATGGCGCGATGGCGCCGATGCCGACACCGTCAAGTTTGGCACGCGACCCTATGCGCCGCCCGAACAGTATGGGTTTGGGCAGACGGGTGTGCGCAGCGACGTCTACGCACTTGCCGCTCTGTTGTTCTTCTGCTTGACGGGAGTCGACCCTAAACCAGGGCTCGACATGCGCGAGCAATGCGAGGCGCGCGGCATTCCCACTCCACTTGCCGATGTCATCTGCATGTCGATGGCGCTTGACCCGGCCAAACGTTTTGCGAGTGCGGAAGCGTTGGGACGGGCGACGCGCGCGGCATACGATCTGAGTCGCCCCGTACGGCCTCCTGCGCCTGCGCCTGTCCGTACTCCGGCCTCGGAGACGGTGTTGACGCCCCAAGGGCCCCGAAACCCCGCAGGGCTTCCTAGTCCCGCCGCCTCCGCTGCATGCGGCCTGCTCTCTCGCGTTCCGGAGTCTCTGGGGCGCATTTGGAATACGCTCGTCTGCTTCTCGTTGCTTGTGTTCTTTGTCGGAAGTCACTTTGCCGTCTTTCACCCCACCGGAGCAAACCAAAGCTACCCGACGTGGCTTCTCATAATCGAGTATTTTTTCTTTGTCGATGGCCTTATGGTGCTTATGCATTTTGCGCTGCTCGATAAGCGCCGTCTTCGTCGGCGATTCGCACTGCTCGACAGCTATCGCGGCAAGAAACTCGCGAAACTCTGGCTCAAGGCATTGGGTGTGCTGCTCCTATGCATGATTGTCATAGTCGCGGTTGCCAATGCGACCGGCGTCGTCGATACCTCCGCTACCTAAAAGAAAAGGACCCCATTGGGGCCCTTTGCAGTTGCACTTAGATGCGGTTCATCTGAGCGGCGACTTTGTTGTACCAGTCCTGCCACGTGGGCGGGCAGTACTTTTTGGCCGCTGCCGGGGTAAGGGTGGAGCCGTAGTTGGCGCCCAGATAGGCAACGTGGGCGGAGATGCCCTCGCTCCAGCTGCCAAAGCTGCGCCAACCGCCGCCACGGGCACTCCAGCCCCAGGCGTTGTAAGAATTGGCGCAATAAGCACCCTTGGTGCTCTCGATGCAGGCGATGGCGGGGGACCAACGGGGGTCGACACCGGTATTCCAAGCGGCGACGGCAAAGTTATAGCCCTGGCCTGCCATGGGGGAGCCGGCGAGATAATTGTCGATGCGGCCTGTCCACTCATTAATGAACGAATCGTAATCGGAGTTACCAGTATTGGAGCTGTTCACCGTGGTGTCGATGGTGGTGTTGGTGTTGGTGGCCTGGCTGCTGGAATTGCTGCCGCTTACGCCCTCGCCCGAGAGCTTCTCGGCGGCAGCGGCCTTATCGGCCTCAAGCTTGGCAAGCTCGGCGGCATTTTCCTGCTCGGCTTTTGCCTGCGCCTCGCTGCGGAGCTGCTGGGCCTGCGCCAGCGCGTCCTCGGCGTTTTTCTGCTCTGCCTCAAGTTGAGACTTGGCCTGCTGGAGCTCAGCCTTGTTCTGCTCGAGTTCGGTTTGCATGTTATTGAGCTCTTCGATCTCGTCGACGCTCGAGCTCGTGATCTGGTTGGTGTATTTGCAGGTCGTGATGAACTCACCCAGGCTCTGCGCGTTGACCAGGAAGCTCACGATGGGATTGGTGCCCTTCTGATACTTGTACAGATCGCGCATGGCGGAGCTTGCCTTGGCCTGCTGCTCGGGAAGCTTGGCCTCGATTTCCTCGATGCTTGCCTCATTGGAGTCAATCTGCTTTTGCAGGTCATCGAGTTTGGTGCGGGCGTCGTTGTAGGCGCTCGTGGCGGCTTCGATCTTCTGCTGGGCTGCGGAAAGCTGGTCCTGCGTTGCCTGCGAGGCGGCATACGCCGCAACGGGGGAGAGCATCGGCGTGGCCGTCAGTGCAACGGCGAGAGCGGCGCTCGTGATGATACGAGCCGGCTTCGACGCAATGAGCGCTGCGGTGCGATGATTCGAATGCTGCATCCAGTCCCTCTGCAATCAATCGTAGGTTATGGTTCGAACGGTATTCTACTACTGCTTTCGACCTCAACTTGAACCTTAAAGGTTCCAAAGGGTCAAGTTGAACTTGAGGCTTTGGCTTTGACCTGCAGTTATGATGAATTGTTGAGAAACCATAGAGTTCAACTTTAACGTTACAGAGCTCTGTTTGAGAGGAGTTTTGGGCTGTAAAAGCCATCTCAACGTGGGGTTTTATAACTACAGCGTGCCCTTCTGGCGAGTCTGCTCAATCTTTTCGAGGGCCTCGGCGGGGGTGAACGAACAGGTGCCGTCGCCGAGCTTGACTACCTGGATTTCGTCACCGGCGTTGACCTCTCCGCCCTTTAGTACCACGCCGAAAACGCCCTCGTGGGGAAAGATGCAGTCGCCGGCGAGATAGTAGATGGCGCAACGGGTGTGGCAGACCTTGCCGATTTGGCTGATTTCGACGAGCACGTCGCTTCCAAGCTTGAGCTGTGTGCCCAAAGGGAGCGAGAGCAGGTTGATGCCCCGGGTTGTGAAGTTCTCCCCAAAGTCACCCTCGTGTACGTCGAGCCCGCGTGCCTGCGCCGTTTGGATGGACTCCGCGGCTAAAAAGGAAACCTGACGGTGCCAATGTCCGGCGTGCGCATCGGTGGCGAGGCCAAATTGCTCTATAACGGTGTCGCGTCCATCGGCGACGGGCGACTTGCGAGTGCCCTTGTGTACCGACGTGTTGATCGAGACGATGTGGGCGGGTCCGTTGTAGGCGTCGTTTGCCGTGCACAGGGGAGCGGTCGCTTTCGCACGTTTCGCCAGCTCGCGCCTCGCGGCATTGAGGATGGGATTATCGGTCGGATGGTCTTGGGGCACGTGCGCGCCTTTCGCTCGAGGATGTCAATACACTGAATCCTACAACAATGGTAGGTTCATTGCCCGTTGTCATACAACGGTGAGCGCCGTCTTCGTGCTGGCCTTCGTGCTGGACGATTACGTCGATTGCCATAGATACGGTGGAGCTTTGGGCGCCGGCGGCTTGGCACGCTAGAATAAATCAGTTGCGCAAAGACCGCCCGTTGTGTGGGCAGTTCATGATAGGAAGTTTCCATGGCATTGCAATTTACAGAGCGCGAGTTCATTCCCGTGCTGCTTGGTGGCGACATCAACGCCTATTCGGTGGCGCGCGCCTTCTACGAGGAGTACCAGGTCAAGAGTCTGGTCTTTGGCAAGTATCAGACGGGTCCCGCGTACCGCAGCCAGATTATCGACTACACGCCCAACGTGGATATCGACACCATGCCCGTGATGCTCAAAACCGTCAACGGCATTGCCCAAGCGCATGCCGATAAGACGATTGTCCTTGTGGGTTGTGGCGACAACTATGTCGCTCTCGTGGCTCAAGCCAAGGATGCTCATGAGCTGGCGGATAACATCGTCGCTCCCTACGCGCCCTACAGCATGCTCGAGCAGTGCCAGAAGAAGGAGATCTTCTACGAGCTGTGCGAGAAGCATGGCGTGCCCTATCCGCACACGTTTACCTTTACCAAGGCGATGCTTAATGCCCAGGGTGAGGCGCCTGCTGAAGTGCTCGACCAGATCGATTTTCCCTACCCGATGATCCTGAAGCCTTCCGACGGCATCATGTGGTGGCAGCACGAGTTCGAGGGCCAGAAGAAGGCCTATGAGATTGCCGACCGCGCCGAGCTGGAACAGGTCATTCGCGATTCGTATGCCAGCGGCTACACCGACGATCTGATCTTGCAGGATCGCGTGCCCGGCAACGACGAGTACATGCGCGTGCTCACCAGCTATTCCGACCGCAACGGTAAGGTCCGCATGATGTGCCTGGGCCATGTGCTGCTCGAGGAGCATCAGCCCCACGGTGTCGGCAACCATGCCTGTATCATTACCGAGCCCAACGACGAGCTCATGGGCGGCGTGCGCAAGTTGCTCGAGGACCTTCACTTTGTGGGCTATTCCAACTTTGACGTTAAGTACGACGAGCGCGATGGCTCGTTTAAGTTCTTCGATTTCAACACGCGCCAGGGCCGCAGCAACTACTACGTCACCAACAGCGGCTTTAACGTTGCCAAGTATGTGGTGGACGAGTATGTGTTCAACCGCCCGTTTGAGCCGGAGTTTGTGACGGCGCAGGACGAGGCCCTGTGGATGGTCGTTCCCATGGGCGTCGTCGACAAGTACGTCAAGGATCCCGAGCTGCGCGCTAAGGTGCATCGCCTGGACAAGGAAGGCAAGGGCGCCGACCCTTCGTTTATGAAGGGCGACTTTGTCTTTAACCGCTGGCTGCGCATGTGGCACACCAAGCTGCGCCACTTTAAGCTGTTCAAGACGTATTACAAGTAGATGAGCGCGGCGCCCGTCCGGTTTGCATCGGGCGGGCGCGGGTATGATACGCGCAATTGCGCAAGCGTCACCAAGGAGGCGGCGATGGAAAAGCTGGGAGTTATCGGCGGCATGGGCGCCGAGGCCACGTCGTATTACTACGACCAGGTGGTGCGTCATACGGCTGCTGCCTGCGATCAGGAACATATCGACATGGTGGTGCTCTCCAAGTCGACCATGCCCGACCGCACGTTGGCCATTAAGACCGGCGAGCATGCCAAGCTGCTGGCGACCATGAAAGAGTGTGCCCGGGCACTCGAGTCGCTGGGCTGTGCGCACATTGCCATTCCCTGCAACACGTCGCACTACTTCTATGACCAGATCCAGTCGTTTACGAAGGTGCCGATTATCCACATGCCGCGTGAGTCGGTTCGTTATGCCCTTGCGGGTGCGGTGATGGGGGAGTGCGAATTCGACCCCAACCTGAGTATGCCGGCCGAGCCGGTGCATAAGGTCGGCATCATGGGCACCGATGGTACCGTGGGCGCGGGCGTCTACGGCCGCGAATGTAAGGCTGCGGGTGTTGAGGTCGTCTATCCCAGCGAGAAACGTCAGAACGATGTGATGTCGCTTATCTACGATGATGTGAAGGCCGGACGTGAGCCCGATATGGATAAGTTCGACCGCGTGATGTGGGAGTTCGCCCGTAGCGGCTGCGACCGCGTCATTCTGGCCTGCACCGAGCTCTCGGTGCTGCAGAAGTACCGAGAGATGCCCGAGATCACCCTCGACGCCATGGATGTCCTGGTGCGCGAATCCATCATCCGCTGCGGCGCCCCCTACCGCCTCTAGCTTCCGACCTGCCAAAAAGGGACAGGTTTATTTTTGGTAGGTATTATCTGGGGAAACAGTAAAGGCCTCGGCTCGTTTGGTGCGAGCCGAGGCCTTTTGCGTTGGGTGGTTGCTGTCGGTGGTGAACTAGAACAGGAAGCCGATGGCGATGAGGGCGATGCTGACGATGAGCACGGCGATGTCCAGACCCTTGATGGGATAGCGCTTGTACGAGCTGGCGCGTGTGCGCAGATAGAAGCCGCGCTGTTCTGCCGCCAAGGCTGTGGCATCGGTCTTGCCCACGCTCGAGATGAGCAGTGGCACGCACAGTGGCAGCATGAGCTTAAGCTTCTTGATGGGGTTCTTGGTATCGTACTCGACGCCGCGTGCGGTCTGCGCCTCCATGATGGCGTTCATCTCCTGACCAAACACCGGTACAAAGCGCAGCGCCGTGGTAAAGGTGAAGGCATAGCGATACGGCACATGCAGCACCTCGACGCAGGCGTTGGCAAGGTCGTTGAGCTTGGTCACCATGAGCATGAGGATGAGTGGTAACGCCACACCCAGCAGGCGCAGGCAGGCCTTCGATCCTGTGATGAGGCCCGTGTCGGTGATAAAACCCCACACCACGTTGCCATCGCGCATAAAGGCCAGCTGGAGCATCAGCATGATAAGCGCGAGCGGAATCAGCAACTTGAGCAGCGAGAACAGACGGTCGACGACGCCGGCGTAAGCTCCCAGTGCGAGCGTGAGCGCCAGAAAGCCCAGCAGCGCCACGTAGGTGTCGGACAAAAAGATGCCGACGATGATGGCGGCGGCGAGGCCCAGTTTGACGACGGGATTCAGGCGATGCAGCAGCGTATCGCCCGGCATGTAGTCGATGACGTTAACCACGGTGGACCATCTCCTTGGTAATTCGAACGACATCGGTGACCTCGCTCACTTGCGCAAAAGCGGGCGAGACGGAAGATGCCAGACGGCGCGAGAGTTCAATAACCTGGGGAGGCTCCACGTAGGCACGCCGCATGAGATCGATGTTCGAGAATAGCTCGTGCGTGCGGCCGCGGTCGAGGATGCGACCGTCGGCCATTACCACAATGCGCTCGGCAAAATCCGAGACGACTTCCATATCGTGGCAGACCATGATAACGGCGCAACCGCGCTCGGCCATGGTGCGCACTGTTTCCATGACGGTCATGCACTCGCGGTAATCAAGGCCGCTCGTGGGCTCGTCGAGCACGACGATCTTGGGCTCAACCACTACGACGGAGGCAAGCGCCACCATTTGTCTCTGACCGCGCGAGAGCGAGAAGGGCGCCTCGTCGGCAGGCAGGCCAAAGCGGTCGATGACGAGCTGGGCGCGACGCAGCGCCTCGGCACGGTCGATGCCGGTAAGCTCTAGGCCAAAGGCGACCTCGTCGAGCACGGTGTCCTTGCAGATCTGGCGGTCGGGGTTTTGGAAGAGGGTCGCGACCTCGCGGGCGATGCGGCTCGTGGGAACGGCTGCGGTATCCAGTCCCGTGACGCGTACGCTGCCCGAGGCGGGCTTGAGCAGGCCCGTGAGCAGCTTGGTGAGCGTGGTCTTGCCGGCACCGTTCTGGCCGACGATGCCCACGAGCTCGCCGGGATAGAGCGTCAGGCTAAGGTCGTGTACGGCGGCGCCGCCATTGGGATAGGCAAACTCAACATGGTCGAAGGTGAGTACGGGTTCGGCGTCCTTGGCATGAGGACGCAACGACGGTGCATGTGGGGAACCGGTGGGTGCCTGGGCTTCGATGGCCGCGTGTGCGGGGTCGACGATGCCCGAAATCAGGCGCTCGGCCTCATCGACATCCAAGCAAGGGGTACCGCTTACCAGGCCATCAGCCTCGAGGCTATTGAAGATGCGCGTGACGCGAGGGCAGTCGACGCCGATGACACGGAGCTCGTCGGTATGCGCGAAGACCTCGTGCGGCTCGCCCTGTAGCGCGATTTCGCCATGATTGAGCACGAGCACGCGGTTGCAATACTCCGAAAGCAGGGCGACTTTTTGCTCAACGACGACGATGGTGATTCCAAGTGTGCGGTTTGCCTCACGCAGCGTCTCGAAGACCAACGTGGAGCTGGCGGGGTCGAGTGCCGCGGTGGGCTCGTCGAGAACCAAGACGTGCGGGCGCATGGCGAGGATGGCGGCGATGGCTACCTTTTGCTTCTGTCCGCCCGAGAGCGTGACGATCTCGCGGTCGCGCAGGTCGCTGATGCCGACGGTCTCGAGCGTTTCGCTCACGCGCTGCTCGATCTGGTTGTGGGGAACGCCAAAGTTCTCGAGGCCAAAGAGCATCTCGTCCTCGACGACCGAAGCGACCATCTGCGTGTCGATATCCTGCAGCACACTGCCGACGATTTGCGACACGTCGGTGAGCGAGACTTTGCAGGTGTCGTGGCCGTCGACCATGACGGACCCAAAGAACGTGCCGGTGTAGTGGTGGGGCACGGCGCCCGACAGGCAGGCGGCAAGCGTGGACTTGCCGGCGCCCGAGGGCCCGATGATGCCGATGAAATCTCCCTTGTTCACGCTGAGCGAGATGTGGCTGAGCGCCTGCTCGGTCTGCGTGCCATAGGAGAACGAGACATCGTCGACGTTGATGATCGTTTCCATGGATACCTTTCATAGTCATTGGGGACAGTCTTAAATGACCAGTTGTTTAAGACCGTCCCCAAAAGCTAGTCGTTTGGGACGGTCTTTGGTGGTGAAGCACGGAGACGGCTTTACGAGGGGCCCCAGGTTGGCGCGAAAGAGGAGCGAAGCGTACTTGGGTACGCGAGCGACGAATGAACGCCAAGATGGGGTGGCTCGTAAAGCCGAGCAGGTTAGTTGAGCTTAAGGGACTTCTGGATGGGCATGTAGAGGGCGCCGACCAGAATGGCGTTAAAGACGGCGGTCATGGCGACGACGGGCAACATGGCGGCGGCGAGCTCGCCGACCACGCCGAGCATGGCCATCTTGATGACCATGAAGATGACGCCGGAGACAAAGGTGGTCAGGAAAGTTGCGACAATGGCGATGGCGGGCTTGACCTGACCGTTCTTGCCGGCGGCGTTGACGATGCCGGCCATGAGCATGGCGGCGATGCCCTCGGCGGCAAAATCAACGAACGGCGAAGTAGTGGTGATCTGGATCACGGCAGCCGAGATAAGGCCAATGACGAGCGCCTGGCCGATGTTGGGGCGAACGACCAGGATGGTGAGGCAGAAGGCCGAGATGATGAACTCGGGGCTGATCATGCCACCCGAGATGCCCGAGATGGCCTTGCCGACGGTGAAGTTGAGGATGAAGCCGGCAGCGAGCAGGATGGCGAGCAGGACGAGGGCACGGACGTCGAGTTTGCCGCGGTCGGCGGTCTGGACGGTGCGGGGCTGGGCGGCGGTGGTGTTCTGAGACATGGTGAAAATCCTTTCGGAAGGGGAGTGCAAGAGAAAAGCGGAGGCGCGTGATGCGAATGCGATCGGGCTCGAGATAGAAAAAGGCCCCCGGTCGAAACCGGAGGCCTTTCAATCACCTAGAGCGCAAAAACAGGCGTGAGGGACTCACTGTCGACCGATCGTATTCGCATCACGCCACCACCAGTTGTTGAGAGACTTCATCGTGTTCTTCATGTTGGTGGCTCCTTTCGTGATGCCGTGGCGCGGTCGCACCAAGTTGCTGTTGCGCTGCACTATAGCACAGCGAAGTGTGTGCGGGGAAATCTTTTTTGAAAAGATTTCAAGCGGGTTTCCCGCCGGTCAAAAGGCGGGTTAAGCGGGCGAGCCTGCCATTGCTGCCTTGCCCGCTCAGCTAGGACGTTACTCCTTATTGCGACGGTAGAGGAAGTAACCGCCCGCGGAGATGACGGCAACGCCAGCGATGGCGAATGCAGCCACCACGCGGCCATCAAAACGATCACCGGTGGTGGGCAGGCCGCCCTTGGTGTTCGCCTTGTTGGTGGTTACCGTGGTCGTGGTGTCCGACTTGCCAGGCTTCTCGGGCTTGGTGGTGGGCTGCTCGGGCTTAGCGGGCTGCTCGGGGGTACCGGGCTGCTCAGGAGTACCAGGCTGCTCGGGAGTGCCAGGCTGATCCGGGGTTACCGGGTCGGTGGCAAGAGCGTCCTTGGCGTAGGTGATGGACACCTTGAGGCCGTTGGTCTCGGTGCTCAGGTCGCTCGGGGTGAAGGGCTGGTCGAAGTTCTCAGCCTTCAGATAGGCGCGCATCTCCTGGAGCAAGGCCTTGCACTTGACGTAGGTGTTCTCGGTGGCAGCATTGCCGGCCTTGTTTGCCAGGGCGGTACGGGCCTCGGTGCCCTCGGTGGCCTGCATGACCTCGTCGACTTCCAAGTTCTGCTCGACGAGCTCGTTCTGGAGGGCGTCGAGGTAGGTGCGGACGTTGACGCCGAGCAGCTCGGGATGCTCGAAGCAGAGGGAGCTGATGTCCATGAGGACGTAATTGATGGAGTTCTCGGGTTCTTCGTTGTTACGATGTCCGTCTCTTTGCAGTGATCGTAGGAGACGGTCTGGTCGCTGAAATACGGGCTAACCTCGGTGAGCAGTGCGGAGTAGAAGGGGATGGCGACGGAGTACGCGGCGCGGGAGAGCATTTCCCATTGGATGGTTGCGATCTCGGGATCGAGGCCATCGCGAATCTGGAAGAGGTTGATCTCGCTGTTGCTTTCGGTACCGATGGCGTAGGCGCCGTCGGTGTTGGCGTTGAGGCCCGGGGCCTTCTCGCCGCGGTTGCCAAACGCGCGGATCATCTCAAAGGTGTTCCAGTTGGATTTGCCAGGCTGGAAGAACAGGGGCTGTGCCTCGAAGGGCAGAGCGCCGGTCGTGGCGCGGGCGTTTTCGCGCGTGTCCTTTACGATCTTATAGTCGGTGCCCTCGGTGAGCGGCGCATCGAAGTAAGCGCGACCCTGGACATAACGTGTCCAAGAGTGCATGGCATTTTCGCTAATTTCCTCGCCGTAGGTCTGGGCAACGTCGAACTGGCCATCATCGAAGTACTTGGCGAAGCCCTTCTCCTTGGGCATAGATTCGATGCCCTCGGAGTGGAGGCAGTTCTCGGTGTCGTTGAGGTCAACCTTGTAGTTGAGGTTGCCGATGTTGGGGTTAAGCGAGGCGATGTCATCGGTGAGCTTCATGGCGATCCACTGATGGCCGGAAAGTGCGGCGAACAGCCAGGTCTCATTGTTGTCGGAGATGATAATCTGGTCGTTGCCGCAGGCGCCCTGGTCGTCGATGATCTTGCCGAGGAGCTCGACACCCTCACGTGCCGTGGCGCTTTCGCCCAAGATTACGCTGCCGTAGCTATATTCGCCAATGCCAGTATCGGTCAGGGGGTCCGCAGCCTTGGCAGCTGCATTCATGTAGGTGGTCAGCGTGGCGGAGCAGGAGACACCCTTCTCGTTGATGCCAGCCTCGGAGTAGGCATCCCAGCGCTCGTCCCACTGACTGGGGTGGTCACGCACATAGGTGTAGCGATACGAGGTCTTGGTCGAGGTATACACGAATGCAGACTCATCCGAGCTGTAGGTGTGACCAGGGCCAAACGAAGGCTCGATGCCAAAGTGCTTGAGGTAACGCTTGCGGTAGTCCTCAGCACGGCCGTAGTACGTATTACCGTCGGCCGTCAGCTTGTTGCCCATATAGACCTGCGTGCAGGCGAGCGCAGAGGTCGGCATGGACATGATGGTTGCAGCTCCAAAGGCGAGGCCTATGCCTAGCTTCTTGAGCGCGTTGACGGGGTGAGTTTTCCTCATTTTCCCTCTCAGCGTGCGAAAGCCCTCTGTCGCCAGAGGGCTTCAGCCAATAAAGACACCTCATTAGCGTAACGAACTAGAAACAATATTCATCTATGAAAGAAACTTACTCGATAAGCGTGATGAAATATGCGATGAGCGGTTAATTATACTCAGTTTGTAGCTTTATTTTAATAAAGACGCCCTGCAATTACTGTAGCCGAATAAAGTAGCTGGGAATGCCCGAAATGAGAATCCCCTGCTGTTTGGCAAATGCATAAACGGCAGGGGAGACGATAATTGGATGAATATCATGCCAATATGGAATTACTTCTTCCGGCGGTGGATCACGTTGATCGCATAGCCGACGAGCATGGCCAAAACGATGATGATAAAGCCGAGCAGGGGATTGTCGTTCATAGGGTCCTCCTATTTTCCGAGCGGGGAGAATTCGTCGACGATGAGGTCGAGGCATTGCGGAAGCGCGCGGGCTCCAAAGACGCCCGAATTGCTGGAGATAATCTCGCCATCGAACTGCATGCCCAGCGATGGGGTGCAGGTGATCTTGGCTTCCTTGGTTTGGATGATCTTGAACTGCGGGCGGCCGAGTACCTTGCCGGCGGGGTCGAGTGCGGCGGTGATCACAGTCGGTAGAAGCTGCACAGTTTTTACGGGTTCGATGACCGCAATGTCGACCATGCCATCGTTCATGCGGCAGTCGGGGAACAGGTTGATGTCGTTTTGGATGACCGAGGTGTTGCCGGCCATGCAGCAGATGCCGTCGAGCTCCTCGACAATGCCGTCGTGCTCAATAGTAAAGTGCGCCACTGTGGGGTTGGGCGTGGCGAGCGCGGAGAGGAAGTAGGCGATCTCGCCGATGTCGTTTTTGGTGGGGGCGGCCTTCATCATGATCTCGGCGTCGAAGCCCGAGCCGGCGATGATGATGAAGCCGTGGCGCTTCTCGTTGCCGTTCTCGTCGAGCCAAAAGAGCTCGCCCATGTCGACTTTGACCGTGCGACCGGCGCGGCAAGCCTTGGCAAGCGCCGCTGCCTCGGGGGCATTGCCGATGTTGTTGAAGAACAGGCAGGCTGTACCGGAGGGGAAGACGAGCGTGGGGACACCGCATCCGCGCATCTGGTCGAGCACGTTGGAGACGGTGCCGTCGCCGCCCGAAACGACCACGCGATCAAACTCGCGCACGTCTGCCACGGCGTCCTCGGGCTCCATGCCATCGCCGATAAAACGCATCACGACCTCGTCGCCGCCCTGCGCGAGGGCGTGCGTGAATGCGTAGATTTCATCTGAGCTGGGGCCCGATGCCGGGTTGTGGATGATAAGGCAGCGCATACTTACGTTCCCGTTCTGTGACTAACCGAGTATAGTTGTAAGGCAATGCCGATATCCTACCCGTGTTTTTCGGGCCTAACCTTATTCGATGGGTTGATATGTACATTTCCACACATCAGGCTCTACTCGACTTTTGCCAGCGCGCCCGTGAGTTCGACGCGATTGCCGTCGATACCGAGTTTTTGCGCGAGCGCACATTCCATCCGCGTCTGTGCTTGGTTCAGATTGCCACCCCTGCCGAGAGCGTCGCGGTCGATCCCCTGGTAATCGACGACCTATCGCCGCTGGCCGAGCTTATGGCAGACGAGAGCGTGACTAAGGTCTTCCACGCCTGCTCGCAGGATATGGAGGTTATGCTCCATACCGTGGGCGTGCTGCCACGACCGATTTTCGATACGCAGGTCGCCGCTGCCTTTTTGGGCGAGCGCCAGCAGATTTCGTATGGCGCGCTTGTTCAGACGTTTTGCGGCGTCTCGCTGCCCAAGACCGAGTCGCTGACCGACTGGTCGCGTCGCCCGCTGACCGATAAGCAGATTGAGTACGCGATTGATGACGTCAAGTACTTGATCGTCGCCTATACCGAGATGATGAGTCGCCTGCGCGAGCTGGGCCGTGTGGACTGGGTGCTCGACGAGCTACGCCCGCTGGCTGACGAGTCGCACTATCGCGCCGACCGTCACGAGGCATTCCGCAAGGTCAAGCGCATCAACTCGTGCAGCCGCCACCAGCTGGGCATCGCGCGCGAGCTCGCCGCCTGGCGCGAGGACCGCGCCGAGCGCCGTAACATCCCGCGCAAGTGGGTCATGTCCGACGACACGCTGCTTGCGCTCGTCAAGCGCAATCCCGTGCGCGTTGAGGAGTTCCGTAGCATTCGCGGTACCGATCAGTTGGGGGAGCGCGACGTGGACGGTGCGCTCATGGCCATCAAGCGTGGCGCAAGCTGCCCGCACGATCGCCTGCCGCTCATGGTGCGCGGGCATCGCCAGATCTCTCCGGAGTTGGAGAGCGTGACGGACCTGATGTATGCGCTCATTCGCCTGGTTGCCGAGCGCTCGGGCGTGGCGACCTCGGTCATCGCCTCGCGCGATGACCTGGCCGACTATATTGAGCACCCCGAGCAGAGCCCCCTGCGCGAAGGCTGGCGCTTTGAGCTTGTGGGCTCGCGTCTGGACGATCTGCTTTCCGGCAATATGGGACTCACCGTGAAGGACGGCAAAATCGAGCTTCTATAGTTACGCGGTTTTACCAAACGCTGTAAACGTCGTTCTAGAGCTGCAATGCCAAAACATCGATGGTGTCTCGTTGGCTGGGCGAGTGGGTAAAATGCCTCCAACGTGTAACTCGATTCGGAGGAATTCGCATGCCTTATTACTATGGATACGGCTTTGGCATCGACCCGCTGTACCTGCTGGTTGTTCTTGTCTGCACGGTGCTTGGCCTTGCCGCACAGAACTACATCAACTCGACATACAAAACCTGGTCCAAGGTTCGCTCGGACGGCGACACGGGCGCCACGGTCGCTCGCCGCATGCTCGACGCCAACGGCTGCAACGCCGTGGGTATCAAGGGTGTCGCCGGCGAGCTCACCGACCATTACAACCCGCAGGACAATAACCTGTATCTCTCGGATGCCAACCGTTCGGGCGGGTCGGTCGCAAGCGTTGCCGTCGCCTGCCACGAGGCGGGCCATGCCGCCCAGCGTCAAAGCGGTTACGCCATGATGAAAGTGCGTACCGCCCTGGTTCCGGTTGTCAACTTTACCCAGAACACTTGGACCATCGTGTTGCTCTTGGGCCTGTTTATGAACATTGCCGGGCTCACATCCCTCGCACTGATCTTCTTCTCGTTTAGCGTGCTGTTCCAACTGGTTACGCTGCCGGTCGAGATTGATGCCAGCCGCCGCGCCGTGGCGTACATCGAGCAGTCGGGCATGAGCTCCAAGCAGGTCAATGGTGCCAAGAAGGTCCTGACGGCAGCCGCGCTTACCTATGTTGCTGCAGCGCTCACTTCGATCATTCAGCTGCTCTACCTGATGGCTCGCTACAACAGAAACTCCAACCGATAACAAATTGGCTTGACAGGCGCCGCGGAGATTTGTGTCCCCGCGGCGCTGTACTATGTGTTGGACTTGAATTTGCGCAGGGCCGGAGCCCTTGTGCACGATAACGAAAGGAGGCTGCGTGGCAGGCTGGAATCTAACCGGCAATGCCGTTTCCGCCGAGTTCGACGGTTCGGACGAGCAGGAGCGTAAAGAACTCAGCGTGAGCCAGGCGGTAGAGATCGCCGCCGGTGCGCTCGATGCCATTCCGCAGCTGAGCGTTCTGGGCGAGGTCACGGGTTTCCGTGGCCCCAATGCCCGAAGCGGTCACTGCTACTTCCAGATTAAGGACGACTCGGCCGCCGTTGACTGCATCATCTGGAAGGGCGCCTACCTTAAGCGCACCTTCGACTTGCGCGATGGCATGCAGGTGAGCTTTAAGGGCAGCTTCAATCTCTATAAGGCCACGGGCCGCATGAGCTTTGTCGCTCGCTCATTTTCGCTGGCGGGCGAGGGTCTGCTGCGTCAACAAGTGGCGCAACTGGCCGAAAAGCTACGCCGCGAGGGCCTGATGGACGAAGCGCGCAAGCGCCGCATCCCGGTGTTCTGCTCCCGCGTGGCGGTCGTTACCTCGCTTTCGGGTGCCGTAATCGACGACGTCAAGCGCACATTGCGTCGTCGCAACCCGCTCGTCGAGCTCGTCTGCGTGGGCGCTAAGGTTCAAGGCGAGGGTGCGCCGGCCGAGCTTATTGAGGGCCTGCGCCGTGCCGCCGCAATCACGCCGGCGCCCGACTGCATCTTGCTGGTGCGCGGCGGCGGCTCCTTTGAGGACCTCATGACCTTCAACGACGAGGAGCTTGCCCGTGCGGTGGCGGCTTGTCCCGTGCCCGTGGTGACCGGCATTGGCCATGAGCCCGATACCTCGATTTGCGACATGGTGAGCGACCGTCGCGCCTCCACGCCTACGGCGGCGGCCGAATCGGTGGCGCCGGCTATGACGGAGTTGGCCGATGTGCTCGAGGCGCGCTATCAACGTCTGGGTGCTGCGATGGCATCGATGATTGGGTCGGCCCAGGTCGACCTGGAGATGCTCGATCAGCGCGGTCGCCGTGCCTGGGATACCTATACGGCTCGCTTGGGCGATGCGCTCGATGCGGCTGCGTGCCGCCCGTGCCTCAACGACCCAACGTTTATGGTTGAGCGTCGCGAGTCTGAGCTTGCCCTGACGGCCGATCGTTTGTCCGGCGCCATAACGCGTTCGGTTGGGACATTCCGCTCCAACTTTGAGCGTCTGCCCGAGCGCTTGATCGCAAGCACCTCAGGACTCGATGGCAAGCGCCATGCGCTCACGCTCGCAAGCTCCCGCCTGGAGCATCAGGGGCGCACGATGCTCAACAAGCCAGCATCCGACCTGGGCCGTGCGGCAGCCTCGCTCGATGCCCTGTCGCCGCTCAAGGTGCTTGCCCGTGGTTATTCCATCGCGTACAGCGATGATGGGGTGGCCACGAGCGCCAAGACCTTTAAGCCCGGTGACGCCATTCGCGTGCGCATGGCAGACGGCAACGTGGCGGCAACGGTCGATACGGTCGAGTAGGCCGCGTTTCATAGCGATAAACCTTTAGGAAAGGAAACAGATATGGCAGAGAAGACCCCGGTCGAGCAGCTTACGTACAAGCAGGCTTCACAGGAGTTGGAGCTCATCATCCGCAGCTTGGAGTCGGGTGATATGGAGCTCGAGGAGTCGCTTGAGAGCTATACCCGCGGCGTCGAGCTCCTCAAGAGCCTGCGTACCCGCTTGTCCGATGCCGAGCAGAAGGTCTCGGTGCTCCTGAAGGACGTCGACGGCAACGACGTGCTCGCCGACGGCGAAGCCGCCAACACCGACGACAACCTTTCGTTCTAACCATCCCGACCAAATATAATTACCTTGGTCTGTGAGAAAGGAACCAACCATGTGTGATTGCATCTTCTGCAAAATTGCCAACCACGAGATCCCCTCGACCGTCGTCTACGAGGATGACCAGGTCATCGCGTTCGACGACCTCAATCCCCAGGCGCCGGTCCACACGCTCGTGATCCCCAAGAAGCACTACAGTGACATCGCCGATAACGTGCCCGCCGAGACCATGGGCGCCATGGCCCACGCCATCCAGGAGGTCGCCAAGGCCAAGGGTCTGGAGGACGGTTTCCGCGTCATCTCCAACAAGGGCGTCAACGCCGGTCAGACCGTCATGCACTTCCACATGCACGTCCTCGGCGGCAAGAACCTGGGCGAGAACCTCATCTGAGGGCGCGTAGGCCGTCGACTTGGCTGCCTTTGGAGTAATCTATGCAGCTTTCTCAACTCGAATACCTTCAAGCTGTAGCGAACTATGGCGGCGTGCGCAAAGCAGCTCGCGCCGTTCACGTGAGTCCGCAGGCCGTTTCGTCGGCAATAGAAAAGTTGGAATCTGAGTATCAGATTGTTTTGCTCGACCGATCGGCGGGGGAGGCTGTTTTGTCTCCGGCGGGCAGAGAATTTGCGCGTCGTGCACGCGTGATCCTGGCGCAAGTCGACGATCTCAAAAAGTACGCTCAATCGGGGAACGGCGGCGTTTCGCCCGACGGCCATTTCCGTCTTTACGCCCCCTGTCTTCACGGGCGGGGGCTCCTTTTTTCCGAAAACTGGTACGACTCGTTTGAAAGCTCGCACCCTCAGATTCATCTTGATGTGTGGCATCAGCCAACGGCAACATGCTTTGAATCACTTATACTTGGAATTTCGGACGCGGCTATCTCGTTTGAGGAACCACGGGACAGCGTCCTTTCTTCAAAATATATGGGTGAAAAGGAGCTCAGGGTTCTTTCATGCCCAGCTGGTCATCAATCTGTTGACGCTATGACCATTCGTGAGTTACTGGGCGGCAGGCTCGCTGTTCCCATTAATTTGTCACCCTGTCTCAATGCAATCAATCAATGTCCCGAAGCTCAGCTGGTTAATTTCCGCTTTCGCGATGTCGAATACGGAAGCAGGGCGCAGGCTGAGTTTCTTCAAGCCGGGGGATTGATATTGAGTTTTTCTGGCTCTTCTCTCGCATCAGATGGATTGGAAGTGAGCGAGTGCTCCATTGAAGGCTCGCATGACGTGGCCTTGCCCATCTATTTTTGCTATCGACAAAATGCCTGGACCGATCGACACCAGACGGTATTTCTTCACCTATTGCGTCATCTTGCTTCGTGAGGCCATTTGGCCTCGTGTCGTCAAGTGATTATTGACGCCTTGCAACACATAGCTGACAGCTTTGCCCCCATGCTTTTCCAAGATTCCGATTTACATTGCTGACTCTTGGAGGGCGGAGCATGAAAAACCGTACGGTTTTGCTTTATATGACGTTCGTTTTTCTGTCGAACTTCAGCACCATTTTGTATTTTCTGACGGTTTACCTTGAATTCGTCGGATTCTCGATGGTGGCGATTTCTAGCATGATGATTGCATATCAAGCGAGCAAGTTCATTCTTGAGGTTCCTACTGGTTATATTGCTGACAGGTTTGGACGAAAGACAAGCGGCCTCGTTGGCATTGTGGGAATGCTTGGGTACTACGCCGCCCTGCTCCTTGTCCGTTCTCCTCTGCTTTTAATCGGCGCGTTTGCTCTCAAAGGTTTTGCCGCTGCATGTGTGAGCGGATCCATCGAAGCGATTTACATTGACAGCGTCTCTCAGGACCAGCTCGTAAGACTTAATGTCGTTGAGCGATTTGTTTTCTATGCCTCTTATGCCATCTCCGCTTGCGTGGGCGGTTTCATTTCGTCTGTCGGTGCATATCTCATTGGTCTTTCGGCAGATATCATCGCAATGGTGTTGACGTTGGTTGTCGTTGTCTGCATTCCTGAGATGCGAAGAGGGGGCACTGCGGGGACACCTGAGCGTGGAATTAGCCCGAAGATGATCGGTGCCGCTATTGCGTGCAATGGCATTCTTCGTTCAGCGTTCATCATGGACTGTTCTCAGGCGTTTGCTTTTGTCGCCTTGGAAGACTTTTTCTCACTGCTGCTTGCGGGTCGCGGAATGAATGCCGTCGCTTCGGGTGTGACCATTGCGGTCCAGCTTCTTGCCTCCGCCTCCATAGGGTTTATTGTGCCCAGTGCGATTACTCGTGTCGACAAGGGCCGTTTTGCGCGTATATGCGGCATCATTCGCTTAGTATTGACAGCTTTGTTTTTGATTCCCCTTACTCCGGCTAATTTGCTGCCCGTGTTCTATGTGCTGCAGACGGTTGCGTACTCGTTGTTTGCCCCAATCAAATACTCAGTTTTCCAAAATGCTGCCGATTCTTCGATGCGCTGTTCACTGATTTCGGTTCAAAGCCAGATGGTGGCGGTGGGTGCCGTTCTTTTCTATCTGCTCAACGCTGTGTTGAGTAGCGTTGCAGGCATTCGAGTCGTATTGCTTGTTGCACTCGGGATTTCTTCCTTGGTGTATATCCCCGCGCTATTTCGTCTTACAAGTCAAAGGCCGTGAGTATTTGGACACCGATAACTTATATATCAACGCAATAAACCCGGGCGCGAGGGTGTTTGGGTTTATTATTGAGGCGTATGTAACCTGGCGGCGCCACACCGCCTGTTAGTAGGGAGACACATGAACGTTCTGGTCGTCAACGCAGGATCTTCGACCCTTAAGTATCAGGTCATCGATACCAAGTCCCACAAGGTGTCCGCAAAGGGCTCCTGCGAGCGCGTCTGCTTTACCGGCGGTACCTTCACCCACACTGCCAACGGTTCCAAGAAGGTGACCGAGAACATCGAGTTCCCCGACCACAAGGTCGCCATCGAGGTCGTCCTGAAGGATCTAGAGGCCAACGGCGTCAAGATCGAGGGCATCGGCCACCGTATCGTTCAGGGCGGCTGGTACTTTGGCGACTCCTCCCTCGTCGACGAGGACGTTCTCGCCAAGATCCGAGAGGTCGCCCCGCTCGCGCCGCTGCACAACAACCCCGAGGCCAACGTTATCGAGTACTGCCTGGAGCAGTATCCCGACCTGCCCAACGTCACGGTCTACGACACCGCTTTCCACTTCAACATGCCCGAGGTCGCCAAGACCTACGCCCTGCCCAAGGACGTCTGCGACAAGCTGCACATCCGTAAGTACGGCGCCCACGGCACCAGCTACCGCTACATCTCCAAGAAGGTTGCCGAGATGACCAACGGCGAGGCTCGCAAGGTCGTCGTGTGCCACATCGGTTCCGGCGCTTCCCTGTGCGCCATCGAGGACGGCAAGTGCATGGACACCACCATGGGCTTGACGCCGCTCGACGGTGTCATGATGGGCACCCGCTGCGGCTCCATCGACCCGGCTACCGTGTGCTACCTGCAGCGCGAGGGCGGCTACACCTTCGACGAGGTCGACGAGATGATGAACAAGAAGTCCGGCCTTTTGGCTGTGACCGGCGGCAAGACCAACGACTGCCGCAACGTCGAGGAGCTCGCCGCCGCTGGTGACCCCGATGCTCAGCTCGCCTTCGACATGTTTGTCTACAAGATTGCCGCCAAGGCTGCCGAGATGGCTACTTCCATGTGCGGCATGGACACCCTGGTCTTTACCGCCGGCATCGGCGAGCACGCTCCGGCTGTCCGCGCTGGCGTGGCCGACCGTCTGGCCTTTATGGGCGTCAAGATGGACCATGCCCGCAACGCCCTGCGCGGCGACGGCGCTTGGTGCCTGTCCGCCAAGGATTCCAAGGTCAAGATCTTTGTCATCCCCACGGACGAGGAGTTCATGATCGCTTCCGACGTCGAGCGCATCGTCAACGGCAAGTAATTGCAAGAGGGGAGGGGCTGGACGACCAAGTGCCGTTCAGCCCCTCTTTTGCGCTCGTTGGGCGATATGCCTGATAGTTATTTATTAAGCTGTGATAACTTCTTATTAACATGCGGCCGCCTTAAGGGGTCTGCGTCGACCGTATTGCACTGCAAAGGAGTCTCATGAACGTACTTGTTGTCAACGCCGGCAGCTCAAGCCTTAAATATCAGCTTTTGGATACCGATACCCGCGAGGTTTTCGCCAAGGGCAACTGCGAACGTATCGGTTCGGACATGGGCATCTTTGGCCACTCCGAGAACGGTGGCGCCAAGCAGACCGAGGAGGTCCCTTTCCCCGATCATCGCTCTGCTATCGCTCGCGTGCTCGAGGAGCTCGAGAAGACCGACTTTACGATTGATGGCATTGGCCATCGTATCGTTCAGGGCGGCTGGCACTTCGATGATTCCGCGGTCGTCGACGATGAGGTCATGGCTAAGATCCTTGAGGTGGCCCCGCTCGCTCCGCTGCACAATTACGGCGAGGCCGCGGCAATCGAATATTGCCGCGAGAAGTATCCTGAGCTGCCCAACGTGGCCGTCTTCGACACCTCGTTCCACATGACCATGCCCGAGGTCGCCTACACCTACGCGCTGCCCAAGGACGTGTGCGACAAGTACCACGTGCGCAAGTACGGCGCACACGGTACGAGCCACCGCTACGAGTGGATGATGGCCAAGGAGATCCTGGGCTCGCGCTGCCACCGTCTGCTTTCGTGCCATCTGGGCAACGGTGCTTCGCTTGCCGCCATTGAGGACGGCGTGTGCCGCGATACCACGATGGGCCTCACGCCGCTTGACGGCCTGATGATGGGCACCCGTTGTGGTTCCATTGACCCGGCCACCGTGTGCTACCTGCAGCGCGAGGGCGGCTACAGCTACCAGGAAGTCGACGACATGATGAACAAGCAGTCCGGCCTGCTTGCCATTTCGGGCATCTCCAACGACGCCCGCGACATCCGCACGCGCGCCTCCGAGGGAGATGAGCGCTGCCTGCTCGCCTTCGATATGTTTGCCTACAAGGCTATGCAGCAGGCCGGCTCCATGATCGCTTCCATGGCGGGCGTGGATACCATCACCTTTACCGCCGGCATCGGCGAGAACGACTGGTCGATTCGCAAGGCCTTCTGCGACTGCTTTGAGTGGCTGGGCGTGCGCATCGACAATAACAAGAACCGCGAGGCCGTGGGCAACGGCCCGCAGGTCATCAGCGCCGCCGGTTCCGCCGTCACGGTCATGGTCATCCCCACCGACGAGGAATACATGATCGCCCACGACGTCGAGCGTCTGACCAAGAACAACTAACGCGCGCATTTGCAAGTAAACAAAAGGCCTCCAGAGCAACAGCTCCGGAGGCCTTTTTGCTAGCAGGCGGAAATACCAGTCCCAAAGTGACCATCGCCAGTAACGCCTGCACTCCCAGCAACGGCACCCGGCCATCCAGATCTTCAGCCTCAGCTCGTAGCCAAGCCGCCGTCCACTCCAGATGCCCTAATTGCTACGTAGCGGTAGAAGGCCGTACGGGCTAACCCCTGAAAACAATCCGCAGACCAGAAACGCCCCCGTTCGTAGCTCCGAAGGAGCAGAACGGGGGCGTTTCATTGGTCGAGGACGTTTTCAGGGGTTAGCCCGTACGGCCTTCGGGCGAGTGCGTACGCTACTCAGCCATCTGAGCCTGGACGGCGGTGATGGCCACGACACCCACGATGTCGTCGGCAGAGCAGCCGCGCGAAAGGTCGTTAACCGGCTTGGCGATGCCCTGCAGGATGGGGCCGTAGGCGTCAGCACCGGCGAAGCGCTGGACCAGCTTGTAGCCGATGTTGCCGGCCTCGAGGTCGGGGAACACCAGCACGTTAGCCTTACCGGCGACGGAGGAGCCGGGAGCCTTGAGCTGGGCGACAGTGGGGACGATAGCGGCATCGAGCTGCAGGTCGCCGTCGATGGCGAGCTTGGGAGCCTTCTCCTTGCAGAACTTTACGGCCTCTTGGACCTTCTTGGCGACCTCGCCGCCGGCGGAGCCCATGGTGGAGTAGGAGAGCATGGCCACGTGCGGCTCAACGTTGCCCATGAAGGTGGACCAGGAGTGAGCGGAGGCGATGGCGATCTCGGAGAGCTCGTCGGAGGACGGGTTGATGTTGAGGCCGCAGTCGGCGAAGATCAGTGTGCCGTCGGTGCCGAACTGCGGGGTGTCGGTGCACATCACGAAGAAGGCCGACACCAGCTTGGTGCCCGGGGCGGTCTTGAGGATCTGCAGCGCGGGGCGCAGGGTGTCGGCGGTGGAGTGGCAGGCGCCGGAGACCAGGCCGTCGGCGTCGCCCATCTTGACCATCATGGTGCCAAAGTAGGTAGCGTCCATCACCTGAGCGCGAGCCTGCTCGATGGTGACGCCCTTCTTGGCGCGGAGCTCGGCAAACTTCTGCGCGTACTCCTCGTGCTTCTCGGCATTACGCGGGTCGATGACGGTAGCGCCGGGAACGTTGATCTCGTCGGGGTTGCCCAGGATGACGATCTTTGCTAGGCCCTCCTCGATGATCTTGGTGGCTGCGACGATGGTGCGCGGATCCTCGCCCTCGGGCAGGACGATCGTCTTAAGGTCGGCCTTGGCGGCAGACTTCATACGGTTTAGGAAATCGCTCATGTTACTCCTTACAAGCGTTTCGCTAAGCTCCAGGCGCCTGGCTGTTCACGAATAAACCCGCTGCTAGCGGGTTTACCTTTCAATTATGTACGCCGCGGTGCTTGAGCTTTCCTTGTGTGGCAAGCTCATTATAGGACGCATTAGCGCTATAATCGCTCTGATAAATATGTCTCGAAGAATGTTCGAGAAAAGCCCAGCTAACGAGCCCGTGGCTTTTGACAAGGAGTATCGATGCAGATTACCTCAGGCCTGCCTGAAGGCTTTAACGCCGGCGCATACGACATGATTGTCGTCGGTGCCGGATATGCCGGCGCCGTTTGTGCCCGCCGTCTCGCCGAGACCATCGGCTATCGCGTTGCCGTTCTGGAGCGCCGTAGCCACATTGCGGGCAACGCCTACGACTGCGCTGATGAGGCCGGGATCCTGGTCCACGAGTATGGTCCGCACATCTACCATACCTTTAACGAGCGCGTCCACAATTTCCTGTCGCGCTTTACCAAGTGGACGGACTACCAGCACAAGGTGCTTGCCAATATCAACGGCACCCTTATGCCCGTGCCCTTTAACCATGCGAGCCTTAAGCTCGCCTTTGGCGATGAGCGCGGCGAGGAGCTGTATCAGAAGCTCGTGGAGACCTTTGGCAAGGACGTCAAGGTGCCCATCATGGAGCTGCGCAAGAAGAACGACCCGGATCTTGCCGAGGTCGCCGATTACGTCTACGAGAACGTCTTTTTGCATTACACCATGAAGCAGTGGGGTCAGACGCCCGACCAGATCGATCCTTCGATCACCGGCCGCGTTCCCGTCTTTGTGGGCGACGATGATCGCTACTTCCCGCAGGCTCCCTTCCAGGGCATGCCGCAGGATGGCTATACCGCGCTGTTCGAGCACATGCTCGACCACGATCTGATTGATGTGTTCTGCGACGTGGACGCCCGCGACCTCTTCGAGATCGACGAGACCACCGTTAAGATCGACGGCAAGGTCTATGGTGGTGAGATCGTCTACACCGGTCCACTCGACGAGCTGTTCAACCTCGATCTGGGCGCGCTACCGTACCGTACGCTTGACATGAAGTTCGAGACGCTCGATATGGACCAGTTCCAGCCCGTGGGCACCGTCAACTACACCACGAGCGAGGATTACACGCGTATCACCGAGTTCAAGAACATGACTGGTCAGGTCCTGCCCGGCAAGACCACCATCATGAAGGAGTATTCCAAGGCCTATACGCCCGGCTCGGGCGAGACGCCCTATTACGCCATTCTGGAGCCCGAGAACCGCGAGCTCTATGAGCGCTATCTCGAGCGCGTCCAGAACCTGACGAACTTCCACCCGGTGGGTCGCCTGGCCGAGTATCGTTACTACGATATGGATGCCGTGACCAACTCTGCCCTTGATCTTTCGGATGAGATTATCGCCTGCCATGCATAAAGTCATATCATTCGGTATTCCCTCGTATAACGCCGCCAAGGACATGGACCATTGCATCACCTCCATTCTGGAGGGGAGCAATTATGCCACCGATATCGAGATCATCATCGTCGATGACGGTTCCAAGGACGAGACGGCAGCCAAGGCTGATGAGTGGGAGACACGTTATCCCGGAATCATCCGCGCGGTGCATCAGGAGAACGGCGGCCACGGCATCGCCGTCCTTTCGGGCTTGCGTGAGGCGCAGGGTACCTACTACAAGGTCGTCGACTCGGACGATTGGCTCGATGGTGCCGCCCTGTCGACCATGCTTTCGATCCTGCGCGGTTTTGAGGAGCGCGACCAGCGCGTCGACCTCTTTATCTCGAACTATGTGTACGAGAAGGTTTACGAGGGCACGCATACCGCTATTGGCTACAAGTTTGCCCTGCCGCGAAAAAAGATCTTTACCTGGGACCAGATTGGCCATTTCCGTCTGGACCAGAATCTGCTCATGCACAGCCTGTGCTATCGCACGGATGTGCTGCGCGCGTCCAATCTGCCTATGCCGCCGCACACGTTCTATGTAGACAACATCTACGCCTACGTGCCGCTGCCGCGCTGCAAGACCATGTACTACGCCGACATCGACCTCTACCGCTACTTTATCGGTCGCGAGGGCCAGAGCGTCAACGAGGCCACGATGGTCAAGCGTCTGGACCAGCAGTTTCGCGTGACGCGCATCATGATGGAGTCGTTCCACCTGTACAGCGATGTCGAGTCGTCGCGTCTGCGCTCGTACATGATGGGCTATTTCACCATGATGATGGCAATCTGCTCGGTGCTTACTAAGCTTTCCGACGAGGATTGTGCCGACGAGCGCCTGAAGACGTTGTGGAGTGATTTGAAGGCCTACGACGAGCGCATGTATCGTCGTGCCCGCTACGGCGTGGTCGGCTTCTTCACCAATCTGCGCGGTCGTGCCGGTGACAAAACCACACTCGGCCTATACCGTCTTGCCTCAAAGATCTTCAAATTCAACTAGCTGCCGAGTAATCGCTGCTGATAGGTTGACTGGGCCCCTTGGCCTTTAGTTTGCTACTGCGAACAGTCCTGCTCGCACGGAAAGCACATTAAGTGCTTTCCGGCTCGTGCGGAACTTGTATCAAACTAAAGGCCAAGGGGCCTCTGCTATAAGAATCGATTGTCAGGTTATTTGAATTTGAAGATCTTCGACGCGCGGTACACAGGGGCCTGGGCTGAAAAAATATTAGTTGGTAGTCGGTCGGAGGCGGGCGGGCATTACGTTTGTCGCGAGTTCCGCATGCAAAGAAGGCCACTTAATGTGGCCTTCGTCTTGCATAGGACTGTAGAGCAGCAAACGTAATGCCCGCCCGCCTCCGACCGACGGTCGAGTGAGATTACTTCGCAGCACCTGGGATTCCGTGGGTGGTTTTGGCGGTTTTGGCTCCGTTTACGATGGCGGTCTGTAAGGCCCTTACGGCGAGCATGCCCAACAGGTCCAGGGGAACGGCGGCGCTTGCCTGGGCGCCCAGTTTGCCGCTGGCGAGGGTGTAGATGGTGTCGCCGTCGTTGGTGGTGTGCGTGGGACGGATGGCGTGTGCGTAGGCGTCTGCGGCCATCTGGGAGACCTTGGTGGCCTGGGCCTTAGTGAGTTTCACGTTGGTGACGATGCAGCTGATGGTGGTGTTGGTGCGGTCGAGCGGCATCTGCATAGAGCCTGCGGCGGCAAAGGCGGCGAGCTCCATGTCGACGATCTGGTCGCTATCGGCTGCGGCGCGCATGCCTGCGATCCACTCGCCAGTGGTCGGGTCGACGACGTTGCCGCAGGCGTTGACCGAGACCACGGCGCCCACCTTGACGGGGCCGAGTGCCACGGCGGCAGCTCCGAGGCCGGCCTTCATGCAGGTGGCGGGGCCCATGAGCTTGCCCACGGTGGCACCGGTGCCGGCACCTACATTGCCCTGTTCGAGCTTGGCGGGGGTGTGGTCGAGCGCCTCGCGCACGGCGGCGATGCCGGCCTCAATGCCGGGTCGCACTGTGGAGTCGCCAAAGGCAAGGTCGAAGATACAGCTGGAGCACACGATGGGCACCTGAGTGGGGCCGACGGGCAGACCGATACCGCGGCTCTCGAGTTCGCGGGCCACGCCGCTTGCGGCTTCGAGGCCAAAGGCCGATCCGCCCGAAAGGCAGACGGCGTGGACCTTATCGACGGTGTTCTCGGGACGCAGCAGGTCGGTCTCGCGCGAAGCGGGAGCGCCGCCGCGTACGTCAACGCCGCCGGTGGCACCCCCGGGCGCCACGATTACGGTGCAACCGGTGCCGGCCTCCTCGTCCGTATAGTTGCCAAAGCAAAAGCCATCGACATTGCAAACATCGATGGCTTCGAGCAGCGTATCCATATTTTCTCCTATCGGTTTTCCGCCGGGCCTTATGCCCGGTCGGGATCCGTACGGTACGGCAAAATTGTAGGCGCTGAGGGATGCCCAGCGCCAGATGCAATTACGAGAGTTTTTGAATCGCGCGTGCGACGCGAGCGATGGGCAGGCCCACCACGTTGTAGAAGTCACCCGAAATGTCATGCACGAGCATGCGTCCTCCTGTGCCCTGAATGCCGTAGGCGCCGGCCTTGTCCATGGGCTCACCCGAGGCGACGTAGTGCTCGATCTGCTCGTCGGTGAGCTCGTAGAACGTCACGTCGGTCACATCGACAAAGGACAGGCTTTCGGCGGCATGCGGGGCGGCCGTATCGCCTGCCTTAACGATGCAGACGCCGGTTGCGACCTGGTGCGTGCGGCCCGAAAGCTCACGGAGCATAGTGCGCGCCTCGTCCTCGGTTGCCGGCTTGCCCAGAATCTTGCCGTCAAAGGTGACGATGGTGTCGGCCGCGACCGTCAGCTCATTGGGCTCGGCATACTCGGCAGCAACGGCAGCCGCCTTGGCGCGTGCCAAGCGCTCGACAAGCGTGAGCGGGGCCTCGCCATCAAAGGGCGTTTCGTCGATATCCGCGGGAATCACGCGAATGTTGTAGCCTGCCTCGCGCATCAGCTCTATGCGGCGCGGCGATTGCGAAGCCAAAATCATAGTTGGATGCCCTCGGCGACCTTCTCGACGGCCTTGTCGCCGGCGAGCGTGCGCAGCAGCTCCAATGCAAAGGGGAGGGACTGTGCCATGCCGCTGGCAGTGATGATGTTGCCGTCTTGCGTGACCTTCTCGCCGGTATAGGCGCCTTCGGGGAAGCTTTTCTCAAAGCCAGGGAAGCACGTGGCATGGCGCCCCTCGAGCAGGTCGAGCTCGCCCAGGATAAACGGGGCGGCGCAGATGGCGGCGACGTGCTTGGTTGCGGCGAACTCGCAGACCACGTCGCAGACGCGCTGATCTGCGCGCAGGTTGGTGGCACCGGGCAGGCCGCCGGGCAGCACGACGCAGTCGTACTCGTCAAAGTTGATCTCATCAAAGAGCGCATCGCAGGTCACGGGGATCTGCAGCGAGCTTACGACCTCGCGCGTGGGCATGATCGAGACGAGCGTGGCACGCACGCCGCCGCGACGCATGACATCGACCATGGTCAAGCATTCAATAGTTTCAAAGCCATCGGCGGCGAGAACGGCAACGCTGGGCATGAGGGTTCCTTTCATAGGCGGCATACAATTAGCCGTCTTATACCCCGAAGACCTCCGCTTGCCACGCTCGATTTCCCAATGTTTAAAATAGCCCCGTCCGAATTAGCTACCCTCACCCATCCTCAACAATCTCAATCTGTAACATCTAGACCCACTTTTGACCCCTAACTGTTACAGATCAAGACAAACGGAAACTGCCCCGACAAAACGTCTAAATCTGTAACATCTACGGACCAAAACCGGGTCTTACTGTTACAGAGCGAGACAGTCCCCAACAGCACCGCCCCGTTCGGGGAACGACCGCCACAGGTACGGCGGGCAGAGGCTCACTTTTTCCTCGGTTTTTCTTGACGGAATCTCACCTGTTGTAGTATTTTGTCCCAGTCTAAAAACGCGTGGACTTTTCTGGGCGCTAGCCACCTTTTTGCCACGCAACCGAGCAGTCGGTTGCGTGGCTTTTTTCGTCTTGGCAGCAGGTACCACATGCACCGCCAGAAGACCGCACGAGCCCACCTTCCGACTGCAGGGAACAGACGCACGAGACGTGCATCTGCAAGACAGCAGACGGAAGGGAGCCTAATGGCAGGAACAAACACAATCAAGCAACAGGCCGCCGGGGCAGGAGTCACGGGCGCGGGACAGGCCAAGGCGGCGCTCCAGGTCTTTGCGGGCGGCGCCTGCTACGGCGCGATGGCCACGACCTACAAGCTCGCCTACGCCGCGGGCTTCACCTCGGCACAGGTGGTGGCGAGCCAGGCGTGGTTTGGCTGCATCTTCTTCGCCCTCGCCACGCTCGCAGGGCACGCACTCGGGCACCGCTGGCAGCGCGTGGGCTGGAAGCTCGCCCTTAAGCTCATGGTCCTGGGAGCCCTCACCTGCCTCACCTCAATCCTCTACTGCTACGCCATGAGCGTGCTGCCCGCCCCGGTGGCGCTCACGCTCCTCTTCCAGTTCACGTGGCTGGGGCTCGTGTGGCAGACCGTCATGACGCGCCGGCCGCCGAGGCTCCTCCAAGTGGTCTCCGCCCTGGTCATCGTCTTCGGAACGGTGTTCGCCAGCGGCGTCTACAAGACCGGCATCACCGGGTACGACCCCGTGGCCCTGCTCTGCGCGCTGGGGGCGGCCGTGTCCTGCTCCCTCTTTGTCACCCTCTCCGGCAAGGTCGAGGCCCCCTGCTCGTCCGAGCAGCGTGGCGTCATCGTATGCGCGGGTTCCGTGGTCATGTCGCTCACGGTGTGCCCGGACTACGTCGTCTCGGGCGTCCTCGCCCAGGGCATCCTGCCCTTTGCCGTCATCGCCGGCTTCTTTGGCATGCTCTGCCCGGTCCTGCTCTTCGGCATGGGCTCTCCGCACCTGCCCGCGGGCCTCTCCACTGTCATGGCCGCCGCGGAACTCCCCGCCGGCCTGTTCATCGCCATGATCGTCCTCGGCGAGCCGCTCGGCGTCGTCGAGTGGCTGGGCGTCGCCATCATCCTCGCCGGCGTGTGCCTGGCACAAGTCCCCTCCCTGCTTGGAGGCCGGGAGGCACGTCGCGCCGCCGCAGGACAAGCCGTCAGCTAGTCACCCCTTCACAGGCGGCCCGCGCGCATCAGGGAAAGGGCCACGGGCCCGGCGCGCGAGGCCGCAAGGACGTTATAAAGCGTCCCCCGCAGAGATGGGGGCGCCAGAGAGAAGGAGGCACCATGCCATTTCCAAAAGGGTTCCTTTGGGGAGGAGCCACCGCCGCCAACCAATGCGAGGGAGGTTATGACGAGGGCGGCCGCGGCCTTGCCAACGTCGACGTCATCCCACACGGGCCGGAGCGCAACGACGTAAGCCGCGGCCTGAGGCGCATGCTCGACTTTGAGCCCGGGTACTACTACCCGGCCCAGACGGGCATCGACTTCTACCACCACTACCGCGAGGACATAGCCCTCTTCGCGGAGATGGGCTTTAAGGTCTTTCGCCTCTCCATCGCCTGGAGCCGCATCTTTCCCAATGGCGACGAGGAGGAGCCCAACGAGGCCGGGCTCGCCTTCTACGAGGACGTGTTCCGCTGCTGCCGCGAGCACGGGATCGAGCCCCTCGTGACCATCACGCACTTCGACTGCCCCATCCACCTCGTCAAGAAGTACGGCGCCTGGCGAAACCGCACCCTTATCGAGCTCTACAAGCGGCTTGTGACGGTGCTCTTCAACCGCTACCGCGGCCTCGTGCGCTGGTGGATCACGTTCAACGAGATGAACATGATCTTGCACCGTCCCTTCATGGGTGCCGGCATCGTCCTCGAGCCCGGGGAGAATGCCCGCGAGGCCGAGTACCGCGCCGCGCACAACGAGCTCGTGGCGAGCGCCTGGGCCACCAAGATCGCCCACGAGGTCGATCCGGAGAACAGGGTGGGCTGCATGCTCGCCGCGGGAAGCTACTACCCCTACTCCTGTCGTCCCGAGGACGTTCGCGCGGCGCAGGTCAAGAACCAGGAGGACCTCTTCTTCGTGGACGTGCAGGCGCGCGGTCGCTACCCCGGCTACGCGCTCAAGATGCTCGAGCGCGAGGGCATCGACGTGGGCATGACCGCCGAGGACGAGCGCATCCTTGCGGAGAACACCGTCGACTTCATCTCGTTTAGCTACTACTCCTCGCGCTGCACCGCGGGCGACCCCGACTCCGTGGGCGGCGTCGCCGAGGGCAACGCCTTCGCCGGCGTGGAGAACCCCTACGTGCGCACGAGCGACTGGGGCTGGGTCATCGACCCGCTGGGATTCCGCATCACGATCAACGACCTCTGGGACCGCTACCAGAAGCCGCTCTTTGTGGTGGAGAACGGCCTCGGCGCCTATGACGAGGTGCTTCCCGACGGCACGATCGAGGACGACTACCGCATCGCCTACCTGCGCGAGCACATCGAGGCCATGCGCGACGCCATCGAGCAGGACGGCGTCGAGATGCTCGGCTACACCACCTGGGGGCCGATCGACCTCGTGAGCGCGGGCTCCGGCGAGATGGAGAAGCGCTACGGCTTCATCTACGTGGACCGCGACAACCTGGGCAACGGCACGCTCGAGCGCAGGCGCAAGAAGAGCTTCTACTGGTATCAACAGGCCATCGCCACCAACGGAGGCGACCTGGGCTAGCCGCCCGGGCAATATCACTAAGGAGATAATAATGGCAGAAAAATACGACGACCTGGCCAGATCCATACTCGAGAACGTAGGCGGCGCCGAGAACGTCGCCAGCGTCGCGCACTGCATCACGCGCGTGCGCTTCAAGCTCAAGGACGAGTCCCGCGCCAACACGGCCAAGATTGAGACCCTCAAGGGCGTCATCCAGGTCATCCAGGCCAACGGCCAGTACCAGGTGGTCGTGGGTAACATCGTCGAAGACGTCTACGACGCGGTCATGGAGGCCGGCAACTTCTCGGGCGGCGCAAGCGCCGACGACGAGCCCCAGGGCGATAAGACCGTTGCCTCCGTCATCATCGACCTCATCTCTGGCATCTTCCAGCCCATCCTGGGACCGCTTGCCGCCGCAGGCATCATGAAGGGACTGCTTGCCCTCATCACCTACTTCGTCCCGGCCTTTGCAAACGACGGCCTCTACACGCTGCTCTACACCGTGGCTGACGGCTTCTTCTACTTCCTTCCCGTCGCCCTGGCGTTCAGTGCCGCGCGCAAGTTCCGCATGAGCGAGTTCACTGGCGTGGCAATCGGCGTGGCGCTCCTCTACCCGACGATGGTCGCCCTGACCTCGGGCGAGGCGCTCGGCAGCATCGACCTCGGCGTGGCCGGCACGTTCTCGTGGTACGCCACCGCCCTCGGGGTCCCCATCATCATGCCCGTGTCCGGCTACGTGAGCTCGGTGATCCCCGTCCTTCTCATGGTGTGGTTCGGCTCTATCCTTGAGCGCTGGCTCAAGAGCTGGATGCCGACTGCGCTCAAGATGTTCCTCGTACCGCTCGCCACGATGACGGTCTCCATCGTCTTGGGCTACCTCGTCATCGGCCCGGTGGCAACCCTCATCACCAACCTGCTGAGCGCGGCGTTCTCGTTCATCTTCCAGCTTCCCGTGGTTGGTTCCGTCCTGGGCAGCGCCCTGGTCGGCGGACTGTGGATGTGCCTCGTCATCTTTGGCTTCCACTGGAGCCTCATCCCCATCTCCATCATGAACCTAAACACCCTCGGCCACGACAGCGTGCTCGCCGCCACCATCGGCCACGGGTTCGCGCTCGGAGCGGTCATCTTTGCCATGTACCTCAGAAACAAGGACGAGCGCTTCCGCGGCATCGCCCTTCCCGCGATGATCTCCGCCTTCTTCTTCGGCGTCACCGAGCCGGGCATCTACGGCATCGCCCTGCCCAACAAGCGCGCATTCGTCGTGGCATGCCTGAGTTCCGCCGTTGGCGGCGCCATCGTGGGAATGACGGGCGCCCTCATGTACATCTCGGGCGGCCTCGGCGTCTTCAACCTGCTCAACTTCATCGACGGGACCCCTGGTGGCGCCGGGATCTCCCACATGATCTTCGCGATCATCGCCTCGCTCGTCTCTGCCGTCCTGGCCTTTGTTATCGAGTTCATCACCTACCGGCCCAACGACGAAGAGGAAGGCGCCCGCTAGCTTGCGCCTCTTCTCGACCAGCTCCATGTAATTGAGGAGCAGTTGAGGTGGGTGAGGGCCGAGGGCGATCAAGGTGGCCGCCCTCGGCCCGGGACAACCTGCCAGAAGGCGTTTAGCTTTCTCGGGCGGCGCTGAAATGAACTGCGCCCCGATACTTGGACGGGTCAATTAGCGGCCTATGCCGCACATGGGGACTGATTCCGGAACTCCTCCGGGGTCAGCCCCTTTTGCTTAGCCCGCCTCCTCCTCTTGTTCCAGTGAACGGTATAGGCTTCGAGGTCCCGCTTGAACTCCTCGAAGCTCCGCCACGTCCGGTTCCTGTAGAATTCGTCCTTCAGGCGCCCCGGCAGCAGCTCCGTCGCATGAGCTTGCTCTCGCACGCCGCCGGCCCCGGCCGGGTCCGGGCACCCTTCGGCGCGCCCGTACCCCCTGTCGCAAAGCTCTGCTGCAAGAGTCCTCAGCGTGGCGTCGTGCCTGACTCTCCCGTCCATAAAGAAGCCCCCATTTTTAATGTTCAAGAAATGAGGGGGCGGTTCAATTTCGGGACGGGGATTAAATAATCATTCGGTGCAAATTGATTATTTAATCCCCGTCCCAGAAAAATCATCGGGCGTGGCCTTGGGCAAACAGTCTAGTTGCGCTTGAGGTGGACGACGGTTTCGCAGTGGAAGGTTTGCGGGAACAGATCGACCGGTGTGATCTTGACGGGGGAGAAGGTGCCTTCCTCGACAAAGCGCTTGAGATCGCGCGCCAGGGTGGCAGGGTCGCAGCTCACATAGGCGACATCGCGCGCACTCGTGCTGGCGATGAGGTCGATGGCCTCGGGCGCCAAGCCCGCGCGTGGTGGGTCGACCACCAGGACATCGGCGTCCTGGTCGGGGAACTCGCGCACGGCATCGCCGCCGATGACGTCGACGTTATCGAGCTTGTTGATCTCCAGGTTGCGACGCAGGTCGCGCACGGCCGGGCCGTAGGCCTCGACGGCGGCGACAAAGTCGCAGCGGCGGGCGAGCGGCAAGGTAAAGGTGCCGGCACCGCAGTACAGGTCCACGGCAAGCTCGTCTTCCTGCGGATCGAGCGCCTCCATAACGAGCTCGATCAAAATCTCGGCGCCCTTGGTGTTGACCTGGAAAAAAGACGGGGCAGACAAGCGCATCTGACCCTCGGCGATATTCTCGGTCCATGAGCCCTCTCCGGCGAGCATTTCGACCTTGGAGACACGGCGGGCCTTCTTTTCGCCCTTGCTCATCACGCGCACGACGCTCGTGGGATGAGCGGCGTCCGCCAGCACGCGGGAGACCTGCGAGCGCGGAAAAGAGCCTGTCGGCGTCCAGAGTGCGACCTCGAGTGCCTTGGTGCGGCGCGATGCGCGAATGCCCACGCGTTCGAGCCCCAAGTCATGGCTGCCGCTTAGATAGTTAAGTGCGCCGACGACCGATTTGAGTGCCTTCGGGAAGCGCTTATCGAACAGCGGACACATATCGACGGTCACGATTTTGCTGGGGTCGACACCGTGCATGCCAAGGCGCACGCGACCGTTGACGACGGTCGGTTCGAGCTCGATTTTATTGCGGTAGCCCCAGTCGTCCTTGGTGTGGCAGATGGGCTGTACCAACTCATCGACCTGCTCAGGAGCGAACTTGCCGATGCGCTCGAGCGTGGAGCGCAGGTTTTGCTCCTTGGCGGCGAGCTGTGCCGTGCGTGAGAGATTGCCCCACGAACAACCACCGCAGATGCCCACGAAGGGGCAGGGGGGCTGAATGCGATCGGGGCTCGGCTCCAGAATCTCGGTCGTGCGGGCGCGCATAAACGACTTGCCGTCCTGCACGACCTCGGCTTCGACGGTGTCGCCTGCCACGGCGCCCTGCACAAAGACGGCCTTGCCGTTGTCGGCATGTGCCAGACCGTCGGTGCCGTACGTCATCGATTCTATGGTGAGCTTCATATTCCTGCCTGCCATTCGCGGTTTTGTTCGCAACCATGGTAGCAGGGAAAAGCGCCCCGTATCTGGGGCATTCCTCAAATACGGGGCGCTTCTACAAACGACTATTTCGTCTTGCCGGTAATGAGCGTCTTAAGACCCAGGCCGATCAGGCCCAGGCCCATGCGCACGCGACCGGGGCGATGGCGCTCGATGGCCTTGGTCTTGCCGGCGGGCTTATCGCGACGGGCGCTCGTCTCGGATACGGGCTTGGTGACCTGCGGCTCGGGCTGAGGCGCAGGTGCAGGCTCGGGCTCAATGACGGTCGCCTGGACCTCTTGGACCTTGGGTGTGGTCGGCTGCGGATCAGGAGCTGGGGCGGGCTTTGCCTCGGCGGCGGGCTCCGGAGTCGCGGTAGCGGGCTCGGGCGCTTTCTCCATGGCGGGCTCTGCGGCAGCCTCGGGCTCATTCACCGGGGGAGCGGCAACCGCTTCCGGTTTGGCGGCTGCCCCATGTTCAACCTCGTCCTGAATAGCTTCTTCGGCCACACGTTCCTTCTCCTGTGCGCGCTGCTGCGCGGCGGCCTCGGCGTTGCGATAGGCACGCTCCAGTAGAGCTTCCTGCGAGTTGAAGGGTTTCTCACCCTCTGCACACTCCACGGGGACCCAGGTGCCGTCGCTCGTGAGGCTGCGGGCCTTCGCGTTGTCCTGCAGCTGCATGCCCATGCACTCGTGTACCAGGGCGCGGCAGGTGGGGTCGAGCACGGGGAAGGCAATCTCCACGCGGTGCTCGGTGTTGCGCGTCATCATGTCTGCCGAGCTCAGGTAAATCATGTCCGAGTCCACGCCGAAAGCATAGACGCGCGCGTGCTCCAAAAAGCGTCCGACGATGGAGCGGACATGCACGTTCTCGGTCTTGCCCGGAACACCGGGCTTGAGGCACGAGATGCCTCGGATGATCATGTCTACGCGCACGCCGGCACACGATGCCTCGGCGATCTTGTCGATAACCTCGCGGTCGGTCAGCGAGTTGAGCTTAAAGAACACGCGGGCGGGCTCGCCGGCAAGGGCGCGCTGGATCTCGCGGTCAAGCCCGCGCATGATGAGCGGTTTCAGTCCGACGGGCGCCACACCCAGGAAGCGGTAGTCGCCGCGCAGGTTGCCCAGCGACAGGTTGCGGAAGAACAGGTTGGCGTCCTCGCCGATGCCGGGATGGGCTGTCATGAGCATAAAGTCGCTGTAGAGTTTGGCCGTCTTCTCGTTAAAGTTGCCGGTGCCCAAAAGTGTGAGGCGCGTTAGCGCCATGCCCTCGCGATAGGTGAGCTGGCAGATCTTTGAGTGGCATTTAAAGCCCTCGGAACCATAGATGACGGTGCAGCCGGCCTCTTCCAGGCGCTCGGCCCACTCGATGTTGTTCTGCTCGTCAAAGCGTGCGCGGAGCTCCATGAGCACCGTGACCTCTTTGCCGTTCTCGGCAGCATCGATCAGCGACTCGCATAGGCGGCTCTGCTTGGCCACGCGGTAGAGCGTGATGCGCAACGAGATGCACTCGGGGTCGTAGGCTGCTTCGTGCACCAGGTCCAAGAACGGGTTCATGGCCTCGTAAGGGTAGAAGAGCAGCTTGTCGTGCTGCAGCACCTGCTCGCGGATGGAGCGGGTCATGTCGATGGTGGGATTGGGCTGCGGCTTAAACGGCGTAAAGAGCAGCTCGTTGCGCAGGTGCTCGGGAATCTTGCCCTCAATGCCAAAGACGTAGCCCAGGTTGAGCGGGATATCGCAGGTAAAGACCGAGCGACGCGAAAGCTCGAGCGCCTTGCGGATAGTCTTGAGCGTCGCCTTCTCGAGCGATCCCGAGACCGCGAGCACTACCGGCTGCAGGCGCAGGCGCTTCTTGAGAATGCGCTTCATGTGCTGGCGGTAGTCCTCTTCCTCCTCGACGCCCTCGCCGTCCGGATCGATGTCAGCGTTGCGGGTGACGCGGATCAGCGCACGATCCAGCGGCTTATAGGAGCCAAAGCAGCTGTCCAGGCAGGCGAGGATGACGTCCTCGAGCGAGATGTAGGAGTAGGTGCCGGTGGGCGAGGGGATCTCGACCACGCGGTTCATCGAGGCGGGAATCTCGATAAGGCCCAGCAGGCTCTCCTCGTCGGTGGCACCGTCCAGACCACAGGCCAGATAGAGCGCGCCATTGCGCAGGTTGGGGAAGGGGTGGCGAGGATCGATGACCAGCGGCGAGATGACCGGTGACACGTAGGCCTGGAAGTAGCGGGTTACAAAGGTGCGCTCCTCGGGCGTAAGCGAATCGATGCGGGCGCGGTGAACGCCCAAGGTGTCGAGCTTGCCCTCGATGCTCTTAAAGATGGACTCCCAACGGGTAAGGAGCCCGGGCATTTCGGCCATGACAGCATCGACCTGTTCGGAGGCGGTCATATTGCTCTTGTTGTCGACAGGTTGTTTTTTGAGCTCCGCCAGATCGGACAGGCCGCCCACGCGCACCATAAGGAACTCGTCGAGGTTGGACTCGAAGATCGAGACGAACTTTAGTCGCTCGAATAACGGAACGGTTTCGTCGAAGGCTTCGTCGAGCACGCGGTTGTCAAAGCGTAGCCAGCTGAGCTCTCGGTTTTGCGTGTACGAGAAGTCGCGCGGCGGTTTGCGCAGCTTTGCGGCGGCTTGCTTCTTTTCGATTTTGCTCGGCATATGCATCTGTCCGTTCAGTCCCCACAAGGGACGGTAGCCTAACACTAATCACTATTGTCTCAATTTAGTCGACCGCTGGCACGGACGTATCGCGTGAACGGTATCTTTACCTACTTCTTACGCTGACAAGTCATAGGACTGACGTCCTGCTCGTCTGCAAGCGGTCTATATCCTCACTCAACTGGTACGTAAGTGTGAATAAGAATGATGGATAGCTGAATATCATTGAATGCAGGCGGAAACGTAAACAAACATCATTTATATACATAAAACCGATTTAGCTATGCAATTCTGAATCAAAAGTATAGAGATGCAATTGCAAATAGTTTTTTGGAAAAAGAGCGTTTACCTTAGAAAAGTTACTTTAGAACGCCGAAGTACATTATGGGGGAATCTCGTGCGATATACCGTTCATCGCACTTTGTTGACCGTTCGGGGGCGAGGTGGAATTGCGGGTGGAATTTGGATATAACTAGAGCTGTCAGCAAGCAGCGTCCGCTATGGAAGGGCGCTGAGAGATTCGGCCGAAAGGCCCGAAAGAAAGGTAGGAGGCCATGACGAAAGGTCTGCACGTGCCTTCCGAGATCGGCAAGCTCAGGAAGGTCTGCCTGCACCGTCCCGGCGACGAGCTCCTCAACCTGCCGCCCGACGAGCTCGAGCGACTCCTGTTC
>DBFRVO010000014.1:0-44373 GCA_048503295.1 Collinsella aerofaciens | reverse complement strand
TCATAAAGAAGGGCCCGTAGATGGGTGAATTGAACGCAATGGGGGCGGAAAAGGCTGCAGCGAGAACGAGCGTACAAATCCATACGGCCCTGTCTCTTAGGATTAGTTTGAGAAGAAGTCGACAGCACATTTAGAAGCACCCACATTTCTCAAAGCATCGTTAGATTAATAATGACAGCCCGAATGAAGATGCGTGCGACGGGGGCGAGGCGAATGGCTGAGCGGTATCGATATGCTGGTTCAACGGTATCACATTGACCACATAGATTATTAACCTGCATTTCTACCCGCCCTTTTCGTAGAGTCGCCGATACGTGCTTAGCGCACCCTCGGCGCGTCCGGCAGGCTTTGCGAAATGGGATCCAGGAGACTTCGGCGCAGCATCATCTTGCGGAATGCTTCTAATGAGCCTCCCATCCTTCAAAAACAGAATCTCATCGCACAGCCTATCGACCGAATCCAAGATGTGGGATGACATGATGATGCACGTACCAGAATCGGCCAGCTTCCTGAGAATCTCGGAATGCAAGTCCACCCTGCTGGGGTCGAGCGCGTTCATGGGCTCATCTAATAGAAGGTACCGCGCGCCCGTCGCATACGCAATCGCCAGGGTAAGCTGCTGCTTCATGCCCTGGCTCAGAGTGCGGATCCTCATCTTCGCGAACTCGCCTATCTGCGTTTGTTCCACTATCTCTTCGATATCGCGAGCATGCGGCCACATATCGCAAACCATCTTGAGGTGATCTTCCGCACGCAATCCGGGATACAGCAGCGTCCCCTCACCAGGTGCATAGAAGATCATAGAACGGACCTCTCTCGCACCCGTACCCTGCACCTCATCCAGAACGATGCTCCCGTCCACGCGAGGACCCGGCAAACCTGCCATCGCACGCAGCAACGTCGTCTTTCCATGCCCGTTCGGAGCGACGAGACCGTAGACCGTACCCGGGGCAAACTCAGCGTTCACCGAATCTACGAGCACCTTCTTTCCATAAGAGATCGTCAGCGTTTGAAGGTCAATCATCGAGATCATCCCCTTTCGATCTTTGGAACACTCAGGCGCACCATCAACGGAGATACGGCGCCCAAGACCACCAGCAGAGCGCCCGATGCGCCGACGACCTCTCCAAAAGGCATCGCGTTCGTCCCTCGCCCAAGGAACCCAATCGTCCCCACCTGGGAAGCGGGATCAAACGAGGCGAATGGAGCCAGCAGCGCGACGCCCATGCCCACGCTTTCAACATGAGCGCTCAACGAACCCAACACCAAGAGAACCGCGCAAACCATTCCGGTGACAACGGGGTTGCGGCTAATCGCTGCTGTCAACGCAGCGACGACGGAAATCACGCCGTATGCCATGACCAGCAACGGAATACTGCACAACACCGCCTCCCCCACCGTGGACGTTGTCGAAGCTCCCGCCCGAATGAGAGCGACGGGATACTCCGATCCACCCGCACCGTTCTTAATCACGGACACAACGACAGCGGGAACCATCGACACCAAAAGCAGCACCAAGCCAAGCAGGAGAGCCAGCGCAACAGCCGTCAGAAAACGCACATGCGCTGTTGCGGGGATCTGGAGAACCAGAAGGGAACGACACTGCAGGTGGGTACACGCGAGCGATGTGACAACCACGGGCAACAGCAAAAATAAGGAGGGAAGCGCTGCCTGGAGATACGAAAGGAGGATTAATGGGGGCATCTTCGTACTTAACTCGTAAACCTTGGGGTCCGGCAAGCTCGCGATCGACTCAAGCAGAAGGGCGCGCGCCTCCGCACGAGAAGGAGTCTCCGGCTCGATTCCGATCGATTGCAGGAGAGTCGCATCTGCCGCGCCCAGCTCACCTCGAGCGCGCTCGTACGTCGCAAGGCTTCGAAACCCCTCCGCAGGCATAGGCGCGTACACGAAACCCGAAAGAGCATCCCGCATGTCTTCCAGGGCCGCTTTGCCCTCGACGTCCATATTCGCAGCGTTCTGCTCTAGATACCGATCTATTGAACGGAGCTCCCCATCCCTATACCGAACAGCGGAAACGTTATCAGCGTCAGGAAACATCTCGACCAGAGCCGGGGCCAGCATCGTCGTCGACATTGCAATCGCGCATACGGCGAGGGTAGGAGAACGCAGGAGCAGTTTCCCCATCGTTCTTACGTATGCAACGGCGGAGGCACAAGCGCTCGAACGAGTTGCCGTTCTCGATGCAGTGAAGGAACCTCTCTCAAGACAAATCGGGGATATCGGGCACGCGCAGCCGCTCTTTCCAGCAACGCAAAGCAGGCTAATTGCCAGCACCTCGATCCCGATTGCGCATACGAGGGCAATCGCGCCACGCTCGAAGCAAAGTCCAGGCAGATTCACTATCTGCGTTGTCGGGTACGGGCTATAGGCGCCGACGGTCAACTCAGTGTTCGCATACGTAAGGGGATTCAACAGGGCGAACTCACGTAAAGCGATGGATCTTCCGTAATACCCGGGAACCATCGTCACCCCCATCAGGGCACATACGAACACGATTCCAAGCGTAGGGTTATTGGCAATCTTCACGGCAAGGTGAACGACAAGCGAGATGAACGCTGCCACCAAGAATTGCAAGATGGCCGTCTGCGCGAACACCAGCCAAGCCGGTTTGATAACCGGAGTCGCATATTGAATGTAGCCTATCGGATAGAACGGCGAGCCCGGGCCATTCTTCACAAGCGCGGCGATTATCCCTGGAAGATTGATGGCGAGGACGGCAAGCATTGCAAAAACACTCGCCCATACGCTCGATGCAACAAGTCTACCCAGCTCGCCCATCGGTGCCTGGATGATGAGCTTTTCACGTTTGTTAAGACGCGCGGCAAGGAACGAGACGGCAACGGCCGTTGCGACCCATAGCAAGTACTCCTTCGATCCGTCATAATAGGTGTACTCTCCATCCGATATCTGCAGAAACGGAAGTAGGGGAGAGAGCGGTGCCAAGATAAGACGTCCCACGGCAAGAGGGTACAGAAGCGCGGGCATGCTTGATGAAGAGGTATAGACACCGTCCTCCCCCGCATTCACAAGCGCATCCGCATAGGATGCTGACAATTCCTGCTCAACACGGGTTATTCCCGACTCGAGGTATTCGACCCGTCCGTCGATGCCAGCCGCGCTCCTGAAGACGGGCAGAGCACAAAGAACCATCAACGCAACAACGACAACACAGAGCGACCTGGAGGAGAGAAGCGACCTAAAGATCGCCTTCGAGATTTTGAGCATATTCATCGCCAACCTTAACCTCATCCAGTCGGAACAGAGGGGCCGAACAAAATGCTCGGCCCTTCCTCGCATCTAGTAGGTGCTATAGACAAATTGCCATTTATCAGTTGTGCCAAGAACACCACAGGAGCACATTGCAGCGAGGCGGGATTCCCTATGATGCGCGGATCGGCGATAGCCATTTCGGTAGGAGATCGTCTTGTAAGAGATGTTGAACATCGAGATGCTGTGCCCGCTTACGCCGCGAGGACAGCTGTAGCTCCAGTAGGTATCGACGACGTCGTCCGTATACCCGAGGGGCTCAACGAGGGCACACTGGCTGCTCTCCTGGGAAGGAGGCATCGGGGTATCCGCAAAAGCGGGGGCTCCCGGCAGCAACAGACAAAGAGCGAGGCCGAGGAAAACCAAGAGCTTACACGACTTAACAGTACTGAACATAATCCTCTCCAATCTAGAGGGGTTTCGGTTGCAGCATCCTGTGATTACTTGCCGGCAAAGTCAATTTAACATAAACTGTTAAAAAGTAACCTGAGTTTTTTAAATTCTTCGGAGGTTATTATGAGTTCCGACAATCGCACTCCCCGGCTTCATTCCTTCCGCATCGCATGTGCGATAGCCTCTGCGACCCTTTGCGCCACCGCCATCGCACAAGTGGCGTTCTCCTTAAAGCCAGCAATCGAAGTGCTCGACAACCCTGTAATTGCAGACTCCCCCGCGTATCCAGCCCTTGCGATCTCGACATTGGTCCCTGCCGTCATCGGTATCGCTACGACCATCCTCAGCGCCGTTCTCGTGTGGACGATCAAGAGCGGAGACCCCTTCAAGAAAGGGTCTGCGACATGCTTGAAGGTGCTCGGCATTCTCTTCGTTGTTCAAGCTGCCACCAGCCTCTACGCCGGCTCACTCAAAACCTCCGTTTCGATGTTTGGCGGCGAGGGGGCCGTCGGCGCCCAAGAGATCGCTTCATCATTCGATTGGACCTCTCTGGTTCTCGGCATCGTCCTGTTCATGCTTTCCCAGCTCTTCTTGTACGCCCGAGAGCTGTACCTCGACTCCGACGAGATTGCGTAAGGAAACGCCATGCCCGTAATTGTTCGCCTCGACAAGATCATGGCCGAGCGAAAGATTTCCTCGAACGAACTTGCCGAAAGGATTGGAACCACGCCCGTGAACCTGTCCCGTATTAAAAAAGGGCATATTCGCGGCATTCGCTTCAACACACTCGAGCAGCTATGCCTCGCCCTTCGTTGCCAACCCGGAGACCTTCTCGAAGTCATGAGCGAAGAGGATGCCCGAAAGGAGTTCGGACTCGATTGGTCCGCCGAGGATTAGAGGGCGGTCGTACTCGCCCTGCACACGGGGATGCGAATCGGCGAGGTCTGCGGCCTTCGGTGGTGCGATGTGGATTTCGAGACGGGCCTGATCTCGATCAGACACTCGGTGGCGTACGCGAAGGGAATGGGTTCGTTCATCAAGGACACCAAGACCCATGACGCCAGGGGTATCCCCATCGACCCGGTCGGCCTACTCCCCTTCCTGAAGGAGACCCACGAGATCGACTGCGGAAAGCTGCGCTTGCGCGGCCTTACCGGGGCGGTCGAGATCGGGGACTGCTACATCCTGTCGGAGCCGGGCGCGACCTTCGCGACGACAAGCTATATCCGCAGGGCGTTCAAGACGTTCTCGGAGACCAACGGCCTCATGGGCACCAACGACGAGCTGATCACGTTCCACGGCCTTCGCCACACGTTCGCAACGCAGTGGATCCGCCAAGGCGGCGATATCAAGGCGCTCCAATCGATCCTCGGCCACAAGGACGCCATGGCGACGCTCAACGTCTACGCCGACATCGAGCCCATCTCCAAAATCCATAACATGCTGCGCGCCACGCCGTGCCTTTGGCGCGGGCACCTCGGGCCGAGGGTCGATCCGGGTCCCATGTTCCAACAGAGGATCCAGGAGTCCATCGAGACGCTCCAGGCGTTCGGCTACGGCATCACCGAGCCGGACGACCGAAATATCGCCATACGCGACGTGAAGACGAACAGTTGGCTCTAGCTCACCGAGTACGCGGCAGTGCTGGGCCCATCCCAACTGAGGTCACGGTGGTCCGATAGGGGCGCCGCCCGCGGCATGCGCCGCGGAGCGGTATCCCCTACCGAAGGGCGGGGATGCCCTCCGCTTCCAGTTCGGAATCAGCCGTCGGAGGCGTTCGGCTGACTGCGGGAACGGCCTGTCCGCTCAATGTGTTCGGCTGAGATCGGAAATCAACCCAACACGAGCCGGACACGCGCCAGACGGCTCTTCCCCGTACGGCCTTCCCCCTTACGCTCATGTTGCAGGCATGTAACGCCGCAGCGAGCGCGCCTTTTTTGCGCCAGACAGGTACAATGATGAACACTGTACCGTAGCGGAGCGCCCCGCGCGCGCCGCAATCACGCGAAAGGGTTTCCCATGGCCGAGATCTCGTCCTCCCGTATCGTCATCACCGTCCTTGGCAAGAACCGCCCCGGCATCGTCGCCGGCGTCACCCGCGTCCTGGGCGAGGCCAACGTCGACATCCGCGACATTACGCAGTCCATTATCGAGGACATCTTCACCATGACCATGCTGGCCGACACCGCCGAATCCAAGCTCGACTTCGCCGAGCTGCAGAAAGCGCTGGCCGAGGCCGGCGAGCTTTCGGGCGTCAACGTGTCCATCCAACGCGAGGACGTCTTTAACTTTATGTACCGCCTGTAGCGAACAAGCCGCTCGGGGCAGCTTGACGTCATATCGTCCAAGCGCGCGGCCCCAAAGCGGACCGGAGAGGAGCGCGCATGGCCTACGACGCCAAGAAAATCTACTACCGCTTCGACGATCACCTGAGCCGCCTGGTTCTGGATTACGAGGCGAGCCGTCAGATTTCGCCCGAAAGCGAAAACCTCTACCACGGCCTGCCGACCGCCCCGTACGACGAGGGCCTGTTCGTAGAGCACAACGTCAAGCGCGGCCTGCGCAACGCCGACGGCTCGGGCGTGGTCGCGGGCCTTACCCGCATCTCGGACGTGCACGGCTACAACAAGGTCGACGGCAAAGTCGTGCCCGACCAGGGCAAGCTTACGCTGCGCGGCTACAGCATCGAGGACCTGGTCAACAACGCCCAGGCCGAGAATCGCTATGGCTACGAAGAGGTCGCCTACCTGCTCATCACGGGCTCGCTGCCCAACAAAGAGGAACTCGACGGTTTTTGCGGACGTCTGGGCGCTTTTAGGCACCTGAGCGACGAGTACGTCAAAGAGTTCCCCATGACCACGGTGTCGTCGAGCATCATGAATGTGCTTCAGCGCGCCGTGCTGCTGCTCTACGCCTTCGACGCCGAGCCCGACGCCATTACACCCGAGCACGAAATCGACGTCGCCATCTCCATGCTCGCCCGTCTCCCCCGCATCGCCGCCTTCGCGCATATGGCCTCGGTCGCCAAGCGCCGCGGCTCCGAGGTTCATGTACCGCATCCCACACCCGGCCTCTCCACCGCCGAGACCATCCTGCAGGTGTTGCGCGGCGGCATGGCATTCACCCGCGACGAAGCCATGCTGCTCGACGTGATGCTCATGCTGCATGCCGAGCACGGCGGCGGCAACAACTCCACGTTTGCCTGCCGCGTGCTGTCCTCCTCGGCCACCGACCCGTATTCCGCCTACGCAGCGGCCATCGGCTCGCTCAAGGGCCCGCGCCACGGCGGCGCCAACGCCAAGGTCGTCTCCATGCACGAGGACATCCGCGCGCATGTCTCCAATTGGGAGGACGAGGACGAGGTCGCAGCCTACCTGGGCAAGATCCTCGACAAGCAGGCCTTCGACGGCACGGGCCTCATCTACGGTATGGGCCACGCCGTCTACACGCTGAGCGACCCGCGCGCCGAGGTGTGCCGCCGTTACGCGCGCACGCTTGCCGCCAAGAAGGACCTGGGCGATGAGTTCGCGCTCATCGAGCGCATCGAGCGCCTGGCACCGCAGGTGATGCGCGACCACGGCATGACTAAGCCCATCTGTGCCAACATCGACCTGTACACGGGCTTTATCTACAAGATGCTCGGTGTACCCGAGACGCTTTTTACGCCGCTATTCGCCGTCGCCCGCATGGCCGGCTGGTCGGCACACCGCATGGAAGAGCTCTTCTGTGCGCATCGCATCATCCGACCCGCCTACCGTCCGGTGATCGAACCGCTGGAGTACAAGCCGCTCGCCGATCGCTAGGACGCGGACCGTTATAGAACCCGAGCGTGGCCAGGGCATCACCGCCCTCGGCCACGCTTTTTATGCCAGTAGAAAGGGCTGCATCGAATGATTGTGTTTTCCGATATGGATGGAACGCTGTTGACGAGCGACAAGCAGATGAGCGACGCCACCTGGGCGATGCTCGACGAGCTTGCGCACCGCGGTATTGAGTTTGTGCCCTGCACGGGGCGCCCGCTGTCGGGCATCTTTGAGCCCATCCTCGCCCATCCCGCCGTGCACTATGCCGTCTGCGCCAATGGCGCCAGTGTCTGGCAGCTCGACGAGGATGCGCCCACCGACACCTCACGTGCTACGCGCATTTTGAGCCGACCGCTCGACCGCGCCATCGCCCACCGCGTCCATAGCATTGCCGCCGGCCATGACGTCACCTTCGATATCTTCGCGGACGGGCAGTGCTTCCTCCCCCGCTCGCTCTACACGCGCCTGGACGAATTCTGCGGCGGCGACCCACACATCGCGGCTTCGCTCAAGCGCACACGAACACCGATCGACATGGATATCGACAGCAAGATCGACGAGGTCGAGACGCTCGAACGCATTGCCATGTACTGGCACGACCCGGCCGATCGCGACGCCATCGCGGCGGCGCTCAGCACGCTCGGAGGCATTGAGGTCACGCGTTCGTACACCATGAATATCGAGGTCATGGGCGAGGGTGCCACCAAGGGAACGGCATTGGCTTGGCTATGCGAGCACCTGGGCGAGCGTCTCGCCGACACCTGGGCGTTCGGCGACAACATCAACGACATCCCCATGCTGCAGGCAGCGGGCCACGGCATGGCCATGATCAACGGCGAGCCCGAGGACCGCGACGCCGCCGACGCCATCACCGAGTTCGACAACGACCACGACGGCGTCGCCCGAACCATCATGACCGCCCTCGCCTAGTCATTGGCTAGTCAGTGGGGACGTTCTTAAACGACTAGTCGTTGGGGACACTCTTCGCGAAAAGCTGCAAGGACTGTCCCCCACTGCCGGAAGGAAAGGAACGTCCCCATCTGCCGGATTAAGCGAGACTCTCTAGCACGCGACGGAGCTCCTGCTGAACGGCGTGGTCGCGGTTGCAGCCTACGACGCGATCGGCAACCGCTTTGAGCGCGGGGCGCGCGTTTTCCATCGCGCAGCCCGTGCCGACAAAGCGAATGATCTCGTAGTCGTTCATCGAGTCGCCAAACGCCATGACCTCGTCGCGTCCAATGCCGTAGTGTTCCGCGAGCTGCGCGATGCCCGAGGCCTTCGACACACCGGGCTGCATAGCATCGATCCACGCGTTGCCCGAAGGCGCAAAAGTAAAGAGCTGACCAAGTTCGCGCTGTAGCACGTAGGCGCTGTCCATAACGACACCGTCATCGCAAAAGATACTCGCCTTGATGATATTTACGCCCGGATCGGGCAGCTCCCAAATGCGCTCGGCATTGGGAAGGTCCTTATCGACCTCACGCACGAACTTGCACTCGTCATCGAGCAAGAAGGACTTGGTTCGGTCAAAAAGTGCAAGATGCAGATTGGGAAACGTCGCGACGGCCTGGGCGAGCCTTCGAATCGCCAGGTGCGAATACACCTCGCGGTCTACCATCTTACCGTCGGCGTAGACCTGGGCGCCGTTAGCGGCGACAAAGTCCATCTTGTCGCGAACAGGTGCAAAGAACTCGCACAGGCGGTCGTAACGACGGCCTGACGATGCGGCGAAATGCACGCCATGCTCGTGTAGCGCCAGAATCAGTTCGTAGGTCTCGGGAGGCACCTGGCCGTTTTCGTCAAGCAACGTGCCGTCCATATCGGATGCAATCAGTTTAAACATAGAAAAGCTCCCTTCGGGCTTGATGGAATCGGACGTATATCCAATTCCAACGTACCCAAAGGGAGCTCAAATAAGACTCTGCGGGCGTAAACGTTACAAGGACCTAGCAAATAGCTCACACATGCCAGAGGTCTCACGGTCGCGGCGTCAGGCGACACGCCACCCCGACGACTAGTCGTTTAAGAACGTCCCCGATGACTAGTCGGCGTAGGTGAAGGTCGTGACGTCGAACATGCCCTCGGGGCGGATGCGGAGCGTCGGGATCACCGGCAGGGGCAGGAAAATGATGCCCATGATGGGGTCGAGCGGCGGCTCGATGCCCATGGCACGCGCCTTGACCATAAAGTCGTCGTGCTGCGCGGCGACATCCTCGGCCGTGCCCTCGCTCATCAGGCCACCGAGCGCCAGCGGAATGCGCGCCACGACCTCGCCGTTGCGCACCAGCACGTGACCGCCCTGGCCCACGGCATCAACGGCGGCCATCATATCGGCGGCGTTGTCGCCCACGACGCACACGTTGTGCGAGTCGTGTCCGATCGTCGAGGCGATGGCACCACCCGTGATGGTAAAGCCGCGCACCCAGCCGCGGCCGATATGCTTGCCAACGAGTCCCAGGCCAGCGGGGCCGTCACCGTCGGCGCCCTCGGCCTGCAGCGACACGCCGCGGCCGTGGCGCTCGATCAGCATAATACGGCGCAGGCCCTCGGCGCTCTCGGGACGAACCATGCCCGTGATGGCCTTGCCCGGCACCACGTCAATCACGGCCTCGCCCGGCTTAAAGGCATAGTCGAATACGTCGAGCGAAAGCTTCGGCAGCTTAACGGAGGCGCGCAGCTCATCGGCAAGGGCCGCAACCTCGGCCATCTCGGGTGCGATCTCGCCCACAAAGGTGCCGTCCTGCGCCACCAGGGCACCGGCGGCATATACACGATGCGGAGCCGTGGCAAACGTCAGGTCATTGAGCACCAGCAGGTCGGCACGCTTGCCCGGGGCAATCGCACCGCGGAGCTCGTGCGGGTCGCGGCAGCCGTGATCCAGGCCAAACGCCTCGGCCGTGGAGAGGGACGCCATAGAGATAGCGACCACGGGGTCGATACCGGCCTCAATCGCCACGCGGCAGGCATTGTCGATCATGCCGGTTGCAAGCGCATCGGAAGGAGCGCGGTCGTCAGTCGCAAAGCAGCAGCGGCGGGCGCGCGCGGGATTCTCCAGCAGCATCGGCGACAGGTTGGCCAGATCATGGCTGCACGTACCCTCGCGCAGCATCACGTACATGCCGCGAGACAGCTTGTCGAGCGCCTCCTCGGGAATCGTCGACTCGTGGTCGGCAATAATACCCGCCGCGGCATAGGCATTGAGGTCCTTGCCGGCAACGAGCGGCGCATGGCCGTCGACCTGCTTGGACGGCGTCTGGTTGGCAGCATCGATGCGAGCGCAGGTCTCGGGATCGGCCATAAAGACGCCCGGCAGGTTCATCATCTCGCCCAGGCCAAAAACGTCGCCCGGATGCTCGGCAAAAAACGCCTGCATGTCAGCAGCGGTAATCACAGCGCCCGCTTGCTCATCGGGCAGCGCGGGCACGCATGAGGGCATCATGTACTTGATGGAAATGGGCGCGCGGCGACCGTCCTCGATCATAAAGCGCAGGCCGTCGAGACCGGCAACATTGGCGATCTCGTGGCTGTCGGCAATGGCGGTGGTGGTACCGCGCGTCGCCGCCATGCGCGCATACTCGGCGGGACGGATGTTCGAGGACTCAATGTGCAGATGTCCGTCGATAAAGCCGGGGGCGAGATAGCGGCCCTGGCAGTCAATGACCTCGGCAGCCTCGTAGGTGCCGGCGGCATCGTCGCGACCATCGTAGAGCACGCCGACGATCACACCGTCCTTGACGGCAACGCTGCCGGGCGCCACACGCTGGCCATACACGTCGACAATCTGCGCATTGATAAACAGCGTGTCGACGGGCACGCGGCCCTCGGCGGCCTCGGTCACAGACCTCATGACCTCAACGGACATACATACTCCTTTAACCGTAGAAAAAAGCTGCGGAGCGGACAGACCTTCACCGCAGCAGACCAATAGCCATTGTATGCCCAAACGATGGATCAACAATACGCCTCTCCGCTTAACGGCACACGCCACTTGGTGCAATGGGGACTGCCGCTGAGCACCAATGGCTACTCGACGACTACTAACTGCCGTCCCGACAACAAAAACGCCGATGTTTTGGCATCGCCAGCGAGCGGGTCGCATTTGAGACAAGGTGACGTGAAACGAAAGGGCGCTGACCTTCTGGTCGCGCCCTTGAAGTTGAACGTCAGATTGTCCAAATGCGGCCCGCGCAGCGTCGGCCGGTCCGCCGTTCGGTAGAACGGCGGAACTAAATCAACTTGAAGCCCTTGCGCTTACCCACAGAAAGGGTGTCGCCCAGCTTGAGGGCGCTGGGATCGATGTTATAGCTCTTGGGAGCCACCGCCTTGCCGTTGATCTTGACGCCGCCACCGTCAATGTCGCGACGGGCCTGGCCGGCGCTCGCCGAAAGGCCCAGGTCCTTAAGCAGGCCTGCGAGGTAGATCTGGCCCTCGTCGTTGACGGTCAGCTCAACGTGCTTCTCGGGGAAGTCGGCAAGCTGGCCCTCCTTGAACACGCGGTCGAACTCGGCCTGAGCCTCGTCGCCGGCACCGACGCCGTGGTAGGTGTCGCACAGGTCGCGACCCAGAGCGCGCTTGAGCTCGTAGGGGTCGGCAGAACCATCGGCCAGGGCAGCGTCGATCTTGTCGACCTCGGCCGGGGTGAGCGAGCTCGCCAGGCGGTAGTACTTGCCGATCATCTCATCGGGGATGGACATGGTCTTGCCGAACATATCCTTGGGAGCGTCGGTCAGGCCGATGTAGTTGCCGTATGACTTGGACATCTTGCGCACGCCGTCGGTACCCTCGAGCAGCGGCATGGTGAGCGCGATCTGCGGCTCCATGCCCATCTTCTCCATGAGCTCACGGCCAGCGAGCAGGTTGAAGAGCTGATCGGTGCCGCCCATCTCCACGTCGGCCTTGATCTGCACGGAGTCGAAAGCCTGCATCACGGGATACAGGAACTCATGCAGGGCGATCGGCGTCTGAGACTGGTAGCGCTTGGTAAAGTCGTCGCGCTCAAGAATGCGGGCGACGGTGAACTTGGAGCACACCTGCAGCAGGCCGGCCAGGTCCATCGAAAGGATCCAGTCGCCGTTGTGCACGATGGTGGTCTTCTCGGGATCCAGGATCTTCATGGCCTGGCTCACGTAGGTCTCGGCATTGGCCTCAATCTGCTCCTGCGAAAGCTGCGGACGGGTGGAATTCTTGCCCGAAGGGTCGCCGATCAGCGCGGTGCCGTTGCCGATGATGAGGGTGACGTTGTGGCCCAGGTCCTGGAACTGACGCATCTTGCGCAGGGGCACGGCGTGGCCCAGGTGCAGGTCGGGGCTGGTGGGATCGACGCCGAGCTTGATGTTGAGGGGCTCGCCCTTCTCAAGCTTCTTGCGAAGGTCGGCCTCGGGAACGATCTGCGCGGCGCCCGAGGTGATGATACGCATTTGCTCGTCAACAGACAGCATTGGGTATCCTCCTTTTTCTATAGCACCCTCGCCGAAAACGGCGGTGCTGGAAGTCCATAAACTCTTTTATGATAACAAACTGACGCGACGCGGCACCTACGACAGGAAAATCCTCGTCCTGCCGCATGCGTCAATGGCAACTGGCAGACGTGTACCGTCACGCTCGACCAGATAGCGTACCTGCCGACGACGCAAGCAGTCGCGGCAACGAACCTGTCCCGTCGCATCGGTGGCGCAGACGCCCTCGGCGGTCAGCAGGCAGTGCTCGCACACCATAAGCTCGGGACGGTCGGCGTCGACCGGACCCAAGACGCCGGGTTCAGCAGCCAGCTCGGCAATACGCTCCGCATCATTGCCGAGCAACTCGGCCGGCAAGTACACCCGCCCCGCACCGAATCCGCGCAGCCAGGTAAGCGTGGCCCGATTCGCGCAGAACACCGGCGCCGCCACGTCAAACGTCACGCCCAGCTCGCGAGCGATCGCCACCTGCCCCAGGTTGCGGCAGACGATGCGCCCGGCACGCTGCATCAGTGAGCGGGTCCAGTCAGCGTCACTCGCGCGGCACACCTCGTCAAGCACCACAACGGCGTCGGACAAATCGAGTTCTCCGCGCGGGTCGGCATCCATCAGCTGCCAAGCAAAAACCATGCGAGTGGGAACCGCGCACTCCACCAACTCCGTCGATGCACCGCCATCCACCGCAACGCCCTCAAAGGGCAGCACTTCAACGGCACGCTCAACGGGCGCAATCGCATCCGCCTCGGCCCGCATGCGCTCCAACACCGCCGCCGTCTGATCCAACACGCCGGCGCTGCGAATCAGGTACACCTCGCAGCCCGCGTCCACCTTACGCTTGCAATGCACGACGATGCGCTTCCCCGCTGCTGCATCCACCGGGCAGGGCACCTGCGGCCAGCGCTTGGGCGCATCGGGACGCGCGTCGACACCCGGATAGAACCGAATCTCGAGCGTGTCACCCGCCGCCACGGCGGCGTCGAGCTCAACGGTCACCTCTTCGTGGCCCACAGCGACCAAACGCCCCACGCGCACGCCCTGGTTAATTGCGCGTTCAAAACTCATAAGCTCCGCACCCGAGCGGCCTCGCAAATACGCGTCGGTAAACCCGCGGTTAAACGACCTTCCCAGCTCGCGCTCAAGCTCTTCCACGGCATCGGGGTCCCACGCGCCGTCGCACAGCATATCGAGTGCCCGGCGCCACACCCGCACCACGTTGAATACGTAATCGGGGTTCTTCATGCGCCCCTCGATCTTGAGCGACGCCACGCCGGCATCTACAAGCTCGGGCAGATGCGCAATACCCAGATAGTCGCGCGGACACAGCAGGCGATCTCCCTCGACGGCGGCAACACTCTGCCCAGCCTCGTCCACCAAGTCATAGGATAGACGGCACGGCTGCGTGCAATCACCGCGCATCGCAGAGCGGCCACGTCGAAGGGCAGAGAACTCGCACGCCCCCGAATAGCCGATGCAAATCGCACCGTGGCAGAATACCTCGATGGGCACACCCGTGGCACATAGCGCCGCAATCTCGTCGACCGTCAGCTCGCGTGCCGTCGTCACGCGCTCGACCCCCAGCTCATCGGCGGCAAGCCGCACGGCGCCTTCGCTATGAACGCCCGCCTGCGTAGACAGGTGAATCTCGACCCCGGGAATCGCCGCGCGCAGCGCGCAGGCCAACCCGGCATCGGCGACAATCAGAGCATCGGCGCCCAGCTCCAGTGCATGAGCTCCCAACACCACCGCGTCGGACAACTCATCGTCAAACACGAACACGTTGAGCGTTACGTACACACGCACGCCATGGGCATGCGCCACGGCGCAGCCGCGCGCAAACTCGTTATCCGTAAAGCCATGGGCGCTCACACGGGCGTTAAAGCCGCCCAACCCCGCATAGATGGCATCGGCACCCGCGGCGATGGCCGCAAGCATCTGGTCGAGCCCGCCCGCCGGCGCCAGCAACTCGGGCAGCGCCGCACCAGCAGCATCCAATCCAGTCTCGTATTGTCCGCTCGGCCCCATCGTCCGAATCGCCATCGACAAACTCCTTACCAAGGTATGCATTCACTCTGAAAAATGCCGTCTTCCAGCATACACGAGGCATCGCGCGCCCCGTTTGGTTTATCGTGTAATAACTTATGTCCATCCTGCCCCGACGGCACATCCACCGTCCGGCACGACATACCTGGAGGTCAATATATGGGTCCTCGCCAACGACAGGGACGCAGCCGTTCAAAGACGCATGCCCTGCCCATAATCCTGCTCTCGTTTTTGGGCTTTCTGCTGATTGCGGGCGTGGCATTTGGCATCGGCATGGTCGGCAACGTCAACCGCTGGCTGTCCGATCTGCCCGACTACACCGACGCCAACGCGTATCTGGTGAGCGAGCCCACCGAGATCGTCGACTGCAACGGCAACAAGATCGCGAGCTTCTACACGCAAAACCGCAAGTCCATCACCAAGGACGAGGTCTCCCCCTACGTGCTGCAGGGCACCGTTGACGTCGAGGACGAGCGCTTCTACGAGCACGGCGGTATCGACCTGTGGGGTATCGCGCGTGCTGCGGTGGCAACCCTCGGCGGCGGACACGAAGGCGCCTCGACTATCACCCAGCAGCTGGTGCGCAACACCATCCTGCAGGAGGAGCAGTTCGACTCGACCATCGAGCGTAAAGTGCGCGAGGCCTACATCGCCGTCAAGATGGAGGATATGTACTCCAAAGACGAGATCCTCATGATGTACCTCAACACCATCTATTACGGTCACGGCGCCTACGGTATTGAGGCCGCCGCCGAGACCTACCTGTCCAAGAGCGCCGCAGACCTCACCCTGAGCGAGGCCGCGCTGTTGATCGGCCTTCCCAACTCGCCCTCGCAGTACGACCCCACGGTCAACCCCGACCTGGCGCTGTCCCGTCGCAACAAGGTCCTCGACAACATGCTGCGCCTGGGCCACATTACGCAGGAGGAGCACGATGCCGCACAGGCCGAGCCCATCACCCTCAACGTGACCGAAATCTCGGGCAGCGGCGTCGACGTATACTCGCAGCCCTACTTTGTCGCCTATGTTAAGCAGCTGCTGGAGCAGGAGTTCTCGACCGACGTGCTCTTTAAGGGCGGCTTGACCGTCAAGACCACCATCGACCCCACGATGCAGCAGGTGGCAGAGAATGCCGTCCGCGAGCAGCTCGACACGCTCTCGCTCGACGGCCTGGACATGGGCATGGTCGTCGTCGACCCCAAGACCGGCTACATCAAGTGCATGGTGGGCGGCTATGACTACAACGCCGACGAGAACCACGTAAACCATGCCACGGCCAAGCGTCCCGTCGGCTCCACCTTTAAGGCCTTTACGCTGGCAACTGCCATCCAAAACGGCATGAACCCCAACGTCACCCTCAACTGCAACTCGCCGCTCAAGGCCAAGGGCACCACGACCGAGGTCCAAAACTACGCCAACCATAGCTATGGCAACATCACGCTTAAGCAGGCGACGGCATACTCCTCCAACACCGGCTACATCCAGGTGGCGGAAGCCGTCGGCAACAGCAAGATCATCTCGCTCGTCAAAAAGCTCGGCATCGATCCCGCCAAGGACAACATCGAGGACGTTCCCGTCATGACGCTCGGCACCGGCTCGATCTCGCCGCTCGAGATGGCCGCCGCCTACGCGACGTTTGCCAACGGCGGCTACTATCGCCAGCCGATCGCCATCACCGAGATTGACTCTCGTACCGGTTCGGTGCTGTACCAGCACACGGACAATCCCTCACAGGTGCTTACCGAGGGCGAGGCCGCCGCGGTCACCGATGTTCTGTCCGGCGTCATGCAGGGCAGCGGTACGGGTGCTGCCGGCGCCTTGAGCGTCAACCAGCCCTATGCCGGCAAAACGGGCACCACCGACAACACCACCAACCTGTGGTTCTGCGGCTATACCCCGCAGCTGGCGTGCGCCCTGTGGACCGGCTATTCCGCAGGTGAGATCCCCATCCAAAAATACGGCACGGACCTGCTGGGCGACAGCACCAACCTGCCTGTCTTTAAGCGGTTTATGAACACCGTTCTGACCGGTACCGAGCGCGAGGAGTTTGCGACCGGAACGGCGCCCACCTACAAGAACAACAGCGTCTGGAAGTTCTACGGCACCAACAACGCCAAGAAGACGGAGAACGACGACAAGGACGAGAACGAGGACGAAGAGGAAACTACCACAACGACTACCACGACGACCACGACCACCGAGACCACGGGTGGCGACACCACCGGCGGCACCGGTACGACCGGTGGCTCGACGGGCGGCTCAACTGGTGGTTCGACCGGCGGCGATGGCGGCACGCCTACGCCTACGCCTACGCCCACTCCCGACCCCTCGCCCACGCCTGACGATACGGTCGGCTAGAAATCATCCGGCCATAAGCAACAAGGCCCCCGAGCAGCTTATTAAACTGCTCGGGGGCCTTTTAGTTTAAAGCGACCTGGTGGGCGGTCTTTATACCGGCAAACAAAAAAAGGGGGTACCGACCAACGTCGATACCCCTTACAAGCCACTATGTCACGCACACAGTGCCGAGCGCACGACCCGCACGCCTACTTGCGAGAATTGCTCAGCTTATTGATCAGCGCCTCAAGACGCTCGCCGTCCTCGGCCGTCTGGGCAATAACCAAAATCGTATCGTTGCCGGCAAGCGAGCCAAGCACATCGGGCAGCTCTGCCGCATCAACGGCGGCGGCGATGCCGGAAGCCGTGCCAGGCTGAGCCTTGATCATAACCAGATTATCGGTGCGCAGAACGCCCGTTACGAGCTCGGAAACCATACGCTGCAGGTGCAGGTCCTCTGCCAGAACATAGATGCCCTCAGGGAGCTTACGCAGCCCCATATCGGCAATATTGCGAGAGACAGTCGCCTGCGTGCAATCAAAGCCCATAGCGCGGAGCTCATCGACCAGCACGCGCTGCGTGCGGACGTCCTTATTGCGCACAATATCTCTAATGGCATCCTGGCGCCCATTGCGTTTTTTAGCCATACAAACCCTCTCTCCAAAAGATGGCGGAGACAATCAATCAGTGATTGAATAGTTTAACGCTATTTGAAGGCTTTTGTGTATAAGAACGCATTTCGAAACAATTCTATGCAAATTTGTTTCGAGATGAGCCGTTTAGGCGGTTTTTGCGCCCGTCCGGTTAAGAAAAGCTGCCAGATGCGTACACATCACGCAGCGCGCGGGCTTGGCGCTGGCGATCGGCCCAAACAACAGACCGAGCCCCCGATGGTTATCCTTGAGCGCGGCGACCATCTGACGGGTTCGAGGCGCCTCGAGCATATCACGCATACGGGCGGAACGCTCGATTGACGACACCCCATGCGGGCTCAGACACAAATTCTCGATGCAGGCGACCAGTCCGGCAAAGTAGAACTTTTGGGTTGCCAGCTTGAGCCGACCACCGCTATCTGCTTCCGAGAGTGAGTCCGTAAGCTCGTCGAGCGCCCGGGTGTCATCGGATACCTTGGCATACATGGTGGGATCAAAGGCATCTGTAGGCTTAGGTGCCGCCGCGTGGAAACAAGCGTCGCCGCATCCGGAGACGCGCTGCGCCCGCGAGAGCGAGCACGCCATAAACCCAACTGTGCGAAACGCCTTGTCGTACAAAAGGCATGCCTCAAACAGCGGACGGCTATACATCACGCCAGAGGTCTGAACGACTAGGCCGCCTAAAATCAACTGGGACAGCCCGGTCACCATCGAAGATTTGCTATCAATGGAAATATGAGCAGCATCCAAGACGCGCGAATGGCGCTCTCGATGTGCATCATAGCGGTCGAGCGACACCGTGGGGAGCACTATGTCTGCCGTAGTATCGCACGCGATATCGACCATCTTGGAAAGAGACTGCGGAGCAAACCACTCATCGGCGTTCATGGCGATGATTTGAGAGCCGCGCGAGGCAGCAAAACCGGCACGAAGACAAGCGCCGCGCTTCGCGTCCTCGACGTCAATCAAATCAATATGGATGTCCCTGTCGGCAGCAACTTGAAGCGAATGGCGCACACCGGGCGCAGCATCGCGGCAGACAACGACAATCTGCAAATCGTAGAGGTCTTGGTTCTGGATACTCTCGAGCGCACGCATCGCATAGCTGGGCGAACCTTCTACCACAAGGATCACCGAAAGTCGCGGATGCGAGCCACGTCGAACCAAGTTATCCGTCCTCTCGACAGCAGTGAATCAAACTGTCGTTCATGGTACACCCCGGCAATAAAAGCAATGAGACACCGGTTGTATTGCACGCCAAGAACAGATGTTGCACACGCGCAGCCCACAGATGACAGGTGCCGACGCACGACGCGCCGAGCCCTCCCCTAGTCGAGCACGACAAGCTCGGCGGGATCGTAATCCACGCCCATAAACGTAAGGCCGCAGGCAGGAGCCGTGGGGCCCGCAGCGGTACGGTCGCAAGCATCGATGACCTCGCGCATCCACTCGGGTTCACGGCGATGCATGCCAATCTCGACAAGCGTGCCCACGATCGTGCGGACCATCGAATGCAGAAACGCATTGCCCTCGATGGTAAACGTCAGGATGTCCTCGCCAAACGCAACCTCATGGCCAAACTCGGCACGCATCACGCAGCGGTGCGTGGGCTTGCCCACGGCAGACGCCACCTTGCAAAAGCTCTTGAAGTCCTGCTCGCCCAGCAGCGCGGGACAGGCCGCAGACATCGCCTCAACATCCAATGGGTAGCGATGCCACCACACCGCACCGCGCGAAAGCACAGGGCGCGCGTCGCGATCGGCAATACGGTACGTATACGTACGAGAACGCGCATCAAAGCGTGCAGAAAAGCCTTTACGGGCCTTGTAGACCTCGTTTATGGCGATATCTTTGGGCAGGAGGGCATCCATAGCCCTCAGCCACCTACGGCGCGTCAAAGCCAACTCAGCGTCCGTTACGGGCACGCTGATAAACTGTGCCACCGCATGCACGCCGGCATCGGTACGTCCCGCACACGTCAGGTCGATCGGACGGCGCAGGAGCGTCTCAATAGCTCGACGTAGCTCACCCGCAACCGTCGTCTGTCCCGGCTGCACGGCAAATCCGCTATACGACGAGCCATCATAGGCCACGCGAAATACGAGCGTGGCGTCAAGCTCGGAAATCGAATTGAAATCAGACGGCGCAGTCATGGGCGCTCCCAACAAACAAGCAACGGTATCGCGACAAAAAAAGAGGGGTACGCGAACGTACCCCTCGAATATAGCCTATGCAGACGGATTGTCTACTCAGCGGTCTCCTCAGCAGGAGCCTCCTCGGCAGACTCGACCTTCTTGGGAGCAGCGGCCTTCTTGGGGGCCGGAGCAGCCTTCTTGGCCTTAGGCGTGCAAGGCTCGGTGACGAGCTCCATGATAACGATGGGAGCATTGTCGCCCTTACGGTTACCGAGCTTCATGATGCGGGTGTAACCGCCGTTGCGGTCCTGCCACATACCCTGAGCAGCCTTGTCGAAGATCTCGGCAACGAGCTGCTTATCGCCGAGCTTGGCGATAGCCAGACGACGAGAGTGCAGGTCGCCCTTCTTGGCCCAGGTGATGATCGGATCGACGACCGAACGCAGCGCCTTAGCGCGGGTCTCGGTGGTCTTGATGCGGTCGTTCTCGAAGAGGGCCTTAGCAAGGCTCTTCTTCATGGCCTTGGTGTGGCTCGCATCGGTGCCGAGCTTCAGGCCCTTCTTAACGTTGTGACGCATGGTCTAGTTTCTCCTCAAATATGCGAAGCATTAAGCCTTCAGGCTCAGGCCCATGGACTCAAGCTTGTCCTTCACTTCCTCGATCGACTTAACACCGAAGTTACGGATGTTAAGCAGATCGTTCTCCGAGAACTCAACGAGCTGACGGACCGAGTGAATGCTGGCGCGCTTAAGGCAGTTGTAGGAACGGACGGAAAGGTCCAGATCCTCGATCTGCTTGTCCAGCTCGGCGTTGTCGTTGGTGACCTCGGGAGCGAAGATCGAAGCCTCCTCCTCGACCTCGGGGGTCTCGGCAAGGTTCATAAAGGCGGCCATATGCTGGTTGATGATATTGGCAGCCTGGACCACGGCGTCGCGCGGGGCGATGGAGCCGTTGGTCTCGATCTCGAGGACAAGGCGGTCGTAGTCGGTGTGCTGACCGACACGGCAAGCCTCAACGAGCTTGGCGCAACGGGAAACCGGCGAGTACAGCGAGTCGACGTGGATCACACCGATGGGATCGTTGTCGCGCTTGTTGGCCTCGCCAGAAACATAGCCGCGGCCATAGCCGATGCGCATGCTCATGGTGAGATGGCCACCCTCGGTGAGCGTAGCGATGTGCTGCTCGGGGTTGACCAGCTCAAACTCGGACGGAATAAAGAAGTCCGCACCGGTGACCTCGCAGGGGCCGTCAACCGAGATGGTGGCGGTCGCCTCGTCGGTCGTGCCGAGAGCCCTGAAGACAAGACCCTTGACATTCAGGACGATGTCGGTGACATCCTCGACCATGTTAGGGATGGTCATGAACTCGTGCTGCGCACCATCGATCTGAATAGCCTCGACGGCGGCACCCTCGAGCGAGGACAGAAGAACGCGACGAAGGGAGTTACCCAGCGTATCGCCGTAACCACGCTCGAGCGGCTCGACGGAGACACGAGCAGACGTCTCGTTGATCTCTTCGACCTGAACCTGAGGCCTAATGAATTCTGACATGTATTACCTCCAGCCTCAGCAGCCCGGATGGACTACTTAGAGTAGAGCTCGACGATGAGCTGCTCGTTGATATCACCGCTGATCTGCTCACGCGTCGGCAGAGCGAGCACGTTACCAGACAGCTTCTCGATATCGACCTCGAGCCAGCCAGGGACCTCAAAGCGCTCGGAGGAAATCAGGGCCTCCTTGATGGGGAGGAGGTCACGGAACTTCTCGCCGACAGCGACGACGTCGCCGGCCTTGACGCGGTAGGACGGGATGTCCACGCGCTTGCCGTTCACGGTGAAGTGACCGTGACGGACGGACTGACGAGCCTCTTTGCGGGTGCGGGCGAAGCCAAGACGGAAGACGACGTTGTCGAGGCGAGACTCAAGGATGATCATGAGGTTCTCACCGGTGACGCCGTTCATCTTGCGGGCCTTGTTGAAGTAGCCGTGGAACTGCTTCTCCAGAACGCCATAGATGAACTTGACCTTCTGCTTCTCGCGCAGCTGCATGCCGTACTCAGATTCCTTGCGACGGCGCTTGGGCTGACGGATAGATTCCTTCTTGCTGCTGTAACCGAGCTCAGCGGGATCGATCCCGAGCTGACGGCAGCGCTTAAGAACAGGAGTCCTGTCGATTGCCATATTGATACGATCCTTTCAGTTACACGCGGCGACGCTTCTTGGGGCGGCAGCCGTTGTGCGGAATGGGGGTCTTGTCCTGGATGCTCGAGACCTCGAGGCCAGCAGCCTGGAGGGAGCGGATGGCGGTCTCACGACCGGAGCCGGGGCCCTTGACGAAGACGGAAACCTTCTTCATACCGTGCTCCATGGCCTGCTTGGCAGCAGCCTCGGCAGCCATCTGGGCAGCGAACGGCGTGGACTTACGGGAGCCCTTGAAGCCCACCTGGCCAGCCGACTTCCAGGAAATGACGTTGCCCTGGGGATCGGTGATCGAAACGATCGTGTTGTTGAACGTAGAACGAATGTGAGCCTGGCCCACGGAAATGTTCTTACGGTCCGCGCGCTTCAGACGGGCAGCGCGAACGTTCTTCTTAGCAGTAGCCATCTATCTAGCGCTCCTTATTTCTTCTTCTTAGCACCGATCTGACGCTTCGGGCCCTTGCGGGTACGAGCGTTAGTGTGGGTGCGCTGGCCGCGGACCGGGAGGCCCTTGCGGTGACGAAGGCCGCGGTTGCAGCCGATGTCCATAAGGCGCTTGACGTTCTGGTTGCGCTCACGGCGGAGGTCGCCCTCAACCATGATCTGGTTCTTATCGATATAATCGCGGATGGCGTTAACCTCATCCTCGGTGAGGTCCTTAACGCGCGTATCCACGTTAACGTTGCACTCGACGCAAATCTTCGTCGCAGTGGTGCGGCCGATGCCGTAAATGTAGGTCAGACCGATCTCAACGCGCTTCTCACGCGGGAGGTCGACACCATTAATACGGGCCAACGTAGTCTCCTCTCTTAACCCTGACGCTGCTTATGACGGGGGTTCTCGCAAATGACGAGGACCTTGCCATGGCGCCTAATGATTTTGCACTTATCGCACATCTTCTTGACCGAAGGACGTACCTTCATCGTTCTTCCTTTCGGTAGCGCTCAAACTACTTCCCTACTATCTACTCGCCCAGCCGCAGGCGTTTAAAACTATGGCTGGTCTTCACACACAATCCGACCGTAGGTTGAGCTAAGCCTGCAGTCGGAAATGGAGTGCGTGTATGCGTGCCGCTATTTGTAGCGATAGGTGATGCGGCCGCGGGTCAGGTCGTACGGGGAAAGCTCCACGACAACCCTGTCACCGGGGAGAATACGGATGTAATTCATTCGGATCTTGCCAGAAATGTTGCACAGAACCGAATGACCGTTCTCGAGCTCGACCTTAAACATGGCGTTGGGCAACGGTTCCTTTACCGTACCCTCGAGCTCAATTGCGTCTTCCTTCTTCACAAGCAATCATCTTTCTCTAGAAAACGACAGCGATTGAGTATTCTACAACACGTATGCACGCATCGTAATAACTTCGTAATGGCTCCACAACTAAATGGAACTTGTTACATTTCTCCGCCTTGGAGGGAGCACCAAGCACCTTGGGCATCCGTGGTGAGAATCACCGGGCCGTCATTGGTAATGGCGACGGTGTTCTCGTAGTGCGCGGCGGGCAGGTGGTCGTTGGTCGTGACGATCCAACCGTCGGAGCCCGTGCTCACATGGTTGGAACCCATCGTGACCATCGGCTCGATGGCAATGACCATTCCGGCCTGGAGACGAACGCCCCTCCCCTTCTTTCCGTAATTCGGAACGTTGGGGTCCTCGTGCATCACATGGCCAATACCATGCCCCACATAATCGCGAAGCACGCCATAGCCGTGAGACTCGGCGAGGGACTGGACGGCATAACCGACGTCCCCGATATGGTTACCGGGAACAGCCTGCCCGATTGCAGCCTTAAGGCAATCGCGCGTAACCTCGCACAGGGCCTTGGCCTCGGGCGTGGGGGTACCGACGAAAAACGTCCAAGCGTTATCGCCGACCCAACCGTCGACAACAGCTCCCGTATCGATGGAGATGATATCGCCATCGCGCAGGATCATGTCGGGGTTGGGAATACCATGTACCACGGCATCGTTAATCGATGCACAGATGGTACCGGGGAACCCGCCGTAACCTTTAAAGGCCGGGGTGCCACCATGCATGCGGATAATCTGTTCCGCAAGCTGATCAAGCTCAAAGGTCGAAACACCAGGGCGCACCATGGCTCCAACGTGGCGGAGCGCCATCTTAGATAGCGCTCCTGCCTTCTTCATCTGCTCGATTTGCGTCGCAGACTTAATCTTGATCATAGACCGAGAGCCTCTTTGACATCCCCGTACACGGTCTCGCGAGCCTGGTCACCGTTGACCGACTTGAGCAGACCCTGGCCACGATAGTAGTCGACGAGCGGGCTCGTGGACTTCTCGTAGACGTCGAGACGGTTCTTAATGGTCTCGGGCTTGTCGTCGTCGCGCTGATACATCTCGCCGCGACACTTGGGGCAGGTAGCATCGGCAGCGGTGCCGGTGTAACCGCAGGCACGGCAGGTGCGACGCGAAGACAGACGATCGATAATGACCTCGGGGGCCACATCGACCAGAAGGGCACAGTCGATCTCGCGACCCATGGCGGAGAGCTCGGAATCGAGCGTCACGGCCTGGGCGGTGTTGCGCGGGAAGCCGTCGAGGATGAAGCCCTGCTGGGCGTCATCGGCGGCAAGGCGCTCCTTGACAAGGTCGATCACGAGTTGATCGGGAACGAGCTCGCCAGCGTCCATGTACTTCTTAGCCTGAATACCAAGCTCGGTGCCACCCTTGACGGCAGCACGCAGCAGGTCGCCCGTGGAAATGTGAGCGACGCCAAACTCGGCGACGAGCTCCTGTGCGACGGTGCCCTTACCGGCACCCGGAGCTCCGAGCAATACGAGGTTCATGAGCAATCCTCCTCTAGCCTATTTAAAGAATCCATCGTAATCATACATCTTGATCTGGCCTTCGAGCTTATCGACCGTGTCGAGCACGACGCCGACCATGATGAGGATGGACGTGCCGCCAAAAGCCTGGATCAGATGGTTACCCGTGAAGGAGAAGATGATCGAAGGCACGATGGCGATGAGCGCCAAAAAGACAGCGCTGGGAAGCGTGATCTTGTTGAGCGCGTTCTTGATGTAGGCCGCGGTAGCCCTACCCGGACGGACGCCCGGAATAAAGCCGCCCTGCTTCTTAAGGTTGTCGGCCGTGTCATCGGGGTTGAACACCATGGAGGTGTAGAAGTACGCGAAGAACACGATGAGGACAACGTTAAGCACCCAGTTGAGCCAACCGGTCGAAAGCGCAGAGGCAACTGCCTGAATCCAGCCGATGCCGGGGAAGAACACGGCAATCTGAGCCGGGAAGTACAGCAGCGCCGAAGCGAAGATGATCGGCACGACACCCGCGGTGTTGACCTTGATGGGCAGGTAGGTGGTCTGGCCACCCATCATGCGACGGCCCACGACGCGCTTAGCGTAGGAGACCGGGATGCGGCGCTGGCCGCGCTCAAGGAAAACAATCAGCGGGATAACCAGCAGGATGATGGCGCAGATGATCACCATGGTGATGATGCCACCGGCATTGCCCTCAGTGCTGGAGAAGATAGCCTGCGGCAGACCGGCCATGATGTTCGCGAAGATGATCAGCGACATGCCATTGCCGATACCGCGCTGGGTGATGAGCTCACCAATCCACATGATCAGCATAGCGCCCGCGGTGAGCGTACCGACGATCATGAGGTCGAAGATGATCTCGGGAGCGCCGGCGCCATTAAAGCTGATGCCGAAGCTCTTAAAGAGGAAGAGGTAACCCACGGAGTTGAGGATTGCCAGAGCCAGGGTGAGGTAACGCGAATACTGCGTAATCTTGGTCTGACCGACCTCGCCCTCGCGGGCAAGCTCATGCAGGGAAGGCACGACGGCCTGGAGCATCTGGAGGATGATCGAGCTGGTGATGTAAGGCATGATGCCCAGCGAAAACACCGACACATAGCTCAACGCGCCGCCAGAGAAAAGATTCAGGAGGGCCATAGCACCTGCGGCGACCGAATTGTTATCGGTCGAGAAAAGGCCCAGCATCCCCTGGAAGGGAATGCCGGGCACAGGAACGTGCGCACCAATGCGGTACACGACGAGCATAGCTATGGTAAAAAGAATCTTTTCGCGCAATTCTTTGATGCGGAAAGCATTCTTAAGACCATTTAGCACGGCAGCTCGACCTTTCCGCCGGCGGCCTCGATCTTGGCCTGCGCAGAAGCGCTGACCTTGTCGACCTTGACCGTGAACTTCTTGGTGAGCTCACCATTGCCGAGCACCTTGACGGGCTCGAACTCGCTCTTGGTGATGCGAGCGGCCTTAAGAGCGGCACCGTCGATCACAGCGCCGTCCTCGAACTTGCGCTCGAGACGCTCAACGTTAACGGCGGTGTACTCGATACGACGGGGGTTGCGGAAGCCCGGAAGCTTGGGCAGGCGCATAGCCAGCGGAGTCTGGCCACCCTCGAAGCCGGCACCCTTGGTGCCGCCAGAGCGGGAACCCTGGCCCTTCTGGCCGCGGCCAGAAGTGGTGCCGTGACCCGAAGAATTGCCACGGCCGACGCGCTTGCGGTTCTTGGTGGAACCGGGCGCGGGAGTAAGATCGTGAAGCTGCATTTGCTACTCCTCTACAATCTCGACAAGGTGCTTGACCTTGAAGATCATGCCGCGGACGGACTCGTTGTCAGCAATCTCGCGAACCTCGCGGATCCTGTGGAGACCGAGGGCACGGACAGTACGGACCTGGTCCTGCTTGCAACCGTTGGTGCTGCGGACCTGCTTGATCTTGATGGTGTCAGCCATGCTTAGTTCTCCTTACCGACGAACATCTCGGAGACCGTCAGGCCACGGCGAGCCGCGACGTCCTCAGGGCTGGAGAGCTCCTTGAGGCCCTCGACGGCAGCCTTGATGATGTTGAGGCCGTTGTCGGTACCGAGGGACTTGGACAGGACGTTCTTGATGCCAGCAAGCTCAAAGAGGGGACGCACAGCGCCGCCGGCGATAACGCCGGTACCCTCGACAGCGGGCTTGATGATGATGCGGCCGGCACCAAAGTGGCCGAGAACCTCGTGCGGGATGGTGCCCTGCTCGGTCACCGGCACGTGGAACATGTTCTTCTTGGCATCGAGAGATGCCTTGGAGATGGCCATGGGCACCTCAGCGGACTTGCCCATGCCAACGCCGACGTTGCCCTTGCCGTCGCCAACGACGACGAGAGCGACGAGGCTCATGCGACGACCACCCTTGACGGTCTTCGACACGCGGTTGATGTAAACGACGCGCTCCTCGAACTCGGAGGCCTCGCGCTGCTGCTTCTGATTACGAGCCATGTGCTACATACCTCCTAGAACTCGAGACCGGCGGCACGAGCACCGTCGGCGAGGGCCTTGACGCGGCCATGGTAGATACGGCCACCACGATCGAAGGCGACCTTGGTGATGCCGGCCTCGATGGCGCGCTTGCCAACGAGCTGACCGACCTTCTCCGCAGCCTCCTTGTTCGAGGTGTGGGTGCCCTTGAACTCGGCCTCGAGGGTCGAGGCAGAGACGAGCGTCAGGCTGGAGCCCTTGCTGTCGTCGATGATCTGGGCATAGATGTTGGCGTTAGTACGGGTCACGCGAAGACGCGGACGCTCGGCGGTACCCGAGACCTTGCCGCGAACACGACGCTGACGACGCTTGAGGCCTTCCAGCTTCGCCTTATGCTTGTTCATACGTAAACTCCTAAAAAGGTTGATCTTGCCAGCACCTGACGGGGTGCTGGTCTTATGCGAGTGAGTCGGTTACGACTACTTGGCGGCCTTACCCAGCTTGCGGCGGATGTGCTCGCCAACATAGTGGATACCCTTGCCCTTGTAAGGCTCGGGAGGACGATGACCGCGGATCTCAGCGGCGATCTGACCGACCTGCTGCTTGTTGATACCCTTGACGTTCACGTGGGTGTTGTCGGGAACCTCGAAGGTAATGCCCTCGGGAGCCTCGACGATCACGGGGTGCGAGAAGCCCAGGGAGAACTCGAGGTTCTTACCCTTCTGCTGCACGCGGTAACCGACGCCGGCGAGCTCGAGCTTCTTCTCGAAGCCCTCGGAAACGCCGACAACCATGTTGTGGATGAGGGCGCGGGTGAGGCCGTGGCGGGCACGGGTCTCACGCTCGTCGTCGGGACGGGAAACGGTGAGGACGTTGTCCTCGACGTTGATAGCGAGCTTCTCAAAGACATCGAGCTCGAGCTGGCCCTTGGGGCCCTTGACGACAACGTTGTTGCCGTTGACTGCCACTTCGACTCCGGCGGGAATCTGGACAGGCTTATTACCGATACGAGACACGGTGATCTCCTTTCCTTCTACCTACCGAGCGAATTACCAGACGTAAGCGATGATCTCGCCGCCGACGTTGTGCTTGCGAGCATCGCGGTCGGTCATGACGCCATGGCTGGTGGAAATAATGGCGGTACCAAGGCCACCGCGGACGCGGGGCATGTCGGCAACGCCGGTGTACTTACGCAGGCCCGGCTTGGAAATGCGGCGGATGCCGTTGATGACCTTAGCCTTCTTGGGACCATACTTAAGCGTGATGTGCAGAGTCTTCTGGGGAACGGTGTCCTCGACATCGTAGCCCTCGATGTAGCCCTCCTCGTGAAGAACACGAGCGATCTCGACGAGCTTCTTGCTGCTCGGCATGGAGACCGTGGCCTTGTTCACAGAGTTAGCGTTACGGATGCGCGTAAGCATATCTGCGATCGGGTCTGTAAGGTTCATACAGATTCTCCTTCGTTCTTGATGAACACGTGCTCTTGGTTCTTCGCCGCCCTTAACGGCAAAGCCTAACTAGCGCGTTTTCCCTGTTCCAAACGGATGCTTGAAACGCTGGTAGTGACTTACCAGCTGGCCTTCTTAACGCCGGGAAGCTCGCCCTTGAGTGCAAGCTCACGGAAGCAGACACGGCACAGGCCGAACTTGCGGTACACAGAGTGCGGACGGCCGCAGCGCTGGCAGCGCGTGTACTCACGAGTAGAGAACTTCTGCTTGCGATTGCACTTGACGATCATCGATGTCTTAGCCACTTATATCCTCCTCACATAGAGTATTGTTCGCCCCAAGCGCCGCTCCCTTGTGGAAACGGCGCTTTTAGGGCAGGTGAACCTATTTCTTGAACGGGAAACCGAAGGCGTCCAGAAGGGCCTTGGCCTCCTCATCGGTGTTGGCGGTGGTCACGAAAGTGATGTCCATACCACGCTGGTGATCGACGGAATCGAAGTCGATCTCGGGGAAGATGAGCTGCTCGGTGACGCCCATGGAGAAGTTACCACGGCCGTCGAAGCTCTTGGCGGAGATGCCGCGGAAGTCGCGGATACGGGGGATCGCGACGGAGGTCAGACGATCGAAGAACTCCCACATACGGTCGCCACGCAGGGTAACCTTGCAGCCGATCGGCATACCAGCGCGCAGGCGGAAGGTAGCGATGGACTTACGGGCACGGGTGATCATCGGCTGCTGGCCGGTGATGGCGCGCAGGTCGCGCACGGCACCGTCGATGGCCTTGGAATCGGTAGCGGCCTCGCCGACACCCATGTTCACGACGATCTTCTCAAACTTGGGGATCATCATGACGTTCTCGTACTGGAACTTGTCCTGAAGCTGCTGCTTGACCTCGTTGTTGTACTTGGTCTTCAGACGCGGCACATACTTCTCTTCTGCCATTGTTCACTCCTTCTTGGGGTTTTAAGCACGGGGCGTGGCCACGGTGGGTTGTCCTCGTGCCTCCTGACTGCATCCGCACCGCTCATGGCATTTTGCGGTTTGGACTCGACGCAGCAGGAGCCGACAAAACAATCGGTACTATACGCGCATCGGGAGCGTATTTCCAGAAAAACCTCGTCTGCCTGCACAACTCCACAACTCCCCCGCACAAATGGATCCCAAAAAGCAGTTGCGGTGAAATAGGGACTGTTTGGCGGCCTAACAGGCTTAAACAATCCTTATTTCACCGCAACTGCTTTTTGGGGATGCGATTAGCGCTTGCGGGGGACGAGTTTGGTGCGGCGCAGGTGGATCATCTCGGCGGCGATGGAGATAGCGATCTCCTCGGGATCCTCTGCCTCGATGGCAACGCCGATCGGCAGGTGCAGCCCGTCGATCTGGTCCTGCGTAAAGCCCTCCTGCTCCAAGCGAGCCCGCACAAAGGCCGTCTTGCGGCGCGAGCCAAGGCAACCCAGATAGGCGGGCTTGGCGCGCATGGCCTGAATCACCACGTCGATATCGGACTTGTGGCCTGCTGTGGCCACGACCACCAAGTCGCGCGGACCGATGGGGCACTGCTCGCCCAGGTTCTTGTAGTCGACCAGACGACGGTCGTAGACACCGGGTACCCATTCGGGCGTCAGCGTGCCGGGGCGGTCGTCGCACGCCACGACGGCAAAGCCCGCCGCCGTGAGCACCCGCGCCGTCGCAGCACCCACGTGGCCGCAGCCAAAGATATAGGTCAGGCCCTCGGGGCAGAGCGTCTCGATGTGCGCGGGAGGAATCTCGGAGGCGGCGTTGGTGTAGGTGGCCTTACTCCCCTCCTCCACCAGCGAAAGCCCGGGGCAGCCCGCAATGGTGCGGCGCGATTCCTCGCCATGATACTCGGCAACATCGCCTTCGAGCGCGTTTGCGATAAACGGTTCAAAGTCGATGACGAAGTCGCCGATGCGTCGATATGCCAAGACGTCGGCAGCCGACTGGAACAACGGTGCCTTGGTCGCGTCCAGGTGCAAATAGCACAGGCAGATGGCTCCGCCGCAGATCATGCCGGTATCGGAGTTCTCGCCGCCCATGGTGTAGCGGACCAGACGCGACTGTCCCGCGCTCAGGAGCTCGCGTGCCTCGTCCAGCGCAAAGAGCTCGATCTTACCGCCGCCGATGGTGCCCGCCTGGCTACCGTCGGCAAAGACGGCCATCCAGGCGCCCACGCCGCGCGGCGACGACCCCGCCGTGCCGGCCACGACCACCAGCTCGCACGTCTCGCCAGCACGCAGGGCGGCAAGCGCCGCATTCACAACATCGAGCTTTTCCATTGCCGCCTTCTATCCTCTAAAGACATCGGTGAGCATAGCGAGTGCCTCGAGCACGCCGCCGCCGACCGACGTCGCCTTGTCCGAAATATAGTTGATATAGCTGGCATCGCCGCGCGGATCGACATCGGCGCATTTAAAGCCCTCAGTCACCTGCACGCCGTTCGCCAAAAGCCCGCGCAGACAGCCATCGATCTGCGTGCACATGGGCGTATCGCCCACGTAGCCAATCACGTCTCCGGCGCTCACGATGTCGCCGATTGCGCGGTCGGACCGAAACACGCCGGCGGCGGGGCTGTGGATAACGCGTTCTTTGCCATAGCCGGCGATAATACCCGGCACGCCCGTGTTGGGCTGGGGCGAACCTTGGGTAATGACACGGCCGAGAAAATGCCCGCGCATGGTCTCGACCACAGCGTCGCAGTCAACCGGCGCGGTAAAGCCCGGCCCCACGGCGATAACAGCAGGCGCCATGTCACGCGTGGCACCCAGGTTGCGCTTGGCCAGAATCGCGTCGACCACAGCCGCGGGTTTAAACTCATCGAGCATCTTGGCCTGAGGGTCCACCACGACGGCAACATCCCCCGCTTGGGTAACCTCGAGCGCCTCAGCCGGCGTCTGTGCCAAGCGAGCGCGAATGCCTTCGACCTCGACCTCGCCCAGGCGAATGGCCTCGCAAAAACTGATTGTGCGACGGATGCACGTGGGAACCGCGATATCGGCCATGACGACCGACACGCCGGCGCGCACCAAGCGAGCGGCGACGCCCGTGGCGATATCGCCGGCGCCGCGAACATAAACGAGCATTCCCGGGGCACCTCCCTGTGCTACGGTTTGAGCAGAGCAAAAGCGGTTCGACCGCTACTCTGATGATTATTTATTATCACAGTATTATACGGCGGTGAACAGATGGAAACGGTTAGCGGCAATCTTGCCTCGACGCTCAGGATCGAGCCGGGCATTACCGCGATTATCGGCAGCGGTGGCAAGTCGACCTTGCTAAAGACGCTCGGCCTTGAGCTTATGCGCGCTGGCGGCCGCGTGCTCCTCTGCACCACCACGCGCATGTTCCCCGTCGCCGGCGTGCCGTGGGACGGGTCGAGCCGTCGCCTGGACGCCGCGCCCTGGAAGCCAGGTGCCTCACACGCCCTAGGCTGCACCTGCGAGGCCTGCGCGGGGCTTGTGCGGGGAAGCATCTGCCAGACAGGCGTCTTGGACCCCCAGACAGGCAAGTTCTCCTCCCCTGCCGAGCCGCTCGACCAGCTGGCGCAGCGCTTTGACTACGTCCTGGCCGAGGCGGACGGCAGCAAGCGGCTCCCGCTCAAGGCGCATGCCGCCTGGGAGCCGGTGATCCCCTCTGGCACGGCCAACGTCATCTGGCTCGTCGGCGCCTCGGGGCTCGGCAAGCCCATCAACGAAGCTGTCCACCGCCCCGAGCTCTTTTGCGTGCGTTGCGGCTGCGAGTCCACCGACACTGCCACGCCCGAGCGCGTCGCCCAGGTGCTCAATTCCGAGATGCAGGCGCTGAAACTCAGCACCGCACGCGTCATGCTCAACCAAGTCGACACGCTCAGCGACCCCACGATGGCCGACCGCTTCGAGGCAGCCCTCGACCGCCCCCTCATCGCCAGCAGCCTCAAGTAGCCGGCCCCATCTCGTCAGTTGCGGTGAAATACGGACTGTTTGGCCGCCCGACGGCCGCAAACAGTCCGTATTTCACCGCAACTGAGGAGGGGACACGGCATCTTTGCTGCTAGCGGGGCACGTAGCGACCGGGCTGGGCTCCGGTGGGCTCGCCGTCGCGTGCCGCCAGCACGCCGTTCACAAACACGGCCTTGGCGCGGCCATGTGCCTCAAAACCCTCGAGCGGCGTGTAGTCCACAGCCTGATGCTGCGTCGCCGCGCTAATGGTCCAGCGCGCCTTGGGATCCCACACGCACACGTCGGCATCGGCGCCCTCGGCAAGACAGCCCTTGCGCGGATACATGCCAAAGACGCGCGCCGGGTTCTCGCTCATCAAGCGGCACAGATCCTCGGGTCCCAGCTGGCCCTCAAAGCTCGTGGCAATCGCGACGGGACGATGCTCCACGCCGGGCCCGCCGTTGGGAATCGCGCGGAAATCATCGCGTCCGCGGTCCTTTTGCCCGTGCAGGTTAAAGCTGCAATGATCGGTCGCAATAGTATCGATCTCGCCGGCCACAAGCGCCTCGCGCAGCGCGGCACGGTCGCCGGCATGGCGCAGTGGCGGGCTCATCACGTACTTGGCGCCCGCAAAGCCGTCCTCGCCCTGCTCCAGATAGCAGGTGTCGTCGAGCATCAGATACTGGGGGCAGGTTTCGACATAGATATTCTTCTGCCCGCGCGCCTTGGCGGCACGGATGGCCTCAAGACCAAGCTTGGTCGAAAGGTGCACCACGTTGACCGGTGCGTCGCCGGCCAGGTGCGCCAGATACAACAGACGGCTCACGGCCTCGGCCTCGCACACATCCGGACGGCTGAGCGCATGGCCCTCGGGCCCGTGGATGCCCTGCTCAAACACGCGCTTCTGCAGCTCATTCACCAGCGTACCGTTCTCGCAATGCACGCACAGTATGCCGCCAATACGCTTGAGCTCCTCCAGCACCTCGAGCGTCTCGGCATCGTCCAAGCGCAGGTGGTCATAGGCAAAGTAGGTCTTAAACGACGACACGCCCGCCTCACGCATGGCCGAAAGATCGGCGCGGTTGCGCTCATTCCACTCGGCGAGTGCCATATGAAACGCGTAGTTTGCCGTGCAGGTTCCGTCGGCGCGGCGATGCCACTCGGCCAAGGCATCGGGCATGGTCACGCCGCGATCGGCCGTCGCGTAGTCCACGATGGTCGTCGTACCGCCGCAGGCAGCCGCACGCGTACCGGTCTCAAAGCTATCCGCTGTCCAATCCATGCCAGTCCAGCACTGCATGTGCGTGTGGCCGTCGATAAAGCCGGGGAATACCCAGCAGCCCGCGGCGTCCTCGACGGTATCGCCCTCGCCCGGCTCAATCGCCGCGGCAATCCGCACGATCTTATCGCCCTCCATGGCAAGATCGGCGCGGCGAAGCCCCTGTGGCGTCACGAGCGCGCCGTTTTTGATGATGATCATAATTGCTCCTTATTGATTGATGCAGTCGGCCACGCGATCAAAATACGAGCAGGCGGCAATATGCTCCGTTATGCGTCGCTGTCCCTTGACGGTATCGACGTCCCACAGCTCGTAGGCACGCGCCTCGACCAGCGCAACGTCGGCGCGACCTTTGAGAATCGAACCGCCGCCGTCCTTGCCCTCAAGACACATAAGTGCATCGAACAGTTCCGCCGGAAAGAGCACCGGGCTCGAAGGCTCACCGTTGCACGCAAGACGCACCGGATGCTTGCGACCACGCTCGTCAAATGCACGAACCATAGCCTCAAAAGAATCCGCGCTCACAAGCGGCTGGTCGCCCGGCAAAAAGAGGCAACCTTTCCAGTTGCGTTCGACTCCCCACGAAAGGCCCGCACGGACGCTTTCGCTGCGCAGCTCGCCATCGTGCAGCACGCACGGGCAATGCTTGTCCTCGCAAATCTGAGCGACCTCGGGCCAACGCGTCGAAACCACAACGTCAAAGCCCCGGGGAACCGAATCGATGGTCCGGGCAATCAGCGGCTCGCCATAGATATCGGCAAGCATCTTGTTAGAGCCAAACCGCTTGCCCTCGCCCGAAGCCATAATGACGCATCCAAGTTTCATGGTGACACCTCCCCTGAAACCATCGTACCCATAACTCGCGCCGCGGGCATCTACATCGAAAGCGCTTATCCCGCACGCCCGCGATGCAAAAAGGGGCACCCCGCCGGTTGGCAGAGCGCCCCCTTTACATGGCTTACCTCAACCCGGCTTTAGGCCTGGAGCCAACGGGCGGTGTTGCGCTCGTCGAGGGCCTTGAGGGTAGCGGCGGGATCGGCAACCTTCTGCAGGAACATCATGGCTGCGATGGCGTACGGCTTGTAGCTGGCCTCCTTGTACATGCCCACGCGGTGCATGTCGAAGACGTCGGCGTTGACCTCGCCGTGCTCGCAGGAGACACCGGAGATGTCGGCGGGCAGCGGGTGCATAAAGATGGTGTCCTGGCCGTTGGCAGTCTTCTCCATGAGCTCGGTCGTGGAGCACCAATCCTGATGCGTAGCGTTCTGAGCGAGCAGCTCCTTCTCGAGCGCTGCGATGCCGGCGTCGTCGCCCTCGGCGTACAGGTTGGTGCGCTTCTCCATGGCGGCAAACGGAGCCCAGCTCTTGGGGATCACGATGTCGGCGCCCTCGAAGGCCTCGGCCATGGTGTTGACCTGCTTAAAGGTGGTGCCGGACTCGGCGGCATAGCCGCGGGCGCGCTCGACGACCTCGGGCATGAGGTCGTAGCCCTCGGGGTGAGCCAGGGTGACGTCCATGCCAAAGCGGGGCAGCAGGCTGATCAGCGACTGCGGGCAGGACAGCGGCTTGCCGTAAGAGGGCGAATAGGCCCAGGTGACGGCAACCTTCTTGCCCTTGAGGTTCTCGAGGCCGCCAAACTCGTTGATAAGGTAGAGCATGTCGGCAGAGGACTGCGTGGGGTGATCGGAGTCGGACTGCAGGGAGATGAGCGTGGGACGGTGATCCAGAACGCCATCCTCGTAAGCCTGCTGGACAGACTCGGAGACCTCAGCCATGTAGGCGTCGCCCTTGCCAATGTACATGTCGTCGCGGATGCCGATGACGTCGGCCATGAAGGAGATCATGGTAGCGGTCTCGCGGACGGTCTCGCCGTGAGCGATCTGGGACTTCTTCTCGTCCAGGTCCTGCAGCTCGAGGCCGAGCAGGTTGGCGGCCTTAGAGAAGGAGAAGCGCGTACGGGTGGAGTTGTCACGGAACAGGGAGACGGCCAGGCCCGAGTCGAAAATCTTGGACGAAACGTTGTTCTCACGCAGCTCGCGCAGTGCGTCGGCGACGATGTAGAGCGCCTTGAGTTCATCGGTGGTCTTGTCCCAGGTGTGCAGGAAGTCGCTGCCGTACATACCCTTAAAATCGAGGCCGTTCAGCTGCTCGACGAGCTCGGTAAACTTAGCGTCCATGGAAATGTCCTTTCTAAAGATGAAACGATCGCGCAATGAGTAGATGTGCTCCGGCATGCGCGTGTGGCTAGAACATGCAGAGCACCATGACGAGGACCCGCCACCGTTGAGGAAGCATGGGAGATAACGACCGCGGGCCCCGAGTCAACAGGGGGTGCCGGGGACACGAGCGGCCCCCGGCTCAACAAAATCGAGGAATGGGACTAATCGATCTTGTTGTTGGTCAGACCGGCGCGGAACACGGTGGCGTCGCCATCGGCCTGGCTCGGATCGTAGAGGTTCAGGGCAGCTACATACATGGCGGCAGCGGTGACCAGGTCGTCCTTGTAGGTGACCTCGTTGGGAGCGTGAGCCTGAGACTCGGCACCCGGGCCAAAGCCCACGCAGGGGATGCCGTAACGGCCCTGGATGGAGACGCAGTTCGTGGAGAAGGTCCACTTGTCGCACAGCGGACGACCGGTGCGCTTGTCCATGCTGGGCTCGCAGCCGATGCGCTCGTCACCAAACATGGCCTTGTGGGCGTCGACGAGGGCCTTGACGTGCGGAGCGGTCTCCTTGTTGATCCACGTGGGGAAGTAAGCCTCGGTCTCGTAGACCTCGCCGGTCCAGGACGGACGGTCGTACATGTACATGGAGACCTTCACGTCGTCGCCGTACTTCTTGGCGGCCGGCAGGTTGCGGATCTCGTCCAGGCAGGACTCCCAGGTCTCGCCGGCGGTCATGCGACGGTCGATGGAGATGGCGCAGGAGTCAGCGACAGCGCAGCGGCTGGGGCTGGTGTAGAAGATCTGGCTGACGGTGCAGGTGCCGCGGCCCAGGAAGCGGGCGTCCTCGAAGTGCTCGGGGTTGTACTTGGGGTCGAGCATCTTGACGAGGCCCTTGATGTCGGTCGACTCGTCGCAGCCGTTGTTGTTGAGGGCGCGGACGTCGGCGATGATGTCGGCCATCTTGTAGATGGCGTTGTCACCGCGGTCGGGAGCGGAGCCGTGGCAGGAGGTGCCGTGAACGTCGACACGGATCTCCATGCGGCCGCGGTGACCGCGATAGATGCCGCCGTCGGTGGGCTCGGTGGAAATGACGAACTCGGGCTTAATGCCGTCCTTGTTGTAAATGTACTGCCAGCACATGCCGTCGCAGTCCTCTTCCTGGACGGTGCCGACGACCATGATCTTGTAGCCCTCGGGGATGAGGCCCATGTCCTTCATCATCTTGGCAGCGTAGGTAGCAGAAGCCATGCCGCCCTCCTGGTCGGAGCCGCCGCGGCCGTAGATGATCTCGTCGGTCTCGTAGCCCTCATAGGGATCGGCATCCCAGTTCTCGATGTTGCCGATGCCGACGGTGTCGATGTGGGAGTCGATGGCGATGATCTTGTCACCCTCGCCCATAAAGCCCATGACGTTGCCCAGGCCGTCGACCTTGACCTCGTCATAGCCAAGGTTCTCCATCTCGGCCTTGATGCAGGCGACAACCTCGCCCTCCTCGCAGGACTCAGAGGGATGGGAGATCATAGCGCGCAGGAAGCGAGTCATATCAGCACGATGAGACTCAGCAGCAGCCTTGATAGCGTCGAAATCGAGTTCTTTAGCCATTGTTCATAACCTTTCAAACGAAGGAATCTACCTTTGAGGTGGCGGAGCGATACCTATTTACTCCGCCCCAACGATTAGCAAGTGGGATATTCGCCTTCCCAAACAATGCGGCGATACTGGTCGGGATCCGTATCGCCCTCGGTGGAGAAGCAGAGCACGGAGCTCGTCTTGTCCAGGCCGATGAGTTCCTTGAGCTCGGCGTACTCGGGATCGAGCATGAGAGTCTCGACCAGACCGGTGGTCACAGCGCCGGACTCGCCGGAGATGACGCGCGGGTCGCCCTTCTCGGGAGCGCCCAGGGTGCGCATGCCGCGAGCGGTGACCCAGTCGGGGCAGGACACGAAGGCGGTGGCGTGGTTGCGCAGGATATCCCAGCCCAGGATGTTGGGCTCACCGCAGCACAGACCGGCCATGATGGAGGGCATGTCGCCGTCCACGATGCGCGGGTCACCGTCGCCGGCGGCAGCGCCCTTGTACAGGCAGGCGGCAGGCGCGCACTCAACCACGACGAAGGTGGGCGGGTTATCGGGATACAGGTTGGTGAAGTAGCCCACCACGGCGCCGGCGAGCGAGCCTACACCGGCCTGGACAAAGACGTGCGTCGGGCGGTTGATGGCCATCTCGCGCAGCTGCTCGGCAGCCTCGGAAGCCATGGTGCCGTAGCCCTCCATAATCCAAGACGGGATCTTCTCGTAGCCCTCCCAGGCGGTGTCCTGAACGATGACGCCGCGCTCGCAGGCGTCGGCCTCGGCGGCGGCCATGCGCACGCACTCGTCGTAGTTGACCTCTTCGATGGTCACCGTGGCGCCCTCAGCGGCGATGTTGTCGAAGCGGGGCTTGGTGGAACCCTTGGGCATGTGCACGACGGCCTTCTGACCCAGCTTGTTGGCAGCCCATGCCACGCCGCGGCCATGGTTGCCGTCGGTGGCGGTAAAGAAGGTGGCCTGGCCAAAGTCCTTGGCAAGCTGATCGGAAGTCAGGTAATCGAAGGTGCAGTCGGCAACGTCCTTGCCGGTCTCATCGGCAATGTAGTTGGCCATGGCAAACGAGCCGCCCAGAACCTTAAAGGCGTTGAGGCCAAAGCGATAGCTCTCGTCCTTAACGCACAGGTTGGACAGGCCCAGGCGCGCAGCCTGACCGTCCAGACGGGCAAGCGGAGTGACGGTATATTGAGGGAACGACTGGTGGAAGGCACGGGCCTTCTTCACGTGGTCGAGGCTCATGATTCCCAAGTGCTTGTCATCGCTCTTGGGCATCGTGTTGCCCGCCCACTGGATCTTATCGGCCATACGGTGAACTCCTTAAGTCCTCTCTTGCCGGCCCCCGCATACGCGTTTCAGCCCGATCCCATTCACACGGCTGAACTTTTATGTGGATGCCAAACAAAAAGTTTGTTAGTAATGTTCTATCACACTTTTTGATTGGCATACCTAACGAATTGTTTGTTGCCGTAATCGGTACTTTTTCGCCGCCGAACGGTCATGAATTGCCTTGTTGATGGATTTGTTTGCGGTCAAGTGTGGTTTATGGCAAAGTGTGCCCAAACTAATTTTTAGGAAGGCACCCATGACCCCCGCACAGATTGAGTTTTACAAGCGCCTAGCACACGGCCTGGCGCTCCAATTTGGCCCCAACTGCGAAGTCGTCGTCCACGATCTGGAAACCGAGGACGTGGACCACTCCATCGTAGTGATCGAAAACGGCCACGTCAGCGGGCGCAAACTGGGTGACGGCCCCAGCCATATCGTGTTTGAGTCCATGCACGAGGGCACCACCGACGTGCACGACCGCGAGCCATACCTCACCAAAACCACCGATGGCAAGCTGCTCAAATCGTCGACGATCTTTATCCGCAACGACGAAGGCAAGCCCGTCGGCATTTTGGGCATTAACTTTGACATTACGCTCATGAAGGCTTTTGAGCGTTCGCTCGACGCCTTTACCGGCACCGGCGGCACGGGCTATACCGAGCCCGAGCCCATTACCAAGAACATCGGCGACCTGCTCGAGGACCTGCTGCACGAGTGCGAGCAGTTTGTGGGCAAGCCCGCGGCACTCATGACCAAAGACGAGCGCATTCGTGCCATTGGCTACCTCGACCGTCGCGGCGCCTTCCTCATTTCCAAGTCGAGCGAGCGCGCCTGCGAGTTCTTTGGCATCTCCAAGTACAGTTTTTATAGCTACCTCAATGAGGCCAAGGCGGCGGCCGGCGACAAGTAGGCGCTCGCCTGGATTGCCCCTCCCCTTTTGGGCGCGAGTTCTGGAAAGCACGAATCCAAGACCGAGCCACTTGGGAAGTTCCATATAATCGATGTCATTAGTATTTCGAAAGGATGGAACAGAATGGCGTTGAGCAAGGCATCATGCACCGGTCGCGGATTGATTCCGGCAATTGGTGGACATGTGCACCGCATGTTCGATGAGGGTGAAGACGACCTGTTTTCGCTGAGCCTTGACGATGTGATGGATGATCGCCCGTGGACCGCCGACGAACTCATGGGCGGCGGCGCGGCTCGCCCGTCAAGCCCCAATCCCGCACTTGCGCCTAAGACCGCATCTGCGCCGACTCCTGCGCAGTCGGCTGTTTCGACGCCCGCGCCTACACCCGCACCCACTTCGGCGCCCACGCCCGCTCCCCGCCCCGCAAGTGACCCATCCGAGACGGCGGCATTTCTCGCAGCAGCGACGCAGGGCAAATCGGCCGACAGCACTGTTATGTACAGCGCCCAGCAGTTGCCTGTTCCTGCGGCACGCAAGCCTCCGGTCGCAAGGCTCGATGAGCCCGTTGCCCATCAGGTTGCCTACGATTCCTGGGCTGCAACCGATCTGGATGAGACCTCTACCGGCATGCCGGCGCTCGACGTTCCAGTTAACCCGCTTTTTGCCGCCAACACGAGCGCCGCAGACTATGAGGGCGGTACGGCATATTCCGATTATTCCGATGGCTATGCTGGCAACAGTCGCATCGAGACCGAGGACTATGGCAACGCATCGAGCGATTATCCCAACGATCCGTACGCTGCCACGCCCGCACCGGAATATGACCCGGAGGCCGCGTCCGCGCCGGCGTATACCAAAAGCACGGGCGAAGAGCGCTTCGCCGATTATTACGCCGAGGAAAAGGCACTGCGTTTCTCGGAATTTCCGCAGGCAGTCAAGGTTGCCTTTATCGCCATTATCATTGCCCTGCTCGGTGTCATTGCATTTGAGGGATTCCAGCTGTTCCGCGGCCCCACCCAAGCGGAGTCGGAGACCCAGCAAAAAGAGGACGATAACCAGTACCTGGACATCAACACCCTCAAGGGCGACCCCAACGACGGAGACGACGAGTAACAGATGCCGAAAACTGAGGGCCGTAAACCAAATCAAGCGACTCGCGGGATTGTGGGGGCGTAGACGGGCGAATGGGCCATCGACGATTTTGAGCTGGCAAGGGCCGGGAATTAGATTCCCGGCCTTCAACCTAGCACTGCTTTATGAGATCGAGCACCGCAGGAATGTCATCGGCGTTCCGAAGCGCAACGTAAGTGGGTAAGCCCGGGCCAAATCCGCCCTGTGCGCGTTTGTCCTGACACATGTCCTCTGGATCAATTAGGTCGTCCACGCTCTTTGCCAGGCCAACGGCGATCCAACCACCGTTGCTGGTCCTGCCTTCTAGCACGGCATGCAGTTTTCGCTTGCCCGACCTGAGTCCTACATAGTACTTGGCTATATAGGACTCCCACGAAGGATTACCACTCAGAACAGACTCGCGCACCTCATCGAAAAGCTTCTGGTTGAGTCCGCCTTCGGCAAAAGTGGGGTGATTCTCCTGCAGAGTCCAAATAGGCGCCTCGTCAGACTCCCCGCGAGAAGGACGGTACTTGTCGACGACGTCTGCCGGGAGGTCGGGATACTTCCATATCTCGCACGCTTCTTTCGCCAGCTCGTCCGCGCACTGCCCAATCTCTTCCTCACCCCATTTTTCATGCGAGACAATCGATTTGTTTAGGTAGAGCGGGCTGCACTTAAATCCGACGTCAGGCAGATTGAGCTTGTCCGAGAACGACCGGTTTGAGTACTCCTGGTTGTATCCCGTCAGCGTAAGATTTCCCAAGTTGTTGCACAGCCTGTCGTGGACGTCTTCCCAGTTCTCACCAAGCGATTCCTTCCAGCCGTGCTCATCATCGATCGTCTGGGGCATGATGTGCTCGATCTGGTAATCGTCGGCTGAGATGGACTCCTTCGGGTGGTGCCAGCTCTCCATGCGCTCCAGGTAATAGCGCTTTTTGGAGAAGCGGTTGTAGCAGTCACGCGTCTTAAACTCCTCGACAAAATGCTCGTCTGTCGGGAAGTACGCAGTCATACCGCTACTGTGGATAAGGAGCATCGCCGTAACGTACTCCTCTATATCGTCCTGTTGCTCAAGATTGCGATACATGCCGGCAAAGAAATTATTTAGACCCGTGGTAAGCCTGCCGCAAACCGCCCGCCTGAACAGGAACGACTCGATGGTCTCGCAGATACGGAGAAACGCATTGCGGTTCAACATATTTCCCTCGTAAACTGAGTAAAGCAGCATCAAAAGAGGCCTAATCTGTTTCACGTCAAGGCTAACGATTCTGCCGAACACTCGGCGCAGCCCCTCGTCTTTCTCCTTGCCAAGGAATAACCTGGCATATCTTTGCGCATACCCGCGCAGCTCCTTAAGCAGGCCCTCGGTGTCACCATCGTAGTCGTCGGCGAAATAGCGCTTAAACTCGTAGTAGGCCTCGTTCTCCTTCGGCATCCTATTGGGAACTTTAAGCCACAGCCAGTACCAGATAAATGCATTGAACTCGTCCTCGCCGCCTTTTCCGAACAAGCACTCGAGTGGATGCCAATAACCCTCATAAAGCTTGGTCTGTTCGTCGTTGGGAAGCGACATTAGAACGTAGTTACGGATGAGGTCAATGGGCGTGAGCGGCTTGCCCTTGGAGTTCATGGACTCAAATATGAGCTGGGCATTATCAACGCCAGCGGTGAGCTTAGTGTCGATGACCTGCACGCGGTTTAGCCCCGCCCAAAGCCTTGCCGGGTCAAATGATTTACCACGCATCTTCTCGCGGAAGAACGCATGGTTCTCGACAATCCGATCCGATTTTTCATCTGGCACGGGAGCCCCAGACACGATGGAGAACAGCGTCTCTTTATCGTCCTGCGAGAGCACCAGCTTGTAGCGTGCCAGACCGTTGTAGTCGTCATCGTTAAAGAGGTAATTTTTCCTCAGCGCCGAGATTTTGAGGTCGCCAAGGAAGCCAGCCTTGTCGGGGTTGCTCTCCAAATAGTCAGCCAAAGCTGCAATCATCAACGAAAACGTCGTCATGCGCTGCTGTCCGTCAATCAGAAGCACGCGCGAAATGCTCGTGGCAGAGCTCTCGGACTCGGGGATATAAAGCATTGACCCCACGAAGTGCGATACGCCATCACGACCCGCTCGCATGACGTCATCCCAAAGCACCTCGCACTCTTTTACACTCCACGAGTAAACTCGCTGGTACACGGGAATGACAAACTGCATCTTCGCCACGCCCATAAGGTCGAGCAGATTCGCCTCGGTTGCTTTCATTTACGCTTGTCCCCTTTCTTGTTTACGCCGCTTGCGGTCAGTCCCCCACTGAACGAAAGACGCTAAAGACCAGAGCATCGAAGCGCTGGAGCAACCGGGATGCTCGTCTCACTAGATTTTACAACGCTTGTCGCGAATACAGTTGAAAGCCAATCCGGTTCCGATGGCTCCCCCTATGAGAAGCACGTGGACACTAAGGGACGCGTTCTGAGCGACAAGTGCATCGCGGACGAGGTTCCGTTTGGGATTCCGGAAAGCTGGGCCTGGGCGAGATTTAGTGAAGTCATTGGAATTGCAGCGCGTTTGGTCGACCCGTTGAAATATCAGGACTTTCCTCATATCGCGCCTGACAACATCCAAAAAGGCACCGGAAAGCTCTTGTTCTGTCATAGTGTTAAGGCCGACGAGGTTAAGAGCGCCAATCACCTGTTCTCTGCAGGACAGATTCTCTATTCGAAGATTCGTCCAGCTCTTCGAAAGGCGGTTATCGCCCCTTTTGATGGGCTGTGTAGTGCGGATATGTATCCGCTCAACACCAAGCTGCAACCTGAATATGTCCTCACGGTTCTCCTCAGCAATTTCTTCACTGAGGAGACGCTTAAGGGTGATACGCGTGTCAAAATGCCAAAGACTAATCAGAAGTCATTGAACGTCATTCTGGTCCCAGTTCCGCCTCTCGCCGAGCAGCGCCGCATCGTCGAGCGGGTGAACGAGCTCATGCCCCTGGTCGAGGAGTACGGTGAGCTCGAGGACGCCCGCGAGGAGCTCGACGCCGCGCTGCCCGGCCGCCTGCGCAAGTCGGTGCTGC
>DBFRVO010000013.1:0-45394 GCA_048503295.1 Collinsella aerofaciens | reverse complement strand
GCGCGCAGCGCCGCGATCCACCAGATTTTTTATCTTTTATCCTTTATCTATTATCTTTTTTGGAGGCTCCCATGACCCCTATTGTAAAATATAAAAAGCTCGACCCGCGCGCCGTTGTGCCGCAGTATGCCACGCCCGGCGCGGCGGCGGCTGATCTGTGCGCACTGCTCGATGCGCCGCTGACGCTGGCCCCGATGCAGCGCACGCTGGTGCCCACCGGCCTTGCCATTGAGCTGCCGGATGCAGGGTGCGTTGCCCTCGTCTACGCCCGCAGCGGCCTGTCCATCAAGCACGGTCTGTGCATGGCAAACGGTGTCGGTGTCATTGACAGCGATTACCGCGGTGAACTCCGCGTGCCAATGGTGAATCTGTCCAACGAACCCTATACCATCCAGCCCGGTGAACGGGTCGCCCAGCTCTGCATCGCCCCCGTCTGGCAGGCGGCCTTCACGGCCGCCGATGCCCTGAGCGATACCGACCGTGGTGCGGGCGGCTTCGGCTCAACGGGAAAATAAAAAGAAAGGCTTCCCCCGCGGGGGAAGCTGTCAGCGGCCCCGCCCGCTGACTGATGAGGGCCGACCTTGCGGCAATAACCCGCTTATGGGCAGCCGCCGTAAACCTGCCCCTCATCCGGCCTCGGTCGGGGCCTCGGCCACCTTCCCCCAAGGGGGAAGGCAATTAAATTTACGATTTTTCCTTGTTTCGCCACATTCCGCATATAAACGCTCCTTATAATAAACGAGAAAGGAAGCACACCATGGCTCTGATCCTTGCCTCCGGCAGTCCGCGCCGCCGTGAGCTGATGTCCCTTATCACGCCCGAATACACCGTGATCACCAGCGAGCTTGACGAAACGAAGATCGCGGCGGATTCCCCGGCCCAGCTGGCCAAGGCGCTTGCCACCGCCAAGGCCCGCGCTGTGGCTGAGGAACGCCCCGATGACATCGTCTGCGGCTTTGATACGGTGGTCGAGTGTGAGGGAAAGGTGTTCGGCAAGCCAAAGGACGAGGCCGATGCGGTGCGGATGCTGCACGCCCTCTCCGGGCGGGAGCATCGTGTCCACACCGGGGTCTGCATCTGCTGCGGCCGCCGCGCGGCAGCAACAGTGGAGACAACGATCGTCCATTTTTCGCCCATTGACGAAGCGGATCTGCTCGCCTATGTGCGCACGCCTGAGCCCTACGATAAGGCGGGTGCCTACGCAATTCAGGGGCATGCAGCGCTGTGGTGTGCCGGCATCGAAGGATGCTACTACAACATTATGGGGCTGCCGGTCCACCGCACGGCACAGCTGCTGCGGGAATTCCAATAACGCCGTACAGCCCCGCAGACGGGGGACTGTATGGGAAGAATCTGCAACTTTTTTACATGCTTTTTCGGGAGAATACACGCTATGTTTACCAAAGACATCGGCATTGATCTGGGTACCGCCAACACACTGGTCTATATGAAGGGCCGCGGCATCATCATGCGGGAGCCGAGCGTTGTCGCCGTGGACCCGCGCAGCGATGAGCTGCGGGTGCGCAGCGTCGGGCATGAGGCCAAGGCAGTCATCGGCCGTGCGCCGGGCTCCATTGTGGCCGTGCGCCCGCTCAAGGACGGCGTCATCGCCGACTTTGACATTACGGCCGCCATGCTGCAGAGCTTTATCCGTCAGGCCTGCGGCAGCACCCTGCTGGCCCGGCCCCGGGTCGTTATCTGCGTGCCGTCCGGCGTTACCGAGGTCGAGCGCCGCGCCGTGCGTCAGGCAGCCGCTAAGGCGGGCGCGCGGCAGGTCACGGTCATTGAGGAACCGATGGCTGCCGCCATCGGCAGCGGCCTGCCCACCACCGATGCAGTCGGCAGCATGATCGTTGACATCGGCGGCGGCACGGCGGAGGTGGCTGTTATCAGCCTGTCGGGCATTGTGGCCAGCCGCAGCGTCCGCTGTGCGGGCGATGCGCTTGACCAGAGCATCATCGCCTTCATCAAGCGCAAATACAACCTGCTGGTGGGTGAGCGCACGGCCGAGCAGATCAAGATCGAGATCGGCTCCGCCTGCCCGCAGGACCCCGAGACCAGCATGGAGATCAAGGGCCGCAACCTCGTGGACGGCCTGCCCAAGGACATTCTGATCCGGTCGGAGGAGGTCCGCGATGCGATGAGCGAATGTCTGCTGCGCATCGTGGAGGCCATCAAGGATACGCTGGAATGCACCCCGCCCGAGCTGTCCAGCGACATCATCGACCGCGGCATCATGCTTTCGGGCGGCGGCGCGCTGCTGCGCGGGCTGGATACCCTGATCCAGAACGAGACCGGCATTGATGTCCATATCGCCGAGGCCCCGCTCGACTGCGTGGCGCTGGGCGCCGGGGCCGTGCTGGATAACCCCGAGCTTGCCGGCAAGCGAAAAGAAGAACTGAGCTATTTGTAAAATCTCCAGCCTTCTCCCCAGGGGAGAAGCCTTTCCTTTTTCCTGCCGAACCGACGAAAAAAACATTGACAAATGCGCAGTTTCCCGCTATTATTAAATTGTTCGCATCTTCCCGGAGGAAAAGTCCATGCCGCTGCCCAAGACCACGATCGAGCAAGACCTGCCTGTGCGCGCACAGCAGGGGGACGAAAATGCGCTTGCTGCGCTGATTGCCCGCATGATGCCGGCCATCCGCAGCGGCGCGGCGGCCTGCACCGCCCCGGGGCTTGACTTTGAGGATGCCGTACAGGAAGGGCTGATCGGCCTGTTCCACGCAGTGCGCGGGTTCGATGCTGCCAGCGGCGAGACTTTCACCGCCTATGCGGCAGCCAGCATCCGCCACGCCCAGCAGGACGCCCGCAAAGCCGCGCTGCGCAAAAAGCACGCGCCGCTGAATTACAGCGTGCCCCTGCCCGACGCCGAGGAAAGCACCGACACCCGCCCGGGTCCTGAAGAAATCGCGATTTCCGGCGAACAATATGCCGACACGATGCGCCGGATGCAGACGGAACTTTCCGTGCTGGAACGCCGCGTTATCATGGCCGGGCTGGAGGGCAAGACCCCCGCGCAGACCGCGCAGGAATTGGGCCTGCCCGCCAAAAATGTGGCCAATGCCCTGGCCCGCGCCCGCCGCAAGCTGCGCGGCGGCCCCTAACTTTGGATTCAGGTGATTTGCCTGCATCATATATCAATCTGCCCCCAGTAGCGCCTAAAATCAGTTCAGTTGGTCCATTCCATATGCGTTGTTTTAGATTCTTCCGCGGGCAAAATAAACACAGAGGAGATACCCACTATGTTCGAAGACAAGACTTTGGTATGCAAGGATTGCGGCAAGGAGTTCGTTTGGACCGCCGGCGAGCAGGAGTTCTACGCCAGCCGTGGTTTTGAGAACCAGCCCCAGCGCTGCAAGCCCTGCCGCGATGCCCGCAAGAACGCAACCCGCGGTGAGCGCCAGATGTTCGACGCAACCTGCGCCAGCTGTGGCAAGGCCTGCAAGGTTCCCTTCCAGCCTCGTGAGGACCGCCCGGTCTACTGCAGCGAGTGCTTCGCTAAGATGAAGGAGAACGGCTGATTTACGCGCTTGTGTAAATAGTTGAATTGTTCCATTCCGCGCCCCGGCCTTACCGCCGGGGCGTGGTTTGTTGTTAAGGGTCTGCCTATGCTTACAAAACAAAACGCACGGCGCACGGCGTGGCTGGTGGGTATCGCAGCCATTGCCCTGGTGCTGTGCAGCAAATCCTCGCCGCTCTACGTCCTCAACGACTGGATGGACGCGAACATCTTCTTCACGATGGGCAAGTCGATGTTCCGCGGCAAGGTGCTTTATCGGGATGTGTTCGACCACAAAGGCCCGGTGCTGTACTTCTTGTACGGTCTTGCATCGCTGATAGACTATACCGGCTTCACCGGGGTGCTGGTGGTGGAAATCATCGCTTTTGCGTTTTTTTTGCACTGCGGTCTGCGCACAGCGGAACTGCTGGCCGGGCGGGCACTGCACCCGGCTTGGGCCGTGCTGCCCGCAGCGGGCATTGCCGCCAGCCGGGCCTTTGCCCACGGCGGCAGCGCCGAGGAACTGCTGCTGCCGTTTCTGGCGTTTGCGCTGTACGGTGCGGTGAAAACGCTGCAGGACACCCACCCGATGCCGCTACGCACCGTGGCGCTGCACGGTTTTCTGGCCGGATGTGCCCTCTGGCTCAAGTATACGGTGCTGGGGTTCTACCTCGCCTGGGTGGTGGTGCTGGCCGTCGTCTACCTGTGGCGCGGGCGGGCGGCACAGCTGGGCAAAAGCGTGGCCGCCTACCTCGGCGGCATGGCGCTGGCGACCCTGCCGTGGGTCATCTACTTCGGCGTAAACAGTGCGCTGGGGGACTGGTTCACCTGCTACTTTTATGATAACCTCTTCCTTTATAAAGGAGAGGGCGGTGGGGCACTGGCTTTGGCCCAGCACCTTTGGTGGACTGTGCGGGACGCCCTGCCTGCGGCGGTGCTGCTGACAATGTTTTTGATCTGGGCCGCAGCGGCGCGCAAGCTCAGCGCGGCGGCGGCCGTGGCCGCACTGGCTGCGGGGCTGGCGCTTACAAGCCTGATGGGCGGCTACCTCGTCTACTACGGCCTTGTGCTGGCCGTGTTCGCGCCGTTGGGCATCGTGCCGCTGGCGGCGCTTTGGGGCACGCGCAGAAATTGCGGCCTTCTGTGGCTGGCAGCGGGGGCGGCCTGGTGCTTTGCCTTCAGCCCCAACCGCGCCTTGCGGTTCCGTGATGCCGATACGATGCCCCAGACTCGCTTTGCTGTGAAAATCAACGGTGCATCGCTGCTCAACTACGGCACGCTGGACGGTGGCTTTTACACGACGGCGGGGGTGCTTCCGCCCTGCAAGTATTTCTGCGTGACGAATATGCCGCTGGACGACCAGTGGAGTGACCAGCAGGCCGTGCTGGTGAACAGCGCAGTTGACTATGTCGCCGCGCTGACCGGTGATTTGGGCGGCGATTTCCCGCAGTACAAGGTCATCGACCAGTGCAGCTACAACGGCGGCGAGGGTGAAGTGACCTGGTATCTCTATCAGCTGCAGCGGTGATTTGCGTTTTTTGCCTATATGCTGTATAATAACACTGATTCCTGTACATCCTGCCAGAAAGGCATTGTGCTTATGAAAAAACAACTCTCCCTGCGCCGCGTCGTCGGCAGTATCGCGGCTGCAGTGCTGGCGGCGGCTGCGGTCTGGCTGCTCTGCCGCTGGGTCGGGTACGACCTGCAGCTGCGGGTCGGCAACCAGCCGGTCTATGAGATCGTCAACGATGACTACACCCGGGTCATCGACCTGCCCGAGGAAGGATTTGACCAGGCCATTCCCCTGCAAGCCGGGGAGTCGCTCTACGGCGTGCGGCTGCGGTTCAGCACCCACGGGCAGCTTTACCGCGCGGGCATGGTCATGGTCGATCTGTGCGACGCCACCGGGCATGAGCTGCGCCAGGCTGCGGGCAATTATGCCAACGTGTTTGACGATAACTTTACCGGGTTTTCCTTCGGTGCCCCCTACACGGCGGAGCAGGCCGAGACGGTCTACCTGCACATTTATAACGCCGTGGAGTGGGAAGGCCCGCTGGGCCTCTGGGCCAGCGAGACGGCGGTGAAGGACCTGCCGCTGACCGCCGACGGCAAAAGCCAGAACGCCACGCTGGCGCTGCAATATATGACCGATTACTCCGGCAGCTGGCCGACGCAGTTGGCCAACGAGCTGGCCCCGCTGCTGGCGGGGGGCGCCTTTGCCGCCGTGCTGTTGGCGGGCTTGCAGCTGCCGCTGGCTGTCACGGTCGCGGTGGCGGGCCTGCTCTGCGGGCTGGCGTTTGTGCGGGTCACGCCCGCGCTGGTCGCCCCCGATGAATACACCCACCTGGCAGCTGCCTATGAGCTTGCCAGCCGCCTGGGTGGTGAACAGCCCACCGATGCCGACGGCAATCTGCTGGTCCGCGAGTGTGACGCGCCCTACTTTGGCACCCGCACCGGCGAGATCGGCATTCTCGCCTACAAGGCCGAGGCGCTGGCCATCGAACAGGAGCCGGGCGGCCCCGATGAACTGACCGCCGCCAGCGCGGCCAAGGCCGGGCAGGGGAGTGGTAACTACCTGCCCCAGGCGCTGGGCCTGCGGCTGGCCCGCAGCAGCGGGGCGGGCTTCTACGTCATGCTGCGCCAGGCCCGTATCTTCAACCTTGTTTTCTATCTGATGCTGGCTGTGCTGGCCGTGGCGCTGGCCCCGGCGGGGGTGCGCGGGCTGCTGGCCTGCGTGGCGCTGCTGCCGATGCCGCTGCAATTAGCGGCCAGCCTTTCGCCCGATGCGTCGGTGCTGGGTATGGTGTTCTGCTACATGGCGCTCTGCCTGCGGCTGCGCCGGAAGCGGGCTGTGTGGTGGGAAAAAATCCTGCTCATTGCGCTCGGCGGGGCGGTCGGCCCGGCTAAGGCAATTTATCTGCCGGTCGTGCTGCTCTGCTTCCTTATCCCGGTGGAAAATCTCATGGGGTCGACGGAATTTGTCAAAGGACCGTTCGGGGCAAGGGTGCGCTCCGGGCGGCTGATCCAGGCGGCCGCCCTCATACTGGCGGGTTGCCTGTGGATCTCCGCCAACTTGGGCGAGCTGGTCTACGCTGCCCGCGATATAAGCCTTGCGGTGCTCGTCGTCGGCGTCGCGGCGCTGGCCGCTGCGGTCGGGCTGGTGCTTTGGCTGTATGACAAAGTACACACCGACCCGAAAAAGCTGTGCCTCTTCCGCTGCGGCCTGGGCTGCACGGTGGTGCTGGCTGTCGGCGGCGGGGTGTTTGCCCTTTCCCACATGGGCGGCGGGCTGGAACCTGACCAGCTGCTGATGACCAACCCCAACGGCGATTCCATCTGGACCTTCTCGCTGGGCTATATCTGCCGCAACCTGCCTGCCACGACGAAGCTCTTGCTGCGCACGATCCCTGAGCAGGGTGCACTCTGGCTGCAGGGTATCCTGGGCACGACGCTGGGTGAGCCGATCGTCTACCGCATCGATGTCAGCTGGCTGCTGGGCGTCGGCCTGGTGCTGGCGCTGCTGGCAGCGGCGCTGCCGGTGCAGGGGACGGACGCCCCCCTGGGCCGCCGCACCAAGATCGGCGTGGTGGGCATCATTCTCTGCGTCGTGGCGTCGTCGCTCGTCGTGGCGCTGAACTGGACGCCCATCAACTACCAAACGCTTTTTGGCTTGCAGGGCCGCTACTGGCTGCCCATCCTGCCGTTGGTGCTGGTGCTCTGCAAATGCGGCCGCAACATTACGCTGCGGCACGATACTTCCCGCGGGGCGGCGCTGGCCGTTACCGCCTGCACTCTGTTGACCCTGCTGCAAGGCTTTGGCCTGTACGCCAGCTGGCAGCCGGTTTCATAAATTAAACCATTCTAAAAGGAGAACACTCTCATGACCATTACCAAGAATACCATCATCGCCGAGATCCTGAACAACGACCCCACCCAGGGCTGCGTGCCCATCTTCCTGGCCACCGGTATGCACTGCCTGGGCTGCATGGCCTCCCACGGTGAGACCGTTGAGGAAGCCTGCGCTGTCCACGGTGTTGATCCCGACGAGCTCGTCGCCGAGCTGAACGACTACTTTGCACACCTGTAAGGTACCCCAGCTGGATGCCCGCTTGGCCGCCGCCTATGCCTTTGTACGGGCGGGGCGCGTGGCAGCGGATATCGGCTGTGACCACGGCAAATTAAGCGCCGCACTGGCGGGCAGCGGTCGCTGCCCGCTTGTTTTGGCTTGTGACCTGCGCCCCGGCCCGCTGGAAAAAGCCCGCGTGACCTGTGCCCCCTATGGGGACAAGGTGCAGTTCCGCCTGGGCAGCGGGCTGGCAGTGCTGGCCCCCGGCGAGGCCGAGGACATCATCATCGCAGGCATGGGCGCGGAGACGATCATAGAAATATTGGAGGCCGCTCCCTGGGTGTTTGATGCATGGTACAATCTGGTGCTGGTGCCAGCCACCAAGCACAGCATCCTGCGGCGGTGGCTGGCCCGGCGCGGTTTTGCCCTGCGGGGCGAAACGCTCTGCCAGGCGGCGGGGCGGTGGTACGCCGTGATGAACGCGCAGTACACGGGCGATGCCCGCGAACCGGATGGGCTGTACTGCCTGACCGGTCTGACACAGGGGCAGCCCGGCTGCGCGGACTATTACGCCGTGCAGAACGCGAAGCTGAGAAAGTACCGTTTGGGCTTGCCGGACGGCGCAGAGCGTGACGCGGTAGGGGAGCTTATCGCGGAAATGGACAGGCTGGCGGCAGGGTGAACATTCACGGGCGGATATGGAATCCGCCCCTACGGGCTCCACTTGTAGGGGCGCATTCCATATGCGCCCGCAGGGTGTTGCCCCGCATACAAACTTTTTGGAGGAATTATCATGTCGGTAAGTGTACAGCAGATTTTGGGCCTGCTGCAGGCGGTCGCGCCGCCCGCGCTGGCGCTGGATTGGGATAACGTCGGACTGCTCGTCGATGCAGGCACGCCGGTGGACGGGGTGCTGACCACGCTGGACATTACCCCCGCCGTCGTGCGGGAGGCTGTGGAAAACGACTGCCAGCTCATCGTCAGCCATCACCCGGTCATCTTCCACCCCATCAAAAGCCTGCACGCCGACGATGTACCCGCGCTGCTGATGAAAAATGGCATCTCTGCCATCTGTATGCACACGAATCTGGATGCCGCACCGGGCGGCGTCAACGATACCCTTTGTGATATCCTCGGCATTGCCGCCGAAGGGCGTGAAAGCTTTGCCGAGGGCTGCGGCCGCATCGGGACCACGATGCCCACCACCGTGGAAGCGCTGGCGAAGTTCTGCGCCGATACGCTGCACAGCGGCGTCAAGTATGTGAACGGCCAGAAGCCCGTTACCTGCCTGGCTGAGGTCAGCGGCGGGGGCGGCAGCTACTTACAGGAGGCCATCGACCTGGGTGCGGACTGCCTTGTCACCGGCGAGGCTGCGCACCATATCGCCCTGCTGGCAAAGGAAAAGGGCGTCGGCCTGGTCGTGGCGGGCCACTGGGGCACCGAGCACGCCGTCGCCGACGTGCTGGCCGCCCACATTGCCAAGCAGTTCCCCCAGCTGACCGTCGCCCACGCCGAGGCCGACAAAGACCCGTATTCTTACTTATTATACTAGAAAAAAGAGAAGACAGACGAGAGCAGAAGGCGGGGCAAAAGCCCGGCATACAGCTTTTCTCTCGCGTCAGGATCTCTTCTCTTTTCGCTCTTCTCGCTTACCTTATAGTATCTCGGAGGATTCTCCCTATGTCACTAGATGCCGCAACGCTGGCGCTGGTCGCCGGTGAACTGAAAACGACCCTGCTCGACGCGAAGATCGACAAAATTTTTGAGCCGACCCGCGACGAGGTGCTGATGACGCTGCGCACCCGCACCGAGACCCACCGCTTGCTGCTGTCGGCCCGCAGCGGTTCGGCCCGCGTTTGCCTGACGAAGGAAAGCTTCGAAAATCCGCTCACGCCGCCGGGTTTCTGTATGCTGCTGCGCAAGCACCTGACCGGCGGGCGGCTCATCGAGCTGCGCCGCGAGCCGGGCGACCGCATCGTGTATTTTGACTTCCGCTGCACCAATGAGATGGGCGACCTGGTCACCAACACGCTGGCCGTGGAGCTGATGGGCCGTTACTCCAACCTCGTGCTCGTACAGGATGGCCGTATCATCGATGCGCTGAAGCGTGTGGACTTTGACGACAGCGAGGTCCGCCAGCTGCTGCCCGGTCTGGCCTACACGCTGCCGCCCAAGCCCGCGCGGCCGGACTTCCTCGAGACAAGCGCTGCGTCTATTGTGGCGGCTGCCTGCGAGAAGGATCTGCCGGTGGCCCAGGCGTTGGGCAAAACGGTGGCGGGCGTTGGCCCGGTCGTCGTGCGGGAGGCTGTCTGCCGCGCACTGGGCGAAACACCGGCGCTGGCCTGTGATTTGACCGCCGAGGAAAAAGCAAAGCTGGCGGCGGCCATCGATGCACTGAAGGACGAGCACGCCCACGGCGGCACGCCGACGGCGGTGCGGCTGCCCCAGGCGGACGGTGCGCCCAAACCGGTGGAGTTCAGCTTCTTTGTCCCGCAGCAGTACGGCAGCGAGGCGATTCTGACCCAGTACCCGAGTTACAGCGAAATGCTCGAGGATTACTACGCCACCAAGGACCGCGCCGAGCGCCTGCGCCAGAAGAGCCGCGAGCTGTACAAGGCCGTCCATAATATGTACGATCGTTCCGTCCGCAAACAGGCGGCCCGCAAAGAGGAACTGAGCCAATCCGCTAAGGCCGACACGCTGCGGCTGTACGGTGAGCTTTTGCAGGCCAACCTCTGGGCCATCCACAAGGGCGACCGCCAGGTCACGGTGCAGAACTACTACACCGGCGAGGATGTGACCATCAAACTCGATCCGCGTCTGGGCGGCAACGAGAACGCGCAGAAGTATTTCCGCGATTACAAAAAGAAGCAGACTGCCCACGCCATGCTGCAAAAGCTGCTGGTGGAGGGCGAGACCGAGATCGAGTACCTGCGCACGGTCCTGTACGAGGTGGAAAGTGCCCCGGGCGAGATGGCACTGAATGAGATCCGGGCCGAGCTCAAGAGCCAGGGCTACTTAAAATATTACAAGCAGCGTGACCGCAAGCAGAAGCCCGCGGATTTCCTGCGGTATACTTCCAGCGATGGGTTTGAGATCCTTGTGGGCCGGAACAATTTGCAGAACGACAAGCTGACACTGCACACCGCCCGCGGCAAAGATTTGTGGTTCCATGTGCAGAAAGCCCCCGGCAGCCACTGCGTTGTCATGAGCAGGGGAGAGGATATCCCCGACACGACCAGGCAGGAGGCCGCCGAGTTGGCGGTGCTCCATTCCAGCCAGAATGGCGGCGCGAAGGTGGCAGTGGATACCACCGAGGTCAAGAACATCTGGAAAGCCAACGGTGCCAAACCCGGCATGGTCCTGTATGAGGTCTACACCACCATCTACGTGACCCCGCGTGCCGGGCTGGAGGAGCAGCTGAAACGGAAGTGAATATTCCATCAGCGCACGGTAGGGGCCGGGCAGGCCCGGCCTTTGGCTTTCCCGTAAGCAGTCGTCTGCCATACAGCTGCGGGCCGCACATGTGCGGCCCCTACAGGGCATCTTTCGATGAGGTACGTTATGAAAAAATGCGCTGTAATTCTTGCATCTCTTATTTTTCTTACTGCGTGCGCTTCTGCCCCGGCGGGCAGCATCACCCCAACGCCTGACCCGACCGCAACACCTGTCATAACCCCGGCGCCTACCGAGGCGCCGACAGCCACTCCGTCCCCGACGATGGCGGTGTACGAGAAAGTCTCTTTCGATGACTGGCGGGGCGATGCGGGCTGCCGGATGCCGGACTACACATTCAGTGCGCCGCATAAACCACTGCTGCAGCAGGGCGAAAAAGTTGTCTGGCCCACCGAGGGCGTGACGCTCCGTTACTCGGCGGATTCGCTGGAAGAAGTGGCGGAGATTTTCCACACAACGGTGGAAAACATAAAAGAACTGAACCCGGATTGGCAGGATAACTATAGCCGCAACGGCGGACGCTACTGGGACTTGAAAGTGCAAGCTGAGCCCTACACAGTGCCTGAGAACAATGTCGTCACCGTCACAGTCAATGCGCCGTGGGTAGAAGGCTACTACGACCGCACAGAAGTCAGCGATGTTCCTGCTTCGCTGGACAAGCAGGCCCGGGCTGCGCTGGCCTCGGCGTATTACTTCCAGTACCATTGGTTTGGGATGCATGCGGGCTTTATGCCCTTCGAGTCTGTGGAGGGTTTACCGGGATGGCTTCAGGGCTATGCGACGGACGGTGCGTTTTACACAAAGTTCTCGGAGTTCAGCAGCTTTCTGCACACAGTCTATTCCGATGCTTGGATCGATGATATGCTGAGCATGGATCCCGCGCCTTTTGCGGAAGGCGAGAGTGACACAATCCTGACGATCGATGGTGACCGCGGCAGTAATATTGCTTACTGCGGGCATGTCTTTACCGAGCCGGAATTACAGCCTGACGGCAGCCTTACATTTTATCAAGTCGTGCTGACTTGTGAGAGCGAGGACTTCGCGGGCTGGGCGGGGGAGGAGACGATTGTGCCCGATACCGCCACTGTAACGACGGTGCGCCTGGTGCCGACGGAGAATGGCTGGCGGGTGGACGCGCTGGAGCTGCCCAACTGAGTTGTAGGGGCCGGGCATTGCGGGGTTGTGAGCGTAGGACCACGGTTGAGTGGAACGAAACCGGGGCGCGAACAATGTTTGCCCCTGCGGGGCAAACAACCGCGCGAGCGTGTTTGCTTGCAAACTGTCGGCGCTCGTTGTGCGCCGACAAGCGCCCGGACCGCGGCCTTCCCGCAAATGACCGTTTACCTTACAGCTGCGGGCCGCACATGTGCGGCCCCTACAGAGCAATAACTTTTCACGCTGCAATTTGCCTGAAAAACAGGACTTCTTTCCCCTAAAACCATGCACTCTGTTGAAAACGCATACAACCTCTACGCTTTTCGTCATAACGTAAAAATTTCTCAATAAAATTTTATAAAAATGCCAAAAAACACTTGCAACGCCGGGAAACGTGTGCTATAATACATCTTGGCTGCGGAAGGCTTGTGCAGATAAAACAAGCTGCGCAAGCCGCGATATGCGTTGATGCGGGAGGTTGCCGCCACATGGCCGATAGGCTGGCGGGTTTTTCCGCGGAGTATGTCCGATCTTAGAACCGGGCGAAAGAATTACGGAAACAAAGGGATATGTACGTTGCTGCATTCTGCGGCACGGACCAATGTTCACCTTACTTTGTAATGATTCTTTCCGGGAGAACTGTGTAAACACGGTTCACCGGATTTTGTCATGCGAAGTTGTTGAACACCCGGAAACGTGTGTAATTTATCGGCTCGCCTAAGGCGCAAAATTTTATAGGAGGCGAATGCAATGGCAGTCAAAGAAAAAATCAGAATCCGTCTGAAGAGCTACGATGCATCCCTGATCGATGCTGCGGCACAGAAGATCGTGGAGACCGCTAAGCGCACTGGCGCTCGCGTTTCCGGCCCGATCCCTCTGCCCACCGACAAGGAGGTCGTCACGATCCTGCGCGCTGTCCACAAGTACAAGGACAGCCGTGAGCAGTTCGAGACCCGCACGCACAAGCGTCTGATCGACATTCTGAAGCCGTCCAACAAGACGGTCGAGGCTCTCATGAGCCTGCAGCTCCCCGCCGGCGTTGACATCGAGATCAAGCTGTAATCGAGTTTCTACATTATAATGGCCGATACGCGCGGCCGTGATCCGTGAACGGTCGGCGTGTAATGAAAACACGGTAAAGCACCATCTCGCTGCAATGCAAACAGCGGAGAGGTCATGTTGATGGGAAACCACCAACCAATAACCTTTACAGGAGGACAAACACAATGCAAAAAGGTATCATCGGCAAGAAGCTGGGCATGACCCAGCTGTTCGACGCCAACGGCAAGGTCGTTCCGGTCACCATCATCGAGGCCGGCCCCTGCACTGTCGTGCAGAAGAAGACCGTTGAGTCTGACGGCTACCAGGCTGTTCAGATGGGCTACGGCGAAGTGAGCGCCAAGAAGGTCAACAAGGCCGCCAAGGGTCACTTCGACAAGGCTGACGTCGCTCCCAAGCGCACCCTGCGCGAGTTCCGCTTTGATGACATCGCCGCTCTGAACGTCGGCGACATCCTCAAGGCTGACGTCTTCGCAGAGGGCGACAAGGTCGACGTTGTCGGCACCAGCAAGGGCAAGGGCTACCAGGGCGTCATCAAGCGCTTCGGCCAGCATCGCCTGCGCGAGAGCCACGGCACCGGCCCCGTTGCACGTCATGCCGGTTCTAACGGTTCCACTTCCACCCCGTCCCGCGTGTTCAAGGGCAAGCGTCTGCCCGGCCACATGGGCGCTGTGCGCGTGACCGTTCAGAACCTGAGCGTCGTTAAGGTCGACGCCGAAAACAATCTGATCGCGATCAAGGGTGCGATCCCCGGCCCGAAGGGTTCGGTCGTGACCATCCACGACAGCGTGAAAGCGTAAAGGAGGAAAACACAATGGCACAGTTTGATGTCGTCGATATGAACGGCAAGAAGGTTTCCACCGTTGAGCTTTCCGACGCCGTGTTCGGTATCACCCCGAACGAGAAGGCTGTCCACGAGGCAGTCGTCAACTTCCTGGCCAACCAGCGCCAGGGCACCCAGAACACCAAGATCCGCAAGGAAGTCCGCGGCGGCGGCAAGAAGCCTTGGCGCCAGAAGGGCACCGGCCATGCTCGTCAGGGCTCTATCCGCGCTCCGCAGTGGACCCACGGTGGCGTTGCTCTCGGCCCCAAGCCCCGCAGCTACTACTTCACCATCAACAAGAAGGTCAAGCGCCTGGCTCTGCTCAGCGCCCTGTCTGACAAGGCTGCCAACGGCAACCTGATCGTCGTTGACAAGATCGCCGCCGACGAGTACAAGACCAAGACCGTCGTTGCTTTCCTGGCCGCTGTCGGCGCAGGCAAGAAGAACCTGATCGTTAACGACACCCTGGACACCAAGTTCGTCAAGAGCGCCGCTAACATCCCCGGTGTCAAGACCGCCGCTACCGGCGTCAACACCTACGACGTTGTCAACGCTGACAAGCTGATCCTCAGCCTGGACGCCGCCAAGAAACTTGAGGAGGTATATGCGTGATGAAATTCGCACAGGACATCGTTCTCGCCCCCGTCATCACCGAGAACTCCATGACTGGTATCGCAGATAAGAAGTACACCTTCAAGGTCGCTACCGATGCCACCAAGATCGACGTCGCCAAGGCAGTTGAAGAACTGTTCGGCGTCAAGGTCGCTAAGGTCAACACCATCTCCGTCCGCGGCCGTTATCGCCGCCAGGGCATGCACGCTGGCTACACTGCCAAGAGCAAGAAGGCCATCGTCACCCTGACCCCGGACTCCAAGGAGATCGAGTTCTTCAACTCCATGGTCTGATGACCTGATGGCCGCAAGGCCGTCACTCAGGACCCCGCCGAGGGGTTCGCTTATGGGGATATGACCCCGAGAATAATTCATAAGATAACAACAAGGAGAACATCATGGCTATCAAGAAGTACAAGCCGACTACCCCCGGCCGCCGTGGCATGACTGTTACTGATTACAGTGTCCTGTCCAAGGTTGACCCGGAGCGCAGCCTGCTCGAATCCAAGAAAAAGCATGCCGGCCGCAACAACACCGGCAAGATCACCGTCCGCCATCACGGCGGCGGCAACCGCGTCAAGTACCGTGTCATCGACTTCAAGCGCAACAAGTTTGATGTACCTGCCACTGTCAAGACTCTGGAGTACGATCCGAACCGTTCTGCCTTCATCGCCCTCATCGAGTATGAGGACGGCGTCAAGAGCTACATCCTGGCTCCCGATGGTCTGAAGGTTGGCGACCAGGTCATGGCCGGCCCCAACGCCGACATCAAGCCCGGTAACGCTCTGCCCTTCGAGAACATCCCCGTCGGTACCATCATCCACAACATCGAGCTGTATCCCGGCCGCGGCGCTCAGCTGGTTCGTTCCGCTGGCAACATGGCTCAGCTGATGGCTAAGGAGAATGGCTACGCTCTGGTCCGTCTGCCCTCTGGTGAGATGCGCAATGTGCCTGTCAACTGCACCGCAGTTGTCGGCCAGGTCTCCAACATCGACCACGAGAACGTCAACCTCGGCAAGGCTGGCCGTAAGCGCCACATGGGCGTCCGTCCCGGCAGCCGTGGTACCGTCATGAACCCCTGCGACCACCCCCACGGCGGTGGCGAGGGCCGCGCACCTGTTGGCCACTCCGGTCCTATGACTCCCTGGGGCAAGCCTGCTCTGGGTCTCAAGACTCGCAAGCATCATAAGCGCTCCGATAAGCTCATCGTGAAGCGTGCTAAGTAAGAGAGGAGTTTAAGACAATGGGTAGAAGCATTAAAAAAGGTCCTTTCGTCCAGGCTGCTCTTCTGAAGCACGTTGAAGCTATGAACGCTTCCGGCAAGAAGCAGGTCATCAAGACCTGGAGCCGCGCCTCCACGATCTTCCCCGAATTCGTTGGTCACACCTTTGCCGTCCACGACGGCCGCAAGCATGTGCCCGTGTATGTTACCGAGTCCATGGTTGGTCACAAGCTCGGCGAGTTCGCGCCGACTCGTACGTTCCGTGGCCACAAGGCCAAATAGGGGGTTAACCGTAAATGGCAACTAAGTCTATTGAAACTGAGGCCACCGAGGTTCGCGCCGTCGCTAAGTACGTGCGTGTTTCCCCCAGCAAGGCCCGCCTGGTGGTCGATCTGATCCGCCGCAAGCCTGTCGCTCAGGCCTTCGACATCCTCCACTTCTGCGACCGCGCCGTCGCCGTGGATGTCGAGAAGGTTCTCCGTTCCGCCGTTGCGAACGCCGAGAACAACAACGGTCTGCGTGCCGACAACCTGGTTGTCGCCGCTGCCTATGTTGACGAGGGTCCGACGCTTAAGCGCATCCGTCCCCGCGCCAAGGGTTCCGCTTCTCGCATTCTGAAGCGCACTTCCCACATCACCGTCGTCGTTGCTCCTCGAAAGGAGGCGTAAAGCTGTATGGGTCAGAAAGTCTACCCCACCGGCTTCCGTCTTGGCATCACCGAGAACTGGCGCTCCCGCTGGTTCGCAGAGAAGGATTACGCTAAGACCCTCGGTAACGATCTCGAGATCCGTAAGTACCTCGAGAAGCGTCTTTCCCGCGCAGCTGTCTCCCGCGTCGAGATCGAGCGCGCTGGCGACAAGGTGAAGGTTATCATCCTCACCGCTCGCCCCGGCGTTGTCATCGGTAAGAAGGGTGCCGAGATCGATACCCTCCGCACCGAGCTCGAGAAGGTCGCTGGCGTCTCCAAGGGCCAGCTCTCCGTCGACGTTGTCGAGATTAAGCGCCCCGAGCTCGACGCCAACCTCGTTGCTCAGTCCATCGCTGAGCAGCTCGAGGGCCGCGTTGCCTTCCGTCGCGCTATGCGCAAGGCTGTCCAGTCCGCTCGCAAGGCCGGCGCCAAGGGCATCCGTATCCAGTGCTCCGGTCGTCTCGGCGGTGCCGAGATGGGCCGTCGTGAGTGGTACCGTGAGGGTCGCGTGCCTCTGCACACCCTCCGTGCCAAGATCGACTATGGCACGGCTGTCGCCAGCACCACCATGGGCGCTTGCGGCGTGAAGGTCTGGATCTACCTGGGCGAGAAGCTCCCGGGCCAGCCTGTTCCCAACCCTGCACTCGAGGGCTCTTCCCGTCCTCGTCGTCGTAACTCCGAGAGGAGGGGTCAGTAGTGCTTGCCCCTAAGCGTATTCTTCACCGCAAGGTGCAGCGTGGCTCCATGAAGGGCCAGGCCAAGGGTAATACCGAGCTGCATTTCGGCGAGTTTGGTATCCAGGCTCTCGAGGCCCATTGGATCACCAACCGTCAGATCGAGGCCGCTCGTATTGCCATGACCCGCTACATGAAGCGTGGCGGTCGTGTCTACATCACGATCTTCCCCGATAAGCCCATCACCAAGAAGCCTGCCGAGACTCGCATGGGTTCTGGTAAGGGTAACCCCGAGGAGTGGGTGGCCGTCGTCAAGCCCGGCCGCATCATGTTCGAGGTCAAGGGCGTGCCCGAGGAGGTTGCTCGCGAGGCTCTGCGTCTTGCACAGCACAAGCTTCCCATCAAGACCAAGATTGTTGCTGCCAAGAACGCTGAGCAGCGCATCGAGAAGGAGATGGCTGAGGAGGCCGCTCTCGAGGCCAAGTGGGCTGCTGAGGACGCCGCCGCCGCCAAGGAGGAGAACTAATGAAGCCCGCAGAGATTCGTGAGCTCTCGGACGCTCAGCTCGTTGAGAAGCTGAAGGAAATGCGCGCCGAGCTCTTTAACCTTCGTTTCCAGATGGCCACCAGCCAGCTGGACAACACCGCTCGCGTCAACACCGTGAAGAAGGACATCGCTCGCGTCCTCACGGAGCAGCGCGCCCGCGAGATCGCAGCGGAGAAGTCCGCTGTCGCCGAGTAGGACCTAAGGAGAGAACATGACTGATTCGCGTAACTCGCGTAAGGTCCGTACGGGTGTCGTTACCTCCGTCTCCGGTGCCAAGACCATCGTTGTCACCATCACCGAGCGCAAGCGTCACCCCAAGTACGGCAAGATGATGACCAGCTCCAAGAAGCTGCACGCTCACGACGAGGAGTGCACGGCTGGCGTGGGCGATACCGTCCGCGTTATGGAGACCCGTCCTATGTCCAAGATGAAGCGTTGGCGCCTCATCGAGGTCGTCGAGCGCGCTAAATAAGCAGTCGCTCTTACGACTTGTACGTTTCCGAAGATGTGCGTATGCCTGGCTTGCATACCACGGGCCGTATAAAGGCTGCGCACCTCTCTTCGGTTCTTAGTTCGGAGGAACATCTACCATGATTCAGATGCAAACCATGCTGAACGTCGCCGACAACTCCGGCGCTCGCAAGATTCGCTGCATCAAGGTGCTTGGCGGTTCCAAGCGTCGTTATGCAGGCATCGGCGATGTGTTCATCGGTGCTGTCCAGGAGGCTACCCCTGGCGCCAACGTCAAGAAGAAGGACGTTGTCCGTTGCGTCGTCGTTCGCACCGTTAAGGAGATCCGCCGCAAGGATGGCTCCTACATTCGCTTTGATGAGAACGCCTGCGTTGTCATCAACAACGATGGTTCGCCCGTCGGCACCCGTATCTTCGGGCCCGTCGCTCGCGAGCTTCGTGACAAGAAGTACATGAAGATCGTCTCGCTCGCTCCCGAGACCCTGTAGTTAGGGGAGATATATGTATATCAAGAAGGGCGATAAGGTCCAGGTTCTCTCTGGTAAGGATCGCGGCAAGCAGGGCGTTGTCCTGCGTGCTCTCCCCGCCGAGAACAAGGTCGTTGTCGAGGGCGTTTCGGTCGTCAAGAAGGCCGTCAAGCCCAACGCTGCCAACCAGCAGGGCGGCATCGTTTCGCAGGAGGCTCCCATCGACGCCTCCAACGTCAATCTCGTTTGCCCCGAGTGCGGTAAGGTTACCCGCGTCGGTCACGAGAAGGACGGCAAGAACAAGCTGCGCGTCTGCAAGAAGTGCGGCCACAAGTTCTAAGCTGCCTGCAACATCAAGTTGCTAGCAAAGGCCCGGATGCCCCACGGCACCCGGGCCTTTTTCTATCCCTACTCATTGGGGACAGACTTAAATGACCGGTCGTTGGGGGACAGTCTCTATGTGCCGGCAGTTTGGGACGGTCCTTTGATGTCTGATGTCCCCAGAGGGGTGGAGTAATACGGCCTACTCTGTCTTTTATGGCTATGGTGTTCCGCCCCTTTATGTTTCACAAGGATCGTCGCATGCGCATTTACGCGCATAGCCTTGCGCGACAATGCGCATAGCCGCGCAAACATCTGCCAACTATGGCTAAATAATGACCGATAAGCAAATAAATACGCAAACACGAGCAGATACGCGCGCAATTGTGCGACTATAGGTTTGTTAGAAATGAAGGACTTCCGATGACTCAGGAGGCACATCATGGCAGATTCCAAACAGGCTCCGCTCGACGCCGAGGCAGCCGCAAAGGCGGCGTTTGCCTCGGTCCAGAATCAGCCGTTCCCAAACGACATCTTTACGGCTCCCGAGCTTCGTTGGGCTGTAATTGGGTGTGGCGTTATCGCCAACCAGATGGCTCAGTCTCTCGCCCTTGCCGGCCGAAAGCTCGCGGGCGTTGCCAACCGCACGCTGTCCAAGGCTCAGGCTTTTGCAGAGCAGTATGGCGTTGAGAAGGTCTATGGCACGGTCGAGGATCTCTACGCCGATCCGGACATTGACGCAGTCTATATCACCACGCCGCACAACACGCATATCACCTATCTGCGAGCCGCTCTGGCAGCTGGCAAGCACGTGCTCTGCGAGAAGGCCATTACCCTCAATTCCGCCGAGCTTGACGAGGCCCGCGCCATTGCCGACGAGCACAACGTGGTCCTTATGGACGCCACCACGGTGCTTCACATGCCCTTGTATCAGGAGCTGCGTCGTCGCATGGATGTCGGCGAGTTCGGCCGCATGAATCTCGCTCAGCTCAACTTTGGCAGCTATAAGGAGTACGGCGACCTGACCAACCGCTTCTACAACCGTAGCCTTGCCGGTGGCGCCATGCTCGACATTGGCGTGTATGCGCTCTCCGTTATGCGCCTCTTTATGGCGAGCCAGCCCGCTGAGGTTGTCTCGCTGGGCAACACCTGTGAGACCGGTGTCGACGTTGCGGGCGGCATTGTCTGCCGTAACGCCGAGCAGCAGCTGGGTGTTGTGAGCCTTACGCTCCACTCCAAGCAGCCCAAGCGCTCGGTCATCAGCTTCGACAAGTGCTATATCGAGGTCAACGAGTATCCGCGCGCCGATCACGCGACGATCGTGTGGACCGCGGACGGTCATCGCGAGGAGGTCGCCGCGGGCACCGAGGCTTATGCCCTGTGCTACGAGATGGCTGACCTCGAGCAGGCCGTTGCCGGCGACGACTCCAAGTGCGAGCTGCTGGATTATGCTTCTGATGTAATGGAGCTTATGACCAAGCTTCGCGCCGACTGGGGAGTTGTGTACCCCGAGGAGGAGTAAACGATGCTTGCGGAAGATAGGCTCAATGCGATCGTGTCGATGGTGCAGCAGGCCGGCTCGGTTACCGTGCCGGAACTTGCCGAGGCCCTGGGCGTGACACCGTCCACCATTCGCCGTGACTTGCAAACGCTCGACCGCGCGCACCGTATCGCCAAGGTGCACGGAGGTGCGACGAGTCTGGAGCGCGCGCACGTGACGCGCGACTTGACGATCAGCGAACGCAGTGATCTCCATAACGATGACAAGGAGCGCATCTGTGCTCGTGCCGCGGCCCTGGTGGAGCCCGATAGCTTTGTGTATATCGATTCGGGCTCAACGACCCTCAAGCTCATCGAGCATCTTCCGCGTCTCGACGGCGTCACCTATGTGACCGATTCCGTGCTCCATGCTCAGCACCTTGCTTTGCGCGGCATGCGTACCGTGGTGCTGGGCGGCGAGCTCAAACCCGAGACCGAGGCGCTCGTTGGCCCCGATGCCTTGGCAACCCTGGACCGCTATAACTTCAACTGCGGCTTTTGGGGATCCAACGGCATCGCGGCCGAGCAAGGTCTCACCACACCGGATATCGAGGAAGCACAGGTCAAGCGTATCTCGATGCGCCATACCGCCAAACGCTTCGTAATCTCGGACGCCAGTAAATTTGGCATGGTGGCGCCCGTCAAGTTCGCGGACTTCCGCGACGCAACGATTATTACCGCAGGCGAGGTCCCCGCCAAGTACCGGGCAATGGACAACGTCATCACGGTCTAGCAGCAGGGGACGGGCTAAGGCCAAAACCACCACAAAGGGGCCTGTCCCCATTGTGGTGGTTAGCAACGGAAACCGAGTAGTTTTCTCAATAGAAAAGCGGCAACGTCCATCACGGGCGTTGCCGCTTTCGTTGTCTACCGGTTTGTCTACGTCTGTAACAACTGGACCGTTAAAAGTGGGTTAGATGTTACAGAGTGAGATACTTCCGAACCGCACCGTCCCTTTGTCTCAATCTGTAACATCTGGGACCGATTTTGCCGAGTTATTGTTACAGATTGAGATTTTCCCTTGAGGGGGATTCGAATGTCTCGATCTGTAACAGACCGACCGGAAAATGGGCTCTAACTGTTACAGATCGAGACGTTTTGGGACCGCGGCTGAGCCATTGCGGCAAAACCACCACAAAGGTGCCTGTCCCGATTGTGGTGGTTTAGGGCTCCCAGGGGCAGGGGGCTTCGATGTGGATGTGCTCGCCGGTTACGGGATGCGTGAAGGACACGCTGTGGGCGTGGAGCATCAGGCCGCAGGGGCGCGGCGTTCCGTACAGGTCGTCGCCAACCAGGGGATGATGCTCGCTTGCCAGGTGCACACGGATTTGGTGCTTGCGGCCGGTGAGCAACTCGACATCGATATACGAGCGCGTGGGCAGGCCACGACGGCTCTTAAGGCGTTTGAGCACCTTCACGCGCGTTTGAGAGGGCTTACCGCTGGCGCCGACGCGCATCTTGCGGCTGTCGTGGCGGTCGCGCGCGATGGGCTTGTCGATGAGCTTCTCGTTCCAGTCGATCTTGCCCTCGGCCAGCGCCAGATAGTGCTTTTCGAAGGCGTGGTCGATCACCATCTGGTCAAAGGCGGGCTGCGTCTGTTTGTCGAGCGAAAACAGTACCACGCCGGTGGTGTTGCGGTCCAGGCGGTTGAGCGGCTGCATGTCAGTCGCGGCAAAGCCGTCGCCCATGGCCAGCAGCAGATCGCTGGCGTAGTCGGTAAGCGTGCGCTCGCCGGTGCCGTCGCCGTGGACGATCATGCCGGCGGGCTTGTCGATGGCCATGAGCCAGGCGTCGCAGTAAAGGACTTGAGGTTCTTCGTTCACGTGTAAGCCTTTCGGTTAGCTGATTCCCACAAACATGCAGCCCGAGGTCGCCCCGCGCAGGCGGGCGGCGGGCTTGCGGCCGGCTTGAGCTGCCTCGACGGCGCGACGGACGCGAGCGACGGCACGGGCGATCTCATCCGTCTCGAGTAGCGTTCCGTCCACCATGAGACGACGCACGCCGGCATCGAGCAGCTGAGGAACCTGAGGCGTGAGGTCGATGGGGTAGGCGTCGTACAGGCGTGAGCGGCCATGGATGTCGGTGCGCACGGGCATGACCTTGCCGTCGATATTCTTGAGCGACAGCTTGCGGGCGCGCAGGCGGCAGTTGACGCAATCGTGGATGCAGCCATTGGCCACCTGCAGGATGCAGTGCTCGCTCGTCATAACGCGCGGGCGGCCAAAGACGGTGATGCCCAGAGCCGCGGGCGCGGCGGCGCCGAGCGAGACAATCTCGTCGAGTGTGATCTCGGGCGAGAGCCAAAACGCACCGGCTCCGCGCTCGGCAAGCGCCTCCATGCAGGGCGTGTTGTGCACCGGCAGGCAAGAGCGAATCTCGGCCGTGGCGCCAACCTGGGCGGCCAGGGCAAGCTCAGAGATGTTGCCAATAGCGACCGTGGCGCCGGCAACAACCCACGGGTCGACGCGTACGTGGTCAACGGCGCGGCAGACCTCGTCGAGCACGGGTACGATGCCCTGCTCAAATGCATCGGTGGGGGAGAGCTCGGCCGCATCGAGCGCGTCGGTGGTCATGTAGATGCGCGTTACACCCTCGGCGCGAGCGGCCTCGGCGGCCTCGAGCGAGGTGACGGTGGCGCAGATCTGCGGCTCATCGCGGTAGTGCTCGGGCGCGGGGCGGGAATCACTGGTTACAATCGCCGGCAGCTCGAGCGTTTTCGCGCGCTCCGCGTACGGCGTCAGAATGGCCTCTTCCAGCGCCTTGCAGGCGGCGGCACGCACCTTGTGCACGGCGGAGAAGCCCATGCCGCAGCCGGCGTCGAGCGAAACGTCAAAGCTCGCTGCCTCAAACGGCGAGGAGCCCATGCGGCCCACATGCTCAACCAGATCGGATGCCTCGACGGCGCGGGTCTTGGCGGCCTCGACGGTGAAGCCCGTGGCGGTGGCGGTGAGCGCGGGGTTGTCACAGCAGGTGAGTGTGACAGTAAACGGCTCGCCCAGGCGCGCCACGACGGACACGTCAACAGCTCGGCGGCGCAGCACATCGCGCTTGAGCGCGGTGCCGGCGGCGTCGATGGCGCGCTGACTGCGAATCACGCGGACGCGGCAGCCCTCGGGCATGCTGCGGGGCACGCGGCACTCAATGATGTCACCGGCGGCGGCATCATCGGCGGCAATGGTGGTCAGGAACTGGTCAAACTCGTTATCGTGGCGAAGCTCCAGCAGGTCGCCTTTGCCCACGGGCTCAAACAGCTCAATGCGGGCGATGGCGGCGCGGCGACGGCGGTCGTCGGGCTTGAGGCCGCGCACATCGCGGTTGGCCGGGCGGCTGCCCAGCACCGTGCCCACGATCTGGCCGCGGTTGTTGGAACGCTCATAGCTCATCATCTCGTCGCCCGAGGTGCCGTCCTGATAGGCGTGCGTAAAGTCGCGGTTGAAGCAGCGCTTGAGCTGGCGCTGGCGGGCGGCTTCCTCGTCCTTGGCAACGGCGGCTCCGGATAGCATGTCGTCAATTTCGTGACGATACACATCAACGATGGAGTACACGTAATCGGGTGATTTCATGCGGCCCTCGAGCTTGAGCGATGCGGCGCCGGCGTCATACAGACGGCGAACAAGCAGCGACGTGTTGGTGTCGCGCGGGCACAGCGCGCGCTCGCGACCGGCAGGGGAGAGCGAGCGGCCGTTCTCGTCAATTAGCTCGTAGGGTAGGCGGCAGGGCTGGGCGCACATGCCGCGGTTGGCCGAGCGGCCAGCCATGGCAAAGCTCGACAGCAGGCACAGACCCGAGTAGCAAAAGCAGATGGCACCGTGGCTAAAGACCTCCAGGTCCACATCGGGCGCGGCGTTGTGAATGACGGCGATCTCGTCGATGGAGAGCTCGCGCGAGAGGGTCACGCGGTCGGCGCCCTGCTCGCGGCACCAAAGCGTTCCGCGGTCATCATGGATGTTCGCCTGGGTCGAGATGTGCGTCTCGATGCCGGGCATCGTGCGCTTGACCTCAAAGAACAGGCCCCAGTCCTGGATGATGAAGGCGTCGGCGCCCAGCGTGGAGCAGCGATGGATGAGTTGCAGCGCATCGCCCATCTCGGACTGCTTGATGACGATGTTGACCGTGACGTAGACGCGCGACCCGGCTAGATGTGCGGCGCGGCAGGCTTGCTCAAAGGCCTCGTCGGTAAAGTTGGTGGCCTTGCGGCGGGCGTTGAAGCTGCCCATGCCGCAATAGATGGCGTCTGCCCCCGCGGCGAGTGCGGCGGCAAAGGGCTCGGGCCCTCCGGCGGGCGCCAAAAGCTCGGGTCTGCGGTTGGTGGTTCGACTGGCGGTTGCGGTCATATCCTGCCTTTCAAAATGCTCAGATATTCAAAAGTATAGTGGCGTCGCTGCGATGGACGATGCCCGCAGCCTAAGCAGGACAAAGTCTTCAGCAGCTTGGACTGGCTGCTCCACATGAGAACCGTTCAGCGGTTCGGGGAAACCGTTGGGCGATAAAATATTCTCGCAAGCTGATAATATTCTTGCATCAAACAGAAACCTTGAGTACTATCCCAATCAAGCGCGGTGTTCAGACCGAACTGTGCCTCCCGGTGTGAACACCGCGCTCACGCTCTCTCAATTGATCGTAAGGAGAAAAACATGAGCAAGACCGTCGTGTCTTCCGATAACGCACCCGCAGCCATCGGCCCGTATTCCCCCGGTATCCAGGCCGACAACATGGTGTTCCTGTCCGGCCAGCTGGGCATCGATCCCGCGACCGGCAAGATGCCCGAGGGCGTCGAGGCCCAGGCCAAGCAGTCCCTCGCCAACGTCGAGGCCCTGCTGACCGCTGCCGGCGCTACCTTTGCCGATGTCGTCAAGACCACGGTCTACCTGGCCGACATCGCCGACTTCGCCGCCGTGAACGAGATCTACGCCTCCAAGTTTGAGGCCCCGTTCCCCGCGCGCAGCGCCTTCCAGGTTGCCGCCCTTCCGGCTGGCGGTCTGGTCGAGATCGAGGTCGTTGCCGCTCTCTAAGGCGTTGGCCACAACTAAACATGACATGCAAAAAGACCCTGCAGCGCGTGCGAGCTGCAGGGTCTTTTGTTAAGTGACGGATCGCTTGTGGAGCCGCGCTTCATTTTGCTCGTTAGCCTTCCTTTCGGACTTTTTGCAGGTAGCGGTAGACGCTGGGCTCCGAGATGCCCAGCGCAGTGGCGGCGCAGGCCACGGCGCCCTTGAGCATGAACACCCCGTTGCCGTTGAGGTGGCGAATGACGTCCACGCGGTCGCTCTGACCAAGCGACGCTACATCCAGCCCGCGCGCGCTCAGCAGCTCGGCAATACTGCGGTCGATGAGCTCCTGCGTGGACTCCGAAAGGCTTTCGACCTCGATAGGGGCGGGCTCCGTGCGCGTGGGTCCCGCGTCGAAGCACGCCATGAGCTGCTGCGCCATGGCGTTGATGGAGCGCACGGTCGAGAGGTCGGTGTTGACGCAGAGCATACCGACGATCTCGTCATTCTCGCGGATAAAGTACGTCGCCGACTCCAGCGTCTTGCCACCGGCACCGCGCCCCTCGTAGCCCGTAATAAACGGCAGGTCGCGATACTTGGCATCGTGCATGATCTTGAGTGCCAGATCGGTGGCGGGGCCGCCGACCTTGCGGCCGCTCACGATGCCGTTGCGAATATCGACAATGGCGTGGTCGGGATCCGAGAAATCGTGCAGCACGATTTCGCTGTTTTTGCCGAGTATCTGCTCCAGGAAATCGACCATCGGCAAAAAGCGACGTACGGTCTCGTTCACGGGCAACTCCTTGGGGTGAAATCGAAAATGTTCATAACAATTTTTTCTCATGGTAACACGCTGTTCGTCATCTCGTATATTCGCAGGTACATTGCGTAATGCAGACGAGCGGTAGGAATTTGGCGGTAAACGGTCGACCAAAAGAAAAGTTAGATGTTATTTTGAGCAGACACTTTCCTGACCTGCGGAAATGCATTGTCTCAGCTCAAGAATAGTATGATAACAAAAAATTATTATTGAGAATGAGAATCATCTTTAATACGATATGCAACGAAGGCACAACCTCAACCCCGCACTGCGTCACAATAGAGCGTTAGATGCGAAAACAACTACTTCGAGGATTGGTGGTCAAATGACCCAGGAGACGGTTACGAACGGCACTGAAGCCCTGTTCACTCGCGAAGGCATGCCTCCCGTTAAGGAAATGATCCCGTGTGCCCTTCAGCACGTACTGGCATCGTTTGCCGGCATCATTACCCCGGCGGTCATCATGGCCGGCGTCTACGGCTTTAATAGCCAGCAGAGCACCGACATCATCCAGGTCGCGCTTATTCTTTCGGCAATCGACACGGCCCTTCAGGCCTTCGCTCCCTTCCGTCGCATCGGCGGCGGCCTGCCCATCGTCATGGGCGTTTCGTTCGCGTTCCTCCCGGCCCTGCAGGCCATGGGCGCCTCGGGCTTTAGCTTTGGTGCGCTGCTGGGTGGCGAGATCGTCGGCGGCGCCGTCGCGGTCCTCTTTGGTCTGGCCTACAGCAAGATCAAGTGGCTGTTCCCGCCCGTCGTGACCGGTACGGTCATCTTCTCCATCGGCGTTTCGCTGTATCCCACGGCCGTCAAGTATATGGCCGGCGGTATGGGTACGCCGCTGTGGGGCACCCCGCAGGCCTGGTGCGTCGCTCTTATCACCTTCGCCGTGGTCTTTGCGCTCGCCAACTTTGGCAAGGGCACGCTCAAGCTGGGATCCGTGTTCTTTGGCATGATCGTTGGCATGATCGTCTCCATCCCCTTTGGCATGATCGACTTCTCCAGCGTCGCCACCGCTCAGGTCTTCGCTCTTCCCAAGCTCATGCCCTACGCGCTCGAGTTTGATCCCGAGGTCTGCATTACCCTCGCCGTCGTGTTCCCCATGGTTGCCATCCAGGTTATCGGTGACGTCTCCGCCGCCTGCCTGGGCTCCATCGACCGTATGCCCACCGAGCGCGAGCTCTCCGGCGCTATCGTGTCCCAGGGCCTCACCTCTATGGTCGGCGGTCTGCTGGGCGGTCTTCCCACCAGCGCCCTTGGCCAGAACGTGGGCATCATCTGCTCCAACAAGGTCGTCAACAAGTGGGTCTTTGTGATCATCGCGGCCGTCTTTGCCATCGCCGGTCTGTTCCCGCAGCTCTCTGCCGTCCTTTCCGCTATCCCGCAGCCCGTCATCGGCGGCGCGACCGTCGGCGTCTTTGGCACCATCACCATGAACGGCGTGCGCATGTTCACCCGCGAGGGCCTCACGCAGCGCACTACCACTATCGTCGGCACCTCCGTCGTCTTTGGCCTGGGTATCTGGATGGCCAGCGGTTGCCTTGCCGGCGAGGGTATGCCCGCCTGGGTGTCCACCGTCATCGGCTCCAATGCCGTAACCCCCACCGCCATCATGGCCATCGTCCTTAACCTGATCCTTCCGCAGACGCCGGTCGTGGCTCAGCACATCGATGCTGCCAAGGACGCTGCCGTGGATCTGGTCTTGCCCGAGAGCAAGAAGTAAGCAATTCGGTGCTATTCGTCGGCGGACGCATCGCCTCGTCCGCCGACGTCATGCGGCGCCAAGCCGCACTTCAAAGGGTTTGCCCCTTTGGTGAAGCGTTGACGGGAGAGGGCCCGTTTCCGGTGTAGGCCGGCGCTTCGCACTCCGCCATGTCAGAGGTGTCAAACCCCGCCTCTGATGTTGAAGGGAGCATCCATGCTTCTGGTCGCTAACGGTTCCGTCTTTACTCGCAACGCTCAGACCCCGTTCATTCCAAACGGTGCGGTCGCCATTGACGGAAATACGATCGTCGAAGTGGGCCCCGAGTGCGAGCTCAAGGCCAAGTACCCGGATGCCGAGTACGTCGACGCCCAGGGCAACCTCATCATGCCCGGACTCATCAACTGCCACACCCACATCTACTCGGGTCTGGCCCGCGGCCTTGCCATTAAGGGCTGCAACCCCACCAACTTCCTGGAGAATCTTGAGCAGCAGTGGTGGAAGATCGATGACAACCTGACGCTCGACGGCACCAAGGCCAGCGCCTATGCCACGATTTTGGACTCCATCCGTGATGGTGTCACCACGATCTTCGATCACCATGCGAGCTTCTGCGAGATCCCGGGAAGCCTCTTTACCATTAAGGATGCAGCTCAGGAGCTGGGCATGCGTTCGTGCCTGTGCTACGAGGTCTCCGACCGCCGCGGTCAGGAAAAATGCGACCAGGCCATTGCCGAGAACGCCGAGTTTGCCCAGTGGGCCGCCAAGGAGCGTCGCGATAACGACAACCATATGATCGCCGCCATGTTTGGCGGTCACGCCACCTTTACACTGTCGGACGAGACCATGGACAAGATGGCAGAGGCCAACAACGGCCTGACCGGCTTCCACATCCACGTGTGCGAGGGCATGAACGACGTGTGGGATTCCCGCCTCAACCGCGGTGGCATCAGTCCCGTCGAGCGCCTGCTGCAGCACAACCTGCTTGGTCCCGACACCATGCTCGGCCACTGCATCCACGTGACGCCTGCCGAGATGGATATCGTCAAGGAGTCCGGCACCTGGCTCGTCAACAACCCCGAATCCAATATGGGCAACGCCGTGGGCTGCGCCCCCGTGCTTGAATTCTTCCGCCGCGGCATCCCCGTGTGCATGGGCACCGACGCCTACACCCACGATATGCTCGAGAGCCTCAAGGTCTTCCTGATCATCCAGCGCCACAACGCCGCCATGCCCAACGTGGGCTGGTGTGAGGCCATGACCATGCTGTTCGAGAACAACGCCAAGATGGCCAGCAAGTACTTCGATCGTAAGCTCGGTGTGCTCGAGGCCGGCGCCGCTGCCGACGTTATCGTTATGGACTACAAGCCCTTTACGCCGCTGAGCGAGGAGAACATCGACGGCCACATGCTCTTTGGCATGATGGGCAAAAACTGCCGCACCACCATCATCAACGGCCGCGTCCTGTACAAGGATCGCGAGTTCGTTGGCATTGATGAGGACAAGATCAACGCGTGGACCATGGCTGAGTCCAAGAAGCTCTGGAGCACGCTCAACGATCGCGCCTACTAATTACAAGTAGATTCACGCGCATCGGATGTTTCGCCGCATCCGACGCGCGTATAGGCGGCCTCCGCGGGGTCGCCGGCGCTGTGCTAGCGCTACACCGTATTTGCGCCCGCCGCGCGGTCTCGCCGGGCGTTACAGAGAGGAGCTCATTATGAGCGACATCATGAGGCCGATCCCGTTTTCGCAGCTGATGAACTGGATCATCGAGGAGCACAAGACTCAGGGCGCCGTCTTTGGCGTGCGCAAGATGGTCACGACCAACCAGGAGGGTGCGCTTCCCATTTTTGACGAGCGTATCGAGACTCCGTTTGGCCCGGCCGCCGGTCCCAACACGCAGCTTGCCCAGAACATCGTGGCCTCTTATGTGGCCGGTTCCCGCTTCTTTGAGCTTAAGACCGTTCAGGTTATGGACGGCGAGGAGCTCTCCAAGTGCGTTAACAAGCCCTGTATCGTGGCACAGGACGAGTGCTACAACTGCGAGTGGTCGACCGAGCTCGAGGTTCCGCAGGCCTTTGCCGAGTACGTGAAGGCATGGTTCGCCTGCCACCTGATCGCCCGCGAGTACGGCCTGGGCAGCCCGGACGGCTTTGTCTTCAACATGTCCGTGGGCTATGACCTCGAGGGCATCAAGAGCCCCAAGGTCGATGCGTACATTGAGGGCATGAAGGACGCCAGCGGCTCCGAGGTTTGGAACGAGTGCCGCACGTGGGCGCTCGCTAACCTGGACAAGTTTGAGCATGTCGATACCGCGTTTGTCGAGTCCATCCCGGCGCGCGTCTCCAACTCCATTACCGAGTCTACCCTGCACGGCTGCCCGCCGGCGGAGATCGAGCGCATCGCGACCTATCTGATCACCGAGAAGGGCCTCAACACCTACATCAAGTGCAACCCCACGCTGCTGGGTTATGAGTTTGCCCGCCAGCGTCTGAACGAGCTGGGCTTTGACTACATCGTCTTCGATGACACGCACTTCCGCGAGGACCTGCAGTGGGCCGATGCCGTGCCTATGTTCGAGCGCCTGATCGCCCTGTGCGCCGAGCGCGGCCTGGAGTTTGGCGTCAAGCTGACCAACACGTTCCCCGTCGACGTGACGAGGAACGAGCTGCCCTCCACCGAGATGTACATGTCCGGCCGTTCGCTGTTCTCGCTGACCATCGAGGCCGCCCGTCGCATTACCGAGCAGTTCGATGGCAAGCTGCGCATCAGCTACTCCGGCGGTGCCACGGTCTACAACATCCGCGCCCTGTACGATGCCGGCATTTGGCCCGTCACCCTGGCGACCGACGTACTCAAGCCTGGTGGCTACGAGCGCTTTAGCCAGATGGCCGGCGAGTTTACCGACCTGGATGGCAAGCCGTTCGCGGGCGTCTCTCTCGAGGCCGTGACTGCGATCCAGACCGACTCGCTCACCAACCCGCTCTACAAGAAGCCGCTGCGCCCGCTGCCCGACCGCAAGGTCGCCGGCAAGAGCCCGCTTTCCGACTGCTTTACCACGCCGTGCCGCACGAGCTGCCCCATCCAGCAGGATATTCCCGCCTATCTGGCGGCTGTTGACGAGGGCCGCTACGAGGACGCACTCAACATCATCATCGAGCGCAACGCCCTGCCGTTCATCACCGGCACCATCTGCCCGCATCCTTGCGGTCGTGCCTGCGAGCGTGCGTTCTACGAGCCCGAGGGCGCCCAGATTCGCGCCAGCAAGCTCAAGGCCGCCCGCGAGGCCATGACCGCCGTGCTACCCAAGCTGCGTGCCCAGGCTATCGCCAACGACGGCGAGCGCAACGTTGCCGTTATCGGCGGCGGCCCGGCCGGCCTGGCGACGGCATTCTTCCTGACGCGCGCCGGCGTGCCCGTCACCATCTTTGAGGCCCGCGATTCGCTCGGTGGCGTGGTCCGTCACGTGATTCCCGAGTTCCGCATCGCGAGCGACGATATCTCCCACGATGCCGAGCTCTGCCTGGCCTTTGGCGCCAAGGTGCAGCTCAACGCTCGCGTTGATTCCATTGACGAGCTCAAGGCCCAGGGCTTTACCGACGTGGTCGTGGCCACCGGTGCCTGGATGCCCGGCTCTGCGGGCCTAGGCGAGGGTGCCGAGCTCGACGTGCTGGAGTTCCTCGAGGCCGCCAAGAAGGGCGAGAAACTCGAGCTGGGCGAGGACGTCGTGGTCATTGGCGCCGGTAACACCGCCATGGACGCGGCCCGCGTGGCCAAGCGTCTGGCTGGCGTGAAGAACGTGCGCCTGGTGTATCGCCGCACCAAGAAGCAGATGCCCGCTGACGAGGAAGAGCTCGATCTTGCTCTTACCGACGGCGTTGAGTTCTGCGAGTTGCTGGCGCCCAAGGCGTTCAACGGCGCCGTGCTGACCTGCGATGTTATGGAGCTTGGCGAGCCGGATGCAAGCGGCCGTCGCAGCCCCGTCGCCACGGGCGAGACCGTCGAGCTTCCCGCCACCACGGTGATCTGCGCCGTGGGCGAGGGCATCGACGCCAGCCTGTACGATGCCGCGGGCGTCGAGCACGACCGTCGCGGCCGCCTTGCCGCCACCTCCACCGGCGTCGAGGGCGTCTGGGCTGCGGGCGACTGCCGTCGCGGTCCTGCCACCGTGGTCGAGGCCATCGCCGATGCCGCCGAGGTTGCCCGTGCCATCGCCGGCGTGGACTTTAACAAGTACGCCGACCAGAATGCTCAGGCCGGCCGCGAGGACACCTGCTACGAGCGCAAGGGGTCGCTGTGCCGCGACAAGCGCAACTGCACCAAGACCCGCTGCCTGGGCTGCGGCTCGGTGTGCGAGGTCTGCTGCGACGTGTGCCCCAACCGCGCCAACGTGGCAATTAAGGTGCCGGGCCTGGCCAAGCATCAGGTCGTCCATGTCGACGGCATGTGCAACGAGTGCGGCAACTGCGCCGTGTTCTGCCCTTACCAGGAGGGTCGTCCCTACAAGGACAAGCTCACCCTGTTCTGGAGCGAGGAGGACATGGAGAACTCCGAGAACGAGGGCTTCCTGGCCGTGGACGAGGACCACTTTAAGGTTCGCGTCGCCGGCACGGTCCGCACCGTCTCGGTCGATGCCGTCAACACCGGTCTTCCCGAGGCCGTCCGCCTGACCATCAGGGCCGTGCGCGACAACTATTCGTACCTTCTTAAGAAATAGGCGAGTCTCTTATGGCCAAATCCATTCAACATAACGTGGCCTACGTTGCCTGCGGAAGTGGTTGCGCCTCCGCAGGTGGCGACGCCCGCTGCAGCGAAGGCTGCATTGGCTGTGGCGCCTGCGTCACAGCCTGCCCCCACGGCGCCATTGCGCTGGTCGATGGCATCGCCCGCGTGGATCGCTCCAAGTGCACGGGCTGTGGCCTGTGCGGCATGGCGTGCCCGCAGCGCGTGATTGCCTTCGTTCCCGGCTACCAGAACATTCTGGTGCGTTGCAACAACACTGATAAGGGTGCCATTGCGCGCAAGATTTGCGACACGAGCTGCATCGGTTGCGGCATGTGCGCCAAAAAGTGCCCCGCCGGCGCTATCCGCATCGAGGACAACTGTGCCCATATCGACGGCGTGGACTGCCTGTCGTGCGGCATGTGCGCCGTCGTCTGCCCGCATGGCGCCATTCACGACCGTACCGGCATCGCCGCCGGCGTGTAGAAGGGAATCACCATGGCACAGGAATTCACTTTTACCGTTAACGGCGTGGAGCGCACAACGACTCAGAACAAGCCGCTGCTGCGCTACCTGCGCGACGACCTGCACATTCACTCCGCCAAGGACGGCTGCTCCGAGGGCGCCTGCGGTACCTGCACCATCCATGTGGACGGTGCCGCCGTCAAGGCGTGCGTGCTGACCACCGCCCTTGCCGCCGGCCGCAACATCGTGACCGTCGAGGGCCTGCCCCAGGACGTGCGCGAGGCCTTTGTGTACGCCTTTGGCGCCGTGGGTGCCGTGCAGTGCGGTTTTTGCATCCCCGGCATGGTCATGGCGGGTGCAGCGCTCATCGCCGAGGACCCCGAGCCCACCGAGGAGCAGATCAAGTACGCCATCCGCGGCAATGTCTGCCGCTGCACTGGCTACAAAAAGATTATCGAGGGCATCTCGCTGGCCGCTGCGGTGCTCCGTGGCGAAAAGCAGATCGACGAGGACCTGGAGCGCGGTGACGACTACGGCGTGGGCAAGCGCGCCTTCCGTATCGACGTGCGCAAGAAGGTGCTCGGCGAGGGCAAGTACCCCGACGACATCGACGAGCTCGACCAGCCGGGCCTGACCTACGCCAGCGCCGTGCGCTCCAAGTACCCGCGCGCCCGTGTGCTCTCCATCGACACCTCAAAGGCCGAGGCCCTGCCCGGCGTGGTGGGTATCCTGCGCGCCGAGGACGTGCCGGTCAACCAGGTCGGCCACCTTATCCAGGACTGGGACGTCATGATCGCGGCGGGCGATATCACCCGCTGCGTGGGTGACGCCATCGTGCTGGTGGTTGCCGAGGACGAGGCGACGCTCGAGAAGGCCAAGAAGCTCGTAAAGATTGATTACGAGCCGCTGGAGCCCGTGCGCAATATCGCCGAGGCCAAGGCTGCCGACGCCCCGCGCCTGCACGACAGCTTCTTTGCCTTTGGCAACACGGTGGAGCTCAAGGACAACGTGTGCCAGAGCCGTCATGTGACGCGCGGCGACGCCGCCAAGGCGCTGGCAGAGAGCGCGTTCACCGTGACGCAGCGCTTTACCACGCCCTTTACCGAGCATGCCTTCTTGGAGCCCGAGTGCGCTGTCGCCTTCCCGTACAAGAACGGCGTCAAGGTGCAGTCGACCGACCAGGGTGCCTACGACACGCGCAAAGAGTGTGCCCACATGTTTGGCTGGGACAACGAGCCCGAGCGCGTGGTCGTCGAGACCATGCTCGTGGGCGGCGGCTTCGGCGGCAAGGAGGACGTGTCCATCCAGCACCTGGCCGCGCTCGCCGCATATAAGTTCCAGCGTCCTGTGAAGTGCAAGCTCACGCGTGCCGAGTCGCTTGCGTTCCACCCCAAGCGCCATGCCATGGACGGCACCTTTACGCTGGGTTGCGACGCCGAGGGCAACTTTACCGGCCTGGACTGCGAGATCAACTTTGATACCGGCGCCTACGCTTCGCTGTGCGGCCCGGTGCTCGAGCGCGCCTGCACGCATGCCGTCGGCCCCTACAAGTACCAGAACACCGACATTCGCGGTTTTGGCTACTACACCAACAACCCGCCCGCCGGTGCGTACCGCGGCTTTGGTGTCTGCCAGTCCGAGTTTGCACTCGAGAGCCTGATCGACCTGCTGGCCGAGAAGGTCGGCCTGGATCCGTGGGAGATTCGCTACCGTAATGCCATCGAGCCGGGCGAGGTTTTGCCCAACGGCCAGATTGCCGACTGCTCCACGGCACTTAAGGAGACGCTGCTCGAGGTCAAGGATGCCTACTACGCGCATCCCGGACATGCCGGCATTGCCTGCGCCATGAAGAACGCCGGCGTGGGCGTGGGCCTGCCCGATGCCGGCCGCTGCAAGATCCGCGTCGAGAACGGCGTGGCCGTGGTCTATGCCGCTACGTCCGACATCGGCCAGGGCTGCAACACGGTCTTTTTGCAGGACGTTGCCGAGGCGTGCGGTCTGCCGCTGAGTTGCATTGCCAATGGCGAGTGCTCCACCGAGAACGCTCCCGACTCCGGCACCACGTCTGGCTCGCGTCAGACGGTCGTGACCGGCGAGGCCGTGCGCGGCGCCGCCTTCCTGCTGCGCGATGCCATGGTTGGCATCGAGGCTGGTAAGCCTGCGCCTGATGCTCCTGTGAGCGCGCATGGCGACGGCGTCAAGATCGAGTACGACGACGGTCGCGCCTATCAGCTGCGCACACAGGAACTCGTCGCCGGCCAGGGTATGCATCCTCAGGATCCCGCGGCAGCCATCAAGGCGCTCGAGGGATGTGAGTTTGGCTACGTGTACCTGGAGCCGACCGACAAGCTGGGTGCGGATGTTCCCAATCCCAAGAGCCACATCTGCTACGGCTTTGCCACGCATGTGGTCATTTTGGATGATGACGGCCGCGTGAGCGAGGTCTATGCCGCGCACGATTCCGGCAAGGTGGTCAACCCCATCTCCATCCAGGGTCAGATCGAAGGCGGCGTGCTCATGGGTATGGGCTATGCGCTTACCGAGGACTGGCCGCTCAAGGACTGCGTGCCCCAGGCAAGGTACGGCACGCTCGGGTTGTTCCGCGCGCCCGAGATTCCGGATATCCACGCCATCTACGTGGAGAAGGACGAGCTGTTGCCCGTGGCATACGGCGGCAAGGGCATCGGTGAGATCGCAACGATTCCCACGGCGCCCGCCGTACAGAACGCCTATCGCGCATTCGACGGCAAGCTGCGTCCGGATCTGCCCATGGTGGATACGCCGTACAGCCGCGTTCGCAACCGCGGGTAGGGTGGGGTGCGGACGACCATTGCTGATGGGCTGTTCGCGCTCAACATCAACTGTATATGCTGCGCCTTTGGCCCCAGCTCCATCGCGAGCCGGGGCCCTTTGTTTGGAGCGGAAACTGCGTCCCGGATTTGGCGCTCAGAACGGGACACGCTTTCCGGATGGGATGCTTGGCGGAAACTACGGCCCAGTTTTTGGCTCCAGAACGGGATGCATTTTCCGGAACGGTCCACGTGCGGTGGTGTACCGCCCCTTTCGTGTGCGCCGCTTGTCGAATTACGTTATAGCTAGCTATATTATAGGAAGGTATAATATAGCTAGCTATAACGTAAAGGAAGGATGGTCTATGTTTGTCGGAAGAACAGCGGAAATGTCCGAGCTCAATCGACTGTATGGCACGGACTCCTTTGAGATGCCTGTGATTTACGGCCGCCGTCGTGTGGGTAAAACGCGCCTTATCACAGAGTTCATCCAAGGCAAGAAGGCTATTTACTTTCAAGCTCGTCGTACCAATGCGGAGGCAAACCTGCACGGCTTTAGCCAGGCGATACTTGCAGGCTCGGTTGGTGCTGCAGGCGTGTCGTTTCGTAGTTTTGACGAGGCGTTCGATGCATTGGTCACCATGGCTCGAACGGAGCGTTTGATTGTCGTGATTGACGAGTATCCCTATCTCGCCCAATCGAATCCCGAGATCAGCTCGTTGCTGCAAGACAAGATCGACCACTTATACAAAGAGACCAGGCTAATGCTGATCCTATGCGGCTCGTCCCTTTCGTTTATGGAGGAACAGGTGTTGGGCTACGAGAGCCCACTATACGGTAGGCGTACGGCCCAGTTTAAGATCATGCCGCTCGATTTTACGACGACCCTCGGGTTGTGGCAGAGCATGGGTCGCGAAGACGCTGCAGTTTGCTATGGCATGACAGGTGGCATTCCTGCATATATCGAGAAAGTCGATCCTGCCGCACCGCTCAAGGACAACATCAAACGTCTTTTTCTAACTCCTACGGGCTATCTCTTTGAGGAGCCGAGTAACCTGCTATTGCAGGAGTGCCGCAATCCCGAGCAATATGATGCGATCGTGCAAGCAATTGCCCAGGGGCGCTCGAAGATCTCGGAGATTGCGAGCTCTACGGGAATCCCTGCGAGCAACGTAAAGAGCTATGTGGATAAGCTGGCGTCGCTTGGGATTGTCGAGCGCGAGCTGCCCCTAAACGAGACGAGCAATAAGCGAGCCGTGTATCTGCTGAGCGATCAGATGTTTAGGTTCTGGTACAAGTTTGTTCCGCAGAACATCGGGCTGATTCAAAACGATATGGCCGAGATGGCGTATGAGCGCATTGAGCCGCACGTATCGGATTACATGGGTACGGTCTTTGAGCTTATATGCAGACAATACGTGTACGAACTCGCGCGGGCGGGCCAGCTTGATGTGGTTCCGGCAAGCGTTGGGCGCTGGTGGGGGACGGATAATCGCACGCATACGCAGGAAGAAATCGACTTGATTGTTGACGATGGCGAGGGCACTGCGCTGTTTGCGGAATGCAAATGGCGCAATGAACCGGTGGGCGAAGACGTGCTGCAAAAGCTCGTGCATCGAAGCGAGCTCTTTAGGCGGCAGCACAAAAACTATGCGATCTTCTCGAAGCGAGGCTTTACGCAAGGATGTCAGGAAGCTGCGGCGAGCAGGGGAGATGCCAAGCTGATTTCGTTTGCCGAGATGTGCGAGCGGAGATAACCAAGCACGCTCTGATGTGATGCTCGGAATGGGTCGCGCTAAGGATGCCAAGCGTAAAACCTTCAATGAAAATGGCGTAAAAACTACATCTGTCATGGCGTAAAAACTACATTGAAAGTAGCGTAAAATCAGCATTGAGAATGGCGTAATTTCGCATATCGCGTGATAGAGAGACGGCCGTCTATGGATGCACCAAAGAGATTGACCCAAAAGGGATATAGGCCCCGGCTCATAGAGGAGCGCCTCGACACCCTTATGCGGGCGTTTGGCTGTGTGGAGATCAACGGCCCCAAATGGTGCGGCAAGACCTGGACGGCGCTCTCTCGCTCGGCGAGCGTCTCCAGGCTCGATGAGCCTGCGCAGCGTGCGGCGGCAGAGGTCGACCCAAGCCTGGCGCTCATCGGCGATGCGCCACACCTGGTCGATGAATGGCAGGAGGTGCCCGAGGTTTGGGATGCCGCCCGGCGTTTCGTGGACGCGAGCGGCAACGAACGGGGGACACTTTTGCTCACGGGCTCGACCGCGCTCAAAAGCGAGGAGCGCAGCCATGTTCGTCATTCCGGCACGGGTAGGATCGCCCGTCTGTCAATGCGCCCCATGGCCCTGTGTGAGTCGGGCGACGGCGAGCCGCTCGTGTCACTGGCAAGCCTCTTTAAGGGCGAGGATTTTGCCCCTCAGCGTCGCGAGAGCACGGTGGATGACGTCGCCCGCTGGTGCTGCAGGGGCGGTTGGCCTGCAAATCTTGGGCTTTCGGAAGATCTTGCGCGAGAGACGGCAAGCCAGTACGTGCACTCGGTGCTCGACGTCAACGTGCTGGACGAGGGCATGTCGCCCGAGCTTGCACACGGCCTTTTGCGAGCTCTTGCCATGAACGAGAGCCAGGCTGTCACGTACAAGACGCTCGTAAAGGACGCCTCGTACGGTGAGGCGGGCCCCGACGAGAGGACCATCGCTGCGTACTTGGACCTCTTCAACAGGCTCAAGCTGACCGAGGACCTGTGCGGATGGGAGCCGCCCATGCGCTCGAAGGCCCGCGTTCGCGTGCGCCCCAAGCGCTACTTCTGTGACCCGTCACTTGCGGCGGCGTTGCTGGGGGCTACCCCTGAGCGGCTGCTTGGCGATATGCAAACGCTGGGGATGCTCTTTGAGAATCTCGTCCTGCGCGACGTGCGCGTGTTCCTTTCCACCTACGGCGGTGTCGACAACAGTGTCCATTATTTCCGAGATGAGAAGGGCCTTGAGGTCGATCTGATCGTTGAGCACGACGGGCGCTGGGGAGCCATCGAGGTCAAGCTGAGTGATGCGAAAGCAGACGATGGAGCGAGAAATCTCAAGGCGCTGGAGAGGAAAGTGCTCTCCAATCCTGCCGCCCAGAATGCCGCGCCGGCGTTTTTGGCGGTCGTGGTTGGAAAGGGGAGCATTGCCTACACACGCGACGACGGCGTGGCGGTGATTCCCATGGCGGCACTTGGGGCGTAGTGGTTTTGCGGGCGTGCCGTGCTTCCTTTACCGAAAATCCATTTGGTAAACCAGATGCTCGCGGATAGAATAAAGTTGACGGCAGCCCAAGGGTGATAGCTGGGCAGCGCCGTTGCTTGGTCAAGAGGTCAGTGCCTTAATGGCAGCGACTTGTTATGCTTCGAATGCTGCTTGAGTGCCTCGGAAAGTTCGATAAGCGCCGTGAAGAGCGAGACCAAAGCAACCAAGAGCTCTACGAGCTCTGATGGGCCCGGGATGACCGCTGATTCAAGTCACCGGGCCTAAATCTTTTTCATGCATTTGAATAGAGCGGGCAACTCTCTTGGGGCCGTCTGCATGACGTGTGCCTGGCGCATGGTATTGCGCCCAGCTTTCATGTCCGCGCGGGCGCCTATCCTTACGGCAATGTAGCCGCCTATGTAGCAGGCGGCAGGCAACGGAGAAAGGCCCTAACCGTGTCAGCTGAAAAGACGCCGTGTATCTCGGCTATCGATACGACGAACTTTGCGCGCCAGGTTGTGCTGGACTTTGAGTTTGCGCCGGTGCCAAAGCAGCGCCAACGTCGTGGACTGCGCAACGAGATTATCGAGGTCGGCGCCGTCAAGCTCGATTACCACGGCAACGTTATGGGCGAGTTCTCGCAGTTTGTGCAGACGGAATTTACCGAAGGCGTTGCGTTTCCCGTCCGCGAGCTCACAGGTATATCGGCCGTGGACACCGCGATGGCCGACCCGCTCTACATGGTGATCAAAAGGCTCAGCGATTGGATCGGCCGCTACTCCGCCCAGATAGTTTGCTGGAGCGGGACGGACCGTCGACAGCTTATGACCGAGTGCCAGGCAAAGCAAATCGACCTTGCCGCATTTCCTACGGACTGGGCCGATCTGCAGGCGTTTTACACCTCGATCATGGACGTGGGCAGCCACGAGTGCGTCTCTTTGAATGACGCGGCGACGTGGTTTGGCATCGAGTTTGACGAGTCGACGGGTCACGCCCACAGTGCCCTAGCCGACGCGCGCGTGACCGCCAAGTTGCTCAAGCAGGTGATGGACGGGGACTATCGCGTGAGTCCGCGTGCTCAGGAGATCCGCCAGCGGTGGAGGATGGGCGATCGAGCCCAGATGCGCCTTTCCAACAAGTGCCCCGAGCTGGGCGACCTGCTGCTGAAGCTGAAGGCGGAGGGGAGGTAGGCGGGGCTCCGGGAATGACCTCTGACTCAAGTCAACGGGGCTCATTTTGCTTTCTTTGGAGCTTTCTCACGGGGCTGACTTTACTTCGTCTCATTTAGTATAAAGCGGCTGCTAGATTGCATAGTGATGATAAAATTAATCAACTCAACATCAATAGCTGTCGCTTTGCGCAATGAGGGGTTCCGAGACGTATGAACGAGTCTGACACACGGCTTAAACTCATTGATCCTGCGATTATGAAGTCGTGGGATCGCAATACCCAAGTCTTCACTGAGTATTTCTTTACCAGTGGCGAGATTGTTGTGCGCGGAAGTATGGTCACCCGTAAAGACAAGAAGAAGGCTGACTACCTTCTGATGTATGCTCCGGGCATCCCTATCGCAATCGTCGAGGCTAAGGATACGGAGCACACCGTTGATGCCGGTCTCCAACAGGGGATGGGATATGCCCAGCTGCTCGATATTCCGTTTGCGTACAGCTCAAACGGAAAGGGTTTTGTTGAGCACGATTTTCTTACCGGGAAAGAGCGCGCTCTTGCCATGGACGAGTTTCCCACTCCGGCGGAACTTTGGACACGATACTCAAAAGCTAAGGGGCTTGAACATCCGTATAGCCAGGAGATTGTGACCGCTCCGTATTACCAGGAGCACGGCGGCAATCAGCCTCGCTACTATCAGTGCATCGCCATCAATCGTACGCTTGAAGCTATTGCGCGAGGTAAGAATCGCATCTTGCTCGTTATGGCAACGGGAACGGGAAAGACTTTTACGGCTTTTCAAATCGTTCATCGCTTGCGACAGACTACCGAGGTTCGTAAGGTTCTCTATCTGGCGGACCGCAATATTCTCGTCGATCAGACCATAGACGGCGATTTCAAGCCTCTCAAGAGGGTTACAACCAAGGTCGTAGGTCGAAAGCTCGATTCTGCTTACGAGGTCTATTTCTCGCTCTACCAACAGCTTGTTGGAGAAAACGGTGAAGAAATATTCCGCGAGTTCGACTCGGAATTCTTCGATTTGATTATCGTCGACGAGTGCCATCGCGGAAGCGCCGCGGCGGACTCCGCATGGCGTAAGGTACTTGAGTATTTCAATTGTGCAATTCAAATCGGTATGACGGCTACGCCAAAGGAGACTGAAGAGGTTTCAAACATTACCTACTTCGGCGAACCTGTCTACACCTACTCCCTTAAACAGGGAATCGAGGATGGCTTTCTCGCCCCGTATAAAGTTATTCGTCCTAAGCTGAACGTCGACATTTACGGATACCGTACTGAGGAAGGCACCATAGATGATCGCGGCGAAGCTCTGCCCAAACGTGTTTTCGAGAAGCAAGACTTCGACAGCGAGATTGTCATCAAAGAGCGCTACGAGGAAGTTGCCAAGCGGATAACTCAATTTCTAAAGGAGACGGATCGTTACTCCAAGACCATAGTCTTTTGCGTTGACATCGAGCATGCCGAAAATATGCGACGTGCCCTTGTAAACGAGAACGCCGATATCGTAAGAGATCACCCCACCTACATCATGAAGATTACGGGTGACGACAGGGAAGGTAAGGCTCAGTTAGATAACTTCATCGACCCCGACGAGAAATACCCGACCATCGTTACGACTTCGAAGCTTCTCACCACTGGTGTTAATTGCAAGACGTGTAAGGTAGTCGTGCTCGACAACAAGTTCGGTGAGCACGGAATGACGGAGTTCAAGCAGATTATCGGCCGCGGAACCCGTATCTGTGAGGACTACGACAAACTCTATTTCACCATCCTCGATTTTCGTGACGCATCGCGTTTGTTTGCAGATCCCGAGTTTGATGGCGAACCTGTTGTTGTGTTTGAGCCTAATCCGGGTGACCCCATTGCGGATCCGGGTCCCGGCGGCAATGGCGGCAGTCCCGTTCCGCCTCCGTCTCCGATCGTAGACCCACCCGTATTGCCGCCGGACGATCCGTCCTCCCATGTGAAATATCACGTTCATGGGGCCGACGTCTATGTAGTGTCGGAGATGGTGCAGTATTACTCCTCCGATGGCCTTCTTGTAACTGAGAGCCTTAAGGACTATACGCGAAAAAACATTCTCGGCGAATACGACACTCTTGACCACTTCCTAGCGGCGTGGAACTCTGAACATAAGAAACAAGCGATTATCGATGAGCTGCGCGCGCGTGGCGTATTCCTGGATGAGCTGCGGCTCGAGACTGGACAGGAGCAAATGAGCGACTTTGACCTCATTTGCCACATTGCTTACGACCAGAGACCTCTTACGCGCAGCGAGAGAGCCAATAGTGTCAAGAAAAAGGGCGTGCTCTATGAGTATGCCGGCGTCGCGCGTGAGGTCCTTGAAGCGCTTCTCGACAAATATGCGACGTCGAACCTCGTAGACTTGGACGACACCCACGTCCTCGACCTCGAGGAATTCCGTCGGTTTGGCAGCCCAATGAAGATCGTCGCCGCATTCGGCGGCAAACAACAGTACATTCAGGCAGCGCAGATGCTCGAGGACGAGCTCTACATCGCATAGAGAAAGGTAACGATAGCAAATGGCACTGGGATCTCTCGTAAAGACCCTGCAGAACATCATGCGCAAAGACGCCGGCATCAATGGCGATGCGCAGCGCATTGAGCAGATGACTTGGCTTTTCTTCCTCAAGATTTACGATGTCAAGGAGCAGGAGTGGGAGTTTCACGATGACTCCTATCAGTCCATCATCCCCGAGCGCCTGCGCTGGTATAGCTGGGCGCACGATGCGAAAGACGGCAAGGCGCTTACTGGCGATGAGCTTCTCGACTTTGTGAACAATGATCTATTCAAGACTCTTGAGAGTCTTGAGCTTGCACCTGATGCGCCTTTGCGACACGTCGTCGTCAAGGCTGCTTTTACTGACGCCAACAACTACATGAAGGATGGGATTCTACTTCGTCAAGTCATCAACGAGATTGACGAGTCGGTTGATTTTACCGAGTACAAAGAGCGCCACGCCTTCGGTGAAATTTACGAGACCATCCTGAAAGACTTACAGTCCGCGGGTAATGCCGGCGAGTTTTACACGCCCCGAGCGGTGACTGACTTTATGGCCCAGGCACTTGCGCCCAAGCTCGGCGAGACTGTGGCTGACTTCGCGTGTGGCACGGGCGGCTTTTTGACGAGCGCCCTCAAGATTCTCGACTCCCAGGTTCAGACTCCAGCCGATCGTGAACTCTATGCAAGATCGGTCTACGGCATCGAGAAGAAGCAGCTCCCTTACCTGCTGTGCGTGACCAACATGCTGTTGCACGATATCGATAATCCTGAAGTCTTTCACGATAACTCTCTCGAGAAGGATGTTCGCGAGTGGAAGCACAAGCCTGACGGCCAGTTTGACGTCGTACTTATGAACCCGCCCTATGGCGGGTCCGAGAGTGCATCGGTGCAAAACAACTTCCCTGTTGCACTCCGTAGCTCCGAGACCGCAGATCTATTCCTTGGACTCATTCTTTATCGTCTTAAGCGAGGCGGCCGCGCTGCTGTTATCATTCCGGATGGTTTTCTCTTTGGCCAGGATAGTGCAAAGACGGAGATCAAGCGTCGCCTGCTTGAGGACATGAACTTGCATACTGTCTTGCGCCTTCCACAGAGTGTTTTCGCTCCGTACACGAGCATCACTACTAACGTTCTGTTCTTCGATAATACGGGGGCCTCTGAGGGCGTTTGGTTCTATCGCATGGACATGCCCGAGGGGTATAAACACTTCTCTAAGACCAAGCCCATTAGGATCGAACATTTTGCACCTGTAAAGGAATGGTGGGAGAACCGTCGGGATATCGAGGAAGACGGCAATCCCAAGGCCAAGTACTATACGGTTGACGAGTTGCGAGACGGCGGTTTTAACTTTGACGTGTGCGGCTATCCTCACGAGGAAGAGGAGATCTTACCGCCTGACGAACTGATCAGGAACTACAAAGAAGAGCGCGCTAAGCTCGATGCCGAGATTGACCAGAAGCTTGCTCGTATTTGCGAGATTCTTGGGATTGAGGCGTAGATGAAGGCAAAAGACCTGAAGAACTCAATCCTGCAAATGGCGATTGAGGGAAAGCTCGTTCCACAAGACCCGAGTGATGGGCCTGCAAGCGTCCTGCTTGAGCGTATTCGTGAAGAGAAGCATAAGCTTATTGCTGAGGGTAAGGCTAAATTCCCGAAGGGCGGGGAGAGCATTATCTATATCGGTTCCGATGGCTCCCCCTATGAGAAGAAGGTGGATGCCAAGGGTCGCGTGACTAGCGATAAGTGCATCGCGAACGAAGTGCCGTTTGAGGAGCTGCCCGAGGGGTGGGCTTGGGCAAGGCTGGAAACCGTATATAACTTCATTGATTACAGGGGTAAAACACCTCACAAATCACCTTCAGGTGTTCGACTAATGACTGCGAGCAACATTCGCCAAGGCTATATTGATTACACACGCGAGGAGTATATTTCAGAAGACGAATATGCAACACGCTTGTCTCGCGGAGAGACCCACCGTGGCGATTTGCTGTTTACAACCGAAGCCCCGATGGGGTATTGCGCGATATGCGAAATGAAACGTTGCAGCTGTGGACAGCGTGTCATTACCCTTCAGAATTACGGCACAGTTGGTCCAGACAATGCCCTGTTCTGCCAAATAATTCTATCTCCACTGTTCCAAATTCAAGTTAAGGATCATGCCACGGGGACGACCGCAAAAGGAATCAAAGCAGCAGTGCTAAAAGAGCTATTTCTTCCGATTCCGCCTCTCGCCGAGCAGCGCCGCATCGTCGAGCGGGTGAACGAGCTCATGCCCCTGGTCGAGGAGTACGGTGAGCTCGAGGACGCCCGCGAGGAGCTCGACGCCGCGCTGCCCGGCCGCCTGCGCAAGTCGGTGCTGC
>DBFRVO010000012.1:0-76073 GCA_048503295.1 Collinsella aerofaciens | reverse complement strand
GGACTTGCTGAGCTTCGCCATATTCTTCTTGAGGGTGATGACCAGATCCTCGGCGTTCATACCTGCTCCAATGCCGTGGTTGCTGGTTTCATTATACCACGGTGGCATCACCTATATGTCAATTCTGGTCTAACAGAGCCTTTAATTTAATTGATTGGATGGTTCATCATGGACAGTCTCGTTGACGACAACTTCTCCGAGATCAGAAAAACCTTCACCGATCCCCTGTATAACGCCATGGGTCTCCATGTGGACATGGGGGCTTCTTTTCACGATTGCGGCACCCGCGACGATTACGGTATCGGTTGCTGTGCGACGCTTGACGGCGTGACGCATTACGCGAAGGCCTGGCCCATCGAGGACCATGATAGCCGGTGGGGTGCCTGCATGGGCTCCCTTACGTTCGATGAGAGCCTTGCGGGAAACGGCGTCGACTACGTCAGCCCCGACTCACTCGCCAAGATCATGGGCGATTACGGTTACCACGACTCGCGATCTTTCCTGGACTGCAATCTCGACGTTTGGAGCGACGAGCTTGTCTGTATTCTCGGGTACGAGGTGTTCGGAAGCAGCCAATCCGAAGCCCTCGTGCTGTCCCCACTTGCCGATAAGGAATCCGTGTTGCAACTCTTCTATACCTTCTCGGAGAAGGCCGACGGCCTGATCAGTGACGAACTGTTCAACACCCTATATTGGGAAATGGAAGCCGAGGAACGCTTTGCCCATGCAAGACCCATCGAGGCAGTCGATATCGATTTCGATAGGGCCCGCGACATCGCATCGAGTTGCCTGCATCGTCAAATCGAGCTTAAAGACGATATATCCTTCCGCCTTGCCCTGGATATCCTTCCCAAACTCAACTGGGATGGACCTTCCATCGCCATCGATGCGCTTAACTATCTCGCAGATACGCAGGAATTCGGTATCGAAGCCCTGAGAAGCCATGCAACCGAGCTCTTCGGCTCCTGTCAGGCCTCTGTCGCCTTGGACCAGGCGGGCTACATCATCTATTCCTACAGCGAGCCCGATGCCGTCACCAAGATGGATGATATCTTCTATCCATCAATCTATTCGTTGCCAGACAGCGGTGATTTGATCGGCTCTTGCATCGACGCCCTGTACGACCCTTATATTCCCGAGGTCGAAGAGGCTATGAAAGATGTGCGTGAACGCAGGAAGAACCCCATGGCGCGCTATGGCTCTACGCCACTCGACGCGGTCAATGTCACGGTAACCCCCGCCTTGATTTTCTTCAAGAACGATCCGTCTGTTTCCCAGCGCGTGTATTTCTGCGATAAGTGCTCATCAGACCTCAATATCGGCGAAAAGATCTTCTCCTGCGGATATACCGCCGATGAGTTGCGCGGGATGATCGGAAAGAAGACCGACGAGAACTTCGTCGTCGTAGCCGTCGATGATCCATTTAAGGTGAGGGCCACCTATCTGAACCTCACCCAGAAGATACCCAGTCCAGCAGAGATTGCCGCGTCGGCAAAGAAAGCTGCCGGGGCTAAGGTTTCGGCTGGTGTGGATGGCGGCGGGAAGCGTATCTAGAGCTGTTTGTTCTCAATGTCGATTGATGGCAGCCCTTTCCTTTTGGGAAGGGCCGTTTTCGTTGCCGGGCAGGGCGGGTAGCATCTTCTATGTATCTGGCTGACTTGTTTTTGGAGCTGATGGTTTATGGCGGCGAAACAATACGAACTCGGTTCGAATGTCCTCGATTGGTATAGGGATTTCTGCCCGGGGAACAGCTTCCAGGTGGTGATTCGTCCCGATATCACGTTCGCAGACGTCGTCGTGGGCATGGCGAACGGTGTCGATTTGAACAACCTTATCGGTTCCGATAGCGAGATCTTCGGCAACATCGTGGTCGCGAAATTGGCCGAGATCACCGGAGAGAGCTACGAGACCGTTTCAAATGTCTGGCATGAGGCGCCGATGAATAGCGATTACATCGGCGAGGACGAGCGGCGCCTCATTGAGGCCGCCAAGCTCGTGATCGAACCCAGATCTAGGCGAATTACCACTGTCGATATCGATTTCGGCAAGGCCTTCAGCATCGCAAATCACGCTATGCTGAACGAGATCATGCCATCCTTTGACGACCCTGCTCTCTACGGTATCGCTGAGAGAGTCCTACCAAATCTCGAGTGGCGCACCGATTCCATCGCTATCGATGCCATCAATGAGCTCTGTTGCGATCGCTACGCCGAGCACTACGACCTCGAGGCCGTTCGGAGCCATGCCACCGAACTGTTCGCAGCCTGCCAGGTCCAGTTGGCGTTCATACAGGCGGACCTCGTTCTTCAAGCGCTCGACTGGACGATTCCGGCGACGGATAGGGTTCATTTCGGATCCGTCTATACCTCGGATCCGTATTCACGTCGTTACATCTCGACTTGTTGCCTTGGTGCATTTAGCCACCCTCGTTTTACCGTCGCCAGAGAGGCCGTTGCCGATATCGAGAAGCGAAGCAATGCCAAGAACAGCCCAACTAACATAGTTGCGGCGGCCAAGAAGGCGGCCGGCGCCGACGTGTCGGCCGATGGGGCCGGCAGCGGCAAGCATATCTAGCGCCTTCTTAGTTTTGCCGCGGTCAGATGGCGGCCCTTCCCGTTCGGGAAGGGCCGTTCTCGTTAATGGGCGATGCGGGTAGCATCTTCGATGTATCTGGCCGACCCTCTTTATTGGAGCTGGCGAAATGAGCAAGAAGCATTTCAATTTCAAGTCTAGTATCCGCGATTGGTATATCCGGGCCTTTCCATCCGATGAGCTCGGTTACAGGATCAACCCGCTCGCCACCTTTGCCGGCGCCGTGAAATGCATGGCGGACGGAGGCGACATCTATAAGTATCTCGGCGTCGGGGACTCCCTGGTGCGCGAGAACGTATTCTCCAAGATCGCCGCCATCACGGGCGTGGATTACGATGCCGTATACGGCCTTTGGCTTCATCATGACGAAGACGAGTGCAGCAGACTGGTCTTCCTCGGCGACCATCCGGACTGCGCCGTAGATCGCGACTGGCGGGAGCAGTTCGATGAGGTGGTCTCCCCTTCCGAGCAAGTGCACTATGACGAGATGCTTGCAGCCGAAGAGCAGCGCAAGGCCGAGACGTTCGATTCGTTCATGGAGGTCAACGAGACTCCCATGGACGAGGTGCGAAGCGCCGGGATCGCGATGGTTCTCATGCAGGGCATCGTTTTCGCGGAGATCGCCAAGAAGATCGATGGGCCAAGCGAGGAGCTGAACGAACGCATCGCGACCTTCAACCACGACCTCAAGCGCCTCTACAACGAACCGCTCCACAAGAAGGTGGAACAAATCGAGAACCAGGTCGGAAAGCTGGAGGAGAAGGCGGCCATATACGACGAGATGCGCTATACCGCCGAGCATACCGATCCGGCGGATATCCGAATCGCAGAGGGCAGCACCAGCATGACCGGCGCATTGATGGCCGCCGCGATGGCGAGCTACGACCTGTCATGCGGTCTTATCGACGATGAGCACATCGGACGATACAGCGACGTCATCACCGCCCTCGAGGAGCGCATGGGGGTCGGTGCCGGCGGACTCTCCGTCCAGACCGAGGCGGGCGAGCTCATCGCCAACGCCAAGGAGGACGGCATCAGCGTCGGCATCAACATCCCCGGCGGCAAATGCGCGGATATCGCCTTCGTCGATGCGGACCCGGGCGCCGACGACCTCTACCCGACACCCGTTCGCGCCTTCACCTACAACGGCCGCGACGAGGAGCCCGATCACCGCACCGACGTGCATCTCGACGGGGACATGGTGCTCGATGGACAGATGACTGCCGAGACCCCCGCGCATGTACCCGCCGATATCACCGCGGCTGCCAAGGAAGCCGCCGCCAAGAGCGTCAAGCCCGACACCGTCGGAACCGACGGCATCAAGCACTAGGCGGGAGACATAGCCATGGAAGAGACCTATCAGCTCATCGAGGGCTCGCCGTCGCTGCGCGACCTGGACGTGGAGAACGGTTTCCTCTGGTGCCCGTTCGGGCACTCGGGGCGCCAGAACGAGCCGGGTATCCTTATCAGCCGTCTCGATGACGGCAGCTACGACGTGAGGCTCGGGACCGGGTTCGACAGCCCCGAGCGCTTCGCGGCCGGGGACCCCGATTGGTCCTGGATGGACATAGCCGTGGACTCCACCGTGGATGTCACCTTCGCGGACGACATTGCGCTCAACGACTGGATCGCGAGCGAGACGACCGCCACCGGCGCCGCATGGGCTCGATGCTTCAACCCCGGTTGCGGTCCCGACGGCGAGACATGCGATGCAAAGGAGATCACTGCAGCGCTCAAGCGCTTCGAGAGCCCTTCGTATATCGCACGCGGGGCCATCGAGGATATCGAGAGCCTACCGGTCGGGTACTACTGGTGCCCGGATGCACTCGACCCCGATCCGTCCTATAACGGATACCTGCTGAACGTGTTCGTCGGCTTTACCTTCGGCGGGGCCCCGGGCAAGTTCTTCGAGCTCTTCGGCGGGGTCACGCTGAACGACGTACCCTCCTTCGGGTTCGACGACGGCTGGGACGGCTCGTGCCTCAACCGCCTCGACTGGTTCGAGGACGCCGTTGGTATGGACGCCGACGGGCTCTCCGCCGGGCTCGTGGCGAATGACGCCGAATCCGTCAAGGCGCTCGTCGGGAACTGCCCCGCCTGGATCGAGTGCTTCCCCTCGTACAGCGAGAAGGCCGCCAAGGGCGTCGACGATGTGGCACAGGCCGTGCAGGCGTATCGGGTAAATGCCAAAAGGGTACACAGTGAGGTAATCCCCGGGTATCTCTATGAGCTTGTAAAGACCGCGGCGGCCAAGACCGCCGGCGGGGCCGATGGCGGCGCCGGGCCTCATATCTAGGAAGGCGATCTGCATGGACTACTTCTCCCGTAAACCTGACTTCCCCACCTTCGAGGACATCTATATCGCCCGCGCGCAGGGAGCCCTCGAGCTCGAGCGGCGCGGCGACGAAGTCGCCTGCCGCTTCGGCCCGGACGGCCCCACCATCATGCTCCCCCGGAGCGCATCCCGGGGCGATATCAACCGGGGCTGCCTCGCCTGCGACGGCATCGTCGGGGCATTGAGGGAAAACGCGGGGATGCGCTCCGCCGCGGCCGGGTGGCTGGACTCGTACTTCACCGAAGTCGCCGATCGGGCCCCCGCCGGGGAGACCTGCGGCGCCGACTGCCTTTTCGCATGCCATGTCGATATCGACGGCATCTACGCGGAGCGCACCGGGAACCCGGACGGGCTGCGCGCCTACTGCGACCCGATGGGGGTCGGCTGGAACTACGGCCCGATCTACTACTTCCCGCGCGAGTCCATCGAGCAGGTGGTCGGGCAGCTGTGCGAGGACGGGGACGATTTCCCCATCCTATTCGACGGGGAGCGCGTTATCGAGGCTTTCGACGGCACGCCCGTACACATGTCGGTGCCCGTCGAGGTCGACGGCGAGAAGGTGTGGACCTGCGGCTACGACTTCTGCTGGTGCGAGACCGTCGCACCCGATTTCAGCCGCGCGCGGGGGCACTTCCCCGACGCGACCGTGGCCGCCTGGGCTGCCGCGCGGAGCGTGAATCAATCTGATGGCAGTATGGGCTTTAAGGAGCGTATGTGATGAACGAGTCCATTTCCGTAATGACCGATGCCGGCGAGCTTGTCGCCACGCCGTTCGCAGGCGGCATCAGCGTCGATATCAACCTGCCCGACGGCAAGGGCAGCGGCCAGCTTGCGTTCATCGAAGCCGCACCGGAAGGGCTTCGCGATGACTATCCTACGCCTGTCCACGTGTTCACGTATGACGGGCGAGATTCGGAGCCGGTCCATCGCACGGACGTGCATCTCGACGGGGATGCCATGACGCTCGATCCCGTGAAGGGCGCGGCGGCACGCAATGGCGCCGATACGGGATATAGTCAGCTGGATTCCGATTTTGTCAACGCTTCCAACAGTTGGGATGAGGTATACGGGTTCATCAAACGTTCCGACCCCAATGCCCCGGGTATGCCCGCGAGTTTCGACTATGCCCTGCTCGCACTCGATTCCAACGGATGGCATTTCGGTGAATCGAGTGCGAGCGCCTTCGATATCCCCGTCAAGGATCTCGATTTCTTCCTGGGTATCTTCTACTGCTCCAGCATTTCGGAATTCGCTACGTATGCTTCTGAGTGCAACGAGCCCGATTTCCAGGAATGGCTCTGCTCGATGTATCTCCGCGACCAGGTGGAAGACCGTCTCCGCCACGAAATTTCTTGCAATTGCATGCAATCGACCGTTGACGCCTTCAAACTGCTTTCCGATAAGATCGGTTTCGAGTTCGAGCCTGAAAACAATCCCGCAAATGTCGCCAAGGCCGCCAGTGCGGCGGCAGGGCGTTCGGTCGATTCCGGCTTGAGCGAGGCCGGTGGCATCAAACACTAGGGTCTGGCATATGACGCCCCTTCCCGTTCGGGAAGGGGCGTTCTCGTGTGGGTCACCGGCGGGTAGCATCGATGGGGACAACCGTTTCCCTGGAGGTGCCGAATATGGCCGATACGAATACAAGCGTCAGCGCAATCTCTACCGACAACCTCGAGATCGACAGCTACGACGACGTCGTGAAGCTGCTCGGGGCCGACGTTGCCGCTTCGATGCTCGCCGATGTCGCGGGCAACCGGTTCAACCGGGACGATATCAAGAAGGCCATCTTGAACGGAGGAGATATCCACCTCGACTACTGGCCCGATTACGAAGAGTACGATTATGCCGCATGCGTCTGCGGCGAACTGCTCGCCGACACATCGCTGGAATGGGCCGAGGGTTTCATCGACGCGGAGAAAATCGAGACGCACGAGGGGCTAACTGTCAGCGACCTCTCCCATGCCGTCGAATGCGTGCTGACGGATAAGTTCAACGACGGGCTCTACGAGGCGAGCCTTGTGGACCGTACCGAGATCGCCGATACGTTCGCACGGGAGATCAAATCACGACTCGGCGACCGCCGACTCGAGCGCGAGCCCTATATCGACTGCGAATCGCTGCGCAACGACCTGACCGAGAGATTCGGGTTCTTCTACGACATCGATTTCAGCAGGCTCACCTTCAAGACCTCGCTCATACTGTCCGTCAAGAGCCTGTATTTCGAGGGCGACGTCGTCGATTCCGCGCTCGACTGGCAGGCGGATTACCTCCCGTGCGTCTGCCACAGGGGCGGCCAGGGTGAGAACGATAGGTGGGAGTATGAGCCCACCGACGACTACAGGCCGTTCACGCGTCCCGCGGACATCCCCGAGAGCATCTTCGACAAGCTGTGCGCCTCGCAGGGCACGACCATCGAGAAGGTCGTCAACGACCCCGTTACCAAGTTCGAGCGCAGCTTCCGCGAGGATATCTTCAACTCGCAGCAGAACTCGCTCGTCGGTCTCACCGTTCTGGCAACGCTGCCTCTCGATGCGTTCCTGGACGCCAGCCTCTCGATGATCTGCCGCGGCGACCGCAAGAAGGCGGGAACGTTCACGGTCAAGCCCGGCACATACGAACCAATCATGGGCATCTACGACCCCATCAACGGGTGCGGCGGCACCGCGGGCATCGAACTCGACACGGACTTCGATATCGACCCGCGTGACATCAAGTACACGATGATGGAACCCAGGGGCGGGAAGTGGGAATCCGACCGCATCGATCTCTATACCCCGCAGGATTGCTTCGGGTTCTCCGAGCCCTTTGCCGGGCGTGTCGAGTATTCCGAGAAGAAGCCCGAGATCGCCGTGAAGACGAAGCCCGATCTCGCCGACCTCGGACGCCGTGCGAGCGTCGCGGCCGGCGCTACCGTCCGCGATGGAGTCGATGACGGCGGAATCAAACTGTAAGGGGAACACCATGGCCGACCGAGACACCAAACGCAAGAGGCCCATCACGTGCCTGGAGACCGGGGAGACCTATGATTCCGCCTACCGGGCGGCCAAGGAGCTCGGCTTCGCCGACTCGCGCAACATCTTCCGCTCCATCCAGCGCGGCACCTGCACCCAGGGGCTGCATTTCTACTACGCCGATGCGCCGAAGCCGGCGCCGGGGTTCTTCCTGCCTCCCAACAGGCCACCGCGTCCGGTGGTATGCCTCGACACCGGCGAGACGTTCGAGTCGGCATTCCAGGCGGGCCGCGCGTTCGGCATTGCCGCCGGGGCCGTGCGCGCATCGGCCAGCACGGGCGTCGAACGCAACGGGCTCCACTTCTATTACGGCGACGAACCGAAGCCGGGCTCGGAGTTCTTCAGGGAACGACATTCGAAGACCAGGCCCATCGTCTGCCTGGAAACCGGCGAGACCTTCGACGGCAACCCGGCCGCCGCCCGTCCCCTGCACGTATCGCCGGCCGCCATCAGCCAGGCCGTCCGCGATGGATCGCCTGTCGCCGGGCTCCATTTCTACCATGGAGACGAACCGAAGCCGGCACCGGAGTTCTTCAAGCCGGTCAAGCCCGAACGCGGCAAGAGCCCTTTACAGATGGCGGCCGCGGCGAGGGCCGCCGCGGGGAACCCGGGTCGCCCGGACGGTGGCCAGCGGCCCCGACGCGCGGTATAATCGATGCGGTCGGTAAGGCGCCCTCGGTTTCCGAGGGCGCCTTCTTGCATCTTTAGGGTGCTGTTTCGATATGGATGTGTGGGGCCCGCCGGTTTCCGGCGGGCCCTGCTTTCCCGTGGGTTTCTCTGAGGGCGGACGTCTTTTTGGGTTCCAGGGAGACTTTGGGGGTCTGGTTGATTAGCCAGTGTTCCCAGGGCAAGTGGCTTAAATATAGACCATATTGGTATAATTGATGGGAGGAAGATAGGAGGATTTCCGTGAAAAGCGTCGAGGCGATCAAGATCCTGCATGGGTGCGACCTGGAGGGGCGGATCCTTTTCCACAGCCGCGAGCTGGGGACCCTTTTCGGTGAGTCCGGCGATACGCTCCGCTCGACCATCAAGAGGCTCGCCGCAGACGGTATCCTCGAGCGCGTCGCCCATGATTCGTACCTATATCTGCTGTTCCATCCCAACGGCTGCGATGTGCTCGGCCATATCGCGACGTTCCTGCGCCCCGGCGAGGTCACCTACGAAAGCCTCGAGTCCGCGGCATCGCAGTGGGGCTTCATCTCGCAAATCCCGCTCGGGCGCATCTCATGCGTGACCACGGGCGCAGAAGGCTTCGTCGATACCCGATTCGGTGCCATCGAGTTTATCCACACGGACGATGATTCGAATGACGTCAAACGGGGAATACTCGACCGTATGCCGAGGAATCGGCTGCCGATCGCGACCGAGGAGCGGTGCCTGCACGACCTCGTCTCGAGGAAACGCAGCCTGGAGCTTATCGATTGGGATGAAGTGGATGTTGATTGACCTTGAGGAGCTTGCGGGTAATATCGCCAGTAAGGTCGATGGCGCCCGGCTTACGCCCGTCATCGAAAAGGAAATCGTCCATTACGAAATTATCCGGTCTCTTGGGAGGAACGACCTGCTTCGAGACATCACCTTTCAAGGCGGAACCTCCCTCCGCCTCTGCTATGGATCGCTTCGATATAGCGAAGACCTCGATTTCGTCGCCGGCGACAAGTTCGATTCGCTTCCCCTGGATGATTTCTCCAAGACCCTGCGCTCCGATCTGCTCAAGTCCTACGATACCGAAGTGAGCGTCAGGGAGCCCAAGGTCGTCAATGATTTCGATGGCGTCGGGATGCGGAGATGGACGGTGTCCGTTAATACCAACATCGCGCGCCCCGATTTGCCGAAACAGCGGATCAAGCTGGAGATCGCGTCCGTTCCGGCGCATACGTCCACGATTCGCCGGGTCGCGGTCAACTATCCCGAACTTGCCGGAATGTATGACGACCTTACAATCCGGTGCCAGACGCTCGAGGAGATTCTGGCCGACAAGCTCATCTCATTCTCCGCCACCGATACGCATATCAGGCATCGCGACCTCTGGGATATCCCCTGGATCGTCCGTGCGCAGGAAATCGACTTCTCTGCCGTTGCCTCGCTTGTAGCGGCAAAGCACGCCGACTACCGCTGTCCCGCCTCCCTTGCCAGCATGATCGCCATCGGCATGCAACGCGCTCACGTCTGCTATGCCGACGGGTCATTTACCGGACAGATGCAGCGTTTCCTATCCCCTGTCGTCTTGAACCGCACGCACGATTTCGATAATCATTGCGATGCCCTCAATACAATCGTTGAGAAGTGCTTCGGCCGCGTCGTAACCTCCCTCGGTATCTCAAATGATGTCGAGCGTGCCAGACGCAGGCTCGCGACCGAGATATCGTTGGGTTCTATTTCGGCTGCCGTGCTACCGAAAAGGACCTTGGGGCTTTCTTAAGGTAACAAATTAGGGGTATGTAAAATATGTGGTTGGAAGTTGGTAAATAACTGGTTGGTCAATCGTGATTCAGGCCATCAATGTCCAATCACGTATTTTACATACCCACTTCTTCTTGGCCATCCTGAAAGCCCCTCCCCGAGAGCGTTGCGCGCAGGAAGACATCTACCCTTGTATCTTCGCCACATATGGAGTATCTTCGCCATATCATTTATATTTGGCGAAGATACAAGGAATGTGGCGAAGATACCCCATGGCTCAATTCGACTATTCAAGGAAGCTCAGCACCCTTATGTCGCCCGAAATCATGTCGTCTATCGGCGATATGAGGGAGCACCGCGGAAGACAAGCGCTTTACGAGGCGACGAGGCCGGACGTGCTGGAAAGCCTCGTCGAGGTCGCGAAAATACAGAGCACGAGCGCGTCAAACAAAATCGAGAATATCGCGACCTCGGACAAAAGGCTTCGCGACCTGATGGCCGAGAAGGCCGAGCCGAAGAACCGAGACGAGCGCGAGATAGCCGGATACAGGTTCGTGCTCGACACGATCCACGAAAGGCACGATGCCATACCCGTGACACCCGGCGTGATCCTGCAGCTCCATCGCGACCTGTACAGGTTCAATGGCGACTCGTTCTCAGGAAGGTGGAAGGATTCCGACAACGTGATCGCCGAGAGGTCAGCCAGCGGGGAGATGGTCGCAAGGTTCAGGCCCACGAGCGCCGCCGCAACTCCGGCGGCGGTAGACGCCATCTGCAGGGAATACCGAGCGCAAATCGAAGCCGGAACGTACGATCCCGTCCTCGTGTCGCTGGTGTTCGTGTTCGATTTCGTGAGCATCCACCCGTTCAACGACGGGAACGGGCGCATGAGCAGGCTGCTCACCCTGCTCCTCCTATACCGATGCGGATACACGGTCGGAAAATACGTATCGATCGAAAAGGAAATCGAAAGATCGAAGGAAACGTACTATGAGGCGCTCGGCGCAAGCTCCGCCGGGTGGCAGGATGGCGAGAACGACTACACCCCGTTCGTGACCTACATGCTCGGCGTGATGACGGCCTGCTACAAGGAGCTTGACGGGAGATTCGCCATTGCGGCGGGCCCCAAAGGCGGCGAAGGCATGCTGCGCGCATATTTCGAGCAGCTCGTCGGCGCAGCGACGAAGCGGGACATCATGGATGCGAACCCGTCCATAAGCAAGCGAACGGTCGAGCGCGTCCTCAAGAAGCTCCAAGATGACGGGACCATCGAGAAGACGGGCTCGGCGAGGTCTACCGCATATCGCAAACGCTAGGAACGGCGCCGTCAGGCTCGCTGAACGCGTCCTCGAAGGCCATCTCGCGGCGGATCTCGCCGTCCCTCGTCCTTCGAAAGCCGTCGGCCGATCTTGCTCGACGCGCCCCGCGCATTAAACGTCGAGGTCGCCGAACTCGTCGACGTACCTGCGGTCCATGAAGTGCGCGCCGCAGCGGGCGCAGAAGCCCCAGTGCTCGTCGACGAGGCACCCGCAGTTGCCGCACTCGTTCTATACGGGACGTATATTATAAATTCATTTATTGTACGCCCTCGGGGATCAGAAAAGGCGACCATCCGGATCGCCTCGAAAGCCCCTCCCCCGGGGGTGTTCTATACGGGACGGTTGCAAACGACTTCGGGGGCCGCTTACCGAAACCTTTTTACCCAACTCAAAACAAGCAGCATTTTCGTATTTCCTTGCAAAAGGATTCGAATCCCTGCATATGTCATAAAGATCTACCTTCACGGAAGGGGAAGCACCTATGGACAGAAGGACATTCGTAAAGCTCGCGGCGCTGTCATCAGCCGCCGCCTTCGCCGGAGCGCCCAAGGCCATGGCCCAGGATGCGACCGGCTCAACGTCGACCCTCACATCGGACAACGCCCTCGAAATGGCTTTCAACTTCGCCCAATCGTGCGACACGAACGGCCAAGGGTTGGTTCCCGCAAACCCCGTAAGATTAGCGACTGCCGGCGGCGATCACGTAGGATACGTCGTCGATTACAACCTCGACGGTGCTCCCAACGGATACATCGTCATCGACGCAAGCTGTCCGAACGGCATCGCCGAGTTTTCGTTTGAGCAAGGTTCGATCAGCCCATATGCGGCGGCGCTGATGTCGAACGAATCGCTTGCATCAGCGCAGCACCTATCCGAAGACGAGCAATACGCCGTCAAAATCGACGGGCTGCTCTACGGCGCCGCAGACAGATCCGGCGGACCCGTCCTCCTGAACGACGGAACGATCGCAGATATTCCCATGGCGCTATCATCGGTGACCGGCAATGGGTGGATCGACGCGACCATCAATACCTCGGACCTGTATGCCAACTACGCCATGACGGCTTTTAAGTTCTTTCCATCATTTATCGGATCGTCCCAGAACAGAATCACTTACCTGACAGGCAGATACGCATGCCAGGTGTCCGCCCTATGCGCATGCGCGGGTCTGTACGGCATGTTCGACATATGGGACTGCGCCGACGAGTATATCGAAATGTGGGACAGGACGGGAACAACCGTCCTAGAAGTTAAAAACGGCATAACGTTCGGAACAACAAACATCGGGAAAGGAGCCGTCGGATTCTGTGACTTTTGCTCAGCAAGAGGAAAAAGCATATCGAACAGGGTGAACAGGAGTCCAACGTTTGCCCAATACGTGCTGGCGGTAAACGCACAGCAGACATCGCTGTTCACCGCATGGCCGGACCCTGTCGGTCATAGCGTCGCCGTCGAAGGATACGTATCTGCAACCAACAACTCAACAGGAGCGGCCCTTAGCGTCATCGTTGTCGCCGATGGATGGGGTGATTCCGCACGTTATCTGAACTTCAACTACCCAGCTCTTTCCAATTCCACAGGAACGTTCTTCTTCTGATATGTCGAATCGCGCCCGCATCGTGCCAATCCTAGCCATAGCGTTTGTCGTAGCCGCTTTGATTTCGGTTTTCCTCATTGCGGTTACGACAAACGACAGCAGCAGCACGACCACCACAACGAATCAGGAGAGCTTCGAAAACGTGAGCGATGTTAAAAAGAAAAGCGAAAAAAGCCCTGAGGAATATTCCTCTGGCGGCCTAACGGACGCCCTTCATTTCGCGGACGGTATCATAATTTCCCTAGACAGGGATTCGGAAACGGCCGAAGTCAAAATAGCGACCCCGGGATACGGTCTGAACAGCGGAAGCGTGTACGCATTCGGCTTTTCCGAAAGGATCGAGCATAGAATCATATCGTTCGACGATCTAAACATTGGCGACGAAGTCCGTGTCGAGTACATGTACTTTCTCAACAAGGACGAAACGCTGCACGGCGAGTACATCGTGAGAGGATCCATCGAAACCAGGCCATCTGCCCGAAGCGCGACGACAAGCGAATGATCGCGCAAGCGCATCATTCGCTCCCACGAAACCGCAAAGCGCGGGCTTTGATGACAAGGCCCGCGCACTAGGCGGCGTTTCTCAACGGTATTAAGCCAGGGCACTTTCCACGGTCACCTGGCTTTTTTCATATCTCGAATCGCGGTTTGCCGTCCCTCGTCCTTCAAAATCCGTCAGCTGATCTTGCTCGACGCGCCCCGCGCATCAAACGTCGAGGCCGCCGAACTCGGCGACGTACCTGCGGTCCATGAAGTGCGCGCCGCAGCGGGCGCAGAAGTCCCAGTGCTCGTCGACGAGGCACCCGCAGTTGCCGCACTCGGAGACGGCCCCGCCCGCATGGAGGCAGATGAACGCGATGTCGGGGGACAGCAGCACGCTTTCGCGGTCGGGCAGCTTGCCCGACCGCGCGATGCGCTCGGCCTCCTCCAGGTGCGCGTAGCTCGCGGCGAGCCTCTTGTCGCCGTCTTCCAGCGCCTTGCCCTTCAGGTAGCCCATCACGCTCGACACGCTGTACTTCGGCGGTATCGCCAACAGCATGTGCACATGGTCGGGCATGAGGTGCCCCTCGATTATCTCGACGCCCTTGTGCTCGCAGAGCCTCCTCAGGATCTCCCCTATGTCGGACCTGATTTGGCCGTAGATGGCCTTTCGCCTATACTTCGGCGTAAACACGACTGTACAAGGCAAAGGGCGGCAAGCTGGTGCGTACCGACGCGCCTGAGTAGCGAGAGGACGGCATGGCCATGGATGAGGAGCGCGGGCTGGCCGTGCGCGAGGCGGGGTCCGACCTCGTCGCGAAGACCGAGAGGCAAGAGCCCTTGCTGTACTACGGCGGGAGCGGCAGCAACGGGGACAAGACCGCCATCGAGTACATCTCGGATATGCATCTGCTCCATCACGTGAGGTATTACGGCGGCGACATCCGCAAGACCGTCGACGAAGCGGCGAGGAACATCCGAGCATCCCACGCCGACCCGTTTTACACGAACTGGAAGACGGGCTGGATTGCGCCGAAGTCGATTTTCCTCGGCGACGTCGCGTCCGACAGGGACGTGACCGTCGAGTTCTACAGACGTTATTGGCTGAAAGTGGCATACCGCCAGTACAAGGAGTACAAAGCGCGGCTGATGGAGTCGCGGCCCAGCCCGGAGTCGGCGCGCAGGCAAGCGAACATCAAGCGCAGCGTCAAAAGCATCGACAAGTGCATCAGTGCCCAGAAGGACGAGTTCAAGCGGCTGAAGGCCAAAGTTGATAAGCATCTGAGTTACAGTCGCATCATCGCGCCGAAGGGCGGCATCAATGGTATCAAGGCATATCTCGCGAGCAGCTATTACAAGAAGCGCAATCTTCCGCGCTCCGCGAGGAAGAAGATTCTGGACGCCGCTGCCGCGAACGAGGAGCTGTGCCGGCTGGAGGGCATCAAGGCCAACCTCAAAGACAAGCTCGCGCTCGAGGAGCCGATCGATCTGCGCGACTTCAGGTTCGACCTGCATCGATACAGCCCCTCGTTCGACCATCTCGGCATCGTGATCCTCGGCAACCACGAGTACGTCGGCTTTCCCGACGTCGACGCCGCCGTCGCGTTCTACAAGGAGAGCCTCGAGCCCCTGGGATATGCCGTCTTGCAGAACGAGTGCATCGAGGATGACAGGTGCGTCATCTACGGCGGCACGGGCTTCGCGGCGCACAACGAGCGCTACAACGCGACGAACCTCGTGTGCTGCGACGCGATGACGGTCGACCGCGGGCTCTTCGCGATGGCCGCGCAGGGCCTCCCCGGCGCTGAGGCCGAGCTCAAGGAGGCTAAGGCCCGCGCGAGGGCGTACGAGGTCGAGCAGACTAGGCTGTTCGTGGAGGGCTACGAGGCCGCACGCGAACGCGCCCGAAAGGCGGGCAAATGCTTCATCTGCGCCTCCCACTACCCGGCGGAGGACTGCCTCGGGCGCATCGACAGGGACGCAGTCTACTTCTCGGGACACACGCACCAAAACAGGTATCTCAGGTCGGAGAACGCGGTCATCTACGCCGACAACCAGGTCGGCTACCATAAGAGGGGCGGCTTCGACCCGAGGTGGGACATGCGATTCAAGAGGGCTACGACCGGATGCGCGAGGAATCCCTACGCCGACCTCGCCGACGGCTGCTACCCAACGACGGCCGACGAGTACCTCAGCTTCTACCGGTTCATCGGCGAGTACGCTGGCACGGGCAAGATGATTCGCCAACGCTGCGAGAAGAACGACATGCACGTCATCAAGTCCAACGGCTATTACGGGTTCTTCCTCGTGGGCGAGAACGGGACGTCCATCGTCAACGGCGGCAAGACGAAGAGGGTCAGCACGCACCGCGACATCAAGTGGGCGCACGACAACTTCGACACCGTCGTGTCCAAGTACCTCGCCGCGCTCGCGCCGCTGCGCGAGAGGCAGGAGCAGGTCTCTGGCGAGCTTAAGCGACTCGGTTTCTCGGGGAACATCCACGGCCTCATCGTGGACGTGAACTTCTCCCATCACATCATGGTGAACCCTGCCGACGGCTCGCTAGTGTTCTATTATTCGCCTGAGTACGGATGGGTTGGCACGTTCGATTCGTTCCCGAAGCTGCTCGAGCACGTGAAGGATTCCGAGCAGCTGCACATCGACATGAACCCACTGTACGCGTTGCAGGCGGGAGACACGCCAACAAGGTGCGATGTCGCACTCGAGAGGTACGACGCCGGCGTGCTCGCGCCATCCCCGTCGATGGCGCTGGCCCCGGCGAGCATCGAGGGCGTTGAGGTCCTCGAGAAATCCGAGGGGCGCGACCTCGACCGGCTGGTGAACGTCGACCTCGAGCACGGGGCCTATAAGCTGTCCCGCGACGTAGCGCCCCTGCAGCGGCTGTTCTCGAAGCACGTGCTGCGCGACTTCGATGCGAGATTGGCCGAGCTCGACGACGGCAGCGCCGCGCGCAGGACGAAGTCGATGGCCGGGCGCGTGTTCAAGGACGAGTTCGGCATGATGTGGCTCATCGTGGGCGACGACCTCGGCGAGTTCGTCGACGCGCTCGACCAGGACGGCAAGGAGCGACGCGTCACCGTGCTCGCGCTCAGGAAGCTGGTCGCCACACAGGGCGACGGGCGCTGGTTGACGAAGAGCCTCGATGAGACGGAGTCGGCCTTCAAGGGCAGGTATCAGCCGAAGGCGTGGCGCGGCGCCTTGCCGTCGCTGCGTCTAAGAGACCTCAGCGCAGGCGAATGACCCGAATCTACCGGCGCCCATTGGGGCCCGCCTTCCCCACCGAGGGAGGACGGGCCCTTTTTTGTGCCTGTATCAGCATGATTCAACCTGTTATTCCAGGTAGCGGTTTCCCTTGCCGCAGTTGCAGTCCTCGCATAGGGTCTGGAGGTTGGACATCACCGTCTTGCCGCCGCGCGATACGGGGACGATATGGTCGACGTGGAGCTTCACGCCGTCCTCGCGGCCGCGCCCGCAGCGGACGCAGTGAAAATCATCGCGACGGAGCACGTCGTAGCGCATCGCGCGAGTCACCTTGGCATGCTCCGCATCGTTGGCCATGCGGCGGTCCTGATATTCCAAGCGGCGCTTCTCACGTGCCTGCTTTCGTTTCGCCTTCTTGTGATCCCTGATAAGCATCGTGACGATAGCCTCAATGCCCCAAAGAACAGCAGCGAACATTACGAAAGGCATGAGGGCTTCTACCATTGCGTCCATTTGGGTTTCCTCTTTCTGTTATGTGGTTGATGTAGCAAACTGCCCGACTTGTACCCGGATGGGAGGAAATCTATTTGCTGAGCTGGGGGTCTATCGAATGAAAAGGCACCCGGTGTCCGGGCGCCAGCTTGGGTTCGTTGTTGGGCCCGCCGGTTTCCGGCGGGGGCTGGGATGTTGGCGAATCGCGTCAGCCGTTCTTTGTTTGGCGGTATACGCGGAGCTCCCACTGCTTGCGCTCGACTTTCGCCACGGCGTCCAGGATGAAACCCGTGGCGAGCGAGAGCGCAGCCATGAACATGAGCGCTACGGCGAGGATCGCGGTCGGGAACCGGGGCACGAGGCCGGTGGCGAGGTATTCGGTCACGACCGGGATGCCGGCACACAGGCCGCCGATGCAGAACAGCAGGGCGACCAGCGAGAAAAACTTCAACGGACGGTAGTCCTTGAACAGGGTGCCGATCATGGCGATTACCTTCAGCCCGTCTCTCACTGTGTTCAATTTCGAGACCGAGCCCTCGGGGCGGTTTCGGTATTCCACGGGGACATCGGCGATCCGCCAGCGGCGATCGACGGCATGGATCGATAGCTCAGTCTCGATCTGGAAGCCCTCGGACAGGACCGGAAAGGTCTTAACGAACGGCCTGGACATGGCACGGTAGCCGGTCATGACGTCCTCGAAGCCGTAGCCGTATATCCATCTGATCATGGCGCGCACGAGGTCGTTGCCGAAGCCGTGAAAGGCGCGGGCGTTCTGCTGCGCATAGGTACCGTTGGATAGACGGTCCCCGACGACCATATCGGCCTCGCCCGCGAGGATGGGAGCGCAGAGCGATCGCGCCGGTTCCGCCGGGTAGGTGTCGTCGCCGTCGACCATGAGGTAGCAGTCGGCATCGATGTCGCGGAACATCTGCCGACAGACATTGCCCTTGCCCTGGCGAGGCTCATACTTGACGATAGCGCCTCGCGTGCGGGCGATCTCGGCGGTGCCGTCGGTCGAGTTGTTGTCGTAGACGTAGACGGTCGCCTCGGGAAGCTCGCTGCGGAAGTCATCGATGACCTTGCCGATAGTCAAGGCCTCGTTATAGCAGGGAATGATGACCGCAATACCGTCTCGAACCACTGTCTGCGCTCCCTATTTGATATCCAGATAGACACACGGCGTGTTGCAGGACGTGTTCGCGGGCCCCGCAACGGCGATAAAACCGTGACCGGCATCCATAACCTCAGCATTTGCAATATCGGGAGGCAGGCGGAACAGGTCCTCATAGTCGATAAATGCTGCGCATGTCCTATACCCGCCGCTGCGGATAATCACAAGCTCGTTTACCTCGGTCTTCGTTCGGCAATACTCAATAACGGTCATAAGAGTGCTCCTTCTCGGCTCTGCTTTCCAGTATCGTGAGACTTTTACCCTTGGTGAAAAAATCTATTCGCTGAACGGGGCATATATTGAAAAAGGCACCCGTTGTCCGAGTGCCTTCACATGGGCGTTGCGAGCCCCGCCGGTGTCCGGCGGGGCTTTGGTTTTCACTGAGTGGGCTACAGGTCGTCTTCCAGGATGGGATAGTGGGCGGTGAGGCTGCGGAACTTGCGGTAGTAATCGCTCAGGCGGTCGGTCACGCGGTGGCGCTTGTCGTCGCGGGTATCCTTTCGCTTACTTTCTAGAAGAGGTCGGCGAACATCGAATCGTCCTCCCCGTAGTCGTCATCGTCGTCAGGATCATCATCGCTGCCGATTTCATTGGGGTCCTCGTCGGGATCTTCGGCCGGGTCCGAACCGTCATCAGCCACAGTATCGCTACCGGCGGACTCGATTTCCAAGCCGCCGGGTTCGGGGCCGGCATCGGTCTCCGTGCTGTCTCCCGCAGTATCCGTGGAGGGCTCGGGTGAATCCTTATCGGGGCCGTCTTCCATCGAGACTTGATTTTCGTCGCCGTCTCCGGCGTCGATTGTCGGCGCGTCACCGTCTGCCGCGTCATGGGACGGCTGCGGTTCACTTTCGGTCGCCTCGACGTCGGTGGGCGAATCGTCGGAGACGGTGCCACCGCCGCTCACCATGCCCTCGGCGGTCTTCATGGCGACGAGCTGCCCGCCGAAGGTCATGAGCTCCATGTGCGCGTACTGCTCGGGATCGACCACGACCGTGGGCTCGGGACGGAGCTCCATGAGGTTCCGGTCGCCGCGCGTCCAGGCTCCGCGGGTCCATGTGATGCCCGAGTCGAGGTCGCTCCAATCAATCAGGTCGTCGGCCATGAGCATGCCGTCGCCGAACGAGAGAACGGTCGGCACGATCGTCTCGTAGCTGCCGGACTCATAGTAGATGCAGAGGCCCTGGCCGTGGTCTCCCATGAAGTTGCCGCTGTCGTCGAACAGCACCTCGAACACCGACGCAGCCAAACGCGAGCCGTCCTCGGTCCTCACAAGAATCGGCTTGCCGTCCGCATAGACACCTTCGACGGCTTCCAGCTCGTCCGGCTCGATGATCGTCACGGCGCGCTTGAGGAGCTGCATGTCGTCGCTCGTGGTGATGAACACGCTGCGCTCAAGTAGCACGCCCTGGTTAAGGTAATCGGAAATGTCGAGGAAGTCGTCCTCGAGCATGATGCCGCTGTGCAGGTCCATTCGCGTCGTCTCGATCACGCGGACCCTGTCGTGCATCTTCACGATGATGTTCACCGTCTATCTCCTCCTTGTATGGTTTGTCGGCGTATAGCCGTCGTCCCCGATATCGTGATTGGTCAGTGTGCGCGTCTTTGCGTTTCTCGCGGTGTCGGCTTCCTTCTTCTCGAGCTCGAGGTCCTTGACCTTCGGATGCGAGTTCAGCAGCGCGTTGACGTCAGCGATTGTCGGTTCGCCGCCGAGGCTGTCGACGTCGGCCTGCGCGACGACGCCGGACTCCACGAGGTCTTCAAGGTATTTCATCTGCCTCTCGGTCGCCGGTCGCTGTAGATACGGCTCCCATCCGGGTTTCGCCTTCGTGACGTCCCCGTCTGGCACTGCAACAGTCACGGGGGCGTCCTGCGCCCATTCGCTTCCGGCCATGCCGTACGCCGAGCGGGCGGCGCGCAAGTCCTCCTCGCGCTGCTCGCTTACGATCTTCGCCTTGGCGCGCTCGTGGTCGCGCTCGATCTGCTTGATCCTGTCCGGCGTCAGCGCGCCGGCAGCGATCGCCTGCGAATAGGCCTCCCTGTAGCGGACGTATTCGCGCGTCAGCTCGGCGCTCTGGTCGGCGGTGATGACCTTAGCGCCGCGCACGTTGCGCCCGGCGCCCTTCTGCCTCTCGCCGCGCCCGCGGACATCGGTGGGGCCGATCGGCATCTGCGAGGAAGCCAGGACATCGACCGCGGCGGAAAGGCGGCGCGAGCGGTTGCGGATGTCGCCCGCAGTGGAAGCGAGGTTAGCGGCGTCGGCCTTGACGCCCTCGCGGCGCGCGAGGAGGTCGGTATAGGTCGTATCGGTGAGCCCGATGCCGCGCTCGGCCATCCACTTGCGGATCGCCTCCATCTCGCGGAGCTCCACGGCGTTGTCCTCGCGCCATGCCGCCAGGACGCCCGGGTCGGTCGGGCGGGCGGTCAGCTGCGCGGCGCAGGCCGTGTAGACCTCGACTTGGCGGATCGCCTCGGCGGTCTGCTCGGCCTCCAGCTTGAGCGCGTCAGCCCTCGCGTCGAGCGCGTCGACCTCGGCGGCAAGGCGCTTCGCGTCCGCCGCCATGTCCGCGTAGCATCGGTAGCCGCGCTCACGGATGATGTTCACCGCGTCGGCGGCGGCAGCGAGGCGCGCGGCGGAGCGCTCGATCCTCTTCGACCGCTCGAGGTTGTTTGACGCCACCGCCTCGAACGTCATGGGCGGCAGGACGACGTCGGGGACTAGGTCCTCGGCGCACATCCTGACGTTCGGGCGCCGTCCTTCCAGTCGCACGGCAAGGCGCTCGCGCAACCCTTCGACCGTATAGGAGTCGTCCAGCTTGTATCCCTTTACGGGACGCCCTTTGCCCTCGGGCGGGTAGAACGTCAGCACGCCGCGGCGGTTGATGTTGATTCGGTATCCCTTTTCCGTCAGGCGCCTCTCGAGCGCGGGCCATGTCCGGCAGCCCTGAAGGGCAGCCTCGATATCGTCGTGCATCGCGTCGGTCCAGAGTCTCCTGCCGCTGTACCGGGCGCGGCGCTGGGCGTCCGTCTGATGCCTGCGCGGCGGTCGCGCCTCCTGCAATACGACCTCGCGCCGACGGTCGGGGCGCGGCGTTCTCGCGTACCAGGAACCGTCCTCGTCCCTCGAGAACTTGAAATTGTCGAAGGCGGCGTAGCCGTAGTCGCGGCAGATGCGCTGGAGCTCCATCGCGTCGGCCTGCACGTCATCGTCGTCGAGGTGGATCTTCCTGCCGTCGACGGGGTTGACGGAGTTGACGACGACGTGGGCATGCGGGATGCCGTTGTCGACGTGCGTCTCGATCACCCACTGGTAGCCGCCGTAGCGCTCCCTCACCCAATCGTATGCCAATGTGTCGACCGCCTTGGCATCCAATCCGTCCTCGGGGTCGGGTGAGATCACGAAATGGTAGTACTTGCGGCCCGTGTCCTTCTCGAACATCTGGCGCGTCGCGTCCATCTGCTCGTCCCAATCGGCGCTATCGAGATCGATCGAGCTCGAGCGGAACGTCATGGCACGGCCGTTGCGCGCAAGGTAGTCCTTGATCTGCCTACAGCCGCCGAACTTCCGGGCGAGCGTCTTGAGCATCGCCATGCTAGCGCTCGACCTCCGATTGCTTCCTGAGCTGCACCATGAGGCCGCGCGTCTCCGCGAGCGCCTTGCAGTACGGGTCCTTCAGCGTCGCGACGAAGTTCTCGATCTGCTCAACGAGTTCGCGGCGGCGCTCGTGGCTCACGTCCGGCATGTCCTGTAAGAGCAGCAGCGTGTTCGCCGCGGCGGCGAGCTGGTTCAGGTTCACGCCCTGCTTGTTGAGTTCGTAGAAATACTTCTGGAAGAAATCGGGGTCGCCGATGTAGTACATGGGCGTGTGGAGTATTCGGTCGACCATGAAGCGCGACTGCGTCATGCCGGCTTTCCGCGCGCCCGTGCGTATAAAGGTGTCCTCGTAGGGCGTCACGTTGAAATGCTTCTGCACCGTGCGGTGCTCGGTATCGAGCAGCCCCTCCAGTGCCTCCTTCACGTCCACGCGCTCGCCGCCGGGCAGCTTCGCCAGCGTGAATTCATGCTTGCCGTAGACCGCCGTCTCGCGGATGAAGTTTGTCACGGTCGTGCCCGCAAGACGTGCCTTCGCCTTGAGCGCGCCGATCTCCTCCTCGGTCAACCTGATGCTGACCATCCTCGTCTGTGAGGTGGCTTCCTTTGCCACGCTTCCCCCAATTCCTCGCGCACCCGTGCGCGACCCCGGTCCAAGGGCGGAGCCCTGGCAAGCGCCGAAGGCGGGCGGGTTTCCGTCGGCGGGCCGTGCCCGGTGGCGGAAATCTGACCGACTCCGGCGGCATAGTTGTACATACATCTACGATGGAGGTACAACTATGCGTCTCTTGCGAAGTTTTCAGTATCCTACCCATATTTGCCTGGGTTTAAACCGCTTTACACCAGTCGTTATGTGCCGAAATGTTGCCGGCATTTATGCCGTCGGTTGTCGCGTTTGGGATCATATGGATGCCGACGATTGCGCCCGTATCGTCGAGGGGGTGGCCGCCGTGCTCGACCTGCTCGCGGCCGGAGGCGATGCCGTGGACGATCCGGCGCCGATCTACGAGCTGCTTGCGGAGCGATGCCGCCATGTCCGGGTGGCGCTCGAGGTCATGACGGGCTGCGAGTAGCGGGTGCGTGCGTTTTGGGTTCGCGGCGCGGCGACAAGTGCCGTGGGGCTGACCAATCCGGGCATCGGGTCGCGGGCGGACAACCGTTTGGCCGTGTCCGGCGCGAGCGTTTCCGCTCGCCTCGCACCGTGGCGCCGCGGCGGTTCCGATATATGCGGGCGTGACATGAAAATGGCCGCCACCGTGTTCCGGTGGCGGCCATCCTGGCGCGTCTTCGCGTGTTGTCGGCTTTACGCCTTCTTGTTCGCGAGGCGTTCGTAGTCGTCGCTCGAGAGCACGACGGCATACACGGCGCCGTCCTTCATCAGGTACGCCATGCCGTTGCGCTCGATGCGGCGCTCGATCTCGGCCTGTGGGTCGCTGACGCTGCCGAGGTCGACGCTGGACTCCATCAGGCGTCGGATATCGTTCATCGTCAAGTTCTGCATCTGCTCGGTGAAAGCCTGGCGCTTCTGGCGTGCGCGGCGCTTCTCGCGCTTCTCGGCATCGGCCGCCTTCTTGGCGGCATCGGCTGCGCTGTCCGCAGACGATGCCTTCGGCGACTCGGTCTCGGTCGGCTCGGTGTCGCGCAGGGTGTCGCTGTCGGTGTTGAACATGTTCTCCTCCCCTCTTATCACGTTTCCGGCATTACCTTTCGATGCTACCCAAAAACGACCGGGCTCATACGCCGCCCGCCGTCTCCGGCGGTACGCAAACTTGCGAGGCGTTTGTGCCGCCGGTCTCGCCATGTGAGCGGAAAAGGATCCCCGCCATCGGTTTCCGATGGCGGGGATCTCGGCTACTTGAAGCCGCGGCGTTGCGAACCGGCGGTCTTCATGTGGCATCCGGCATGCCCTATGACAATCAGTTCGTTTTCCCGGTCGATGTAGAAGTGGAGGCGGAAGGAGTTCTTCTGGCTCCTTCCCTTGATGTGGGCGGAGATATCGACGGTGCGCCCGCAGTAGCTCCTCTCGCGCATCTTCATCAGGTCGACCCGCGCCCTGGTGGCGCTGCTCTCGCTGAATGTGAGCTCGTATCCCGTCCGGCACTGGAACTCGTCGGCGACTTGGCCCTCGCACCCATCGTCCTCGAACAGGAGGCCGTAGAGCGCCGTCGCTGCCCCGCGGACGATATCCCATTCCTCGGCGAGGTTGCCGTCATAGGATTTTGCGGAGTCCATTGCCTCGGGCAGGACGACGATACGGTTGGGCCAGATGGAGCGCGCGAGCTTCAGAAGGTCGGTCAAGTCGCGCGGGATCGCCTGTAGACATTCGGCCACCCTCGCGGCCCCATCGTCTTCCGACGGTGCCGCGCACTGTGCCGCCTTTCGCTCGAGCGCGCGCTTCTCGCCCTCGAGCCGCTGGACGGTCCTCGTGAGTTCGTCCACCTTCGCGGTGGCATCGGAGTAGCTTCGCTCCTGGTCTGTCGCGATCTCCTCCCAAGCCTCGGCATCGGAGCGCAGGCGCGCGATCTCCGCGCGCAGGCCGTCGATATCGGCGACCGGATCGGCGGCCGCCTTTGCGCGCGAACGCAGACGCTCGATGCGCTCGCCCTGCCGCTCGCTCTCGGCACGGCTGCGCAGCCATAGCACGTCGCCGATTCCGGCGACGTCACCCGGTCGGGCGTCGATGCCGCGGCCGAGGCCCTGCATGAGGACGTTGATAAAACCATCGCGCCCGCCCGCCGCATAGCGCTCGATCCTGTGGCGCGTGAAAAGCGTGCAGGCCGATAGCGATTCCTCGGTCGATAGGTCGATGCCCGGGCGGTACACCATGACGGCGCTGCGCCCGATCCTGTAGCGCCCGGCCGGTGTCCGGTCGGGCAGCAGGTCGCGGAACGCCTGCACCAATGAGCCGTCGCGCATGTCGATGACGTAGACGGTGGCCATGCCGACGAGCTTCGATGCAAGCTCGGTCGCGTCCCATACGGGCGTCTTGCCGTCGTCATCGGTCGTCATGAGGACGATCGGCAGGCAGCGCGCGCGGTCGGTCAGGCTCGGCATGAAATCGCCCCTCAGCGTGTCCGCGTCAAGGTATATCTCCTCGGCGCTCACGCGCGATGTGCCGATCCTGACATCGAGCCCGCCGTCTGCGAGGATGTCGCGCACGACGCGCGGCACGGACGGGAGCGGGCTGCGCTGGTATCCGAAGAAACCGTTCACGGCGTAATGCGATACCTGCACGTTGAGGATGCACCCCCCGTCTCCGGCGGGTGCGAGGCCGATCCTCGTGTACCAGCGGCGGCGCGAGAACTCGCCATCGAGCTCATCGGTCTCGACGGCCCAGGCCGCGCCCTGCGCGCCCGATAGGCTGAGAAAGCGGACGGCCCTGGCGGCGTCGGGCTCGTCAGCGCCCCTCCAGCCCGCGGGCACCGCGATGTCCGCGGCGCCCTCCGGTACGTCCAGGCCCTTGGCGTGCAGCCAGCCCACGACGATCCCCTTCACGGCCTCGGCCGCATCCGCACCGTCGGCGGCGGCGATTTCGAAGCGCGCACGGTAGTGCGGCGTCTCTCCTGATATGGTCCTCAGTGCGGGAGCCAGGGCGGGAGACGTGGGGCGTTGGATTGGGGCGGCGACGGATTCGGGCAATTGCCCGACTTGCGCGCCCCGGCCCACCAGGACCCTTCAAATAGCCTCCTTGAACGGAGCCTCCATCACGTCGTAGACGGTATCGGGGGACGTCACCTTCGCGACCTGCTCCAGGGCGAGCATCATGTCGTTCGCATCGCCCTCGTTGCGAAACACCATCACCGGGGCCGTCCCCAGATCGCCCGTGCACATGAGCGTGTAGCACTTGGCCGGCTCCGTCTCCGGAGCCTTCGTCTCCGCGGGCGCCGTCTTCTGCCCGTTCACCTTTGATACCTTCTGCATTTCCGTCTCTTCCTTCCCCATGTCCTGTGACTGTAGTGCGGCATCGTTTTCCGATGCCGCCTTGCGCGCCTGGCGCTTCTTTATCTTTCGGTCGCGGCGCTCCTTCGCCCTCCGCTGTTCGCGGTTCATCGGGCGCTTCGCGGTCCCCGCGCCGTCATCGAGGCCGTTTTTGCACGCCTCCGCCTCGGGGTCGAGTCCTTCCGCCTCGACCCATGAGTCGAACTTCTCAATCGCCTCAGCCTCGCCGCACCGATAGGTCTTGATCATGAACTTGGCGTTCGGCATGCGGACGTGCGCCTCATAGCAGTGCTCCTCCAGCTTCCATAGGCCGGCGCGGTAGCGGTCCCCCCTTATGAGCTTACGAGTCGACATGGACGGCCCCTTCCATCACGGGGGCGTTCGCGCCCCGGACGACCATGTACGCCCCGCAGGACGGACAGCGCGTGCATACCGATACGGTCACGCGCCCTCCGCAACGCCCGCAGGTATAGGAATACGCGGCGCGGTCTTGGCGCCGCGCGCATTCCGGGTCGACCGTCAATGAGACCGGGGCGACCAGGTCGGCAAGCCGCATCGCCGCAGTCTGGAAAGCAATGCGGTCCGTCCCCTTGACATCCAGGGCGGCGAGCAGGCGGGCGGTGAAGCTCTCGGCATCCAGCGTGTCGGTCGCCCGCGCCTGGCGGCGGAGGCCTGCGAGGCAGCCGAGGTCGCCGCACGTCATGCCGTCGGCGTCCGGCGTCTCCTCGCGGGCCGCCGCGAGCCTCACGATCGCGTGCAGGCAGCCGAGGTAGCCCAGCCGCCCGGCGGCGTCCACGGCGTCGCAGACGGCATCGGCGAAACTCGTGCGGTCCATGTCGGCGACGCGCTGCGCGACGGCCTGGAGGCGCAGGGCAATGCAGATGCGCCCGGCATCGGGTCCCATCTACGCCGCCTTCTTGCCGAGGTCCGCGATATAGGGCGCGACGCGGTAGCCCTGGGCGCTGTACTCGAATGCTGTCATTTCCGTTTTCCCTTCTATTCGATACCGCACGGCCCGCTTAGCGGTCCTTGCGCAGATGGTCCTCGAGCAGCGAGCGCATGAGATCGCTCGCGCTGCGGTAGCCCTCGCCGCGGTGCTCCACCAGGTACTTCTTGAGCTGCCAGTAGAGGTCGTCGGGGACGATCACGCTCAGGCGGTGCGTCGGACCCTCAGAGGCCGCCGCCTTTTTCTCAGCTGCCGGCTCGGAGTCGGGGTTCACGACCTTCTCGACGATCGTCTCCTGGCGCTCGACCATCTCCTTGGAGGTGTCAGTGAAAAAGCTGTTGATGGCGGAGTCCGCCTTCTTAGTCCTCGCCATTACAGCATCGCCTCCACCTTGTCCAGAATCCCCTCGATCGCGTCCGCCGCGCGGCCGCCCGGCTGCACCTCGGACACCGGTCGGTTGAACGACGCGCCGCGCTTGAACGCCTCGGCGGTCGGCACGCAGCCCAGGATAGGCAGGTCGTCGGCGGTGAGGAAGTCGGTAAAGCTGCGGTCGATGATTCGCTTGTCGGAATAGCGGTTCACGATCAGGCCGATCTCGAGCTCGGGGTTGACGCCTGTAATGAGCTGGATCGTGCGCTTCATCGCGCGAAGGCCGCGCTGGCTGGGCTCGACGGGGACGATCGCGATGTCGGCGACCTCCACGCAGCCGCCGAGCTTGTCGTTCAGATAGCCCGGGGTGTCGACGACGGTGACGGCCTTCTCGCCCTCGACGGTCTTCTGCTCGTGACTCGCGCCGCCCTGCGGGTCGAGGTTGATGAAGCCGACCTCGCGCCCGCGGCGCTCGAGGCCCCAGGCGATCTCGTCGGCGAACGTCGTCTTGCCGACGCCGCCCTTTTGGTTGACCAAAACGATTGTCTTCATGTGTTTCCCTTCTACGGGTGCCGCCCGATTTCCGGGCGGCCTTCTCGGATATCTGCCGCCTGCCGGCGGCGGGCACGGGGCCGGCGAGTCGCTACCGGTCCCGCATCCGCCGACGGCAGGGCGCTAGGGCCCTGCCGCTGCCATATATGTACCCAGTTATGCGGATGCGTAAACGCACATCTGCATACCTGTGCGGATGCGCGTTTACTTATTCTTGCCCGCCGGCGCCGCTATGCGCCGTATTCCGACGCCCTCGCGGCGCGATACGCGCGGCGCGTTTCGACCTTGCGGCAGCACTCCTTCCGTGCCGCCACCGTCCTCTCCGCCACGTCGTAGGCGTACGCGATGAGCGCGCCCGCCACTGGGAACACGGCGCAGTTGATGTAGACATAGCTGTATGCGAGCATGAACCACATCCCGACGAGCCCCGCGACCAGCGCGGCGGCGGCGGCGACCTTCTCCCTTCCGCTCGGCTCCATTACTTCCCTCTTGCAACCGGCCATGACGGCCTCCTTCCGATATTCGGCGATCCCGCGCCGACGCGGTCGCGGCCTCCCTTGCCGCTGGTATGTATGTACCCAGCTGCGCACATGCGTAAACGCACAAGCACGTAAATGCGCACGTATGCGTCTGCGTAATTCGATAATTTGCCCAGCGGGCCGCCCGGACACCGGTCGGCAGGCCCCTGGCCTGCGATTTCCATGGCCGGATGACCGGCGGGACCCCATCCGTCCCATAGGCAGCCGGGTGTGGGAAACGTGTGGAGACGGGCTACGGCATGAAAAAGCCCCGCCGTCTCCGGTGGGGCGATCACTTGAGTATGGGGTTGTACGGGTCGGCTAGAACGGGATGTCCTCGTCCGCAACCTCGACGGCGGGAGCCTCGGGGACCGCATACTGCTGTCCACCATCAACCGCGGCAGCAGGAGACGCGGCAGGGCGGGAGTTCATGAACTCGATCTCGTCGACGATGACCTCGAGCTTGCTGCGCTTCTGGCCGTCGCGCTCCCAGGAGCTATAGCGCAGCTTGCCCTCGATCGCGACCTTGCTCCCCTTGGAGATATAGCGGCCGACAGCCTCGGCGCGGGTGCCGAACATGGTACAGTCGATGTAATTGGGATAGTCCTCCCACTCGCCGGTCTGCGGGTTCTTTCGGCGATCGTTGACGGCGATGCCGAACGAGAGCACCTGGGTGCCGGCCGCGGTGGCGCGAAGCTCGGGATCGCGGGTGAGGTTTCCGGTGATGTTGACTCGGTTGATGCTCATTGGCTTCTATCCTTTCGGTTCCGACGGGGGGCCGATCCCCCCGCCTTCGTCGCCATGTATGTACCCAGATGCTCAGATGCGTAAGCGCATAGATGTGCGTTTGTGCGGCTATGTATTGGGCTGGCACCGGAGCCCGGCGTTTTCCATGGCCGGATGACCGGAGGGACCCCATACGTCCCGTAGGCAGCCGGTTGTGGGAAACGCGTAGCGATTCCTCCGGTTCGGTTCTCGCCCAGTTTGAATCACGGGGCGGTTCAGAAGGCGTGCGTTCGGCGCCGGTTAGGGTCCGGGGCCGGCTCTACACGTGGGACGCATATGGCGCCGCTGAAGGATGCCTCGTCGTAGGCGTCGCGCAGTGCGGCGACCAGGCATTCGCGTGTAACGTAGAAGTCCGGCTCCCATTTCTCGCCGTCGCCGCCCGTCACCCCGATACCATCCCTCGCCCTGCCAGACCTTCTCAACCGCCTGATCGATCACAGAGATTTCGGCGTAGGGCAGATGGATCTCGCCGGCATCCCCGTAGGCACCGCGAAGGCCGCCGGCAAGGTCCGCTTCGGCTCCATACCATGTGGCCGGATACGATCCCATCCCATCGGTGAAGCAGATTCGGTACCAGCCTTCGCCCTGCCAGCATTCCTCCAGATCGGCAGCGACGGCGCGCCCGATCTCGTCATCGTCCGTATACATGGCTGCTCCTTGCCCAAGTCGTTCATTCGGTATTACCAGTTGATACCCCGTTCGGGCGCATCGGAAACAGCCGATTCCGATGCGGACGGGAAGATACGGACAGGCGGCCTTCCGCCCCGATCTCAATTTAGCGGGCATGAGCGGGGGCGATTCGGGGTAAACGGCTCTCTAGGGAAGCCGCGGGAGCGGGATGGAACGGAAACGGAAGGATATGGACATGGCTACGGATCACGACACGGTGTCGCCCATCGAGCACGATGAGACGGCGAACCTGAGGCTCGCGCTGATGGAACGATGGAGGGAGTCCTGCGGGCGCGTGGCCGAGAGGTTCGGACGCCGCAGCGACATCCCCTTCTACTCGAGCGCGCTGTCGGCACTCGCCGGCGAGTGCGCCGACGACATGGGCAAGTCCGGCAGGGTTGCCGAGGCGGCCGTCGCCATGCTCGCCAACGCGCTCATGGAAAAGGACCCGCGGGGATATGCGGACAGCGCCGAGGCTGCCGCCAGGGAGCTCGAACGCCTCGTCTCGTCGATCGCATACGCGGACGCACTCGGACGCCTGCGCGCGGCAAACTCGACGTTCGAGACGCGCATCCTTGGGGAGATCGACGGAACCGACCCGGATGCACTGCCGGCGGTGCCGGATGGCCTCGTCGGACCGTCGGATACGGCCACCTGCACGATCGATATCCTCGGCGGGTCGCAGGAGGACAACCGCGAGGTGCTGGACACCTGCGGCGCCATGATGATGAACGAGGATCCCGATATCGGAGACTTCTGCTTCATCACGTTCATGCTGCGCGACGGCTCGCCCAAGACGGGTATCTTCTGCAAGATATGCGACTCCCGCCGCGTGCAGGACGCTTGGGAGCGGGCCTATTCCGACTACACGAACGGCAACCGCATCGGGTCGGCCGAATAGGCATGGCCATAGACCGCCTGCTGCGCGGTGAGGCCGCAGCGCGGGCGGTACCGCCCCGGATGCCCTCCCCGTTGGGATCGCAGGGCGGTATCCAGGGTGGGAGACGGCGGGGGTATCGCGCGCGTGGCGCGCGATACCGAGCGGGAGGGAGGTCCGGCACGTGGGCGGATGCAGCAGGTTCGACGCCAAGGTCGTCCCCATAGCGGTCGAGACCGACCGAAAGTGCGGGCTCAACACCCCGAGGGCAATCGTGTGCGACGGGCGGCGCTTCGAGATCGCCAGGGTCGGCGCGACGCTGCCCTGCCCCAGCATGTTCGGCAAGGCGGACGCCACCGTGACCGGCGTCCTAGTGGACGTCGGCGGCCTCCAGGGTCGGGGTCTGCCAGCGCGGTTTCGCCCGGTTCGTCGCCACAGTGAGCGAAATCACGCGCGACGGCGAGGGGTTCACGGAACACATGGATACGGTCCACACCGTCGACCCGCTCGACCGCATGCCCGAGCTGCGCACGCTCGCGCGCGAGGCGGCCGCGAACCGTGCGGACGGGAAGATCATCCGCCATATCGCCGGCCACACGGAGGCGATCGACGCTGCGAAGCGTGCCGGGGACTACTACAGCCTGTACCGCGTGGAGGGATCGGCCTTCGGGGACTTCTCTTGCTACCGGGTCGGACATGCGCCCTACAACGGGACGCTCTACCTTCCCGCGGGGTTCCACGATTACGGCATTGCCACCGTCGACGAGCTTTTCGTCGCACTCGTGGTCGGACGCTGCGAATTCCTGTGCGAATACCAGGACGAGATCGATGAGGTCTATCACGGGCTCTTCGAGAAGAGAATCTAGATGAAAGGAACGGATATGCAGACCATCCACACCAAGGCGGGCTTCAAGGTGCTGCGCGAGAGCCTGGGGCTCTACCAGTCCGACGTCGCGGAGGCAGCGGGCGTCGACGTGAAGACCGTCAAGAACTGGGAAAGCCCGCGCCTGCCGCGAGCCCGCGCCACTGCCGTGGCATGGAAGTACCTCGAGAATCTGGCGGAAATCCAAGAGCGCGAGGTCGGGTGCCTGGTGGAGAAGATTGTCGATGAGACGGACGGCAACCCCTACCCGCTCCCCTACTTCCGCGAGCAGGACTTAGCCGCGGAGGATGCGCGCGCGGCGCGGATCTCGAACGCCATGACCAGAAAGGTGGCCTTTGAGCTCACCAGGTTGGCCATCCCCTACGAGTTCCGCTTCGAGGAGGAGGCCGCGGACGATGAGCGGCTGAGCGAGATCTGGGATATGTAGGCAGTCGTTATTGGGCCGGTACCGTGGAGGTGCCGGCTCATATTAGAAAAGAGCTCCGGTTGCCCGAAGCCCCTGTCTCAATGATGTCGATGAGTACGTCTGGCAGGCACAGGTAACTCTCTGTCGCCACTTTGCCGCTCGGCCCGGTGAAAAGCATGGAAGACGGGGTTTCCACCGTTTGCGTCGAACGCGCGGCCATCGGCGAGCGCGACGGAAAGCTCCTCGAGCCCGTCGATGAGATGATCGGCGTTCGCAACGCCGCATATGTCGTAGGATGCGAGGTCGTTCCATATCTCGAAGCGCCTATACCACGACATCGAGCGATTTGACCATCGACGAGACTTGCAGCCTCCGATGCGACCTGCTCGCCGAAATCTTCCGTGACGCAGGCAAGAAACGCGCTTCGCGTATCCGATACGAAATCCTCGGCCGTGTAGGCCGACGTCACGGTAAAGCTGGACTCCACGGTGGCGGGCTCGCTATCCTTCGTCTCGGTAAGGATGCCAAAATCAAGCGCCGGGGCGGTTACACAACGAAGGCCATGACGGCGACCACCCATGACTTCCTGCCGTCAGATACTCTCAGCCAGGCGCAGGTATCCGCGAAGCTCTCGCCTCGCGAAGTTCAGGCTTGAACGAAAATCACCGTTTACAAAAGGCCCGCCAATCTCACGCTCGCCGACAAATACCGTCGCCATATAGCTTTGCATACCCATATCGAGTCCCTTCTGAATATCTGCTTGTCCCTATTGATTGGATGCCAGGGCAAATCACGCGGTCGGGGTGCCTAGGTCGGTTTCGGCCAGGACGTCGCGGATATCCGCCACATCCCTCACTGCCATGACGATGCACCTGATCGATACCGCCGCCGCGACCACGGATGTCAGGAGGACTGCCACGCCGACGTCGTGGGCCCAGATGACAATCCCCACAGCCATAGTGATGGCGAGGCCAACGATCCAGCAGATGAGCGCGTTGCGCGACTCGTCGAGATACGATCGCGCATAGACCTCCAAAATCTCGCGGTCGATGCCCATCTTGCCGAACCTGTCGATGTATCTGGACATCCTCGACGACATGCCGTGCTCGGTCCATGCAACCATTTTCAGAAAACCCATGGTCGCAATCGCCGCGTTGAATGCCATGGCCATGCAAGGAACCAGGTCGATATTTTCACTGATGAACGGCGCCATGCGGACCATCCCCTCCCGTTTCGTCTCTACTCGATGTGAGTCTACCCATATGCGCATGTACGTAAACGCATAGACGCGCATATACATATATGTGTGGACGTGCGAGCGGGGCGGCCTATTGCAGGCCCGGGTTCACGATGCAGTAGCATCGCTCCGACCTCGGCTCCTTCTCGCCGGGCGCCATCACCTTGACCGTGACCGGAACCGTCTCAGAATCGGGGGCGAACGCCGTGAACGACTTCAATTTCCCGCCCGGCTCGATCTGCTTCTGCGCCCGCTGGTCCTGCACCTTGTAGGACCTGTCGAGCTTGATCCCGTCCTGGTATGCGTTGATGTCGGTATAGGGTGCGACAGCGTCCGAGTCCGTGACGTTCTCGAAGGTATAGGCAACCCGGATGTAGCGGAACGGCTTGCCGTCCGGCCCCGTGCCTTCCTCGATCGTCACGCGGTCGATCGAGATGCCGTCCACGGACGCCTGGGCGGACTGCTGCGGCGCGAACGGCGACGAGGTGCCGGCATCGCCCGACTTCCCGGCGCCGCCGTCGGAGGAGCCGGCGTCCGGCGCCCCGTTCCTCACGCAGCCCGCGAGTCCGGCCTGCGCCGCCATGACCGCGAGGCCCACGAACGCTCGCCTCGTCATCGCCGTCATCGTATAGACATTCTTCCCCGTCACCTGTGAATCTCCTTTATGCTCTTCAAAATGGGGGCGGTGCAGACGCGGTGCCGAGTCTCACGTATCGCAGCGCGCCTGGCCTCGTCCTGCATGAGCTTCGGTCTCCCCTCGCGAAAGGCCGCGGCCCTTCTCGCCGCCGCTGCGAATTTCCGCTCGGCCTCGTCGAAGTCGATATCGCGCCACGCGCGATCCCCGCCCGTGCCGGATATGAAAACCGACGGCACCACATGGCTGCTGTCCGCATAGTCCGCCGGGACGGACATCTCCGCATAGCCCGACGGCTCGCTGCCGTCCGGCAGCCGGTACACGACGAGCTCCTGCTTCCTGCGTTTGCTCACGCGGCGCTCGCACAGCTCGGGATGGAACGCCTCGTACGCCATGGCGCTATATGGGGAGCAGGAGAAGCGGTACTCGAATAGGCATTCCGCTTCCCTCCGATGCCGTTCCGCCTCCTGCACCCGGGCCGCAGCCTGCGCCCGGATCCGGTCGCGCTCGGCCGCCTCCTCGGGCCCGAGCTCGCGGAACGCCCCGACCACGGCGGCCTCGTCCAGGGCGAAGAACTCCGTCTCGCGGGCGTAGGCGCCGGTGTGGTGCCAGGACGAGTAGGCGATGAACCGGTCGAAGAGCGCGGCCTTGGTCTCGGACTCGACCGCGGGGTCGTAGAGCAGGTCCATCTCATCGCAGTAGCCCCTCAAGGCGCCGAGGATCGCCGCCTTGGTCCATTTCGAGCGGGGCATCTCCCCCGCCTCGTAGGCCGCCCGCGCGTTCGCGCTCATGGAGGCGCCGATGTATCCCTTTTGCCCGTAAGCCACCCTAGACATGTCAAACCCTTCGCGCGGATGCGTGCCGTCCCAGCTTTTTCTACCCCGTGCGCGGGAAGTCTTTCACTCGATTCGAGCCGGTGCAGGGGCATTTTTATCCGTCGAGTTTCGGTAGGGGCGTGTAAAGCGCGGCGGGGGCGGGTATCAAAGCTGCTGTGTATGCCAATTCCAATAAAGAGGTGGTCCATGTCCGACCCGATCGCCGCGGCCGAAGCCGCCGGCAAAGCCCGCGATATCGCCAACCGCTTCGAGACCGCCGTATTCCTCATCGCATACGGCATCGCCGAGAAGGACGGCCTCTACGAGGCCGACCCGCATAGGTATCCCTACAGCCAGGCATTCAGACACGGCATGAATATCCTCGCCGCGCTGTGCGCTGAGTGCTCCGACGATGCGGAAGAGCTGCTGCCGACGTTCAATGAGTCCGATTTCATCAGGAACAGCGCAGCGTCAGACGTGCGCGAGTGGACGGCCCGGTGGCGCGACGAGTGCAGGGAAGCCGTCGAAGGGTGCCGGTCCATCGAGATCGGGCCCCTGGCGTCAGTAGACGGCGACTACTTCGCCGCGACGTCGGAATGCTACGAGGTGCTGCGCTTTGCGGAAAACGACCTCTTGGGCGGCCATCAGGAACGCAGGGTGTATGAATTCCTCCGAGCCGGCACCCAGGAGCAATACGTGTACGGACGCAGGATGCTCATCCGCCACCCGCTGCTCACCTGGAACGAATACGTCAGGATCAAGACGGAGCTCGCCCTGGGCGACCCCGACCCCCTCGACCAGGGCGAAGCCGACACCATCGACCCGGTGTGGTTGCAGGAATTCGTCTCCATGGCCTACGAACCCGTCCCGGGCGCCGCAAAAGTATGCCCGAATTGCGGCTGGACGATGACCATGCGAGGCAAGCAGCCCCACTGCTCATCGGCGACGTGCGCCAAGGCCGTCACAGGCGACTTCGACAAGCTGGACAGCGTCGCGCACGACGCCTTCCGCCTATCCCGCGGCGTCATGCACTACATCTCTTCCCCCGGAAAGCTCGAGCTGGCGATCGCCGAGGCCGCAGCGGGCCTCGGTCTGAAATACGAAATGTGGCCCCTCAAGGACACCTGCGACATCCTGATCCATCTGCCGGACGGCCGACAGCTTGCCGTCGACGCCAAGGCATACGGCCGCGCCGAGCGGCTTGCCCGCGAGATAGAGGACGACGCCGGCATCGCCCAGATGTGCGCGGACGAGGTGGCCTATGTCGTGCCGGACCAAGTCGAACGGGACCATCCCGGATATCGCGCGCTATGCAATGCCGTCCTGCGCGGCAAGACCGGCTATTCATGCGAAACGCTGCGCAACTTCTCGAAACGACTCGATGCCGCCGCGAAGGGAGGCACGCGATGAGCGAGCCGAATGATACAGCCCAGGAAGGCTTCGACCAGCTGAAGCGCAATCTCGAGGTGCGCTATCCCGAGGACAGCGACCTATCCCTCGACGAGTTCCTGAATGTGGAGTCGCTGCTCGCGCTCGCGGTACGCGTATGCGGTCCCGGCGCCGATCCCCGAAAGGCCGACAGGCTCCTATCGAACTACCAGCTCATCAGGCCCAAGACCATCGGCGCGGACGGCCACCTCATGCAGATGGCGCGCCGACACCTGTTCTCGCTGGCTTCATCCACGGCCTGGCGGCGACTGCTGGGCCTCTACGAGCGCGCGGAATATGAGCGATACCGGTTCTTCGATATCGCCAACGGCGGAATGGCCCTGCGCGAGCACCCCCTTACCGGGATCGACCGCATGCCGATCTATATAGACCGCCTCCTCGGCGATGTCAAACTCTCCCATAAAAACGTGGTCGCGAGACCCAAAGGACGGTATTCCTACACATGCAAGCCCGAGGCGACCGGCGATACCACGGTAACCGGATCGATCCGTTGGGTGACCATACCCGATGCCGTGCCGCCCCAAACGGGCAAGATTGACGATATCCCCCGCAAGAGCAGGCGCCCGCCCATCGATATCACCCTCGACGAGCTCATCTCGACCGCGGACGAAGTCGGGGAGAAGACCGGGAAGACCCACTACGCCGCCGTGCTCAGAAGGGTCAAGGACCAGGGGCTCCTCAAGCGGGCCCGCGGCGGCAGCACATCCGTCGCTGACGGCCTGCGCCTCGATGAGGTCGTGAGCCTCGTCGGCCTCGTCGGCGCCGGCAAGTCCGTCCTCGCCAACATGCTCATCGTCTGCCTCGCGAAGCGCGGCCTGCGCGCAGTATCCCTGCTCAACTCGGTATCGGACGTGATGGAAAGCGTCGTCCTGCTTCGCGAGGCGGGAATCAGCGCCTCGCCCCTGGTGTCGCGCGGCAGGCGCATCGAACGGCTCGACGAGTTCTTCGACCACGATGACTCCATGCTCCTCGACCATTCCGCATCCAAATACCTGGAGACCGCCTGCATCATGGACGGGCTCTCCTCTTCCGATCCCGAGGCCTGCGGATACGGCAGCACGCCATGCCGCGGCCTCCGGTCCAAGAAGGGCGGCGCGAACTCATGCCCGTACTGGGACGTGTGTCCATCGCAGGCCATGGCCCGCGAGTCCCTGACATCCGACGTCGTGGTCACGACTCCCACCGGCTTCGCCACCATGATCGTCGGAAGGGAGCGCAAGGCATTCTTCGAGGAGGCTCTTCAGCAGTTCGACGTCGTCCTGTTCGATGAGGCGGACCGCGTGCAGGCGCAGCTCGACGGCTGCTTCGCCCCGAGCATGAGCTTCCAGGAGCTCATCCGCAACGCCGCCGACCCGACAGCCGTAGCCATGAAGCGGCGCCCGGACGACAAGATGAGGGGCTTCAACGAGGAGCTTTTCTATGACCTGCGCCAGAAATCCGAGCCCGTCGCGAAGGCGCTGCTCAAATCCGTCAGGGACGACCGCGTGGCGAAATGGCGCATCGTCAAGGACGAGGCGTTCACGTCACTCTCGCTTCTGAACGACCTCCTGGAGCAGGGCCTTCCCAAACAGGTTTACGAGGATGCCGACAAACTCATCAACCCCTATAGATTCGAGATTGCCAAGAAGAGCCTCGATGGCGGCGACGCGGCCCTCAACAAGCTCTCGCAGGCGGTCGCGACCTCCTGCGAGGGCATCGACGACGACACCCACAGCTACTCGTTGAACGAATACCTCGCTGCATGCGGATGCTCGGAGCTTCCCGACGAGCTGCGGACCAGGTTCTCCTTCGCCCTCAAGGTCATCCGGTTCGACTCGTATCTGCGCGAACTCGCCTCCGCGCAGGACCTCCTCAGCTTCAAGGACGATTCCGTCGACGAGCTGTACAACTTCCTCAAGTTCAGCTACACGCGCCAGCAGCACTATCTCCCCAACTCGCTGATCGGCAACATCTTCGGGATGAAGCTCGACGGCAACGACCTCAGGCTTTTCCGGCAGTTCGCCTTCGGGCGGGCCTTCATGTGCTCGCTGCCCTGGCTCGATACCGACCCCGCCGGGGCGGCGCTGGGGCCGCACGTGCTCCTGCTCTCCGGTTCGAGCTGGGAGCCCGGCTGCCTGCAATACCACGTGAATAGGCCGGTCGACTACCTCCTCGAGGCGGAGCCGTGGAAGGCGGCCAAGCTCTCCACCTCGACCGTGAGGGACCTCGGCATCGAGCAGAACGTGTCCGGCAGCGCCGCCGAGATGCGTTCCGGCAACCTCGGCATCGTCCTATCGCAGACCATGGCCACGCTGAAGGACGAACTCGACGCGGATGGCGCGGGAAAGGCCCTGGTCATCGTGAACAGCTACCGGGAGGCCGAGGACGCACGCGACCGCATCGAGCAAGAGTTCCGACGCAAGGGCCAGGCAATCAAGGTCGCGGCCCTGGTGCGCAACAACCACGAGCGCAGGGAGCACTTCGTGCCCCGGAGCGAAGTCTACAAGTTCTGCGACCATCCGGCCAAAGTGCTCGTGGCGCCGGCCATGGCCATCGAGCGCGGCTTCAATATCGTCGACCGCGGCGGCCATGCCGTGTTCACGAGCCTCATCTTCTCGGTGCGGCCGATGGGCACACCGCACGACCTCGGCGGGCGATACCGCAAACTCAACGGCCTCATCGAAAGGGAGGTCGGCGACTACCCGGCCAATCCCGGGGAGTTCGCGACCGAGGTCAGGGCCTCCGCCTGGCGCACATGGAAGACCATGGAGCGGGACGAGAACCTTCCCATGGGCGCATGGAGGACCATGGGCAGGCAATTCCTCGTAGACGACGCGATCTCCACGCTCGTGGTCACGATCATCCAGATATTCGGACGCCTGGCGAGGCTTGCCGATAAGGAGAGGCCCGCGCCGCATGTCTATTTCGCCGATGCGGCCTTCCGCGGCGGCGACGGGAAGCTCTCGTTCAGGACCCTGGAAGAGCTCGGCGCCTACATGGAACGCCTCATGCACGATAGCGACCAGCCGGAGGTCGCCAAAGCCCTCTACGGGCCGTTCTACGAGTCATTCAGGAAAGGAATCGGAAATGTCGGACTCTAAGCTGCACCTCATGTCATTCGCACCCGTCCCCGACACCAAGACGACCGTGCACGTCGTCGGCTTGCCCGACAGCCTGCGCGACGCCCTCTTCACGCTCATGCCCCCGAGGAAAGAGGGCGGCTACCTCAACACCAAAGTCCTCAAGGACGACCTGCGCTGCTGGCTCGACCGGGCCGTCGAGCTGAATCCCGTACGCCCCAACGTACATACCGACAGCTGGCTTATCGCCCTCGCCCCCATTGATCTCGCGAAGCTATGCAACGTCATCGCGGTCTGGATCTCCTCCCGCAAGGACATCGATACCCAATCCCCCGCCTACCGCAAGGTGATGGGGATGCTGCACCCCGAGACGTTCGAAGAGGCCGTGCGTGGCGAAGAGATCTGCCTGTTCAGCGGCGACGGCCGTCCCACGGGCAGGCTCACCTTCCCCGCATTCTCCGCGCAAGTCGCCGACGCCATCGCCGACATCCCCCTCGAACTCGCCAACGGCATGGTCGAGAACTTCAGCAGAGTCTCACGCGGAAACGGAAACGTCTACGAGCTGATTTCCGATATCCACTGGCACAAGGAGGACCCGTGGGCGTTCGCCCTCAGATTCCACGTCGAGACGCTGCCGGTCGGCCGCAAGGCAAGGCTCAACATGGATGTCGCCGTCCGCCGCTTCATCGGCAAGCCATGGCAGGACGACCCGTTCCTCAAACACGATGTCAACGCCTACGTCCGCACGGAAGGCGGCACGCTCCGCGTCGTCCCCTACGGCTACGACAAACAGAAGCGCGACTTGGCCTGGGACCCCGCGGCCCTGGCGAACTACGAGTTCGCCAGCGGGACCGGATTGCCCGCAGTCCGCGAGTATCTTGAGGACATGGGCAGGTACGCCCGCGACGGCTCGCAGCCGCAGATCCTATCCCCCTACGCGATGACCGCCTCCTGGGCATCGAAGCCTTCGGTCGCAAGCGGGGCATCCGTCATCGACAAGGCCATGTTCTTCGAGGCCGTCGCGGCTCGGCTCAAAGATATCGCGGAGCCCGTCGGTGCGCTCGACTCGCTTCAACTGACCCATCTCAAGGCGTCCATAGAGGAACCCAGGCAGGCGGATTGGGACAAGGACCCCGTCAGCGCACGGGCGAGACAGGAGACCTGGGGCCGGGCCAACCGCGCCAGACTCGCCCACTGCACCGGCAGGGACAGGGCCGTATTCCAGCTGATCGGCAACCAGGACGATGCCCGGCTCCTCGATATGGCAAGGGCCGAGATCTCCCGCTTTCTCGGTGGGGAGGGGGCCGTCGACGGCTTCGAGGTCGAGATCGATAACATCCCGGCAAACGACCTCCTGAACCGCATGGAGAATACCGGCGACAGCCAGGCGAAGATCCGCTGGCGCAAAGTCGCCGCCGCGCTTCCCGAGGCGACCGACCCGACCGCGTGCATAGTGGTCCTGCCGGGCGCCGAGAGCTACAAGCCCAAGGGCAAAGACGACGGCGGAGACCCCAAGCGCGCCCTGCGCATCGCGTTCGCGAAAACCGGGCGCCTGACCCAATTCATCGAACCCGAGGACTCGAAGGACAGTCCCGAGATCCGCGCGCGCGTCGCCGTCCGCGACCTCATGCGCCAGCTCGGTTTCGTACCCGAACCGGCACGCAATTCGCGCGGCATCGATACCTCGATCCCGGCGATAGGGTTGAAGGTCTACAACTCCGGCAACGGCAAGGCGCGGGCGAGCTTCCCCTATTGCGTCCGACAGGACATGAGAAGCGGTGCCGTCACCGTGTACTGCCCCCTCCTACCTGACGGAAGCCTACCGTACTGGCGCGCCCTCATCGAGTTCGCCCGGCTGAGCGGTTCCGAGGGCTTTCCGGACTCCTGCAAGCGGGCAAACGGAATGGCCCTGAAGAGGATGCTCCACGGCATAGTCCGCGCCACCGGCGACAGGCCGGAACTCCTCCTCGTCAACTCCTACGGCCGCATCCGCCAGAGAGACTGGTGGCCCGGCATCAGCGACTCCGGCCTCGAGTCGGGACCCTTGAGCTACGGACCGACCGGTTATGAGGAGCCGCTTGGCCTCGCGGGCAGCAAGCTGCGCATCCTGCGTATACGCTCCGGTCTCAACGGCGAGGTCCCCGACTGGTTCACGGACGAGGTGGCCGCGGGAGGCGCAGACGACGGCACCGTGCCGAACAGGCGCGACAAGCAGGGACTCTTCAAGATGGACGGCTACTTCCTCGCGTTGGCCCCGCGACCGGGCGACGCCCAGTACAAATGGTCCGCACGCGGATCGAAGTACGATTCGCCCACCGCGGCGTTCTGCGAGAAGACGATCAACGAGTACTGCCTTCTGTCGCCCGGTGGCGAGGCCGAGGCGCTTGCCAGCGTCAAATACGCCGAGGCCCTGCGCGGCTGCATGGTGCAGCTCTACAAGAACGATATGAGGGTGAACCTTCCCGCCCCGCTCCATCTCGCCGAGCAGGTCGAGGAGTATATCTGGGACTGGGAGCTCACCGGCAGACGGTAGCGATCCGCCCGCGAAAATGAAATGGGGAGGCCGGGAGATTCGGCCTTCCCATTTCCGTTGTCGCTACCGCTTATTCGCCTTGCGTGTATTTCGGGTGCGACCGGCGGACTCTTTCGCCGAGCCCTTCCGCTTCCCAGGACGAGAGTCGGACGGGCTCGGCTGACGACGAGCGGAGCCCAAGTCGAAGCCGGAGTTTTTCGCAATCCTCGCCTCAATCTCGGAGCGCCGGATGCCCAGTTCCGATGCGCTGACGCGATAACCGCCCTCCTTGCAGACGACATAGAGCTCATGCGGAGCGCGTCCCCAATCAAGTACGTACCCGGCTAGGAGCATCTTGGCCTCAAGATGGTCCTTGGACATGGCACCCGAAACTGCAAATTTGAGGGCGAAGGTGGCACGGGCAACTATATCCGCCCCAATCTTCTCTTCGAGGGTTCGAGCCGGTCTTTCGGTCCCCGGTTCCGGGGTACCTCCCTTGCTGTTCTCCAGGGCGCCTTCCAGGGCGGGAGGCGTGGGGGCGTCGGGGTCCCTGCCGTCCATGAGGTCTCGGATGTAGGCGCGGACCTGCGACTCGAAGCGGCGCGGGCACTCGATCTGGACCGGCTCCTCCATCCTGCGCTCGAGGGAATCGTAGAACTCCACGACCTCGCGGCTGGCGATCAGGCGGTTCGGCTCGATCTTGGGGAACACGGTGAGGCCGGCGGCGGAGCGCACGCGGGACAGGCCGACGTACAGCTGGCCCTCGGCGAAGACCTTCGTGTGGACGCAGCAGGCGTCGAACGTCAGGCCCTGCGACTTGTGGATGGTGATGGCGTAGGCGAGCTTGAGCGGGATCTGGGTATAGGTTCCCACGACGGCGGTCTTGACCCTGTTGACGGGCCTGCCCTCCTCGTCCATCTCGACGACGGCCTCGGACTTGTTGATCTCCCATCTGTGCCGCTCGATGCGGACCTTCTCGTCCGCCCCGTCGAACTTGACCGTCACGGCGTCCGCGGACGCGTCGGTGACGGTGCCCTGCGTGCCGTTGACGTAACCCTCCTGAGGGCTGTTCACGAGCGACATCACGCGGGCGCCGCGGCACAGGACGATCCTCTCCGGCGCCATCTTGTCGCCGTTTGACACCGTGCCGGTCGCGGCGGCCGCGAACTCGACCTTCGGTGCGTCGAGCGCGTCAACGTTCTCGCGGTTGATCGAATCGGCGATGCGGTTGTTGGCGCACAGCACCAGCGTGTCCTTCGGCAGGTAGGCGCGGGAGCTCTTCGAGTGCGCGTTGAAGTAATCGAGGCACGACGCGTCGCCGACGCGGGCGCGGTTCAGGTTGTCGATGAAATCGGGGTCGGATTGGCGCACGACCGTCTTGAGGACGTGCGGCTCGAAATCGAAGCCGGTCCAGTACCTCGACTTGAAGCACCAGCCCTGGAGGTTTCCGGGATAGAACTTCATCAGCAGCGCGGAGTCGCGTTCGGTCACGACCGGCGGCAGCTGGAAGAAATCGCCGACGAGGACCACCTGCTTCGCGCCGTTGCGCGTCATGGACTGGGAGATCATCCCCATCACGTGGTCGAACAGGTCGATGCGGCACATCGAGATCTCGTCGATGATGATTACCTTCGCGGCGTCGAGCACCTTGCGGGACCCCTTGGGGCCATCGGGGGCGCAGACCCCCGGCGCGATTTTCAGCGTGCGGTGGATCGTCGAGCCGTCCGTGAGGTTCAGCGCGGCGATGCCGGTGGGCGCCAGGGCGAGGAAATCGACGTTGCGCGCCTTCAGGTCCGATATGAAGGCGTTGAGCACGTAGCTCTTGCCCGTGCCGGCGTTGCCCGAGAGGAACACGTTCCTCCCGTCCCTCAGCGCGCTCAGCGCCTCGGCCTGTTCCGGTGTAAAGCGGTCACCGTCTGCCATTTCCATATCCCGTCATCCGTTCGACCAGTAACAGGGAATTGATACCCGCGCAAGCGAAAAAATATACGCTGAACGGGGGTTTTGCAGAAACTATAGGAAGTTTTTGAAGGCGGGGCGGATATGCTTCCGCGCATTTCCCCGCGCGCCCGTATACCCCGATGCGCAGACGGGTACGATAGCCTCAGAATGATGTGGGTCCCGCGCAGCCGAACGGCTTGTCTTTCCCATGCGGGCATCGCGGATTTCTTTCATGGGTGGGACTTCGGTCCGAGAACAGGCCGCGATCTCGTAAGGGGTCGCGGCCTGTTCATCTGTGCGTCTATGTCTTTATGCGTGCGCGCATATGTGCAATGGTGCTGGTGTGTATATATGCGTGTGCGCGTATGTGCCTCGGCGTATGTATGCCGATGTGCGGATACGCATCCGGACAGATGTGCCGGTGATCTATACGGGAAAACCGGCGCCGGTCTCGCATGAGCTCTTCCGCCTCAGCATCGCCCATATCAGCTCGATTGCCGGGGCGACGCGCACCTGCCGGAATTCGGAAGTGTCGTAGCGCTTCCGCAGGGCGCCGCGGGCGTCGGGCGAGTACACGGCCGCCCCCTTGGGCAGCATACCTTTGGAAGCCAGCGAGTCGGCGAGCTCGAGCGGGCACACCAGCCAGTTCTCATCGCCCTCGAACGTCCTGCCGTGGCCGCTCGTGAAATCGTCCATACACGACTTGACCTCGACGAACGTGAAGGTGCCGGACTCGAGCTCGGCGGCGGTCGCGTGGTTCGACGATCGGTCGCGCGGACGATGCGGCCTGTAGGCCACGAAATCGACCCGGCGGGCGTCATCGACCCAGACCTCGCTCGCGACCAGGGCGTTCTCGCGGCACAGCCTCGCCCATACCTTCTCGGAAAGCTCGGCGGTCACCTCGCCGCGGTTTCGTTTCCCCTCCATGGGGCACACTCCCCTTCGATGTAAAAAGCCGCCCGACGGTCTGCGCGACGTGCGGGCGGCCCGCCCCGGTACTACTCCTCGGAACCCTCCGGCTTGCGGGGCCGGAAGGGCACCGGCTTGATGGTCGACAGGTCCATATGCCTGCGAGCCTAGAAGAATATAAGCCAGATCGTACCCAAGAGCAGGGAGACATATCCCACAGCGGTCACGAGGAAGTCTATGAAGGCGAGGGCCGCGGCAGTATCGACCCGGATGCCACAGGGGGCCAAGTTCGATGCGAACCCATGCAGGGGATACATGGCACAGATGAGGCATATCGATTCGAGACCTGCCGCCAACAGGGGATTCACCCCCGCCAGCTCCCTCGGATAGAACAAGCCCATCAGGACGGAATCCGCCACCAGCGCCGCCCAAATCAGGAACACGCCGACCTTAAATGCCTTGGTGTCCTCGACCAATGCCAGGGGCATCATGCAGCCTAAGAAATCGAGCAGCAAGGCCGAGGCGATCAGCGGGACGACCATCACTCCACCGAGTTCTCGGCGGAGTCGGCATCGATATCGGGGTTCGAGATCAGACCGTTCAGCAGGGACGGCAGGTCGATTCCCGTGCTGTCCTTCAGGCCGGATGCGACCTGATCGACAATCGATGTGGTCTCCTTTACGAGTTTTTGCGCGTTGCCCGATCCGTACATCTTGATGGAATCGACGGCAGTGAGGGGCTTCGCAACCTGCTCGGCTACCTTGGGCATGATGTCGATGTAGCGGTTGGCGAGCAGGTAGGGGTTATCCATGCCGTTGTACGCCTCGGCCTGGGCCTTGATTCCCGCCGCGACGCCCTCGCCGTGGGCCTTCTCGGCCACACCCTCGGACTCGCCCTTCAGGCGCGTGGCCTCGGCCTCGGCCTTCGCGCGGGCCTGGATGCCCTCGGCGTCCTTCTGGGCGGAATACAGCTCGGCGTCGGATTGGTTCTGACGCTCGATGCGGGCGGCCTCGGCCTGCTTCGTGCGCTTGTAGAGGTCGGCTTCGGCCGCCTGCTCTGCGGCGTAGCGGTCGGCCTCGGCCTGCTTCTTCACGGTCGCGTTCAGCTCGCGCTCCCTCACGTCCGCCTGGCGCTCGGCGAGCTCGACCTTCTTGGTCTCCGCGGCGATCTCGGCCTCCTGCTGGGCGATGTAGAGCTCGCGCTGCTTCTCGGCCGTCACGGTGGCCTTCACCATATCGGCCTCGGCCTTCGCCTTGTCGGCCTGCTTCTTGAGGTCGGCCTGCTTCAAGTCGAGCTGGTTCTGGCGGATGGCGACCTCCTCGGCCGCCTTGATCTGCGCCAGCTCGGCTTCCTTCTTGATCTCGGCCGCTTGATCGGCGCCCATGGAGCGGATGATGCCCTGGGAGTCGGAGAAGTCCTGCACATTGAAGGTGCGCAGCTCGAGGCCGAGGTTGGCGAGGTCGTCCTTGGAGCCGCCGAAGACCTTCGCGTTGAAGCTCTCACGGTCGCGCATGAGCTCCTTGAGGTCCATCTGGCCGATGACCTCGCGCATCTTGCCCAGCATGACCTCGGTGACCTGGCGGGTCATCTCCTCTTTGTCCAAATTCAGGTAGTTCTTGGACGCGGTCTCGATCAGCTCGGGGGTCTGGCCGATCTGGAAGTTCGCCACGGCGCAGGCGTGGATGAGGATTGCGTCCTGCGTCGGGATATCGTTCTCGGTGGTCAGCTGCACCTGCACGGCACCGAGCGAGAGGGTGTCCACGCGCTGGAGGAGCGGGATCACGAAGGTTCCCTTGCCGGAGACGGAGCGCATCTTGCCGGCGCCGGAGACGATCATGAGCTTATCCGGCGGGCATTTGCGCCAGCAGCTCTCGAACACCAGCACGACGGCCATGATGCCGACGGCTGCGGGGAGCAGGTTGAAGATCAAAGATTCGAAAAGCATCATAGGGTTTCCTTCCCTTCAAGGGCGGCTCGGGCAGAGCCGCCCGGTTATAGATAACTCCGTCGGGGGCGGACCGGGCTCACGATCGGCACGACGCCGGTTCAGTCCAACCGTCGGGACTCAAAGGCGGCGGCGATCATGTAGCTCCAGCAATTCGTATAAGAGGAGAGGCAAGGCCATCGCGAAGAGAGACGGCAGTAAGATGTAGTAAAACGCTGATCTTATAATGATGTCGTTGGCCGTCATCAGGGCCTCGAATGCTTTCAAGGCCTCGTCTGGTTCCGCATCGGAAACCGATTCGCCCTGACTGCTTTTCATATCGGCTTGTTCGGTCGCGTCGCCGACAGGCGCACTTCCGTTCAGGTCGACGTCGACGACGACATGATCACCGTCGTCGGAGATCACGGCGGCGTTCGCGTTCTCGGCGTAAGCCGCGGGCGCGATGCAGCCGAACGATGCTGCGGCTATGGCCATGGCGACGAGCGGCCCTGCCGCCCTTGCGGGTATCCTCATTTCCGTTCTCCATTCCTTTTCGGGGCGCGCCCTCCCTCGGCGCTGTCCGTTTCCCCTCAGGTGGTTATTCCCCGTATCCGGCGGCTTAAACGCCGGATACGGAAAACGGCCGGAAACAAGGCGCCCACCGAGGCTGGAGCCCGATGGGCGCGTGTGCGGCTATGTGCATGTGCGTAGATATGCCGACGTGCATGTGTTCCATTGTGCGAGTGTGCGTATGCGCAACTGCGTATGTGTGCGTGTATGCGTATGTGCGATTGCGGAACCTACAGGAGCGTATCGAAACCGGGCCTGCCCAGATCCTGGCGAATGCTGCCGGTCGTGAGCTCGACGTGCGGGCGGCCGTCGGCGCCGAAGACGAGGTTCGTGGCGCCTGCCCCGGGGACCACCGTATCCACCTGCCCCGTCGTGAGATCGTATCGCATGTTGCCGACCTGCTGCTCGATATGCGTCGTGCCGTCGGGTTTCAGAACGTTCCTGATCATGGCGTGCCACCTTTACGCATATATGCGGATGCGGATGCATGGGTATGTGCGGATGCGCGGTTGAGCGTTTGCGTGTGTATGCCAAAGCGCCTGCGGACGCATCCGCACCCCCCATGGTATCAGTGTCGGGGCGCGGAGTCCTTCGAGACCTCGCGGGCAGCGTCGGCGACCTTGCCGGGCGACGGCTTCTCGGCTGCCGAGGACGCGGCGGCCTTCCGGGCGACGGCGGCGATGGAGGCCGGGGTCCTCTCCGGCCTCACCCAGCCGTAGGCCTCGGCCATCTCCTCCATGTCGACGATATCCCGATTGAGATATACCGGCGAGATCTCGCCGGTATAGGCCTGCTCCAAGTCCTCGACGATCGCGTTCTCCGCGAGGAAGTTGTCGCTCGCCAGGCGCCAGTCGCCGTCGGTCTGCTGGAAGAGGACCGGGTCGGCCCCCTCATCGGTGTAGTAGACGAGCGTCGACGCTCCTTGCGCCTCGCCGGCCTCGACGGCATACGAGAACGTCTTCGCCTTCAGGTCGGCGATGCGGAAGGCGGCGTCGCCGACGCCCCAGCCCTCGGCGAGATCGGCGTCGACGGCATATGCATCAGCCTGCGACACGCTATCCAAGCCGCCCATGATGCAGTAGCCGTCCACCATGCGGTATACGCCAAGGGTGCGCGTATCGGGACCGTTGCCCTGAGCCCGAACGGAATCCAGGGAGTCCTTCAGGCCGACCGCAGCCGGATAGGTCGAGCACAGGTAGACCAGGCCGTCCGCCGGGACGTCGCCGTGGACGCCGCGGTCGAAGACGCAATAGCCCTTTCGCCTCGCGCTGTCCAGTGCGGATTCCAGGGCGCCCAGGGCGGGGGCGGCCTCCTCGACCATGAGCACATCGGCAAGCGCCGAGACGAGTTCCCCGCGATAGGTGTTCTGCGGAACCTTGCCTCCGAGCGCCTTGCAATCGCTCAGGAACCGTTCCCTTCCGCGACCGTCGTCAAAGCTATCGAAAAGGTCCACGGGGATCGTCTCGATAGCCTCCTTCCACCCGTTCAACGTGAAGCCAACGGTTCGGCCCAGTTCGTTCAAAAAGCCGACCTCGACGGTCTCGTGAACCAAATGGCCGACCGAAACGATACCGCGGTCGAAGGCCTCGTTCAGCATGATCTCGAGCTCTCGCCTGTCCATCTTGAAACTCCATTCCGTTGCCGGGGCGCTTCAGGCCCGTGTGCGTACTCCCACAAGATGCTAACGCGGCCTAATAACGGGGCTGTTTGCGCGAGCCCGCGCTTTCCGAACGGGAAGCGCCGTCCGCAGGCGCCGCGCAAGCGCCCGGATCTCGAAGCACGCGTCGAAGCGGTGCGGCATCCCCTCGCCCGCCCAGAGCATCCCGGCGCGCCCGGTCGCGATCCGATCGACGCGGGTGAAGTCCAGCCCCAGCATATCGCAGATGCCCCTCACCTCGTCATGGACCGGCGAGCAGGCGCACCGCATGGCGCCCTCGCCCGAGACCTCGCCGTCGAGCTCGAGCCCGTACAGCTCGTCGCCGTAGAGCGCGGCGATGTGCTCCTCGGCCTCACCGGCGGACATGTCCTCGATCTTCTCCACGGGAAACCCCAATCCCTCAGGGAGGGCGCGCGGCCGCGCGCCCTCGTATGTGTGTGTCTGTGCGGGTATGCGCATGCGCAAACGCGCAGATGTGCGGACGCGCATGTGCATACCCATGCGGACATCAGCGGGGAAGCCCGCGGACGAGCGATGCGAAGTCCGCATCGACGCGCGACCGGTCCAGCTCCCAGAGGCCGGCGATGAAGTCGAGCAGGACCCTCACCGTCCCGGTGCGCTCGGGCCTCGGGAGGCGCGGAACCAGCAGGACGACGGAGTAGAGGGCCTGCTCGTAGCTGCGCCCCTCCTGGGGGGCACGGCGGCTCATCGCCCGGCCCCCTCGGCGTCGCAGGGCGCCATGCGGCGGTCCGGGCCGTCCATCTTGACGCGCTCGGTCATCTCGGCCAGGCGCGAGACGATAGCCAGGGCGTCCTCCTTGCGGCCGTACTCCGACAGCACCGCGGCGAGGCCCGCCTGGGTGTACTGGCTGGTGACGATCGTGGCGCGCTCGGCCTCGTAGCGGCCGTTGACGATCTGGAACAGCTTCGCGAGCACCCACTGGGTCGAGGAGTCCTTGCCCAGGTCGTCGATGATCAGGACCGGGACGTTCACGTACCTGCGGATTACGTCGGCCTCGCTGTCGCCGCCCTTGTCGAAGGTCGAGCGGAGCTCGGTCATGAGGTCCGCCGAGACGACGAACCTGACGCCGTGCTTGGGCCTGCCCTTCGGGACGGGCCGGTACGCCCAGTTGCCGAAGCGGGGGTCGAGGCGCGAGCCGGCGTAGTCGTAGGCGATACGGCACGCCATCTCGGTCTTGCCGACCCCGCGCGGGCCGTAGATGTACAGCCCGCCGCCGCGCGCGAGGCGCGCGTCGTAGGCATGCTCCGGGGCGGCCTCGCCCTCGGCGATGCGGCGTGCGAAGCGCGGCGGGATGCCGGTCTTGCGGACCACCGCCTCATGGAACGCGCGGTCGGTCGCGGCCAAGGTCGCGACGTCGGCGACCTCGAGCGGCGGCAGGGCACCGCCGACGGAAAGCGCCTCGGGCGAGGCGACCGGGGCCTCGGGTGCCGGCGCCGAGACCGGAGCGGACGCCGCGGGTGCCGGGGCAGCGGCGCGTGGCTCCGGTTCGAGGTAGTGCGGCCCCCTCTCATGCCACGTGTCCGCCTCCGCCCTCCAGTCGGCCACCGGCGTGCCGTTCGCGCGCCGCCAGGCGCGGGCGTCGTGGTATGCGTAGAAGAAGTTGCCGTAGAAGGCGTTGGCGGAGCCGGGCACGTCGTAGCCCTTCCCGCGGACGTAGGCCTCGACTTCCTCGAGCGCGGGCCTTTTCGGCCTCGCCTGCGCTTGCGTGTCGTTCATCTCGGTTCTCCCTCCGTCTGAGCTAATCGTCGTTGAAGTCGCTGAAGTCGCTGTCGGCGGCCACGCGCTCGGCGACGCTCATGGCCCTCTTCGCGCCGGACGGGCCGAACTTACGGGCGGAGCGCGGCGCGGGCTTGCGGCGCCAGGTGTTCACGACGTTCTTCCATCGGACGATCGGCACGCCGCCCGCGCGGACCCAGCCGGTGGCCTCGTAGTAGTCGAAGAACTCATCGGGGTCGATCACGCGGTAGGCGGGATTGTCCGGGTCGGGGGCGTCGTAGCCCTTCTCGTGCACGTACTTTCGGACCTGCTCGCGGGTCGGCGCCTTCGACGGGGCGGCCTTCTCCTCGGCCGCGGCCACGGCGCCGGAATCGACGAGATCGGCCCTCAGGTCGTAGAACCTCAGGCCGTTTCCGGCGGCGAGGAACTTGGGCAGCGACATGATGTAGCGGCCGTCGGTGTGCGATGCCGCGTACTCGCGGCGGTATGTGTCGTAGGCGCGGCCGATGCGCGGGAGCGTCCAGCCGTCCGCCAGCGCGCGGGCATAAGCCTCGGCGACGTCGGCGAAGACCTCCGCCTTGCCGATGGACATGCGCATGAGGGCAAGCACCTCGGCGTTGGGGACCGGGACCTCCGTCTCGAGCCCAAGGCCGGCCTCCGACGCGACCTTCACGACCGTGACCGAGTCGCCCGCGGCCTTCGACACCGCCGAGTTTTCGACAGACGGCAGCGCGCCCGCGCGCCCTCTCCCACTAACATCAATAACAACATCCTTGTTAGTGTCGCAAAAATTGGTACACGGTGAAATCGTTTCCCCAGTTGGGCCCGTGTACCAATTTTTGGTACACGGTGAATCTAGTTGCAAACTAACGTTAGTTTGGTCGCCCGTGTACCAATTTTTGGTACACGGCGAATCCTGCGGGTTGTTGATAACTTCGTTTTCGGCGTCTTCCCCAAGCGAGTTTTCAACAGCGGCGGCATCGGCCGATTTCGAGTTATCGACAGGCACGAAACGGCGCTCCTCGGGGATCTCGGCATTGACGACGTAGCGGTTCGAGAGATAGCGCCCGCGGCCCTGAGCGCGACCCTGGTGCACGCTGATGTAGCCGCACTCGACCAGGGTGCGGCGGTGGCGGTAGTAGGTGTTGCGCGACATCGCGAGGTGGGTGCAGATCGTGTCCACGGACGGGAACAGCGAATGGGTGCCCGCGCCGGCATGGGCGCAGAAGTAGGCGTATACGCCCTTGGCCGACGACGACAGGCGGGTGTCCTCGGTCGCCTTGGCCGAGACGATGCCGAAGCCGCGCTCCATGAGGTCGCCGCCGAAGACGACGACCGCGCCGTCGCGGTCCAGGATCTCGAACGTCTCGTCGAGCTCGTCGCGGGTGCGGCCGGCGGGCTGCACCGATGCGTCGTGTCTCTTGGCGCTACCCACGGCACTGCACCCCCTCCTTCACGATATCGGCGGGGATCGGGACCATGCAGAGTTCCCCGTCCCGGTCCTCGCCGTAGGGCGTCACGATGTCGACGATGTAGCCGCCGCGCTCGAGCGCGTCCAGGGCCTCGTCGTAGTCGCGGCGCGGCAGGCCGGCCTCGGCCGCCGCGATGTCGCGCGCCGGGCACTCGATCGCCACCGACATGGGGTCGCGCGCCACGATGCAGCAGAAGACCGACTTCTGCTCGAGCGTGAGGTCGCCGTCGTCGAAGAGCGGGCGGATGCGCCGCGCCCAGAACCTATCGCCGACCGTCATCCTCGCCGTGCCGGCCTGCCTCCCGGCTGACTCTTTCCTTCCCATATGCCATCCCTCCATGGTCATCCATCGCGGGCCCGCGCCCGCATCCTGTGCTGTATCTACCCAGATGTGCAGATGCGTAAACGCGCAAACACGTAAAAACGAAAATGTGCGGTTGCGTATATGCGCATATGCGTACATGCGTATGTATGCAGATGTGCGGGATGAAAAAGGCACGGGCCATGGGGCCCGTACCGGAATCAGCGCGCGTCGACCTTGAGGAAAGTCGATACCTTGATCTCGCTCTTCCCGCCGGCCTCGGCCCTGCGCGGCCGGCCGTCGAGAAAGGACGCCGCCCTCGCCTCGGCAAGCTCCCCCTCGAGCACCACGGCGACGCCGGGGGCGAGGGAGGCCGCCACGGCCATCGCCACCGGGCCGAACGCGACGCAGTGGAACCTATGCTCCACGCGGCGCGAGCCCGCCGGCTTCTCCTGGGACAGGCAGAAGCGCGCATGCGCGGGCCCCCTGTCCGGCTCCGTGAACTCCACGGGCCCGAACACGAGCCCCGACACCACGACCCTGTTGACCGTTTCCAAACCCCGGCTCCTTCCTTCCCAAGCCATCCGTCTCGGAGGGTAAGCCGCCGGCAGCGGCGGCCTGGGGGTCTTTATGCCCACTGAGGGGGAGTTTCAACGCGCGGGTTGCGCGATTAACGGCAAACGAAGGCGCTTTTCTCCATAAACGGTCCATATGGAGAGAAAAACACAACTCGATCGGGGGCATTTCCGCGGTTCGCCCACGGGATAGGTAGGCTTTCGGTCGGATCCGGAGCCGTGGGTGCGGGAGGTTTCCACGCCCTAAAAATGAAAAAACCCCCTGAACAGGGGGTTTGAAAATAGGAGGGAGCGATAATTGCAGCCATCGAACAGCAGGATCTTCTTACGCTGCTTTGCCATCACGCATCCCTCCTTTCACGTATTGCGCATTACAGGTTCACTAAAAGTCAGCGAGGGGCGCTCTCGTGCCCCGAATTCGGCTGAAGCAAACGGGCATAGGCCTTTGGGCCATGCCCATGCAGCTGAAGTCGAAGGCGGAGTGCGAGAGCGCCCCGCAACGTCGAGCGGTCCGGCTGCCGTTAAGCGGTGTGGATGTTCTGGCGCAGCCACTCGTACATGACGGCGGTGGCGGCCTGCGCCACGTTCAGGCTGGCCACTTCGCCTTCCAGCGGAAGCTTGGCGTACATGTCGCAATGTTCGAGCACCAGGCGGGACACGCCGTCGTGCTCGTTGCCCAAGACGATGGCGATCTTGCCCTTCAGGTTCGCATTCCACACCAGGTCGTCGGTGTGCTCGGTTGCGGCGCACACCCAGAAGCCCTCCTCCTGCAAGCGGTGGATGCTCTGCACGATGTTGGACACCTGCGCCACGGGCACGTGCGTGATGGCGCCCGCGGAGCTTTTGTACGTGGAAGCCTCGACGCGTGCGCTGCGCTTGTTGGGGATGATCAGGCCCGATGCGCCCACGGCCTCGCAGGAGCGGCTGATGGCGCCCAGGTTGCCCGCGTCGGTGAGGTGGTCGCACAGGACCACGAGCGCGCGGCCGTCATGCTCTTCGGCGTAGCTGTTGGCGGCGTCGACCACCTGGCCGATGCCCACATAGTTGAACGGCGCAGCCTCGGCCATGACGCCCTGATGGCTACCGCGAGCAGACTTCTGGTCAAGCTCGTCGCGAGGCACCTGGATGACCTTCACGCCGTTGCGCTTGGCCTTGCGCATGATGTCCTCGATCATGGGATCGCGCTTCATGTAATCGCCCATAAGGATACGGCGCATGGGCACGCCAGTACGGAACGCCTCGATGACGGGGCGCTTGCCTTCAATGTAATCAGCCATGTGATGGGGCCTTTCGGTTCTGCAAGATAACGTAGATCGATTGCGCTATTGTACCAGCCGCCGCGCGCGCGGGCTCCCCGCAGCGTCAATCGCCGCAAGACCCCCATGCAAAGCCTGGGACGGCCAACGCGATCCCAGGCCTGAGCAGACCATCGCACCAAAACAGCAAGCGGAGCAGGCGCCGCCCCTATCGGCGCACCTGCTCCGCTTGTCACCATCTATCGGGCTCGCAAAGCGAACCCCTGCCTAGCCCTCGCGAACGACCACGCTCAGCAATGCGGCGGCCACGCCTAACAAGCCGGCGTAATAACCATCGGGCACCGCCTCCGCCGCCGCAGAACGCAACCCTTCCACCCAAGCAGCGGGATGATCGGCCGCGAACGCGGAGGCTTCCGCGGCGGCAAGCCCATCGTTCGCGGCCGCACGGCGGCAAAGCTCGGACAGAAGCAGCAGCTCGATCCCCATATGGTCCTCGTACTGCCGATTCTCGTTGCATAGCTGCAAACCGGCGTTACGCAGAAGCTCGCGCATCTCGAAGGTTGCCCGGCCGAATCCCACCGTCGAATCAGCGCCATCCGCCGCCGCGCGATGCGCGGTCTCCCACGGCGCAACCGCCGGACGCGGCGGCCCCACGAACAGCCGGGTGTACTCGACCGCGCAACGCTCAACGGCATCCTGCCCCGCCGCGTCGCAGCGACGTTCGCACTCGGCCGCCCAAGCTGCGCAATCCTGCACGGCGTCCGCAACACCCTCATCATCAAACAGGGGAAACGCTTCCCAAAACGCGGGATCGAGACCGACCGCCGTGCGCTGGGTCATCGGCACCAGCAACGAGTTTCCGCAAAACGCCAACGCATCCGCCAACTGCCCGTAGTCCATTCGCTTGCCTTTCCCTATGCTTGCTTACGACCGGCAAGCAACATGCGGGACATCACGATGAACGCCAACGCGCCCAGCGAGACCACCCCGACAGCCACCGCGATCTCCACCCACGTGGGAGCATACGTGCCCAACATGGCGAACACATCCACGCCGGAAGCGCCGCGAGCCGCGCTGGAGCCCGAGATCACGCCCGGGGCGCCGGCGATGTTGAACTCGTAAAAGGAGGTGAACAGCAGCCAGATACGCTTGCAGAACACACCCAACACCACCAGCACGCACGCCACGCTCACCAGCTTCATGTTCGCGCGGTTCTTCGCGAACACCATGAGCAGGAACGGGACAAGCAGGCCGCCGATGATCTCGATCCAGAAGAACGGCGCGGTGATGCCGCTTGCCATGACCGTCAACGCCTCGGCGCCCTTCGCGCCCGGGTACGCCATGGTCAAGCATTCGCAGCCGATGAAGAACGCATCCACCGCGATGCAGACGGCCAACAGGCCCGCCAAGCTGGAGATCAGCTTGTTCTCAACCTTGAACACGCCGGACTTGTTCAGCCCCATAAGAGCCAGCAGCAAAAGCGCAAGACCGGAATCCATGGCCGACGCCACGAAGATCGGCGCCATGATGGCCGTATACCACTCTTTCGCAACCTGCAGGCCGAAGATCCACGCCGTCACGCTATGCACCAGGATGGCGATAGGCAGCGCGAACCGGGAGACGATGGAGACCCTATCCGCCGCACCAGGTTTCTTCGAGCACATGAACACCAGGTACACGATGTTGATGATCAGGTAGCAGGAGATAACGCACACGTCCCACACAAGAGGGCTTGTGGGGTTCGGCCCGACCAAGATGCGCCACACGCGCTGGATGCCGCCCATATCGATGAGCACGAACATGCCGGCGCAGCAGATGCACACCGTGGAGCAGATGATGGCCGGGAGCGCCACCTTCTTATACTCGGCGATATGGAACACGCTAGCCGAGCTGGCCACGATCAAGCCGCCGGCAGACAAGCCGACGAAGAACATGAAGCACGCGATATAAAGACCCCACGACACGCCGTTGCTCATGCCGGTGACGCCCAAGCCGTTTGCCAGCTGGTAAATCCACGCGGCGACGCCGGCGACAACCAGGGCGCCGAGGACGCCGTAGGTTGCCTTCAATTTATTCGACATTTTGCAACCTCCTAGTTGAAGTAATGGACCTTGGGCTGGGTGCCCTGCTCTTCCAGCAGCACATACGCATGGTTATCGCGGATGACCTTCGAGATCTCCGAGTCCGGGTCGTCCAGGTCGCCGAAAATGCGGGCACGGGCGGGGCAGCACGCAACGCACATGGGCTTGTCGCCGTCGTCGGTGCGCTCCTTGCACAGCGTGCACTTCTCGGCCACGCCCTTCGGACGCACCGGCACGCGGCCGTCGCCCCAGTTCGCACCCGTGGAACGCTCAGGCTTCGACCAGTTGAACACGCGAGCGTTGTAGGGACAGGCGGCCATGCACATACGGCAACCGATGCACTTGTCGTAGTCGATCTCCACGCGGCCCTTCTCGTCTTTGTAGGTCGCGCCCGTCGGGCACACGCGCTGGCATGCGGCATTGTCGCAATGCTGGCACGCCATCGGCAGATATGTGCGCGTCAGGTGCGGGTAGGTTCCCTGAGCCCCGTCGATGACGTCGCTGCCTTCGGTGAGGACGCGATTCCACAGCATGCCGTCCGGAACATTGTTCTGCATCTTACAGGCGTTCGCGCAGGTGTGGCAGCCAACGCAACGGCCTTGATTGATAGCTATAGCCAATCGAGTCATGATCTGCCCCTCCTTATGCCTTGCGGACCTCGACGAGCGTGTCGGAGAACGGAATGACCGGTCCCTGCAAAAGCCCGTAGCCGCGTTCGTTCATAGCATCATTGGTAACGGATTGCATATTGCCGCGCGCCATGTAATCGGCGGTGGACCCTTCGGCCAACCGTATCGAACCGGGGCGGATCGACTCGTTAGACACCGCCCTGACCTGGAACGATCCTCGATCGTTGAACACTTCGACGATGTCACCGTCCGCAATTCCGCGCTTCTGCGCCTCGGAGGGGCTCAGCTCCACCGTAGGCTCGAAATACTGCTGTATCCACTTCGCGTCGTTGAACTGGTTGTGAATGCGGAAACGGGAGCGCACATTCGCCAATTGCAAGGGGTACTTCTCGCGAAGAGGGTTGTCCGCGGCGATTTCGTTGCAGGGCTCCCAAACCGGAAGCGCCTGCCCGAAGGAGGCCAAGGAATCGTAATACACGTCCATGCGACCCGAAACGGTATCGAATTCGTAATCGGTGTACTCGCGACGAACCTCCCGTGCGTTCTCAAGCGGCCACACGCCGCCCGCCTGCTCGAGCTTCTCGACCGTCAACGAGGAGATATACGGGTCCTCGGCAGTGGAAAGGGCGGTTTTGGACAGCTCGACGCCATCCTTGGGCAGCACATCCTCGGCGATCCCCATGCGTCGCGCAATCTCGCGCTCGACCCACAGGTCGGTCTTCGCCTCGAACAACGGATCAATCACCTTCTGCTGCATGACGATCTGGTTGTATCCTACCTTGACGTTGCCGCAGTCGGAGTCGTTCTCGAAACGGGTGGTGAGAGGCAAGACGTAGTCCGACCACTTCGCACCTTCGGTGAAATACGGGTCCATGGAAATCACCAGGTCAAGGCCGCGAACCCATTGCTCGGTAACCCCCATGTTGGCGAAATGCTGCGCCACGATGTCGCCGCAGCAGATGAGCGCACGGACGTTCTCTGGATTACGGCGCAGATCGTATGCTGCGGTTTTCGCCTCGGCGGGGGCGAGTTCCTCAGGAAGCTCCCATGCGCCGAGCGCAGCCGTCTGGCCGCTCCAGGTGCCGCCGACGTACACGCCCACGCCCGCACCGGGCTTGCCGATATTGCCGGTGATCGCCACGAGCAGGGCCGCCGCGTGGCCGGCAACGTCGGCATTGCCCATCTTGTCGTTGCCGCCCCAACCGAGGGCAAGCGACGAAGGCCCCTTCGCATACAGACGGGCAAGCTCGACGATCTTGTCCACCGCGATGCCGGTCAGCTCCGAAGCGCGCTCGACGGTGAAAGCCGACTGCGACTTACGCATAAGGTCGTATACCGTGGTCGCCTGCACGCCATCGACCTCGACGATGCCGGAAAGCGCCGGTGCCGCAACCTCCCCGTAACGCGCAGGTGCGCCGGTGGACGGGTCGATGACGAAGAAGGGGTTCTGCGCGCCCGTTTCAGGCTCCTCCGCCGAAGGGTCTTCCACATGATCGCGAAGCAGCTTGCCCGTTGCCGTATCCACAAGGAAGGGCATGGAAGTATGCTTGCTCATGAAATCATCGTCCGCCAGCCCCTCGTCGAGGATGACGCTGATCATACCGAGGAACAACGCGGCGTCCGTGCCGGGGACGATGGGCACCCACTCATCGGATTTGCCGGCGGTCGTGGAGAAATGAGGGTCGACGGTGACCATCCTCGCGCCAGCTTCCTTGGCCTCGAAGAACAGCCGCACCTGCGGCAGCGTGGACTCGCAGAAGTTGCTGCCCACGGTAAGCACAAGGCGGGATTCCACCCAATCGCGGGGATCGGCCGTGGAAGTGGCGAAGCCCCCGCCATACCCGATCGCCGGGTCCAGGCCGTTGCCGAAGCCCACGTCGATGCCGGTGAAGCCGCCAGAACGGGCCTGCAGGACCGAGGTCAAGAAGCTCGAGTTCGTCTCCGAACCGCTCATGACCATAACGGCGTCCTTGCCATGCGAGGCTTGGATGTCTTTCAGCGAAGCGCAAATCTCATCGAGCGCCTCATCCCAGCTGATCTGGACGAACTCGTTGGAACCACGGTCGCCAACGCGTTTGAGCGGTGCCTGCACACGCTTGTCGCTATAGATATGCTGCACCTCGGAAATGCCCTTCAGGCAGATGGTCTTATATCGATCGTCCGTGCTCGCATCGTTGGGCTGCACCAGCACCATGCGGCCATCCCGCACCGTGCACTTCAAGGGGCACATGCCGCCGCAATGCGCCTGATGGAACGTGCAAGCCGTATACTCTTCCGCAACCTGGGCAGCATCCGCCTGAGCCGGAGCCAGCCATGCTTGAGCCGATGTCATACCGACGACGCCCGCCGCGCTGAGCGCAGCCGCCCCGCCGACGCCTTTGAGAAAGCTTCTGCGCGTGAACCCAAGTTTGGGCGCGTTCGCTTCTGCCATTTCTCCTCCTCATGGTTCGTGATTTCGGGATATGCCGCAATCACGCAAACGCCGCATCATCTTGACGTTGCACGACCTCGTTTCAGCATCCCCCCAATGCGCACCCGGAGCGGGTGCGACTCTCCTTACGGGAAACCGGCCAGATTCCGTTACCTGCACTATATGAAATTGTCATAGGACAATCAAGATTATCCTATGACAATTTTTCGTGTCTTATTATTCTATTTTGAGGATATTTCAAGCACGGGTTTTCGTGATGACCTGGCAGCCGAACGACCGGGGAGCCCTGCAGCCATCCTAATCGCGAAGCACATGGACTCGCCAGGGAATTCCCCTTGCCGCGCCTACTCCACGGTGCGTTGACCTGCGCGGATCTCAGCAGCCTACAGCCCCGCACCCTTCCCGCGCAATGCTTCTTTCGCCGAATCGCCCAACACATCGCCGAACCCTTCGCTGAAGCTCGAAGGCACCACCACGGTGCCGCCCGTTTCGCGAACGCTCTCATAGAGCAAGTGCATGGCGCGCAGGCGCAACGCGGCTTCGTTTCCGGCATACGCCTCGCCCATCTCGGTCATCATGTCGCAAATGTCCTGCTCCGCTTCCGCAAGGATGATGCGCGCCTTCTTTCGCTGCTCGGCCTGCGCCTCGAGCGACATGGTATCCTGCAGCTCTTTCGGCAGCAGGATATCGCGGATCTCGACGGACAGCACGGCAACGCCCCACTGCGAACATTTCTCCTCGAGCGCGGCCTTCAGCTCGCGATCCAACTGCTGACGGCGAATGGCCACTTCCGCAGCCGTGCCTCGGCCTATGGCATCGCGCAACGCCGTTTGAGCCGACAGCTCGACCGCACGGGTGAAGTCGCCGACCTCCGTGCAAGCCGCCTCGGCATCGTAGACCATCCAGAACAGGACGGCGTTCACGTTCAGCGGCACCAGGTCGCTGGTCAGGGTCTCCTCGGCGCCGAATGCGGTCACGCGCGTGCGCCCATCGATGCGCATGGTGTTCTGCTCGATCACGGGAATCGTCCAGAACAAGCCCGGTCCCGAAACGCGATTCAGCCTTCCGAAGCGCAAAACCACCACTCTTTCCCATTGCTGCGCGATATGCACGGACATGCACGCGAGAACCGATACGAGCGCGGCGACGACCAATGCGATTGCCCCGATGCGGCCGCTTACGGCGAACCATATGCACGCGACGACGCAAAACACGGCTGCGAACACCGCGCAGGAGAACAGGAGCACGCCGGCGTTCGAGGCCACCTCGCCTATTACTTCGGTATGCGCCTGCGGAACCACGGCGAAACGGTTTAAGGAACGCCGCTCATCAGCATCTTCCCATCGACGGTGACGAGAATCCCCTTTTTGCCTTGATGCCGAAAAAGCCATGGCTACCCCCTTTACGCTCCGGTCTGCGCGCTTGCGGCGCCCTGATGCACATCCACGCGCACGATACGCGCGCCCTCGCCGCAGCTTTCGCCGCCTGCCTGCGCCTTCTGCAGCTGAAGGATGCGGCGGGTCATGTGCTGCTGGATATCCTCCAGCGAAAGCCCCAAATCACGACAAGCGGAAATGCAATCGTCCAGAATGCCTTCCACCTCTTGCGCGTGCTCGACGCCCTCTTCGGCAACGACATCGCGCACGAACACGCCGCGACCGCGAGCCGACTCCAAAATGCCATCGGACACCAGGCTCAGATACGCCTTGTTGACCGTGTTGTAGTTGATCGACACTTCCTGTGCCAAGCCGCGGACGGTGGGCAGTTTGTCCCCGGGCTTAAAATATCCCGTGCTTATGAGATGCATGATGCGCTGACGCAGCTGCACCCATAGGGGCACGTCGCTTGATTCGTCGACGACGAAGGGAAACGCGTCTTGCTGTTTCTGCCGCATGGCAACCTTCCTTTATGACAGACCTGCAGATTGCAAAATGGGATGCATCCCAGCAGCCGTGATGCTCCATCGCATGGCGAATGCACCCGCAAGCGCGCAAGCGGCCTGGGCAAACGGGATAAGAGGCGAGGGCTTGAGGCAGATGCTGGCAAGCGCCATGGCCAACGGGGCCGCAAGGCCCACGCAACCGAACACGCCCCAGAACGCCCATGCGTCCGCACCGGCGAGCAGCGCTTGAAGCGATGTCCCCAGCGCCAACAGCGTGCCCGAATCGCCCGATCGCGCACGCGCAATCTGCATAGCCAGAAAACCCGCGACGCAAGCAACCTCCGCGAGCAGAACCACGACATCGACGCGCTCCCATCGGCGCGCAACCGCCTCGAACCGATCCCCCACGCCCGACAGCTTCACCACCACGATCATAAGCGCCACGCCGCACGAAAGCGACGACAACACGAACAGGCACGGTAGCAGCGGCGTTTCCCAAAGCGGCACCGCCGAAAGCGATTGCAGGAGCAAGCCCGTATACGTGGCAACCGCAAGCCCCAGCAACACCGCCGCAGCGGGCAAAACACGCCCGTGTCTACGCTGGCGGCTTCGACTTCCCGCCCATGACGCTAAGAGCGCGACGTCCACCAGCACGGCAGCGGAAAGCAGCCACGCGCCCGCCGAGATGAATGTAAGCCGCGGGCTGAAGAACAATAGCACCGCGCGATCGGTTGCACCCAGATCAAGGGCAAGGCATAAGATGCCCACGACAAGGAGCACGGCGACGATGGCGCAAGCGGGGACGAACAATCGCGCCAAGCACCGGTATATGCCGTCAACGCCGTGGACGTCGCCTGCGATGCCATGCGAGATCATACGGTCCCGAGACGGCACGAACAGCATCGTCACGCCGACGACCAGCAGCAAGCCGGCGCCGCTTCCGCCAAGAAACAAATACCAGACAGGCATTTCGCCCAGCATCGGCGTCTCCCTCCAGCAAGCGCGTCCAACTTACGGCTCCTATAGTCATAGGACAATATAGCATGACCGGCGACGATATATTGGCGCAACACGCCGGCGCCCAACGTTTGAATTCGACGCCACGCCGAAACTGAACGCGATAGCCGACGGAAATGACGACGTCGAGATGAAAGACTTTCGTTCGATATCGCTTTCCATCGCTGGCAGTTGTCAAGGATTCCTTTACAACTGATTCCTTATCGGTTGACCTTCTTCAAAAAAGTTATTCGCGTGCAAGCTGACGTTCCGCTTTGTCGTCACGGACGCAACGACGAATCCACCCCGGCTAGCGCATGTTGGCAGGCCAGTCGCTGTTCGCGGAATCATTGCCGTCCGAAGCACCCTTGTGCGCTTCGTCATCACAGTTCGCGCCGCGTGCGATGCGCGCGCCGGCGTGGCGCTGATGCCGCTCGGAATCGCCGCCGTGCAGGAAAACCCCCGACAACACATCGCCGGCACGATGCAGACCGCGGGCGATACGCGGCGTCAGGTCGGCCTCGGAGGTGGTGCGCCAATCGAAGTACACGCTCCAATAGCGCAACGCCACCACGGCGAACACGCACGCGATGCCCGCAAGCGCCAAGGGGCAACCGAAGCGTGCAAACACCACATACACCGCCGCGCCGCCCAATCCGGCAACGGCGTAATAGTTGCTGCGTTGAAACACTCCAGGCACTTCACCGACGCAAATGTCGCGGATAGCGCCGCCACCGACAGCGGTGATGCCGCCCATGATGACCGAAAGCACCATGCCTTGCTCGAAGGCCACCGCTTTCGAAGCGCCGGCCAGCGCGAACAAGCCGACCGACAACGCATCGGCCAGAAAGACCGTTGCCTCGAGGTGCTTGAAAATGCCGCGGAAGTAGAACACGAACGCGCAGATGAGGATGCAGGTAACGATAAGGTCAGGATGCGCGGTGAAATACACGCCCGTCCCTTGCATAAGCGTGTCGCGCAGCACGCCGCCGCCGTAGCCCGTGATCAGGCCGCACACCACCGTGCCGATGATATCGAGCTTCCGGTCGCACGCGAACAGCGCGCCGGTGAGCACGCCGGCGATGACGCTGAAATAGTCGATGCTCCACGGCACCGTGAGCACCGGCGTGTCGGCGAAGATCCCCTGCAGCCAAGCTTCCATGTGAACCCCTTTTCAGCCGCCGGTGGCGAAAGCGGGCTGCGCAGCCGCCAACGATGCGCGCGTCAGGGGCGCGCACATCGGCAGGCCGCTCCGCGGGAGCCCGACACCCTCGGCCTTGCGCGCCGAGATGAACCCCGGAGCGTGCGAGACCTCGACCTCGCACCCCGCGAAGCACCCATGACGCGAGCGCCTGCCACGCGCATGCGGCCTTTCGCCCGACCGCATGCCCGCAACGCCGACGCAGCGCCGATCGCCACCTTATTCCCCCGTCCGGCGCAGACGCCCTCATTTCGCCCCGCCGAACGTGAAAGCGGGCGCGCCAAAGGGGCGCGCCCGCTTCGCTTTCTAGCGATTATGAAACCACATCAGAAGCCAAATTACCAGGGATGACATGCCGCAACGAGCTCGTTCTGAAGCAACCGCCTCGAAGTTCTCGCCGCCGCGTTCCTAAGAGCCTGAAAATATGGCAACGCAGAAGGAGACGTCCCCGCAATAGCATCAGCGTCCTCGCATCATCTCGACTCGAATCGCCCCAGGGGATGCATCAAACGCGACGTCGAGCATAGGGTGGCTCCGGATTTATTCCTCGCCCGCACCCTTGACGTTCACCGTTCCCGCCAGAACGGCGCGGTAGTCGGCCAGATTCTTCTGTAAAAGCTGGGGGACGTCCAGCTCGTAGGGGCAGCGGGCGGTGCAGGCGTAGCACTCGGTGCAATCCTCGATGGCGTTCATGCGCTGCTGCCACTCTTCACCGAGCCACCCCCTCGAAGGCGCGCGACGGATCATGAGCGACATGCGGGCGCACTGGTTGATGACGATGTCCTGCGGGCACGGCATGCAGTAGCCGCAACCGCGGCAGAAATCGCCGGCAAGCTCGACGCGCTCAGAGGCGATGAACGCGCGCATCTCGTCATCAAGCTGCGGCGTGTCGGCCATGAACGCAAGCCATTCGTCAAGCTCCTCCTCGCGCTGCACGCCCCAGATGGGCAGCACGCCCGGGAACTGCGTCATGAACGCCATGCAGGCGCGAGCGTTGTTGAGCAGGCCGCCTGCCAGGCCTTTCATGGCGATGAAACCGACGTTGCGCTGCTCGCACAGGGCGACAAGCTCCAGCTCGCGGTCCGAAGCCAGATAGCTGAGCGGGTACTGCAGCGTTTCGTACAGGCCGCTTTCAACGCACTCGAAGGCGACCTCGAGCTTGTGCGCGGTCACGCCGATATGGGCGATTTTGCCCTGCTCCTTCGCCTTGAGCATGCACTCGTACATGCCGGTGCCGTCGCCGGGCTTGTAGCACTGATCGACGCAGTGGAACTGGTACAGATCGACATGGTCGGTGCGCAAAAGCCGCAGCGACGTTTCCAAATCCTCCCAAAACGCCTCGGGAGTACGCGCCTGGGTTTTAGTGGCGATGGCAACCTTATCGCGCATGCCCTCGAACGCAAGGCCGACGCGCTCCTCGCTGTTGGAGTACGCGCGCGCTGTGTCGAAGAAGGTCATGCCGCCCTCGCACGCACGGCGAAGCAACGCGACGGCATCCTGCTCGGAAACGCGCTGAATCGGCAGCGCCCCAAACGCATTCTGCGGCGTGACGATACCGGTAGACCCCAACGTAATGGTGCGCATGCTCATCCCCCTGTCGAAAAAAAGCCTGCCCTCCATTGGGAGGGCAGGCCGAAAAACCTGTGTAATATTCTATTCCTTCGTCGGCTATTCCGTTCGCAACATATGCCCGAATTTGTACACTGCTTCGGAAAACGCCTCGTAGTGTTCGACGCAGTGGGCATCGCTGGCGATGTAGGTGTACAAACCGGCTTCGAACAAACGCTGGGCGGGTTTGCGCTCCTTGCCCATACGCCCACCGCGAATGAAGTCGGACGAAGCCTGCAGCACGCACCCACAGCTGACCAGGCGCTCCGCGATGGAGGTGTCCTCCTGGATAGCCTTGTAGCGCTCGGGATGGGCGATGATCACGTCGAGCCCCATACCCTGCAGCTCGTAGATTTCGCGTTCATACTCCTCGAAATCGCGCTTGGTCGCATGCGTGGAAAGCTCGAGCAGCAGCGTCTTGGAATCCTGGAAGCACAGGTACGGCGCCCAATCCATGCCCAGTTCGCGGAGCTTGCGGATGTTCACCTCGAAGCCCATGCGCATGGGGATGGGCGAGCGCGGCGCCAGCTGGTTGAACGCATCCCACATGGCATCGAAATCGAAGTACGGGTCGCGGCAATGCGGCGTGCACACGATCTCGGTGATGCCGGCCTTGTACGCGGCATGGATCATGCGCACGCTCTCGCCGAGGCAGCTTGCCCCGTCGTCAACGCCGGGAAGGATATGGCAATGCAGGTCAAGCACGTCGACTACCCTCTGCGAGCACCGTTGTTCTGACGTCCGTAGTTAGCGGGGTTCGCGGCACCGCCATGCTTACCGCCGCCGCGCGGGACGTTGGGACCGAGGTTGCGGGAATCGACCTTCACCGCGGAAGAGGAGCCCTTCTCGCGCTTGCCCTGCTGGTTGTAGTAAGCGTAGTAGTACTCGGACTTCTCAACGTTGCAGTAGTTCATGACGACGCCCACCACGTTGCCGCCGGCCTTCTTCAACTGGTCGTAGGCCTGCAGCACGGCCTGGCGCTTCGTGAAGTTCTCGCGCACCACCAGCACGGCGGCGTCGACGATGGTGGAGACCACGGCGGCATCGACGAACATGCCGACAGGCGGCGTGTCGAAGATGACGTAATCGAACATCTGCTCAAGCTTATGCGCCAGTGCGGCGAAGCGCTTGGAGGCAAGGATGTCGGCGGGATTGGGGATGTGCGGCTCGGCATCGAGCAGGAACATGTTCTCGGTGTTGGTGGAGACGATGGCCTGCTGGATGGGCATGGTATCGGAGAGCACCGAGTACAGACCGCCCGTGGAGCGCACGCCGAGCATGCCGGCCAGCGTGCGGTTGCGCATGTCGCACTCGACCAGGCACACGCGCATGCCCGAGGACGCGATGGCGCGGGCGACGTTGCACGTGACCGTGGACTTGCCTTCGTTGGGGATGGAGCTAGTGAACACCAGGGAACGGATGGGGTTATCGACGCTCATGAAGCGGATATTGGCCATCAGGGTCTTCGCGGCGTTCTGCATCTCCATATCGTCGCCGCCTTTAGGTTTGCGAGCCATAGCTTATTTACCTCCCTTGAGAGCAGGCATGCGGCCGATGACGGGCAGGCCCAGCAGGTCTTCGATCTCGTCGGCGTTGCGCACCTTCGTGTTGAGCATATCGGACACCACGACGATGGCGATGGCGACGAACAAGCCGGCGAGCAGCGCGACGGCGATGTACATGGGGCGATTGGGGCCGGAGGGCGCCGTGGGAGCCGTGGCCTGATCGATAACGTTGACCGACTGGACGTCCATGACCTGCTGCGCGACCTTGGAGACGTTACTTGCCATGTCGTTGGCGATGGTGGCGGCGATATCAGGGTCGGTGCCGGTGACGGACAGAGTGATGACGCGAGAAGTGGTTTCGCTAGTGACCTTGGTGGAGTACCCCTTCAGAGACTCGAGGTGCAGGTCCTTTGCGGTGTCGGCCTCGATGCGGTCGCTCTTGAGCAGCGTGGACACGTCGTTAGCCATCATCTGGCTAGCGTTGAGGTTGGAGTAGTTCGCAGCATTGTCGGAGTTCGCCGAAGACTGCTTCGCAAGCACGTACATGCTGGTGGAAGCGGTATACGTGTTGGGCAGCGCGACGAAGCAGACCACGGCGGTCGCAAGCGCGCACACGATAGGCAGGACGATCATGAGCTTCAGATGCTTGCGCATAAGCTGAAGCAGCTCGAGCAATGTCATGAATAAACCTCTCAAGTCTTGGGACAATAGCCTTACCATTATACCCCGCAATGGAGGGGCGGGTACAAAGATGCTCCAGTTCAGCAGAAAAGGCCGAAAGCCATGGAGATTCGTGCACAATCGCGGTCTTTTCGGGCTCAAGCGCTTCCCTTTTGTGAAAACACCATCATAATAAGCGGGTTGCTTCTCACGAAATTCTTTCTAATCTTCTTTTCGCGCGCTCTTCCACGCACCGCGCAAGGCATGTAGAAAGCGGCTCGCGTCAAGCGCAAGCACGCCGCCTGGGGCGGGTGCGATGAATTGGTACATAGGTTGCAAGCGCTTGACTGAAACCGATGCCGCCCGTTTCCGGACGCCTTGGTTTGCTGCGCGCTGCTTCCGCGAAGAGAACGGATCTTTCATGACCGCATTTGCAGAACTGGGCCTGTCCGAGGCCGCCCTCGCCGCCGTCGAGCGCATGGGCTACGACTCCCCCACGCCCGTTCAGGAGCAGTCCATCCCCTACATCCTGGAAGGCCGCGACGTCATCGCCGCCGCTTCCACCGGCACCGGCAAGACCGCAGCGTTCCTGCTGCCCACGCTGTCCACGCTCGAGCGCATGAAGGGCCGCGGCCGCGCCCCGCGCGTGTGCGTCGTCAGCCCCACGCGCGAGCTGGCTCAGCAGATCAGCCGCACGTGCATGCAGATCTCCCGCAAAACCGGCCACTTTGTGACCACCGTGTACGGCGGCACGCCCTACGGCCCGCAGATCCGCGAGCTGCGCGGCGGCACCGACGTGCTCATCGCCACGCCCGGCCGCCTGAACGACTTGATGGACCGCGGCGTGGTGGACCTGTCCGAGACGAAGGTGCTCGTGCTCGACGAGGCCGACCGCATGCTTGACATGGGCTTCCTGCCCGACGTCACCAAGATCGTGGAGCACACGCCGGCCGAGCGCCAGACGCTGCTGTTCTCCGCGACCATCGACAGCTCCATCCAGAAGAACCTGGGCAACCTGCTGAAGGACCCGGCCATCGTCGAGATCGCACGCAACGGCGAGACCGCTGCCACTGTTGCCCAGTACATCATGCCCATCGCCAACCGCAAGAAGCAGGAACTCCTGGAGGCGGTGCTCAACGACAAGGGCCACGAGCGCGTCATCGTGTTCGCCCGCACCAAGAACCGTACCGAGGAGTGCGCCGAGGCGCTTGAGGCCGCCGGCTTCCACGCCGAGTCCATCCACTCCGACAAGACCCAGGGCCGCCGCCGTCGCGCCCTTGACAATTTCCGCCGCGGCAAGACCGACATCCTGGTGGCCACCGACGTGCTGGCGCGCGGCATCGACGTGCCCGATGTGAACTACGTCATCAACTTCGACCTGCCCGACATGGCCGAGGACTACGTGCACCGCATCGGCCGCACGGGCCGCGCCGGCGAGGAGGGCTTCGCCATCTCCTTCGTCACGCGCGAGACCATGAAAACGCTCAAGGAGATCGAAAAGCTCATCGGCAAGGACATCCCCTTCACCACCATCGAGGGCTACGAGACCGACCCGTCCGTGCTGGAGAAGCCCAAGCGCGGCGAGCGCAAGGGCGGCACGCGCCGCGGCGGTAACAAGCCGGCAGGCGCCCGTCGCACCGGCGAGAAGCACGCCGAGCGCGCCGAGCGCGAGGGCCGCAGGCCCAACGCCGGCGAGGGCCGTCGCCGTCGCGAGGACGATACGCTGGTCACCCGCGGCGAGCGCGGCGGCCGCGGCGGCAAGGGCCGCTTCGACCGCAAGGACCGCAACGACCGTGGCGGCCGCTTCGACCGCGACAACCGCAACGATCGCGGCGGCAACAAGGGCGGCTATCGCGGCAAGGGCGGCGCCGGCCGCAACGGCGAGTGGCTCTCCGACGAGGAGTTCCGCTCCCGCCGCAACGCTAAGAACGCCCAGGCTCGCCTGCACAAGAAGGAGCGCAAGGCCCAGAACGGCGCCCCGCACAAGGCCAACAACAAGAAGCGCGGCGGCGAGGGCGGTTACGACTACAGCCGCTTCTCCAAGTAACAACACGCGCCCAGTTGCGCGATAAGAGCGAAAGCGGTCGCTGAGCCGCCTCAAGCCATAGGCGCCGGCGACGACCGCCAGCGCGAAACCAACGCCCCGGAACCATTTTCCGGGGCGTTTTTCGTTCTGCGACTTGCAAGCGTGCGTAAAGCGAAATCGACGGGCCGGGCAAGCGCCGACCGCTCGGTCTTAAGCCCGCCCCGCCCACGACGAACGGACCGAGCAAGCACCGGCACCAAACCCAGGGCCCACGCCACCGGGCAACCCATCGCCGCCCAGGATTGAAAGTTCGCCAACGCGCACAAAGCTCTCCAAAACAGCGCGTTCATCTCGTATGATATGAAGCGACGCTCCATCATGTAGACGAACGCCAAGGAGAAGCTATGGCAACGCCCGACAAGCCCTCGCAAAGCTCATCGAACGGTTCCAAGAAAAGCAGCGGCGATAATACCGTGGCGTTCATCGTCATCGCCGCGATCGTCATCCTTGCGGTGCAATACTTCCTCACGGGAACGAACTTCGCCTTAGATATCTGGGAGGAATTCACCGCCCCCGAGCTTTCCAAAGCCGAGATCGCCGAGTTCGAGGAGACCCTCGATCAAATCGACCAGAACGCCGCCACATACGCGTCGGGAGGATTCCAAACCGAGGAAGATGTCAAAAACGCCATAGCGGCGCAAAAGTCCTACGCGAAGGAGCTTGAGGCGCAAGGAGTCGTGTCCTCTTACACCGCCGACGACAACAGCGTGTACTTCAAGTTCGAGAACGGCCTGTCATACCTCTATATAGCCGCGCCCGAGGGAACCGATGCCCTGAGCACCGATTCCGAAGCCACCGTCTGCTCGGTGGAGACCACGGGAAGAGCCGATTCGCTCGCGGCGATCAGCACCGTTACCAGCGCGTTTTCCGCGACCTCCTCGAAATGGTCAGCCTCCACGGCGAAGACCCCGAGCAACATCACGCTAGCCGGGCTTAAAGAGCTCGGTGGCAAACAACAGCTGCTCATCTGGGCCGGCCACGGCGGGTACAACCGCAAAACCGGCAGCGTCCTTGACACCGGCATCGATTCCGACCTAAGCGACAAAGCCCAGCTCATCGAGATCAAGAACGACCGCGCCACGATCGTCAACGTGGCCGGGGACCCCGACAGCCACCTTGCGATCACACCCGGCTTCGTCAAGCGCTACGTGCGCGGCATGGGCGGGTCGGTCGTGTACCTGTGCGCCTGCAGCACGGGCGAGGACAGCCAGCTGGCCGACGCGTTCCTGGACAACGGCGCAACGGCCGTGTTCGGCAATACCGGGTCGATCTCGCACGTCTACAACGTCGCCATGCTCCAAGGCGTGCTGACCGCGTTTTTAACCCCCGATGAGAACGGCAACTACCCCACGCTGTCGAAAAGCCTGAGCACGGCGAAGAAAACCATCGGGAACGATTCCGCTGAATATCTTGAGCGCGTGGGCGCAGATGCGAGCTTTATCGAATCGCAGCGCAACGTCAAGGTGAAGCTGTTCGGCGGAACCGAGGCGGGAGACCTCAAGGTGCAGGCGGCGTCGACGAGCACGGGCAAAACCCAGGACAAACCCGCTGCAAGCAGCTCGAGTTCCGGCTCAACGAGCAGCTCGAACAGCTCGAGCACGGGCAAGGAAACCGAATCCGAGTCGAGCGGATCGAACGGCGGCAGCTCCGCCAACAGCGGCTTGCCCGCAACCGAGAGCAAGCCGAGCGAATCCACCGGCGGCAGCTCCGCCAACAGCGGTTCGAGCGCTTCCAGCAGCGGGCAGACGGCGCCCATGCCCGAGACCACCCTGACGAACGACATGATCGTGGGCCTTTGGAGCCCCGACCAGAACGCCCAGGAGCCCCGCTATATCGATTTCCTCGCAAAGGGAGACCTGGTAACCTACGACTATTACTCGCTCATCGACTCGCGCTCCCTTGGCAGGCCCCAGCCTTCCGCGCCCGTGAAGTTCGAATTCTGCAACGGCGTCGTCGACATGATGCTGAACCAGGGAAGGTGTTCCTGCCGGACAAGGGACTCGAGCGGGGTATACATCTCCTTCTACATCGACGAGATGGCCAACGACGTCATCTACGATCAGGAGACCGGAACGGCGTGGCACCGCGTCATCCCGCACCTCATCGAGAACCACTGATAAGCAGGAAACACATAGCGCGCAAAAGGCCCGGGGGGCCTATTCCCAAGCTTTTTGCGTTCGCTAATCGTTCCCCGTCTGACACTTGGGGACGTAGCGTTATACGTCCGAAACCCGCATGCTTGGCGAACGCTCGCATATAGCGCAAAAGCCATCGTTGGTGACGAACCGGATCGCCGCAAGGCGTCCCGGCTCGTCCGTCATCTGGGCTTCGCGTGCAAATGTCCCCCGCCGACACCGTGCGTGATACACTTTCCCCTTGTAGTTACAGGCAAGTCAGGAGTGTTATGCAGAACAACGGAAAGCATTCGCGCCCGGACCAGGCATATGGGCAACAGGCCAACCGTCCCGCCAACATGGGCCGGCAAGCACCGGCGCGCCCGCAACAGCCATACGGCCAGCAAGCATATCAGCGCCCCCCGTATCAGCAGCCGCGCTACGCCCAGCAACCTGGGCAGCAACCGCCGCAAAACGGGTACGGCAACCCATACGGAAGGCAGGATTTCAACTTCCAGCCGATCCCGACCAACCACGAGCACGACGGCATGATCCGCGTGAAGAAGAAGCGCCGCAAGAAGCACACCAAGCTGATCGTCTGCATCGTCGTCATCGCGTGCCTGCTGGTGGGCGCGTGCGGCTATGGCGCGGCGCTGGCGCTGTCCGCAAAGGACGTGAAAGCCCAGGCCGAGACCGCGCTTTCCAACGTCAACGGCATTCAGACCGCCATCGCCGGGCAGGACTTCGCAACGGCGGCGAAGAACGCCTCCAACCTGCAGTCCTCGGCACAGGCCATGAACGAGGAGCTCTCCTCCCCCGTTTGGGACGTGGCCGCCATGCTGCCCGTCGTAGGCAGCGACGTGAAGGGAGTGCAGACCATCGCATCCGCCCTGGCCGACGCATCCGACAACGCCATCGTGCCGCTGACCAGCAGCCTGTCCACCACGCCGCCGTCAGCCTGCATCGATGCCGACGGCAAGCTGAACATCGCCGCCATCACCACGCTGCTCGGCGCCATCCAAAACGGCGCCCCGGCCATGCAGCGCTGCACCGACGAGCTGTCCTCGCTTCCCGCCTTCCATATCGAGAAGCTGCAGAAGCTGGTGGAGCCCGCCCAGGAGAAGATCACCGGCATCAACGACGTCTTCCAGGAGGCGAACACCTTCGCGCCCATCATCGGCTCCATGCTCGGCGCGAACGGCAACCGCACGTACCTGCTGGCCGCGCAGAACACCGCCGAGATCCGCGCCTCGGGCGGCTTCCCCGGCTCCATGGGCACCGTCTCCATCGACAACGGCGCCATCGAGCTGGGCGATTTCACCAAGGTCTACGACATGATGGCCGAGGAGACGCCCGCGCAGTGCGCCATCACCGACGAGGAGAACGCGCTGTTCTACCCCTGGTACACGCAGTATTCCTGGGATAACAGCTTCAACCCCGACTACCCACGCGTCGCCGGCATTTGGGCGGCCGCCTATCAGGAGAAGACCGAGCAGTCCGTCGACGGCGTCATCTCCATCACCCCCACCATGGTTCAGGACCTGCTGGCCGCCACGGGCGATAGCTTCACGCTGTCCGACGGCACCACCATCGATGGCACGAACGCCACGAAGGTGCTGCAGCACGACCTGTACTGGAAGTACCTGTCCAGCGGCTCGAACATGTCCGAAGGCAACGACCTGTGCGACGCCCTGTTCGCCGAGGCCGCGGAATATGCGTTCGATTCGGCTTTGGAGAACATGAACGCGTCCTCGCTCATGAAGCTGGTCTCCACTATGATGGGCGGCCTTGAGGATCGCCGCGTCATGATCTGGCTTGCCGACGCCACCGAGCAGAGCTACATCGAGGATATGGGCTATTCGGGTTCCATGACCGCCGCATCGCAGCAGGAGCCCACCCTTGGCGTGTTCGTCAACTTCTGGGCCGGCAGCAAGCTTGGCTGGTGGCTGGGCATGGACACCCAGGTCTCCAGCCCCGTCACGGGCAACGACGGATCCCGCACCTATCACGTGACCACCACGCTGACGAACTTCATGACCGCGCAGGAAGCGAAGCAAGGCGGCGGCTACATCGTCTCGGACAACGACAAGAGCCTGGGCGACGCCGACCCGTTCATCTACTTCTACGCTCCTGCAGGCGGCACGATCTCCGACGTGACGGCATCGAACGGCGCCACGCTCGGCAAGGCAACCTATCAGGGTCTTGATGTCACCTTCACCTGCCAGGTGGGCGATTTCTCGGTGCTGCCCAAGCCGAACAACCCGCTGCCTGTGGAGTCCACCGTGACCTACAGCTACACGGTCACCCTGCCGGCAGGCGTCGAGGGCGACCTGCAGCTGGCAACCACGCCGACGCTGACGAAGTACCACCAGTAAACGGCAACGCGGCTCATACGCCATGAGAAAGGCCCGGGGACACATCCCCGGGCCCTTTTGCGTTCCCAGACACTTGGGGACGTAGCGTTATGTGTCCGGGCCTTTCACATGCGAATCCTGTGGAGGGCGAAGCTAGCTTGCCGCCCCGCCAATGCGCTAAACGCGTAAAGGAGCGCAGGCTTTCTGCAATCCCTCTACATGCGGAACCCGAAGGGGATGGCGTTGGCTTCCGACGGCATCTCGCCCAGCCAGCGGGTAGACGCCGTCTCCCCTAGCGTGAAGGTTTCGCCGTCGTACGTCACCTGGGTGACGCTGGCGTTCTTGATCTTGAGCGGGTCGTTCACACGCGAAGGATCCAGCAGGTACATGACCGATCGCACCACGAACGAATGCGTGACCACCAGCACGTTGCCGCCGCCCGCGGCAAGCGCTTGCTTGCCCGCTTCGCTGAAGAAGCTTTCCAGGCGCGCCTTCACCTGGTCGAAGCGCTCCGCGCGCCCGGTGTCGTCCTGGTCGGCCAGCACCTCGGCCACCTGAGGCAGGCGCCGGTTCAACTCATCGAAGGGCAGATCATCGCCGAAGCCGCGGATGAGCGCCGCGTGCAGCTCGGCCCCCGGCCCCGCTTCAAGGTTGCCATAGCACCATTCGCGAAGGCGCGGGTCGGGAACGTGAATGAACGGCAGTTCGGCCTGCGGGTTCTCCTTGGCCCTGGCGGCGAGCACCGCATTGAGCGTTTGCACGGCACGACCGGCATCGCTGCAGTAGGCCTGCGCGAACGGGACCTCCGCCAGGCCGCGGCCCAGCAAGCGAGCCACGCGGATGCCCTCGTCGGTGAGCTGCGAGTCGCACCAGCCCTGCACGCGGCTTGCGACGTTGTAGACGGTCTGCCCGTGCCGCGTGATATAGAACGTCACCGTGCCGTCACCCGAGGCCAACGACGCCTGAGGATCCTTCTTTTCCAAGCTTCCGCCTTTCCCATGCAAAAGCGCCCGGATGCCCGGGCGCTTTCCCCCGCAGCGCATTGCGCGCCGCAAACCGTTTCGTTAATCCCCGTAGTTCGCCAAGAACAGCTTCGTGCGCTCCTGCTGCGGGTTGTTGATCACCTGCTCGGCAGGGCCCTCCTCCACGATGTAGCCGCCGTCCATGAAGATGATGTGGTCGGCGACGTCGCGGGCGAAGCTCATCTCGTGCGTGACGATGACCATGGTCATATGCTCGTCGGCAAGGTCGCGGATGACCTTGAGCACGCCTTTGGTGAGCTCGGGGTCAAGGGCGCTGGTGGGCTCGTCGAAGAACAGCACGTCGGGGTTCAGGGCCAGGGCGCGCGCGATGGCCACGCGCTGCTGCTGGCCGCCGGAGAGCTCGCAAGGAACCATGTTCTCCTTGCCCTCCAGGCCCATTTTCACCAGAAGCTCGTGCGCCTGGGCCATGACCTGGTCCTTGGGGCGCTTCTGCACGGACAGCGGCGCGTCGGTGATGTTCTTCAGCACCGTGTAGTGCGGGAACAGGTTGAAGTTCTGGAACACCAGGCCGAAGCGCGTTTTCGCCTGCGAGAGCACGGACTTGCCGCCGTACACGGAACCGGAGCCGCCATCGGTAGCCACGGCAAGATCGCCGTAGGACAGGCTGCCGCCGTCAAGGGTTTCCAGCAGCGTCATGCAACGCAGAAGCGTGGACTTGCCGCCGCCGGAAGGGCCGATGATGGCAACGACCTGACCCTGCTCCACCGACAGGGAGATATCTTTGAGCACCTCGGTTTTACCGAAGCTTTTGCGTGCGTGCGAAAGGGAAACGAGGGGGTTAGTCATGATAGTAGTTCATCCTTTTCTCGACGCGGTTGAGCACCATGACCACCACGAAGTTGAACACCCAGTAGATCAGGCCGGCGATGACGTAGGGCATCATGCTGGTTTGCGCGGCGGCGATGGCCTTGGCCTGCGTGAACATCTCCATGATGCCGAGCACGAACGCCAACGACGTGTCCTTGACCAGCGTGATGACCTCGTTGCCCATGGCGGGAAGAATGCGCTTGAACACCTGCGGCAGGATAATCTTCATGAAGGTCTGCGTGCGCGTGTAGCCGAGCACCTCGGCGGCCTCGTACTGGCCGCGCGGGATGGACTGGATACCCGAGCGGTAGATCTCGGCGAAGTAGGCAGCATAGTTGAGGATGAAGCCGATGGCGCAGGCGGAGAACTTCCAGTCCGACCCCATGTTCAGACCCAGCAGGTAGTACGGGCCGAACATGATGGCCATGAGCTGCAGCATGAGCGGCGTGCCGCGCAGCACCGAGATGTAG